>JBBQTC010000065.1:0-21691 GCA_038234785.1 Acidimicrobiales bacterium
GCTGCTGGCGATGGCTGCGGGCACGCCCAAGCACATCGCTCCGGACGACGCGACCTACACCCGGGAGAACACGGCGTCGCCGATCGCAGGTTGGCTCAGCTTCCAGCCGCTGTGGCAGGAGATCTGCCGAACCGATCCCGATCTGTTCGACTGACGTACCGGGCGTCAGCCCGCGACTCGATGCGCGCCCCCACCCAGTTCTTCCGAACCGCGTCGCCCGAAGCGCTGTTCGTCATGTCCGGCATCTCGCAGTACACCGGCGCCGTGATCGCGGTGAACCTGTTCGACGAGGTGCGTCCGGCCACGGTGGCCGCGCTCCGGGTCCTGCTCGGCGCGATCCCCATCCTCGCGATCTCGTGGCGCGACCAACGGCGCTGGACCCGCGTCGACCTTCGAGCCGCAGCGACCTTCGGCGTCGCCACCGCGGTGATGAACCTGTTCTTCTACCTCGCCATCAACCGACTGCCGCTGGGCAAGAGCGTCGTGATCGAGTTCATCGGCCCGATCGCTGTCGCCGGGCTGTTCACCCGGACACGCCGGAACACCATCGCGCTCCTGCTCGCCGCGAGCGGCGTGGCGATCCTGTCCGGCGTCGAGATCGGCGGCGACCCGCTCGGGATCTTCTTCATCTTCTGCGCGTCCACGATGTGGGCGGTGTACATCGTGCTCGGGCGCCGGGTCGCCCACCTGGACCGCGGTCTGAGCGGACTGGGTGTCGGCCTGGTCATCGGCGGCCTGGCGATCCTGCCGTTCGGCGTCTCGGGAATGGGCGCCGTCCTCTCCGACCGTCGACTGCTCGGCCTGTGCGCGCTGGTCGGGCTGCTCTCGACAGCCGTGGGCTACTCGATCGATCAATTGGTGCTGCGGCGCATTCCCGTGCGCAGGTTCGCACTGCTGCTCGCGCTGCTCCCGGTCACGGCGATGGTCGTCGGACTGCTGGCGCTGAGCCAGACCCCCACCGCTGCCGACCTTCTCGGTGCCGCGCTCGTGATCGCCGGCGTCATCCTGCAGGAGCGTGACGAATTGCCGACGGTGCTCGCGGAGCTGCCGGCGTGATGCCGAGCGAGGCGGCCACCGCCGGACGGCGGAGCTTCCACACGAAGCCGTCATAGAGGATGTGCAACGCCCCGAAGTACAGGATCGCGAACGCGTAGCCACGGGGACCGGCGAACACCACGATGGCGGCGATGGCGGCGAAGTACGCGGTGTAGACGACAGCCCGGCGACCGGGGGATCTCGTGGCCGCCGCCACCGGCGCGTCGTCGACCCGGGTGCGCAGGCTGCGGTGCACGACGGCGAAGTACTCGATGGCGTGAGCAGCCACGTAGCCGGCGACCCCGGCGATCGGGTCCACCATCACCGCGACCACCAGGCCCAGCGTGCCGAGCGCGTAGATGTGCTTGGCACGGCTGGCGGCAACGCCGAGGGATCGCTCCGCGCGCCACCAGCGCAGCGCCATCGCCGTTCCGACGATCGCGGCCAACCAGAAGACGACGGTGGCCGGTGTACGGAGCGGACCGAGCAGGTGCACACTGCGCGAGTTGGTGCCGTCGACGCCCAGATGCCGAGCGAGTCCGTCGAGGTCCACGAAGGCACCGATGTATGCGATCGCGGCCGCCAACCAGACGATGAGCATCGGCTTCTCCATCGAGCCGTGGTCGTCACCGGCCTTGCGCCCGTAGATGCGCAGCACGCCGTACCGCTGCATCAGGGTGTGCTCGGCGTTCCACAGTCCTGCCACCAGTGCGACCAGGGTGAGGCTCACCTCGAGTCCCACAGCGATCACCCCGGCGGCGACGAACGGCGCCCACGCATACAGCCGACGGTGGGCAGCGCGTTGCAGCGGATCGCCGTACACCAGGCCCAGCGTGAGCGGCTGATGGGCAAACGACACCAGGAAGATCACCCCGACCAACGACTGCACGGCCGACAGATGTGGTTCGGTCCGGTGCACCACCAGCGCGATCGGCAGCCAGCACCACCCGACCAGCACATCGACCAGCGGGCCGTGGATCCACAGGTTTCGAACAGGCGCGTGCGTGCGCATGTCGCCCGACTGTAGTCGTTGCGGGATCGGCTATCGGAGCGTGAACCCGGTACCGACGGGGTCGCGCTCGTCGAGCGTGAACGTGTGCTCGCCCGTGCGATACGCCATGCCGTCGACCTCGGGGATGATGGCGTCGATGCCGTCGACGACGGTCCGCTCGACGATGCGGGCCATGAAGGTGGTGTCGACGATCGAGTGATGCCGAAGGGTCTGTCCCGCCTCGATCCGGCCGTCCTGGGCCAGCAGGGCCAACCTCGCGGCGGTGCCCGAGCCGCACGGCGACCGGTCGGCTGCACCGTCGGCGTAGACGGTGAGGTTTCGCTGCTCGGGTCCCTCGTCGGTGTCACCGAGATCGTCGAACACGATCGTGCCGTACACGCCGGAGAGACGACGGTCCGTCGGGTGCGTCGCGTGCTCCGTCTCGTTCAGCGCCCATTTGACCTCCCGACCGAGCGCGACGAGTTGCGAGTACTGGTCGACGGCCACCCGCATGCCCATGTCAGCGGCGCGCAACGATGCGTACAGCGCTCCGCCCCACGACAGATCGACCACCACCGGGCCCATCGAGGTGTCGACCTGCACGCCGCGGGCGACGACGTACGAGGCGACGTTGCGGAACGTGACCAGGGTCGTGCGACCGGCGACGCGCTGGACGCGGGCGACCACGCGGCCCGACGGCACATCGATGGTGACGTCGGCGGCGCCGTCGATCGGCATCGGTACCCGACCGCTGTCGGCCGCCCATGCGCCGAGCGCGATGGTGCCGTGCCCACATGCGGTGGAGTAACCGTCCTTGTGCCAGAACAGCACTCCGAAGTCGGCGCCGTCGTCGTCGGGTGGGACCACGAAGCACCCGTACATGTCGGCGTGGCCGCGTGGTTCATGGCACAGCAATCGGCGGACGCGATCGATCTCCTCGACCGATTGCGCCGTCGCCCGTCGGTCCCGAACGTTCGCTCCGGCGATCTCCGGGACGCCGCCCGTGACGACCCGGAACGGCTCGCCCGCGGTGTGGTAGTCGGTGGTGAGGATCGGCGTCATCGCCGAAGCCTAGGTGGCTCGGCCGGCGCAGGTCAGTGAGCGAGGCCCGGGGCGCAGAGACCCTCGAGTTCCTGCACGATGATGCGATCGCGGTTCTCGTAGGTGACCTCGTTGGCCGGGTCGGCGCGGAGCTTGAACGTGCGGAAGCTCATGTCGGTGGTGTCCACCGACAGGATGCGGCCGATGAGTGGCGCGCCGATGCCCAACAACACCTTGATGACCTCGAGGGCCTGGATGCTGCCGATGATGCCGGGCAGCACGCCGAGGACGCCGGCTTCGGCGCAGCTCGGGGCCAGTTCGGCGGGCGGCGGCTCGGGCACCATGTCGCGATACGTCGGGCCTTGCAGCGGGTGGAACACGCTGACCATGCCCTCGAAACGGAAGATGCTGCCGTGGACGACCGGGATGCCGAGCTTCACGCTGGCGTCGTTGAGCAGGTAGCGGCTCGGGAAGTTGTCGGCCCCGTCGACGATGATGTCGTAGCCGCTGATGATGTCGATGATGTTGCTGGCGTCGAGGCGGGTGTCGTAGGTGACGACATCGACATCGGGGTTGAGCAGCGTCAAGGTCTTCTTCGCACTGTCGACCTTGCGGTCGCCGATGCGGTCGAGGTTGTGCAGGATCTGGCGCTGGAGGTTGCTGGCGTCGACCTCGTCCATGTCGACGATGCCGATCGTGCCCACGCCGGCAGCGGCGAGGTACAGCGCGGAAGGTGAGCCCAGGCCGCCGGCGCCGAGCATCAGCACCTTGCTGCCGAGCAGCTTGGCCTGACCTTCGGTACCGACCTCGGGCAGGAGCAGATGGCGCATGTAGCGGATCTTCTGGTCAGGGGTGAGCACGACCGGTGTCTTCCACGCCCGCCCCTCGTCCTTCCACTTGCCGAAGCCGCCGGCCATCGACACGACGTCGGTGTAGCCCAGCTCGGCAAGCGTCTTGGCGGCGAACGCGCTGCGCACGCCACCCGCGCAGTAGATGACGACCGGAGCGTCCTTGTCGAGCAGCTTGCCCTCCACCTGCGCCTCGAGGTGGCCTCGCGGGATGTGGACGGCACCGGGGATCGCGCCCTGGTCGTACTCGTCGGGTTCGCGCACGTCGAGCACGTGCCAGCCCTTCGCGATGAGGTCGGCGGCGCCTGCCGTGTCGACTTCGGTGATCTCGGCCTTGGCGGCGGTGAGGAGGTCGCGGAACGTTGCCATGGCAAAAGACTACCGGATCAGTCGGGATTCAACTCGAGGATGCGGCCCCGTCAGTCCACGGCGCAGAGGGCAGGCAGGATCTCCGCCAACGGCCCGACGAGAAGGGCGTCGGCGAATCGATCCATCTTGGTCGGTTCACCGTTGACGATGATCACCTTGGCGCCCGTCGACCTCGCCCGTGGCACCACGTTGGCCGCCGGGAACACCGACAGCGACGATCCGGCGGCGATGAGGAGATCGCACCGATGGGCGGCCACCATGGCTGCCTCGATCACGTGCGGGACGAGGCTCTGGCCGAACGAGATGGTGTCGCTCTTGACCACTCCCCCACAGATCCGACACGAAGGATCGGGCTCACCGGCTCGCACGCGATCGAGCAGTTCAGGCATCGGCCGACGGTCGTCGCAGCCCCAACAACGGGCCCAGTGCATCGTGCCGTGCACCTCGATCACCCGGTACGGATCGTGCCCGGCCTTCTGGTGCAGTTCGTCGATGTTCTGGGTGACGATCGCAAGCAGTTGGCCGCGCGTCTCCAGATCGAACAGTGCGCGATGTGCAGCGTTCGGCTGCGCCTCCCATGCCGGCGAGTGCAGCCGGGTCTGCCACGCGAGCTTCCGGAGCTCGGTGTCCTCCAGGTAGTGCTGCAGGGTCGATGCCTTCTCCGCAGCGGGGTTGCGAGTCCAGAGCCCATTCGGTCCACGGAAGTCGGGGATGCCCGAGTCGGTGGACATGCCTGCCCCCGTGAAGACGACGATGCGCCGCGCAGAGCGCACCCACTCCCTGGCAGTGGCGAGATCGGACACCGAGTCATTCTCGCCGACGTTCGGACCGAGCGGCCAAGCTTCTTTCGCTTCGTTGCCGATCCGACGCCAGCGGTGTGCCCAGTGTGACCGAGCGACCTCCCCCACCGTCCGAGCACGTACCCACATCGGGGGAGCCCATGCACGTTGCCTCGCAATCCTTTGCCCCATCGGAGCCAACATTGATGGTGGTGCCGTGGATCGACCCGGTCGTCGACACGATCGGACACGACGTACGAAGCCTTTACGTTGAACTGTTCTGGTTGAACGTGCTCGGTCCGACGGCGACCTGGACCCTTCGGCGGCTCGCCGGCGGCTTCGACCGCTATCCCCTCGGCTACGAACTCGACCTCGACGAGACTGCGAGCGAGCTCGGGCTGTCGTACTCGGCTGCGACGTCCAACACGTTCGTGCGCGCCCTGCAGCGTTGCGTGCTCTTCGGCGTGTCGCAGCCGGTCCCCGACGGTCTCGCCGTTCGACGGCGACTGCCACCGGTGGCGATGCGGCACCTCGCCCGGATGCCCCAGGGTCTGCAGGAGCGACATCGCGACTGGCAGGTGCGCCATCACACGCTCGACGAACTCGAACGAGGGCTCGCCCTCGCCACCGCGATGGTGGCTGCCGGCGACGACCCGTCGCTGCTGGAACGTCAACTGCTCGCGGTCGGCGTACCCCCACCAGCGGCGGTGACGGCGGCGACAACCGCGCTCGAGCGCGCTACTTCGTGAACGTGGTGGCGAGCTCGATCAACAGTCGAGTACCGAACCCGGTGGCGCCCTTCGACAGCCATCCGTCGTCGGCATCGACGCCCATCGGGCCGGCGATGTCGAGGTGCGCCCACGGCACCTCCCCGACGAACTCGCTGAGGAACAGCGACGACGTGATGACCCCGCCGTACGGCCCGCCGATGTTGCGCATGTCGGCGACGTTGCTGTCGAGCAGCTTGCGGTACGCCTTCTCCAACGGCATCTGCCACACCTTCTCATCGGTGGTGGCGGAGGCCATGCGGACCCGGTCGACGAGCGGCTGATCGTTGCCGACGACGCCGGCCACCTTCGTACCGAGCGCCACCATGCACGCTCCGGTCAGCGTGGCGATGTCGACGATCGCGTCGGGCCCGTCCTCGACGGCGAGCGAGAGCCCGTCGGCGAGCACCAGACGCCCCTCGGCGTCGGTGTTGTGGATCTCCGCGGTCTTGCCGTTGCGGAACGTCAGCACGTCACCGAGCTTGACGGCCGAGCCCGACGGCATGTTGTCGGTGCACATCAGGTATCCGGTGACCTTCGTGCGACACTTCAGCGCCTTCAGCGCA
The DNA here is from genome assembly GCA_038234785.1 of Acidimicrobiales bacterium. GTDB lineage: Bacteria > Actinomycetota > Acidimicrobiia > Acidimicrobiales > Ilumatobacteraceae > UBA668. The sequence goes on from JBBQTC010000065.1 coordinate 6,397, forward strand.
CCCATCGCCGCGAGCACGGCGGCCGCGCCGCTCATATCGAGCTTCATCGCGATCTGCCCGTCGCTCGGCTTGAGGCTCAACCCGCCCGAGTCGTACATCACGCCCTTGCCGACCATCGCGAGGTGCCCCACCGGGTTGCGCGGGGTGTAGGTCAGCCGCACCATGCGCGGCGGTTCGGTGCTGCCGCGGTTGACGCCCAACATGCCCCCGCAGCCCATCGCCTCCAGCTGGTCCTTGTTGAACACCTCCACCGAAAGTCCGCAGGCCGCGGCGACCTCGACGGCACGATCGGCGATGTTGCGAGCGTTCATGTGGGACGGCGGCGTGTTCGCAAGATCGCGCGCGAGGGACGCGGCCGCAGCCGTGACCGAACCGCGCTCCACGCCGCCGGCGACGCCCTTCTGGCGACGCTCGCCGGCCACCAGCACCAACTCACGCAGCGCCGTGGTGAAGGGGACGCGCTTGATCCCGGCGTATCGATACGCGGCGAGCAGACCGCCTTCGGTCACGGCCTGGCCCGCATGGGCGGGATCGACACCATCGAGGTCGGCGAGCGTGGTGGCGACCACGGCCGCCTTCCCGGCCGCCCGTACGAGCGCCGCAGCAGCGTTGCGCAGGTCGTTGGCATCGAGCATGCCCGGCACGCCGACACCTACGGCGATGTGGGTGGGCCCATCGCCGGACGGCACCACCAACGTCTGCCCGACCTTGCCCTCGAACCCGTGCGTCGCGAGTGCGGTCCGGGACATGCCGAGCGATCGCGGTACGGCTCCGGCGGTGCCGACGGGAACCCCCACGGCGTCGGCAGTCTTCGGGACGTTACGAGCGGTCAGCGCAGTGGCGGTCATGGGCCAAGTCTGGCGCATCGGAGTGAGCATCGGGGAACGCCGGTCGTGAGTGCCAACGTGAGTGCCAACGTGAGCGACAACGTGAGTGCCAACGTCAACGCCCGGAGGTCGGATCGACGACCGGTTGCGACCGCGCCCATGCCTCGGCCAGAGCCGCGTAGCGACCACCCTGCACGATGAGCTCGTCGTGCGTGCCGAGTTCGACGAGGCGGGCATGGTCGATCACCGCGATCCGGTCGGCGCGCCGCACGGTCGAGAGTCGGTGGGCCACCACGATCACCGTGCGCCCCTCCATCAACCGCTCCAGCGCGTGCTCGACCACTGCCTCGGTGCCCGGATCGAGGTTGCTCGTCGCCTCGTCGAGCACGAGGACCGACGGATCGACGAGGGCCGCTCGAGCGAGCGAGACGAGTTGCCGCTCGCCCGCGCTCAGCCGTGACCCGCGCTCGCGTACTTCGGTGTCGAGGCCCTGCGGGAACTCCTCGAAGCGCTCACGCACACCGATGGCGTCGAGTGCCTCGGCGACATCGTTATCGCTTGCACCGGGACGTGCGATGCGGATGTTGTCACGGATGGATCCGCCGAACAGGAAGCCCTCCTGCGGCACGACCACGACCCGTTCCCGCAACGACGCCAGGGACGCGATGCGGAGATCGACGTCGTCGTACGACACGTGGCCCGTGGTGGGGTCGTACAGCCGGGACAGCAGCTTGGCGAGGGTGCTCTTGCCCGCACCGGTGGGACCGACGAGTGCCAACCGTTCGCCGGGCGCGACCGAGAGGCTCACGTCGTGCAGCGCGGGACGCTCGGCACCGTCGTAGGTGAAGGTGACGTTGTGCGCGGCGAGCGTGCCGTGGCTCGGCAGATCGACCGGGCGAGGATGCTCGCTGACATCGGGCACCGTGTCCATCAACACATACAGCTTGTGCAGCGCAGCGGCCGCACTCTGCACGGTGTTGTAGAGCTGCGACAGCTGCTGGACGGGATCGAACAGGTTCGCCAGCAGCAGCACGAATGCGGCGACCGTGCCGAATGCGACCGAGCCGTGATGGACGAGGAAGCCACCGACACCGACGATCAGGGCGATCGACGTGATGCCGGACCACTCGACCAGCCCGAAGTACCACGTACTGATCCGCACGCTGTAGAGGTGCGAGTCGTACAGCTCTCGGTTGGACACCGTGAACCGCCGGTGCTGCTCGGCCTCGCGCCCGTACGCCTGGATGACACGTACCCCGCTGATGCCCTCCTGCAGGTTGGACAGGTTGGTGCCAACCCGCTCGCGCACGTCGAGGTAGGCGACGTTCGAGAGGCGCTGGAACCGCACCGATGCGAGCCCGAGGATCGGTGCGACGAACAGCACGACGAGCAGCGTGAGCTCCCAGCTCATCGCGGTCATGAGGATGAGCGTCATCACCAGCAGCAGTCCGGCGGCGACGAACTGGAGCAGGCCCCACTGGATCAGTTCGCCCATGCTCTCGATGTCGGCGGTCATGCGCGAGACGAGCACGCCCGCCTTGTTGCGATCGAAGAAGGCCATCGACTGTGCCTGCAGTCGGTCGAACACTGCGACGCGGAGATCGCGCAGGAATCCTTCGCCCGCCCGGTTGATGGCGAGGTACTGCAGCCGACCCACCACGTATCCGATGACCACGGTGAGGAGGTAGCCGGCGACGGCGAGGTTCAGCGCCCGGCTGCTCGTGGCGCTGATCCCTCGGTCGAGACCGAACTTGACGAACACCGGGCCGGCCACCGTGCAGGCCGTCGACACGCCGACCAGGGCGATCGTGAGCCAGATCGTCTTCCGGTACGGCTGGGCGAACTGCAACGACCGCCGCAGGACCTTGGCGGTCTCGGCGCGATCGAGCTTGTCCTCCTCACTGACGGCGGAGCGTGCCCACATGGTCAGCCCACCTCCAGATCGATCGGGTCTTCCTCGGCCATCGCCGCCAGCACCGCGCGATAGCGCTCGTTGGTGGCCAACAACTCGTCGTGCGTACCGGTGGCGAACACTCTGCCTCCATCGAGGAGGACGACGGTGTCCGCCAACGCAATGGTGCCCGGGCGGTGCGCGATCACGATCGTCGTGCGGCCCTTCATCACGGTGCGCATCGCCTCGCGGATCTCGTGCTCCTTCGACGGGTCCACCGCACTCGTCGCGTCGTCGAGCACCAGCACGCGGGGGTCGGCCATGATCGCCCTCGCGAGCGCGATCCGTTGACGCTGTCCACCGCTGAGCGAGTAGCCGCGCTCCCCCAGCAGCGTGTCGTAGCCCTCTGGGAGTTCGAGGATGAAGTCGTGTGCCCCGGAGAGCCGCGCCGCTCGCTCCACGTCGACCGCTGACGCGTCGGGGCGGGAGAACGCGATGTTGGCGCCGACAGAATCGTGGAAGAGGAACGTGTCCTCGAACACGATCGCGACCTCATGGCGCAGTTCGGCAAGCGTGAGGTCGCGTATGTCGATGCCGTCGATCTCGATGACGCCCGATTGGACGTCGTAGAAGCGGATCAGGAGCCGGGCCAGCGTGCTCTTGCCGCTGCCGGTGGCGCCCACCACGGCCACCGACGCGCCCGCCCGGATCGTGAGGTCGAAGTCGCGCAACACGGCCGCATCGGCGCCGTACCCGAACTCGACATGGTCGAATCGGACGGCGCCGGTCGGCTCCTCGGTGGGGAGCGCGACGCGATGGCGGGCGTCCGCCACCTCGGGCACCGTCGACAGCACGTCGTTCACCCGCAGCAGCGCTGCGGCTGCCCGCTGGCCGAAGGCGACCGTCATGCCCAGGTTGCGCAGCGGGAAGATGAGCAGGCCGATGTACTGCATGAACTCGAGCATCTGACCGCGGGTCATCTCGCCGTTGAGCACCCGATGGCCGCCGAACGCCAACACGGCCAGGAGTCCGAGGCTGGGCAACAGGTCGAGCGCCGGCAGGAACGCGCTACGGATGCGGGCCGCTTCCAGGGAGACCGTGCGGATGTCGTCGGCCTCCACTCGCAACCGCTCGGCGGTGACCTCGTGGGCACCGAACCCCTTGATCACTCGAACGCCGGTGACCGCCTCCTCCACGACCGTCGCCAACTGGGCCTGTTCCTGCTGCACGGCCAGCACCGCCGGATGGATCCGCCGCGAGAACCGAGTGGCGAGCACGTTGAGGAACGGCAATGGCGCCAGCGCGATCAATGCCAGCATCGGCTGCTGCACGAACAGGATCACCACGATCGCGAGCACCATCGCCAGGTTCGACGCCGTGACCGGGATCATCACGACGAAGCCCTGGATCTGCAGCAGGTCGCTCGATGCCCTGCTCATCAGCTGTCCGGTCTGGGTGTGGTCGTGATAGGCGACGTGCAGTCGGAGGATGTGGGCGAAGAGCTGCTCGCGGAGCTTGGTCTCGGTGAGGCGACTCTCGCGGAACGCGAACCAGCGCCGCCAGGCGGTGAAAAATCCGGCGATGATGCCCATCGCGGCGATGAGGAGCGACCAGAACAGCAGGGATCCGTTGCCGAGGATCGCCCGATCCACGGCCAGGCTGGTGAGCTTGGGCACCGACACCTTGCCGGCGCTCCACGCGAGGCCGACCACCATCCCGGCGATCAGACCACCACGCTGCTCGCGCAGCATCGCCCGCAGCAGGCCCCATCCCCCGGCTCCGGGCGAGGGCTCTGCGCGCTTCCCGGTCCATCTCCCCACGAATCTCGACACTACGCCGGGGTCCGCTCCGACGTAGAGCCGAATAGAGTCCGGCGAATGAGTTTCTTCTCCTGGATCTTCGTCGGCCTGATCGCCGGCCTCCTCGGCCGTCACATCACCGGCGACGACAAGTCGGGCTGCCTCTACTCGATCGCGGTCGGAGTGCTGGGGGCGCTCATCGGCGGCGCACTGATGCAGGCGGCCGGCAACAAGGGGGTCACCGAGTTCGACTTCCGGTCCGTGCTCGTGGCCACGCTCGGGGCGGTGCTGCTGTTGCTCGTCCTGCAGGCCATCGCCGGTCGCAAGCGCCGACGCTGACGCCGGATTCAGGAGTCGTCACCGGCCGAGCAGGGCGCTGACCCGTTCCTTCGGCCGTCCGATGATGGCCTTTTTCTTGGTGACGACGACCGGGCGCTGCAGCAATTGCTTGTGCGCGAGGAGCAGTGCGACGACCTGGTCATCGGTCGCTGCGTCCGCCTCGGTGAGCCCCAACTTCTTCCAGAGGCTGTCGCGCCGGACGAGGTCGGTGACGGGGTCCTCGAGCTTGGCGATTATGCCCCGCAGAGTCGCCTCGTCGGGTGGTTGCTTGAGGTACAACACGATGTCGGCGTCGGCGCCGAGGTCCTGGGCAATGCGCACGGCATTGCTGGAGGAGTTTCAATTCGGGTTGTGGTAGATGGTCACGTCGGCCATGCCCGGACACTAGTGGTGTGTCGCCGAGATGATCGCGTCGGGCACCCCGGTCCGTGCAGACGGTCGGTCCGAGTGCCACACGGTCGGTCCGAGTGCCACACGGTCGGTCCGAGTGCCACACGATCGGTCCGAGTGACACAGTGCCATGCGAGTGGGTACTCCTACCCCGGGGTGCGAGTGCTCACTCGCACGGATGGCAGACACTCGCACCGACGGCGTGACACTCGGACCGGGGACGTCGTGGGTGGTCGTGGTGCCGTGTCACACTCACCGGCGAGGTGATCAGACGCCCGCACGCCCGCACCCCCGCCCGCCCCTCCGTGTCCTCCGGTTGCCTGTCACACCCTTTTCGTAGGGTCCACGCCGACGGCTTCCCCCGAACTCAGCGCCCGCTCGCGGGCTCGATGCTCCGGAGATTGCCCGTGCATGCCCCATCGCACCCCCTGCCCAGACCCGTGCGCACCTCGGCCGAGGCCCGGTACGTGTTGTCGCTCGCCGCTGGCGACCCCATGCGACCCGAGACGCTGGCGTTCCTGCTCGATCCAGAAGGAATGGGCGGCCTCATCGTCGTCATCGCCGACACCATCGAGCCCGACGCGGCGCTCGACGTGGCCGAGCTCATGGCTCGCGTCGGTGAGCGTGTGGCCTGGGCGCAGGGGCTCGTGCTCGCCACCGTCCGTCCGAACGCTGGACTGCTGCCGGGCGACGTCGACCGCTGGCTCGATGCCAGCGCCGTCGCTGCTCGCCACGGCATTCAGCTCATCGAGTGGTACGTCATCGGTCCCGGTGGCGCGGCATGTCCACGCGATCTGCTGGGCGAGCCCGAGCGGTGGCGTCGGTGAGGTGCCGGTGAGGGCGCGCTCGGTCCCCCGCTCATCCCCCCGCTCGGCGTTGCGCCGGCGTCAGCCGCAACCCCGCAGCCCGCAGCCGCCGCACCAGTTCGCGGCTCGGGGTCGGCACGGCCCCACTCTCCACCACGTGCTGGTAGTACTCCTCGGGCACGTCGTAATGATCGCCGTGGAAACCTCGGCGCGGAATTCCCAGCTGCTCGGCGAAGTCGTGAAGTTCCACCAGACTCTCGTCGCTCACCAGGTGGCTCCACACTCGGCCGTCGAACCACCAGCGGGGCTCGTCGATCAGCAGCGTCATCGCCCCATACGATCACACCATGAGCACGCCAGAGGTCGAACTACGCGCCGCGTGGCAGCACCTCGGTGGAGGCGACCACCCACTGTTGCTCGACGACCTCCTGGCCCGCCATCGCGAGCCCCACCGGCGCTACCACACGGCCACGCACGTCATGTGGGTGCTTCGCCACGTCGACCGACTTGCTGCATCGCGCGCACCCGACCACCTCGACCTGCCGGCAGTGCGCCTCGCCGTGCTGTACCACGACGCGGTCTATGACCCCACACGATCCGACAACGAGGCCGTCAGCGCAGCACTCTCCGCACGCGTTGCGGATCAGCTGGGTTGGCCCGCCGACCGAGCTGCGGTGGTGCACCGTCTGGTGCTCGCCACCGCAGCACACGCACCCGCCGCGCCCGATGAGGCCGTGCTCGTGGATGCCGATCTCGCCGTCCTCGGTGCCGAACCGAAGGACTACACGGCGTACGTCGCGGGTGTCCGATCCGAGTACCGCCACGTCGACGCTGCGCAGTGGACGATCGGACGCACCGCGGTGCTCCGCAGGTTCCTCGACGCCCCGGTGATCTTCCACACCGAGCTCATGCGCGACGAACGCGAGTCGAGGGCACGAGCCAACCTCACCGCGGAACTGGCGTCGTTGAGCGTGAGCTAGTGCGCACAGGCGCAGGCGCCACCACAGCCGCCGCCACCGGCGGGGCGGGCAGCGGGAGTCGGCGATGCCGCACCGGACGCTCCGACGCTGGCGAACACCGAGAGCAGCCGAACTGCCCCCTTGTGCCCTTCCGGGCAGGTGGCCGGATCGCCGGCCTCGCTCATCGGGCGACGGACCTCGAACGTGTCGTCGCACGTGCGGCACTTGAACTCGTAGAGCGGCATCGCCCGTCATGGTACCGCGGGACTGTGATTGACTGGTACTCGTGAGCACGGTCGCCCCTCTCCCCACCCTCACCCCGGACACCGAGGAAGTTCTGCAGACGGGAGAACCCGTCGCGTCGCACATCGTCAAGACCGACCCTGGCGAGAACGCAGCCGCCAAGGTGCTCGAGGCGCGGATCTACGGCACACCGCTCGAGGCGTTGTGCGGCCACGTCTGGGTCCCGTCGCGCGACCCCAAGCAGCTCCCGCTGTGCGAGAAGTGCAAGGGCATCTACGAGATGTACAAGGCCTTCAACGACGGCCTCAACGACCATCCCGACGAATGACCGACGGCCTGCGCATCCGCGAGGCGGTGCGAGGACTGGTGCTCGACCCCGATGATCGGGTGCTCCTGGTCAGATTCGAATTCCCGGTCACGGGGGTGCGCTGGGCGCTGCCGGGCGGCGGCATCGAGCCCGGCGAATCCGACCACGACGCACTCCACCGTGAGTTGGCCGAGGAGCTCGGCCTCGCCGATGCGGAGATCGGACCGCACGTCTGGGACCGTCTGCACATCATTCCGTTCATCGACGGCCGCTACGACGGCCAGCGCGAACGCATCTACCTCGTGCGGACCGGAGCCTTCGAGCCCGCCCCGCGCCTGTCATGGCCGGAACTGAACGCCGAGTACCTCTTCGAGCTGCGGTGGTGGTCGATCGACGACATCGCAGCAGGGTTGCCGTTCGTGCCGGAGTCGCTCCGCGACCATCTGGTCCGACTCCGACGCGACGGACCACCGAATCCACCTGTCGACGTGGGGATCTGACGGAATAGAGTCCCGCCTCATGCCCAGCGCATCCATCGTCGCCACGTTCGCGACCGCCGCCCTGATCCTGCTCGTCATTCCCGGCCCGGCGGTGCTCTACGTCGTCAACAGCAGCGTCCGCGACGGTCGCGCGTCGGGGCTCGCGGCGGTCGCCGGGGTCGCACTGGGCAACATGGTGCACGTCATCGCCGCCGCGGTGGGCCTCAGTGCGGTGCTGGCGACGTCGGCCGCCGCGTTCAACACCGTGAAGTGGCTCGGGGCCGGGTACCTCGTCTACGTCGGCATCCGCACCCTCACCCAGACGCCGTCAGCCCTCGACCCCACCAGTTCGGGCGTCAGTCCTCGTCGTGCGTTCACCCAGGGCATCGTCGTCAACGTGCTGAACCCGAAGGTGGCGCTGTTCTTCCTGTCGTTCCTTCCCCAGTTCATCCGGCCCGAGAACGGTCGACCCGGTCTGCAGGCATTCGTGCTCGGGATGGTGTTCGTGCTCATCGGTGCCTGTACCGACAGCACCTACTCGCTGATGGCGAGCCACCTTCGTGAGGTCCTGCTCCGCGGCCGCGGGCTCCCGTTCGTGCGCCGCTGGGTGGCGGGCACCGTGTTCATCGGACTCGGCCTGGTGGCCGCGACCTCCGCGTCGACCACGAGGAAGCACTGACCGTTGCTGTTCACGGCCGACGCGTGGCCCGGCATCGCCGACGGCTCGATCACTGTGACGGTCCGCACCTGGACTCGCCCACAGGCAAAGACCGGCGGCCGTTACCGCGTCGCGGGCATGCTCCTGGAGGCCGTCGATGTGCGCCAGGTGTCGGCGGCCGAGCTCACCGAGGCCGACGCCACCGCCGCCGGCGAGGGAACGCTCGACCGACTGCTGGTGCGCCTCGGATCGCCGGCGCCGGATCGGGCGCTATGGCGAGTCGAGTTCCGCTACGCCGGCCGCGACGACCGCGCCGAACGACGCGAGCAGGACACGCTCACGGCCCAAGAGATCGACGCACTGCGGCTGCGCCTCGACCGTCTGGATGCCCGCTCGCCGAGCGGATCCTGGACGCGATCCACGCTGCGCCTCATCGAGAAGTACCCGGGAGTGGTGAGCACCGCGCTGGCGCGGCACGCCGGCCAGGAACGCCCGGCGTTCAAGATCAACGTCCGCAAGCTCAAGGAGCTGGGCCTGACCGAGAGCCTCGACACCGGATACCGGCTTTCAGCGCGGGGTGAAGTCCTGTTGCGGGCGATCGGCTAGCTGTTACCGTGCCCGCCGTGCCAACGCCCATGTGCGTCGTCGGCGATTTCGCCTGGGACGTGCTCATCCGAACCAACAGCGAACTCCTCCGTGGTGGCGACACGTTCGGAGAGGTGATGCTCACGCCCGGCGGCAGCGCGGCGAACGTGGCGGTGTGGGCGAGCCGCGCCGGCCAGCCCACCGAGTTCATCGGCAAGATCGGGCGCGACCGATTCGGTCAGCTCGCCCAGGAGGACCTCGAGCGCGAACATGTCGTGGCCCACTTCGTCGAGACCGAAGCGCATCTCACCGGGTCGGTCGCGGTGTTCGTGGACCACACCGGCGAACGATCGATGGTCTCGGGTCACGGCGCCGACTTCTACCTGCTGCCGTCGGAGCTCCCCCGAGCGGTGATCGCCCGGGCCGGACACCTCCACCTCACCGCGTGGTCGTTCTTCATCGACCCGCCGCGCGCCGCGGCACGAGCTGCTGCCCTCGCGGCACACGCCGCCGGCGCGACCCTGTCGTTCGACCCGGGCTCGTTCCAGATGATCGGCGAGATGGGGATCGAGCTGTTCCTCTCGGTCACCCAGGACCTCGGCATCGACATCCTGCTGCCCAACAAGGAAGAGGGCACCATGCTCACCGGTGGTCTCACCGAGCCGGTGGAGATCGCCACCGCGTTGGCCGACCTGTATCCGGGCGCGCTGATCATGTTGAAGCTCGACGCCGACGGTGCACTCGTCTACGAGGGCGGAGTCGCCACCCACATCCCCGCCGGCACCAACAACCTCGTCGACGCGACGGGTGCGGGAGATTCGTTCGCCGGTGGCTTCTTGGCGCATTACCTCGAGCACCGCGATGCGGTGGCGGCAGCCCGATTCGCGACCACGATCTCGGCGTGGGTGATCGAGCACCTCGGCGCACGCCCCGAGCCGGACGTGCGCCTCGCCTCCATCCTCCGTCGTTGAGTGGCGCGTCGTTGAGTGGCGCGTCGTTGAGCCCTCAGGCTGCGTCGAGCAGCCCGTCGATCTGACCCATCGCCGCCTTCAAGCCCTCCTCCATGCCCATCTCCACGAGCTGCTCCATCTGCTCGAGGGAGGAGAACGTCGTGGCGATGCTCATTCGAGTTCCACCGTCGGCGCGAGGTTCGAGCTGCACGTTCGCCGTCGTCACGGGCATGTCCGGGTTGGGTGTGCCCGAGTCGTCGGCGAAACCGTCCTCGAACTGCAACGACCGCGGCGCCGCGACGGCGAGCACCCGCCACCAGCCGTGGTACTTGTCGCCTTCCGGGCTGGTCATGAAGTACGTGACCGCCCCACCGGGAGCCAACTCGTGATCGACGACGGTGGCGGGGTGCGACGGCGGGCCCCACCAGCGCTCGAGCCGCCGTGGGTCGTCCCACATCTGCCACACCCGCTCCACCGGAGCGTCGAACTCGGCGGTCACGGTCATTCTCAGGTTCTCGGGGTCCTTGCGGATGTCGATGACGGTCATGGATCGGTTCCTTTCTCGGGTTCGGCGAGGAGTTCGCCGAAGCGCTCCATCCGGCTCCGCCAGATGGCTTCGAAGTGGTCGAGGACCGACGACGCACGGCGGACCGCATCGATGTCGGCACGCACGAGCTGCTCGCGCCCGTGACGCCGCTTGCTGACGAGGCCCGCACGTTCGAGCACCGCCACGTGCTTCTGCACCGCAGCGAAGCTCATCGGGTACTCGCGGGCGAGCGCCGACACGGACCACTCGCGCGGCAGCACCCGCGTGACGATGTCACGTCGGGTGGCGTCGGCCAGCGCGTGGAACATCTGGTCGACGTGCTGCGGATCGGGTTGATCTCGTGCAGTTCGGGAGTCGCTATCTACAACCATTCGGTTGTAGGTTAGCACCGATCTCAGGACCCGTCCAGCGCCTTCAATCGCTCGATCACCGGCGCGAACTCCTCGACGGATCGCACGGAGAAGTAGTTGATGTCCCAGCGCTCCCGACATCTCACCAGATGAGCGGCGATCTCGTCGGGCGAGCCGATGGCAAGAAACGGGGTGGTCTCGGCGTCCTCGAGGTCGAGACCCTCGATGCCCTCGACCAACTCGCGCAACGCCCCGGCGCGGTCGTCGGTGACATCGACCGCTTGCACCAGTGCGTTCAACTCGACCGGCTCCGTGCGTCCCGATTCGCTGGCACGGATGTGAGCGACGGTCGCATCGAGTCGGTCCGCCTGCCATCTGACCTCGTGGCGATGCCCGTCGGCGAGGGTCCGGCCGAGCATCATCAGCCCGATCGTGTCCGCGTAACGGGCTGCGTGCGACAGCGCCGCCGGTCCGTTCACTCCCACCAGGAGCGGCAACCGCGACTGGTACGGCTTCATCGGCGCGACGTCGCGCAGGTGGTAGTGGTCGCCGTCGTAGGTGACGGTCTCGCCGGCGAGCAGGCGGCTGATGATCTCGACCGACTCGGCGAGGCGGGCCTTGCGCACCTTTGGCGGGTCGAACCTCATCCCGATCGCCGTGTACTCCGTAAACGAGTGGCCCGCACCGAGGCCGAGTTCGACGCGGCCTTCGGTGAGGTGATCGAGGTGGACGTACTCGGCGGCGAGGAGCACGGGGTGGTGGAAGTCGTTGTTGATCACCAGCGGGCACAGCCGGATGTGCTCGGTCGCTTCGGCCATGGCCAGCAGCGGCAGCGTGGGCGACCACCCAGGCACCTGGTGATCCCAGGTGTGGATGACGTCGAAGCCTGCGGCCTCCGCCCGTCTCGCCTGGTCGCGCAGGTCCGAATCGCTCGCATGGGACACCTGGTACCCGAACCTGAACGGACGCATACCCGGAGGGTAATCACGTCGTCCGAAATCCGCTCGTCGGCCCGGGGTGACACCCGTAACCTCCATCCTCGTGCCGTCCCACTCCCCCGACACCACCGCGGCGCCCACCACCGCCGACCACCTGTCGATGGGTGCCACCGACTGGGCACGCTGGGCCGTCCCGGGTGCGGTGTGGGGAACCTCGTTCTTCTTCATCGCCGAGGGGCTCGATGCGTTTCCGGCGGCGCTCATCACCCCCATCCGGATCGGGATCGGATTTCTGACGCTGGCGATGTTCCCGGCCGCCCGCAACGGCCGCATCGATCGCGCCGATCGGTGGCGGGTCGTGCTGCTCGGCGTGATCTGGATGGCGATCCCGCTCTCGCTGTTCCCGTTCGCGGAGCAGCACGTGTCGTCCTCGGTCACCGGGATGCTCAACGGGGCGACACCGATCTTCGTCACCGTCGTGGCCGCGTTCCTCGCCCGCCGGCTGCCCCGGCGTGGCCAGATGGTCGGACTGGCGATCGGTTTCGCGGGTGTGATCCTCATCGCTCTGCCGTCGGGCGGTGGCGACAACTCGTGGGGTGGTATCGGACTGATCTTCCTCGCGCTCACGTTCTACGGGTTCGCCCTCAACGCGGCCGTCCCGCTGCAGCAGCGCTACGGAAGCCTCGTCCTGATGTGGCGGGTACAGGCGGTGGCGCTGGCCATCACTGCGCCGATCGGGCTCACCCAGATCGGCAAGGTGCACTTCACGTGGAGTGCGTTCTGGGCGATGGTGGCGCTCGGATCGCTGGGCACCGCGCTCGCCTACGTGACGATGGCCGCCAACGCGGGTCGCCTCGGCAGCAGCCGGGCCTCGGCGAGCGTGTACCTGATCCCGGTGGTGTCACTGCTGCTCGGCGCGCTGGTACGGCACGAGGCGGTGGAGGTGCTGTCCGTGCTGGGTTGTGCGGTCGCGCTCGTCGGCGCGTACCTCGCCAGCCGCCGCTGACGCGGGCTCGCGCGGGCGCGGGACTAGCGGAAGTCGCGGCTCGCCGCGTGAGCCGCCACGGGCAACGGGGTGAGTTCTTCGGCATTGATGTTGATCACGCCCTCACTGCGCTCCAGACGCCCGCGGATCAGCAACGCCGGCGCACCCCGGGCCACCTTGCGATAGCGGGCCCAGCAGCCCTTGGACACGACGATGTTGATCAACCCGGTCTCGTCCTCGAGGTTCATGAACGTGGTGCCCTGCGCGGTCATCGGACGTTGTCGATGCGTGACCACGCCGGCCACCACGACCTTGCTGCGCGGCTCGCAGTGCCACAGGCCCGCCGACGTGACCACCCCACGCTTGGTCAACTCGGCGCGCAGGAACCGGGTGGGATGCCCGTCGGGCGACACACCGGTGGCCCACAGATCGGCGACCGCCAGCTCCATCGGCTCCATGCCCGGCAGGCGCGGCGCCTGCTGGCCGACGACGATGCCCTCCAACCGATCCGGGTGCGACTGCGCCGCGGCGCCCACCGCCCACAACGCCTGGCGACGCTCCAGACCGAAGCACTGCTCGAACGCGCCGGCGGTGGCCATCGCCTCCAGTTGGGCGAGATCGAGGTCGGGCACCCGCCGCACCAGATCCTCCAACGAGTGGTACGGCCGACCGGCCTCGATGACGTCGGCGAGCGTGGTGCCCAGCCCGCGCACGCTCTGCAACCCCATCCGCACCGCGACCTCACCGACGCTGTCGGTGCACGGCTCGAGCGTGGCCGCCGACTTCGACAGGTTGAGGTCGGGCGAGCGCACCACCACCCCGTGACGACGAGCGTCCTGGCACAGCGAGTGCGGACTCCAGAACCCCATCGGCTGCGCATTCAACAACGCCGCGCAGAACGCCGCCGGCTCGTGGAACTTGATCCAGGCCGATGAGTAGACGAGGTAGCTGAACGACACCGAGTGGCTCTCGGGAAACCCGTAGTTCGCGAATGCAGCCATCTTCACGAAGATCTCGTCGGCGACGTCGCCGGTGATGCCCCGCTCGGCCATGCCCTCGTACAGGCGCGCCTTCAACTGCTCCATCCGCGCCCGGCTGCGCTTGGAGCCCATCGCCTGACGCAACTGGTCGGCCTCACTGGGCGAGAACCCGGCGACGTCGATGGCCATCTGCATCAACTGCTCCTGGAACAGCGGCACACCCAGGGTCTTGCCGAGCGAGTTCTCCAGCAGCGGATGCAGGTAGGTGATCGGCTCCTGCCCGTTGCGTCGCCGGATGTAGGGGTGCACCGAGCCGCCCTGGATGGGGCCCGGGCGGATGAGCGCGACCTCGACGACGAGGTCGTAGAAGCGGCGCGGCTTGAGCCGCGGCAGCGTGGCCATCTGCGCCCGCGACTCGATCTGGAACACGCCCACCGTGTCGGCGCGGCAGAGCATCGCGTACACGTCGTCTTCCTGAGGGATGGTGGCGAGGTCGACCTCGTAGCCGCGGTGCTCGCGGATGAGATCCACCGCGTAGTGCAGTGCGCTGAGCATCCCCAGGCCGAGCAGGTCGAACTTCACCAACCCGGCAGCAGCGCAGTCGTCCTTGTCCCACTGGAGCACGCTGCGCTTGTCCATCCGCCCCCACTCCACCGGGCACACCTCGATGACCGGCCGGTCGCAGATCACCATGCCGCCGGAGTGGATGCCGAGATGGCGCGGTGCGTCCTCGATCTCGGCGGCGAGCTCGAGCACCGCTGCCGGGACATCGTGGTCGGGTTGGTTCGCGGTGGTGCTCACCGTGCCCCAGGCATCCATCTGCTTGCTCCACGCGTCCTGCTGACCCGTGGCATAGCCGAGCGCCTTGGCCATGTCGCGCACCGACGACCGGGCCCGGTAGGTGATGACGTTGGCCACCTGCGCCGTGTGGTGACGCCCGTAGCGCTGGTACACGTACTGGATGACTTCCTCGCGCCGGTCGCTCTCGATGTCGAGATCGATGTCGGGCGGACCGTCGCGCTCGGGCGACAGGAACCGCTCGAACAGCAGCCCGAGCGACACCGCGTCGGCCTTCGTGATCCCCAGCGCATAGCAGGCGGCGCTGTTGGCCGCGCTGCCCCGGCCCTGGCAGAAGATCCCCGACCGCTTGCAGAACTCGACGATGTCCCACACCACCAGGAAGTAACCCGGGAACCCCAGCTGTTCGATGACGTCGAGCTCGCGGTCGATCTGAGCCCACGCCCCCGGTACCCGCTCGGCCG
>JBBQTC010000066.1:0-21579 GCA_038234785.1 Acidimicrobiales bacterium
TCACGAACCCCAGGATCGACGACCCCCCGAACTGCGGCGGTGCCTCGACGCCGGCGAGATCGAGCAGGGTCGGGGCGATGTCGAGCAGCGTGGTGAGAGTCGCGACACGGCCGGGCTCGAACCGGCCGGGCGACCACAGCACGAGCGGCACCCGCGCCGCGTACTCGAAGAAGTTCATCTTGTACCAGAGGCCGCGCTCGCCGAGCATGTCCCCGTGGTCGGCGACGAGCATGACGACCGTGTCGTCGGCGAGGCCGAGTGCGCCCAACGTCGACGTCAAGGCTCCGGTCCAGTCGTCGACGTAGGAGATGTTGCCCATGTACGCCCGCCTGGCCCGACGGATGTCGTCGTCGGTGATGGTGGCCGCGTCCATCGCACATGCCTCGCGCAGGCGCTGTGCGTGCGGGTCGAGAGGAACATCGTCGACCGAGACGAGGGGCATCGGGATCTCGATGCCTTCGTAGCGGTCCCAGTACTGCTGACGGGTCACATAGGGATCGTGGGGGTGGGTGAAACTGGCCACGAGCAGGAACGGTCGATCGTCATCGGTGCGGGCGAGGTCGTGGAGGGCGCGGACTGCCTGGAACCCGACCTCGTCGTCGAACAGCAGTTGATTGGTCACTTCGGCCACACCGGCGCCGGTGACGCTGTCCATGTTGTGATACCACCAGTCGATGCGCTCCTCGGGAGCGCGCCAATCCGGTGTCCAGCCGAAGTCCGCGGGATAGATGTCGGTGGTGCGGCGCTCTTCGAATCCGTGGAGCTGGTCGGGACCCACGAAGTGCATCTTGCCGCTGAGCACGGTGCGGTACCCGGCGATGCGTGCGTGGTGGGCGAATGTCGGGATGGTGCTCGCCAGGTAGGCCGCGTTGTCGTATCCGCGTGTCGCGGACGGCAGCTGGCCGGACATCATGCAGTATCGACCGGGAGTGCACAGCGGGCTGTTGGAGTACGCGGCGTCGAAGACCACTCCTTCCGACGCGAGTCGGTCGATGTGCGGCGCGATCGTCGCCGGGTTCCCGTAACAGCCGAGGGCGGAGGGGGTGAGTTGGTCGTACATGATGACCAACACGTTGGGTCGGGTGGATGTCACTCTCGGATTGTGGCACGCCACTTCGCCACGACCGCCTCCTCGTCGAGTGGCATGACGGTGGACGGAGGCCCGTCGGCCCCGCGGCGGTTGACGTCGCGGATGCGGGGGTTGATGTCGGCGATGATCCGGCGCACCACCGACTCCTGCGACGCCGCGGCGATTGCTTCGCGGGCCTCCTCGAGCTCCTTACGGATGCGCAGGGTCGGGGGGAGGTACGACAGACGTTCGGCGCGCAGCTTCGCTTTCAGCCACCAGTCCTCGTCGTGGAGCGCACCGATTCCCTCCAGCGGCTTGCCCTTGCCCGGCAGGTTGGCGAAGTCACCGCGCTCCATGCCCTCGCGGATCTGCTGGTCGACCCACGACTCCCAGCTCACGCCGGGAGGCTTGCGCCCGGAGTTCGCGGGTTGGTCGCTCACGACCGTCGCACCCCGCTGAAGATCACCGCGATCCGCTCGTCGTCGGCGACGTGTTCGCGGATCGCAAGGACGCCGGCCAGTCCGGCCGTGCCGGTGTGGCTGGCATCGATGCCGGTCGTGGCGCGGCCCAGCCGGTTGGCTTCCAGCACATGCTCCTCGCGGGCAACGACCGGCGCACCGTGCCCGTCCGCCATCGCCGCGACAACCGGCAGCCAGTCGTACGTCTCGTCGTCGAGGATCCCGTCGGCCGCCGAGTTGCCGACGTGCTCCCATGGCCACATGCAGTCCGTCCAGTGCTCGGCGGCGTGCCGTGGCCCTCCGACCGACGGCACGAGCTCCCATGCTCGATCGAGCGGAGCGCACGCGCTCGTCTGGACGGCATGCAGCCGCGGGGTGATTCCGCTCATCCGGAAACCGGCCGCGACGCTCGCGGCGAACGCACCGCCGCCGACCTGCACGAACAGACGGTCGAAGGGCGGACCCGAGACCTGGTCCTCCATGCACCCGGCCATCTCCCAACCGATCGTGCGACCTCCGTCGAGACACCAGGCGTTCTCGGTGCCCTGCACGCTGAACGGGACTGCGCCATCGGCGACAGCGGCCCGGAATCGATGGACGCACGGATCCCCCTGCGGGTCGTCGTCGCGGCGCGGACATTCGACGATCTCGGCTCCCAACTTCATCAGCATCGTGGTGACCGCGCGGTCGGCGGTGACCGGCACGAAGACCCGAATCGGCCATCCGACCGCCGATGCGAGCGTGGCCGCGGCGAGCGCGGCATTGCCACAGGACGCAATCGCGAGCGGTGGACGATCCGACGGCGCGAACCACGGCGAGCGTCCGGCACGCTCGGCCGTGATGAGGTGCAGCAAGATGCCGAACAGGTGGCGCGCCTTGTGGCTGCCGCCCACGTTGCCGGTTTCGTCCTTCACCCAGATCCCGCCGTCGGCGCGGAACCCCAACGCGTCGCTCAGTGCGTCCGCGCGCCCGAACGGCGTCGTCACGAACCCAGTGCCCGCCACCGCTGCAACGAGCCCGTCGAGCTCACCGACGAGCGACTCGCGTGCGTCGTCGTCGAAGCCCATCGCCGCCGCGAACGAGTCCCACGCGAGGTACCTGCGAAACCCGAGGAACGGGTTGTCGGCGCCGGTGGAACGCAATGGTGCGATCTCCTGCACGAGCTGCGGCGCGTGATGTCGATCGGCATCGGTGGCATTCGGACACCGCCACGTGAACGGCGTGGCAATGTCGGTACGCGCTCCACACACGGCGCATCGCCATCCGGTGACCAGCCCGGGCGGTTGCTGTGTCGCCGTCATGCTCACCGCGCGGCGACGCGGCCGTTGAAGTCGGTGATCATCTCGTCCCACACCGGCAGGAACCGTCGCAGGTCGCGCCAGAACGACTGCTGACGGCGCGCCTCGAAGAGCTCGAAGGGCGTGCCCTGCTGCTCGACCCACGTGTAGTAGCCGAGGTTGAAGATGCGGCTCCGTTCGCGCTCGGTGAGCTCGAGGGCGTTCGCCGTGGTGACGTTCGCGAGGTGCTCACCCCACACCTGCGCCGCGTCGAGATTGGTGAAGCCGTTGCCGAAGTCGCGGGCAGTGATCTTGTCGTACTCGCTCGGGTAGAGCGCGGCGCCGTCGGTGGCCACGGTGACGATGGCGTCGTCCGGCCCCAGATCGAGCAGCTTGGCTGTGGTGATCGCGGCCAACACGTTGCAGATGGCCGAGAGGCCGAAGTGCTGCAGAGTGTCGATGACCTGGCGGGGCACGCCGCGACGATCGGCGAGATATCCGAGCCCGTCCTCGCTGTTGAACATCGCGTACAGCTGATCCGTGGAACGGTCGCTGACGGCGACAACAACGTCGGTGTTCATCACGTTGTGAATGAGTGGGATGTGCTTGTCGCCGATGCCCTGGATGTTGTGCTCACCGAAACCGTTCTCCAACATCGTCGGACACTCCAGTGCCTCGACGGCGACGATCTTGGTGCCGTACAGATCCTTCAAACGATCGCCGGCGGCGATGGTGCCCGCCGAGCCGGTCGCACTGGTGAAGGCCGCGAGCCGCAGCGGACGATCGCTGTGTGCCCGCACGTGCTCGAACACGTGCGCCAGCGCCCGACCCGTGACCTCGTAGTGGCCGAGGTGGTTGCCGAACTCGCAGAACTGGTTGAGCACGAAGTTGCCCGGATCCTTCGCCAGTTCGTTGCATGCGTCGTAGATCTCCTTGACGTTGCTCTCCGTGCCGACCGTGCGGATCACATCGTCCTTCGGGTTCTCGCACCACCGGTCGAGCCAGTCGAAGCGCTCCTGGCTCATGCCGGCCGGAAGGATCGCGACACCTCGCGACGCCATGATGCGGCTGATCGCGATGCCACCGCGGGCGTAGTTGCCCGTGCTCGGCCAGATCGCACGATGGCGGGTTGGATCGAACTGACCGGTGACGATGCGAGGTGCGAGGCAGGCGTATGCGGCGAGCACCTTGTGGGCCATGATCATCGGGAATCGGTCGCCGAATGCGACGATGATCGGGCTGGCCACTCCCGTGAGGGTGCTCGGGAGCACCACGTGGTCGGGGACCTCGACCCGGTTGCCGGCAAGGTCGTTGTACCAGTGGACGCGCCACAGGTTGCGAGCGTCGGCGCCGTCCTTGTCGGCATCACCGACGAACGAAGGGTCCACCGTCGATGGGTCGGCGAGCTGGCCGAACGTCGGCAGCGAGATGCCCTGCTCACGGAACCTGGCGACGCTGTTGGCGAGCGAGTCCGGGTCGACGACGCGGTCGGCGAGCCCGAATTGATTCTCGAGGGCGTGGGCGATCGGGTCGACGCCGGCACCGGCTGCGATGGACATGTTTGACATTTTGTCAAAGTCTGGACGGGAACGCGCGAACGGCTTTCTCCAAGCTCTGCCTTGCGAAATGGCTAGGCTGACCAGATGGCCGACGTCACCACCGACCTCTCGGGCGCCAAGCGGCGCATCATCGAGCGGCTCAAGCGTGCCGACACGGCCACCGCGCCCGAGTTGGCGGCCGAATTCGGCCTCACCGACACGGCGATCCGCCAGCACCTGGAGGCCCTCGAGTCCGCCGAACTCGTCGAGCGCTCGTCCGGCCCGAGCTCGGGCCGGGGTCGTCCTCCGACCCACTGGCGGCTCGCTCCCTCCGCGAGCTCGCTGTTCGCGGACCGACACGCCGATCTGACGGTGGAACTCATCGCCTCGATCCGCAGCGCACTCGGCGAAGAGGCGCTCGATCGGGTGGTGCGAACCCGCGCCGAACGACAGCTCGCCACCTACACCGCGGCGCTCGCCGGATCGAACTCGATCTCGGACAAGGTGCAGCGGCTGGCGAAGCTGCGCAGCGCGGAGGGATACCTCGCAGAGGCGATCGAGTCCGACGATTCGATGGCCCTGGTCGAGCACCACTGCCCCATCCAGGGTGCCGCCGACAGTTGCGCCGGATTGTGCAGCGCCGAGCTCGATCTGTTCCAGAAGGCACTCGGCCCCGACGTCGCCGTCGCCCGTGAGCAACACCTGCTCGACGGCGGACAACGCTGCGCCTACCGAGTCACCCTGCGCTGACCCGACTTCCCCATCGGCCCTGGTTCCGCCCGCGCCCTGCCCCAGGCCGCGAAACCATGCCAGCAGCGCCCGATTTCGCGCCCATGGGCACAAGGTGAGTCATGGATGACACCGATTCGCGCCCTTGGGCCTTGGCCCTTGGGCCGGGGTGGGGCCCTGGGCCGGGTTCGGGCAATGGGGCTGGGGCAATGGGCACAGCTGGGACAGGGCAGACTCTGGACAGGGTGCGAGACGACCGGGAAGAGTGATGTGATGACCACCGACCAGCCGGGCAAGAAGGCTGCCACTTCGACGAGGAAGGCCGCCACGAAGCCAGCGTTGCTCAGCGGCGGTAACCCGCAGATCGCAAAGGGCGACGGCGATGCCCCCGTCCAGGAGTACCTCGAGGCCTTGCCGGGCTGGAAGCGAGACATCGGTCGGCGCCTCGACGAACTCGTCGTGCGGACCGTGCCCGACGTGCACAAGGCCGTCAAGTGGAACTCGCCCTTCTACGGCATCGATGGGCAGGGCTGGTTCATGAGCCTGCACGCCTTCGCCAAGTACGTCAAGGTGACCTTCTTCAAGGGAACCGAGTTGCACCCGGTCCCACCCGCCGGGATTGCCAAGGAGGCCCGATCGGTCGACATCGGTGAACACGACTTCGATGAGGATCAACTGACCGCGTGGATCACGCAAGCGGCGAAGCTGCACGGTTGGAACGGCCGCTGACCGTCGGCGTGCGAGGCTGCACCGGTGAAGATCATGATCACCTCCGGCCCAGGGCGTGGCCACATCCACCCGATGGTCCCACTGGCCCGCGCGCTCCTCGGCCGCGGCGACGAGGTGCTCTGGGTGACCGGCCCCGACGAAGCGGCCCGCCTCCGCGGCGACGGCTTCGACGCGGCGGCGGCGGGTCTCACCGAGCGCGAGGCGACGGCGGAGTTCGTTCGTCGCTACCCCGAGATCCACGACATCCCCGGGCCGGGCAAGGCCGAGTTCACCTTCCCGCGCATCTTCGGCGGCGTCCGGGCCGGCCCGATGCTGGCCGACCTCGTGCCCGTCGCCCGCTCTTGGGCTCCCGACCTGATCGTCAGCGAGCAGGCCGAGTTCGGCGGGCCGCTCGCCGCCGCGATGCTCGGCATCCCGAACGTCTGCCACTCCTTCGGTTCGGTCCTCCCCGTCTCGCGGGTGCTCGCGGCCGGGGATCTGATGGCGCCGCTCTGGGTCGAGCACGGACTCGTGCCCCGGCTCTACGGTGGGTGCTACGACCACCTGTACATCAACATCTACCCGCCGAGTCTGCAGCCGGAGTCCGCGGCCCACCTCAGCGCCGTGCAGGATCTCGGCCCGAGCAGCAGTGCGATCACCGGCGAGGATCGGCTTCCCTCGTGGATCGGCGACGACTCGACCACGCCGCTCGTGTACGTCACGCTCGGCACGGTGTTCTCCAACGACGCCGTGCTCACCACCATCGTCGATGCCGTCAGAACGCTGCCCGTGCGGATGGTGGTCACGGTCGGCCCGCACGGCGACCCGGCGGCATTGGGCGAGCAACCCGCCAACGTGCACCTGGCTCGCTACATCCCTCAGGACCAATTGCTCCCCCACTGCTCGGTCGTGATCTCGCACTGCGGGTCGGGCACGTTCCTCGCCGCGCTCGGCGCCGGGCTGCCCCAACTGTGCGTTCCTCAGGCCGCAGACCAGTTCATCAACACCGCCGCCTGCGTGCGGGCGGGTGCCGGCCTCGCGCTCGAGCCGGACCGAGTCACGCCTGCCGGCGTGCACGCCGCAGTGGACCACCTTCTCGACGACCCGTCGTTCCGCACTGCGGCGCAGAAGGTCGGTCGGGAGATCTCTGCCATGCCGTCGGCCGCCGATGTCGCCGAACGGCTGCACCACGAGTTCGGCTGACAGGATCACCGCGTCGTTCGTGACGACCGCGGCCACTGCCGCTAACTTCTCGACATGCCTGACTTCCTCCTCGGCGGATTGATCGACCCCGCGCAGCACCAGCGTTCCGACGCCACCGTCTCGATTCCGAGCGGCGACTTCACCACCCACGGGGTGGTCGTCGGCATGACCGGATCCGGCAAGACCGGCCTCGGCATCGTGCTCATCGAGGAGGCGTTGTCGGCGGGTGTACCCACGCTCCTCATCGATCCCAAGGGTGATCTCACCAACCTGTGCCTGACGTTTCCCAACCTCGCTCCTGCGGACTTCGAGCCGTGGGTCAACGAGGGCGACGCAACGAAGGCCGGACAGACCGTGTCGGAGTTCGCCGCGGCCCAGGCCGCGACCTGGACGAAAGGTCTCGCCGGGTGGGGCATCGGCCCAGAGCGGATCGCTGCCCTGCGCAGCGGCGCCGAGTTCACGATCTACACACCGGGCTCGACGGGTGGGGTCGGCCTGAACATCGTCGGCTCGCTCTCCGCACCGCCCATCGGCACCGATCTCGAGATCATCGGTGACGAGATCGACGGGTTCGTCGGCGGTCTCCTCGAACTGGTCGGCATCGAGGCAGACCCGTTGAGCAGCCGCGAGCACATCCTGCTGAGCAACCTGATCATGAACGAATGGACGGCCGGCCACAGCCTCGATCTCCCCCGGCTCGTCGGCATGGTGCAAAGCCCACCGCTGCGCAAACTCGGTGTGTTCGAGATCGACCAGTTCTTCCCACCGAAGGACCGTCTGGCGTTCGCCATGCGACTGAACGGCCTGCTCGCATCGCCGTCGTTCGCGGCATGGATGAGCGGGCCCCCGCTCGACATCGACGCCATGCTGCGCACCTCGGACGGGCGGCCGCGCTGCGCGATCGTGACCACAGCCCACCTCGGCGACCAGGAACGCCAGTTCGTGACCACGTTGGTTCTGAGCAAGCTGGTCACCTGGATGCGGCGCCAGAGCGGCACCACCGACCTCCGCGCGCTGCTCTACATGGACGAAGTCGCCGGCTACCTTCCGCCCACGGCGCAGCCGCCGTCAAAGAAGCCGATCATGACGCTGATGAAGCAAGCCCGCGCGTTCGGCGTCGGCGTCGTTCTCAGCACCCAGAACCCCGTTGACGTCGACTACAAGGCGCTCTCGAACGCGGGTACCTGGATGATCGGCCGACTTCAGACCGACCGTGACAAGCAGCGCCTGCTCGACGGGATGAGCGCCGCGGCCGGGGGCGTCGATGTCAAGGCGGTCGGCGACACGATCAGCGGTCTCGCCAAGCGCGAGTTCGTGCTTCGCCGGGCTGGCAAGGACCAACCGGAGGTGCTGACCACTCGCTGGGCGATGAGCTATCTACGTGGGCCACTCACCCGTGAACAGATCGCCACCCTCATGGCCGATCAGAAGGCCGCAGGCGCTGCCGCCGGTGTCGCAACCGCTCCCACGCCGGCATCGTTCCCGCCGCCCGCCACCCCCGCCGCCGCAACCCCGGCGTCCCCGGCACCCGCACCCACGGCGTCGGCGGAGCCGTTGGGGGCGGACGAGACCTCGTTGCAGCCGACCGTCGCGTCGGGCGTTCCGGTCCGGTGGGCGGACGTCGCCGCGGCCTGGTTGGCAGATGTCGTCGCCGACTCCCGTGGCGGGCGCTGGGAGGCCGCGGTCGTCGCCCGCGTCGCACTCCGTTACGACGACGACAAGGCCGACTTCGTGCACGACGAGGAGTACGAGGCCGTCATCTTCCCGCTCAGCGACCAGGTCGACGTGAGCCGCTCTGTCGGCGTCGACTACGACGATCGCGACCTGCGCACCGACCCGCCGAACCCTTGTACGTATCGGCTCCCCTCTGCGCCGGTGCAGCAGAAGACCTTCTTCACCCGGCTCGAACGCGACCTGATCGACGTTCTGGTTCGCAGTCGCACCGTGGACCTGCTCACCAACAGAGGCCTGTCCACCTACAGCCGGCCCGGCGAGACCGACGAGACCTTCCGCCAGCGCTGCCTGCAGGTCGCCGACGACAAGGCCGACGTCGACACTGCCAAGTTGCGGACCAAGTACCAGACGAAGATGACGAGCCTTCAGACCCAGATCGCAGCGACCCACGATCGGGCCGAGGTGCTCGACACCGAGGCCAAGGGTCGGCGAAACGAAGAGGTCCTCTCGACGGCGGGCACGATCCTCGGTGGGTTCCTCAGTGGCAAGAAGACACGCGGCGGTCTGCTGGGCACGGTCTTCGGCAAAGCCGGCTCATCGGCCGGCAAGCGCACACGAACGCAGGCATCGGGCAAGCGACGTGACGCCGCCGAGAACAAACTGCAGCTCCTGCATCAGCAGATGGACGACCTCGAGGCCGACCTCACCCGCGAGGTTGCTGAGATCGATGCCAAGTGGGCGACGATCGCGGCCGACGTCACGACGCTCGCCGTCCCGTTGGAACGAACCGATGTGAAGGTGACCCAGCTGTCGCTGGTGTGGCTCCCCGTCACCTGAACTCGTCGGGAGGAAGCGTGCTCGGCCCGACGTGTCGGTCGAGCCACTCGTTCACGCCCGCGGCGGCTGCCCAGACCTCGCGCACGCGACCGACGACGGCCTTGGTGTGCATCCACTTCGCGAGCGGCCACTCGCGGCCGGTGATCAAACCCTTGCGACGCAACAACTCGATGCGCGGGTGATCCTTCGAGTACCCGCGAGGTGCTGTCTTCAGCTCCCCCATCGACCCCTGGCGAAGGCCACACCGTTCGGCGGCGACGCAGAGGGCGGCCAGGTCGGCACCGCTGGCATCGGCGTCGATCGCCGTTCGGAAGCGCTCGAGCTGGTCGCTCGCCATGGCGTAGTAGCCCGAGCCGGCGTACAACCCCGTCAGGCTGAACGCGACGTAGTGGCCGGCGCCGCCCTCCGATTCTCCGTACGCTCCGATGTTCTCCTTGTACGGCGGCCGCCCCTTGGCAAACCTCACGTCGTTGTAGGGGCGGAAGACACGAAACGGGCCGAACTCGTCGAGCTCGTCGAGGAGCGCCAGCATCGGACCCTTGACCGACTCGTCGTACACGGTCTTGTTGGCCTCCCAATACGAGCGCGAGTTGTCGGCCGCCAGCCCTTCGTAGAACGCGACCGCCTCGGGTGGGAATCCGCTGAACGTCATCGCTGCGTACTGTACGCGGATCTCACGCGGCGGTCGTTGGCTAGCGTGCTCACCACGACCACCCGTCGCGGGCGTGGCGAAACGGCAGACGCGCGGGCCTTAGGAGCCCGTTCCGAAAGGAGTGAGGGTTCAAGTCCCTCCGCCCGCACCATCGCCCCCAGGCGCCTCGATCCGGAACCGGTGCCCGTCGGGATCCTGGATCACCATCACCCGTGTCCCCCAGTGCGTGGCGCGGAACGGGCTGACGACGAGCATCGCTGCGGGTGGCTGCCAGTCGGCGGCGACCGCCAGGTACCACTCGGTCGCGAGCGGGTCCTCGATGGACTGCTCGGCGAGGAACACCGTCGGACCGCCAGTTGCGTTGCGCAACATGCCCGAGTGGTGGTCGGTCTCGAACTCGAGCTCGAAGCCGAGCGACTCCCAGAACGCGACCGCCGCGCTCCAGTCGTGGGTCTCCACGTAGAGATGATCGAAGCCGTCGGAGGTCACCTTTCGACAGTAGCTCGGCGAAAACCCGCCATCCTGAAGGCCATGCTCATCGACATCCAGTTCAGTTCGGCCCACAACGACTGGCCCGAGCTCCGTGATGCCGTGATGCGGGCCGAGGCCGAAGGTTTCGACACGACCTGGGTGCTGGACCACTTCGACGGCACGTTGTTCGCAGGCGGCGACCGGGATGTGCTGGAGTGCTTCACGCTGCTGGGGGCGCTCGCCGCGGCGACCTCGACCATCGGGCTGGGTTCCTTGGTCGCCAACGTCGCCAACCGGCACCCGGCCGTGCTCGCTGCGGCGGCCTCGAGCGTCCAACGGATCAGCGGTGGCCGAATGCATCTGGGGATCGGGGCAGGTGCGGCGCCGCAGACGCCCTGGTCCCGCGAGCATCGCGAGCGCGGCATCGACCTCCTCCCGCTGTTGGCAGACCGCCACGCGGTCGTCATTCATCAGATCGACGTGCTGCGTGCCGCCGAGCCGATGCCGATCATCGTCGGCGTCAACAGCGTCGAACTCGCGACCATCGCCGGCACTCACGCCGACGGCGTGAACGTTCGGCTCAGCAGCCCACGGGCCGCGATGCACGTCGACGCGGCGCGAGCAGCAGCGGGCGACCGCCCCTTCGAGGTGAGCGGATGGGCGTCGATCGGTGACCAGGCCTCGCGCGACAAGGCCGAGGCGTTGCGGCTGGACCGTCTGATCCTGTCCCGGTTGGAACCGCTCGGCGGCTGAGCGCGCGAAGATCCGCACATGAACGTGCTCGATCTGCCCACGCCGGCGCTCGTGATCGACGCCGAGGTGCTCCAGGCGAACCTCGCCACGATGGCCGCTGCTCACCCCGGCCCCGCGCTGCGGCCCCACGTGAAGGCCCACAAGTGCACGGCGTTGGCGGCAGCCCAGTTCGCGGTCGGCCATCACGGTTTCACCTGCGCCACGCCTCGCGAGATGATGGGCATGGCCGCAGCGGGCTTGGGCGAGGATCTGCTCCTGGCCAACGAGGTGCTCGACCCCGGCCGCTTGGCGGCGATGGCAGCCCTCCGAGGTGACGCGCGCATCACCATCGCGGTCGACTCGGCCGAGACGATCGCCGCCGCCGCTCAGGCCGGCCTGACCGAGGTCGTCGTCGACGTGAACGTCGGCCTCCCTCGCTGCGGCTGCCGTCCCGACGACGCGGGACGGATCGCCGATCTCGCTCGGTCCGCCGGCCTGAAGGTCCGTGGCGTGATGGGCTACGAGGGTCACCTGATGATGATCGACGACCCGGACGAACATCGCGCGAAGGTCGACGAGGCGATGGACCGTCTCCTGCTCGCCCACTCGGTGGTCGGCGGCGACGTGGTCAGCGCCGGCGGCACCGGCACCTTCCATCTCCACCAACGGGTCACGGAGGTGCAGGCAGGAAGTTATGCGCTGATGGACACGTCGTACGCGCGACTCGGCCACCCGTTCCTTCAGGCGTGCCACGTCTACGGGACGGTCGTGTCGGCATCGTCGAAGTTCGCGGTGGCCGACGTCGGGTTGAAGGCGATGGGCATGGATCACGGCAACCCGACCGTCGAAACGCTCGACGGCAACGGCGCCGATGTCTGGTTCCTCAGTGACGAGCACATCACCTTCACTCCCCATTCCGGCATCGCCGCAGTCGGGGACAGAGTTCGGGTGGTCCCCGCCCACATCGATCCGACGATGGCCATGCACGAGGTGGCGTGGCTGGCCATCGGCCACGAGGTGATCGACCGATGGCCGATCGACCTCCGCAACTGGTGACGCGCCGCGCCGGGGCGATGCCCGCTCGCAGGCGGCGTGTGCTGCACTGGTCCGAATGCCTCGTTGGATGCCCAAAGCGCTGGAAGTGATCGGCTGGCTCGCGCTGGTGCCACTGCTGGCCCTGTGCGCCACACAGTGGCTGGGTGTCGACGGCCGACGCACGATCGCCGCGCTCCAGGCACTCACCCCGTTCGTCCTGTCGGCCGCCATCCCCATCTCGGTGGTGGCACTGCTGACCAAGCGCTACCCGATGGCACTCGTCTCGATGATCCCGATCGTGACCCTCGCCGTCCTCGCTGCGCCGATCGTGTGCTCGGGAGGACCGCCACACGTCGATGCTGCGTCGCCCCGCGTCACCATCGCCTTCGGCAACGTCCTCGCGAAGAACACCGACCAGGCCGGCGCGACCGCCGCCTTGGCCGCGACGGATGCCGACGTCCTCGTGGTGGCCGAGTTCACCCCCGCAATGCGCTCGGCACTCGATGCCGCGGCGGGCGACGACTACCCCTACCGCGCCGAACGATCGGTGGATGCGCCAAGCGGCATCGGCTTGTGGAGCCGATTCCCCATCGAGGGAGGGGTGGTCCTCACCGCAGGACGGCCCACGATCGATGTGGTCCTCGACGTGGACGGACGCCGCATCCGTGTCGTGGGCGTGCACACGTCACCACCCACCCACGATGCGGGCGCGTGGTCGGCATCGTTGTCGGCCATCGGCGACGAGGTCGAGGCGTCATCGCTCCCCACGGTGATCGTCGGCGACTTCAACGCTTCTCGTTGGCACCCATCGTTCCGGGCACTCCTCGACCGCGGCTGGCGCGACGCACACGAAGCGATGGGAAGCGGCTGGAGCGTGAGCTGGCCGATGGACGAGGGCCTCACTCCCCCGACGTTCGTGCGGATCGATCACGCACTCTTCGGCGACGGCATCGCGCCCACCGGGTTGCGCGATGTGAGCATCCCGGGCAGCGACCACAAGGGATTCGTCGTCGAGTTCGGACTCACACCGGTGGCGTGAAGACTGCGCCACCCGTCGCAGGGTCGTAGCTGCCCAACAGGATCACGACCTGGCCGGTCCACACTGGCGATCGATCGTCGTGTGGGATCGCCGAGCCATCGAAGTCGCTCCACGTCCCCGGCGCACACCCAGCGGGCGTGACCGGGTCGTACCACGACGCGCCACCCTTCGCGAACAGCACCATCGAGGTCCCCGTCCACACCGGCACGAAGCCGGGGTGAGCAGGCCCGGAACCGAGATCTCGCCAGCTGTCGGTGGCGGGGTCGTACGCCGCGCCGTCTGCGAGCGCCATCTCGAAGTTACCCGTCGTCCGATCACCACCGGTCGAGCCCGCAGTGAGCATCATCTCCGAACCGGTCCAGACCGCGCCGTTGGGGTGGAAGCGGCGAGCACCGATCGGTGCTGCGGGCAACGGCTGCCAGGAATCGTCGGCGACGGAGTATGCGGCACCGTCCGCGTACTCGGCCGTGCCGTCGGTGCCGCCCCAGACGATCCAGTCGGTGCCGGTCCAGACCGACGCCGCTCCCTCGAAGGCGGTCAACGGTGGCGGGGGCATCGCCCGCCAGAAGTCGTCCGCCGGGCCGTACGCCACGGCGAGACCGGGCCGGACGAGCACCAGCAGTTCGCTGCCCGTCCAGACCGCGGTGGTGTCGGGGCCGGCCACGATCGGCATCGGCGCGACCGTGCGCACCGTCCAGGACCCGGTGACGGGGTCGAACAGTGCTGGGACCGCGTCGCCGTTCTCGTCGGTGCCGACGGCGAGGATGTCCGTCCCGGTCCACACGACGAACGGCTCGCTCACCGGAACCGCGTCGGTCGACAGCACACGCCAGGTCTGCAGCGACGGGTCGTAGGCGACGACGCCGTCACGAGTAGCGCCGTCGACCGTCTGCCCGCCGACCATCACGGCCTCGGTGCCGGTCCACACCGTCCGCGCCCCCACCGTTGCGCCGCGCGGGTCGGGAGGGATTGTCGCCCACGGCCCGTCCACTGCGGGGATGGAGACCGTGGTCGTCGGCGCGAGCGTGGTGACCGGCGCGGTCACGAACGGCGACGAGGTGCTGGGTTGCACGGCGGGCTGGGTCTCGGGGGTGGTGGCCGGGTCGGTGACGGCCGTGAGCCGCGATGGATCGTCGTGGCGGACCAGCACCGCCACTCCCCCGATGGTGGCGACGATCACCACTGTGGAAAGCAGGGTGCGAGTCGTGCGGCGACGACGGGCCTTGCGCTCGGCGAGGGCCTCGATCGCCCCACCGGCCGGCAGCGGTGCGCCGTCCACGGCGGACAGGTCCCGACGGAGGCGATCTTCGAATGGCTCGTTCATGCCCCCTCCCGACTCCCGAGTGCCGCGCGAAGTTGCTCGAGTCCGCGAGAGAGCGACGACTTCACGGTTCCGATGTTGATCCCCATGACCTCGGCGATGCGCGCCTCGGGCAGGTCGTCGTAGAAGCGGAGCACGACCACAGCCCGCCTTCGAGGCGGCAGGGCGAGGACGGCCCGCAACATCCGGTCGCGTTCGGCAACGACCTCCGCGTCATCCGTCGCCGCGGGCAGCCAGGCGAGCGCGGCATGGTCTCTTCGATGCCCCAAGGCCCGCCGACGCCAACGGCGGGACATGAGGTTGATCATCACCCTGCGCAGGTACGCCGACGGGTCGGTGACGTCGCCCGATCGCCACTTCGGCAGAGCTCGGGCGAGCGTCTCCGCCACCAGGTCGTCGGCGGCGTCCGCATTGCCCGTCAGCAGGCGAGCGATGCGTTGCAGGCGCGGCAGATCGTCGCCCACCAGCTGCACGAAGGACGCATCATCCGAAGCGGTTCACACCTCACCAGAGCCTCAACCGTCGCCAAAGGTTGCCTGATCACGCAACGCCACGACGAGCGCCGCGAGCGCACGGCCCCGGTGCGACACCGCGTTCTTCTCCCCGTCGGTCATCTGGCTGAACGTGCGCCCGTCACCTTCGGTCGGGATGAACAGCGGATCGAACCCGAAGCCGCGCTCGCCGCGCTCCTCGGTGGCGATGGCTCCTTCGCACACACCTTCCACCATGAGCTCGCTCCCGTCGGGACGGACCACCATCACGACCGTGCGGAACCGCGCGGTGCGGTCGGTGACGCCCGCCATCGTTGCGAGCAGCTTGGCGCGGTTCTCCGCGTAGGTCGCGTTCGGACCCGCGTAGTACGCAGTTTCCACACCCGGGTCGCCGCCGAGCGCGTCGACGAACAGCCCGGTGTCGTCGCTGACCGCGTCCGCACCGGTGGCCGCGCAGATGGCGGCGGCCTTCAACCGGGCGTTGCCCTCCAGAGACCCAGCATCTTCGATCACGTCGGGCACGCCGGCGGGTCGCGGGACGAGGTCGACGAGACCGTCGAGGATGCTGGCGATCTCCTCGACCTTGTGCGGGTTCGCCGATGCCGAGACGAGGCGCGGCAGGCTCATCGCCCGAGCGGCCGCGGTGACGGCTCGGAAGCGATCAGCTCCGATTGGAGCGCAATGATCTCGGCGAGCCCACCGGTCGCCAGGCCGAGCAGCGAGTCGAGCTCGCTACGGCTGAAGGCCTGCCCCTCGGCGGTGCCCTGCACCTCCACGAAGCGCGGTTCCGCGCCCGGCTGACCGAGCACGACGACGTTCATGTCGACCTCGGCGGTCGAGTCCTCGACATAGGGCAGGTCGAGCACCGGCACGCCGCCGACGATGCCGACGCTGATCGCCGCGCAGTAGCTGTGCAAGGGGTGCTGCTTGATGGCCTTGTTCTGCACCAGCCGTGTGAGTGCGTCGTGCAGCGCGAGGTAGCCCCCGCAGATGCTCGCGGTACGGGTGCCACCGTCGGCCTGCAGCACGTCGCAGTCGACGATCACCTGGCGCTCGCCGAGCAGCCGCATGTCGCAGGCCGCTCGCAGCGAACGGCCGATGAGACGCTGGATCTCCACGGTGCGGCCGCTCTGCTTGCCCTTGGCGGCCTCGCGGTCGATGCGCTCGGGCGAGGCGCCCGGGAGCATCGAGTACTCGGCGGTGACCCAGCCCTTCCCGGTGCCCTTCATCCACCGCGGCACGCTCTCGTCGATGCTGGCGGTGCACAGCACTCGGGTCTTGCCGAACGACACCAGCACGCTGCCGGCCGCCATCTCGGTGTAGTCGCGCTCGAAGGTCATCGGGCGAAGTTCGTCGTCGGCGCGTCCGTCGGGGCGGGGCATGTGGGTCTCCAGTGTGATGTGGGTTGAGGTGGTCGGTGGACTTCAGTCGTGCGGCCACGGCGCGGCGTCACGCAACTCGGGCCCCAGCAGGCGGCGGCCGAGATCGGCGAACCACGAGATGTCACCGCTCGACAGGAATCGGTGTTCGGTCGGTTCGCCGCCGGGGGCCCGCATGAGGCCCGCCGACATGAGTTCGTCGCGAGCGATGAACGCGGTCTCGTCGGCGCTGCTGACCAGCGTGACATCGGGACCCATCACATCGCTGATGACCCGAGCGAGGTACGGGTAGTGGGTGCACCCGAGCAGCAGGCTGTCGACGCCGGCGTCCTTCACCGGGGCGAGCAGCCGTTGAGCGAGGATCTCGATCTCGTCGCCGGTGGTCTGACCGCGTTCCACGAACTCGACGAAGCCGGGGCATGCCGCAGACGTGAGGTGGACGTGGGGATTGGCGGCTGCGACGGCCCGGTCGTAAGCGCCGGAACCGATCGTGCCGACCGTGCCGATCACACCGGCGCGGCCGCTGCTGGTCGCGCGCACGAGCGCGTTCGCGCCAGGCTCGACCACGTCGATCACGGGAACCGGCAGCTCCGCCTTGAGGTCGTCGATCGCCGCCGCTGAGGCGGTGTTGCAGGCGACCACGATCGCCTTCACGTCGAAGTCCTTCACCAGGCTCCAGGCCAGCTGCCGGGCGAACTCGCGCACCTCGGCCTGTGGCCGCGAACCGTAGGGGTAGCGCCCGGTGTCGCCGATGTAGACGAGGTGCTCGTGCGGCAACAGGTCGATGACGGCACGGGCGACGGTGAGCCCACCGAAACCGCTGTCGAACATCCCGATCGGCCGATCCATCCCGACCAGGCTAACGGTTGCCCCTGGCGCCGGACCGCCAGCCCCTACGCTGCGTCTCCGCCCATGTTGCTCGCCACCCTGCTCGCGCTCACCGCTGCCGTCATGCACGCCGGGTGGAACTTCGTCGCCAAGCGCGCCGACGGCGACCGGTACATGGTGCTGTCCGCGCAGTTCTTCATGTCCGGGCTGATCTCGCTGCCGCTGATGATCGGGTATCAACTGGTCTGGGGCCTCCCGTGGCAGGGGTATGTGTGGGGGTTGGCCAGCGGGTGCGTGCACCTTCCGTACGTGTGGCTGCTCGCCCGCGCCTACACGCTCGGCGATTTCTCGGTGAGCTACCCGGTGGCGAGGGGCGGTGGCGCCGCGCTCGCCGCGGTCGGCGGCGTCGTGTTCCTCGGCGATCACCTCTCCGGATGGGAGACGATCGGCATCGCGATCGTCGTCGCCGGCCTGATGCTGCTCGCCTACGGCGCGACCGGCCCCAACCTGGCGATGGCGCTCGCGGTCGCGTGCACGATCGGGACGTACACCCTGATCGACGCCAAGGGCGCGCGCGCGACCGCCAGCGTCGCCTACATCTTCGTGACGACGGTGGCGACGGCCTTGACCAACACGACCTTCAGCCTCGTCACCGGTCGGGTCCCGGAACTGCGGGCCATGCTGCGAGCCAACCGTCGGAGGGCAACGATGACGGGACTGGCGTCGCTGGTGACCTACGGGCTCGTCCTGGTCGCCGTCCAGCACGCGCCGGTGGGGTACGTGACGTCGCTGCGGGAGTCGAGCGTCGTGCTGGCCGCGCTCGCCGGATGGAAGCTGCTCGGCGAGGGCGACCACCGCCGCCGCCTCACTGCCGCGCTGGTGGTCTTCACCGGCCTGCTGGTCCTGGTCCTCGGCCGCTGAGGGCGATCGGCTTCTGGTCAGCGATCTCCCCACCCACGCGTCTGGTCCGGATGCTTCCCGGAAGCCGGGAACGATCCGGACCAGAACGAGCTCCAGGGGCCGACGATCAGAAGTAGATGATCGACTCGGCCTTGGCCTCGGCGGCGTCGAGGTCGTCGGTGTAGGCGCCGGTGCTGAGGTACTTCCAGCCGCCGTCGCAGACGATGAACACGATCGTGCCGCTCTCGATCTCGCTGGCCACCTTGACCGCTCCGGCGAGCGCCGCACCGGAGGAGATGCCGGCGAAGATGCCTTCGCGCACGAGGGCACGGGTCCACTCGAGGCTCTCCCGAGGACGCACCACGCGCTTGCGATCGAGCAGGTCGAACCCGTACCAGCGGTCGAACAGCGGCGGGATGTAACCCTCGTCGAGGTTGCGCAGCCCCTCCACCTTCTCGCCCAACGGCGGCTCGATGGCGATGACCTTGATGTCGGGATTCTGTTCCTTGAGGAACCGTCCGGTCCCCATCAGCGTGCCGCTCGTGCCGAGACCGGCGACGAAGTGGGTGATCTCCGGGCAGTCCCGCCAGATCTCGGGGCCGGTGCCCTCGTAGTGAGCCAGGGGATTGTTGTCGTTGCCGTACTGGTAGAGGAAGCACCATTCCGGGTGCTCGGCGGCCAGCGCCTGGGCCCGCTTGACGGCACCGTTGCTGCCCTCCTCGCCGGGGGTGAGGATGAGCTCGGCACCGAACACCTCGAGCATCTGGCGACGCTCGATCGACACGCTCGTGGGCATCAGGATCTTGATCGGGTGGCCCTTCATCTGGGCGATGGCGGCGAGGGCGATGCCCGTGTTGCCCGACGACGGCTCGATGAGCGTCTGGCCCGGTTGCAGGATGCCGTCCTTCTCCGCCTGCTCGATCATCTGCTTGGCGATGCGGTCCTTGACGGATCCGAACGGGTTCTGGCTCTCCAACTTGGCGACGATGCGGACGTCGGGGTTCGGCGAGAGGCGGCTGACGTCGACCATCGGTGTGTTGCCGATGAGATCGAGAACGCTCTGGTTGACCACGTGACACACCTCCTGGACCGGGACCGTCTGGACCGGGACCGTCGCAACCGGCCCGTGTGGCCGAGTATTCCGATCAGTTCGGTCGAGATTCTACTCGGCGGATCAGAGGATGCCGATGGGCGTGTCGCGAATGGTCCCGTCGACGATCCGGTAGGACCGTGCTTCGGGGGCATCCCGCTTCAGGCTGACGATCACGTAGTGCCAGTCAGGGTCCGGTGCCTGGGCGACGTCGGTGGGGCTCGGGTACGGCTCACTGTGCGTGTGGCTGTGGAACACACCGATCACCGCCAGCCCGTCGTCGTCGGCCTGGCGCTCGGCCCGCAGCAGTTCTCGGGGCGCGATGGTGTAGATCCGAGCGGACGCCGCCTCGTTGGTGGTGGGCACGAAACGATGGACCTTCGAGCCACTGCCCACGAGCAGACCGCACGCCTCGAGCGGGTACCCGGCGTAGGCGTGGGCGATCATCTCGGCATAGGCCTGCGCGGGAAATACCAGCTCCATCGGTCGGCAAGGGTACCGCTACCCTTTGCACTCCCATGGCCCCGAACCGCGACAAAGGCAACAGCGACGGAAGGAAGCTCATCGCGAGCAACCGTCGCGCGCGCCACGAGTATGCGATCCTCGACACGCTCGAGGCCGGGATCGTGCTGTCGGGCAGTGAGGTCAAGGCGCTGCGCGAAGGCCATGCCCAGATCGCCGACGCGTTCGCCCGTGTCATCCGCGGCCAGGTGTGGCTCGACGGCATGCACGTTCCGCCGTACCAGTTCGCCCACGGCATCGGCGCCCACGACCCGAACCGGGCGCGCAAGCTCTTGCTGCACTCGCGTGAGATCAACAAGCTCGACCACCAGATCGCGACCGAGCACCTCGCGCTCATCCCGCTGTCGCTGTACTTCAAGGACGGACGGGTGAAGGTCGAACTCGCCCTGGCCCGAGGCCGTCGCAAGGAGGACAAGCGTCAGGCGATGGCCGAGCGCGACTCCAAGCTGGAGATGGCGCGAGCCGTTGGACGGGCCCGCAAGGGTATGGATCATTGAGCCGACTGGCGCTCGTCCGGCCGCCGAGTCCTCGTCTCGCGGAGGGTCTGCTCACCCACCTCGAACGTACGCAGGTCGACGTCGAACTCGCGTTGCGGCAGTGGGAGGACTACGTCGCTGCGCTCCACGCCGAAGGCTGGGCGACCGTGAGCGTCGACCGTGCGCCGGATTGTCCGGACAGTGCGTTCGTGGAGGACACGATGGTGGTCTTCTCAGACGTGGCCGTCGTCTCCCGTCCGGGGGCCGACGAGCGCAAGCCCGAGGTGACGGCAGCGGCCGCCGCAGTGCACGACCTCGGCTATCGCATCGTCACCATCGAGGCGCCGGGAACGCTCGACGGTGGCGACGTCCTGAAGGTCGGCGCCACGGTCTACGTCGGGCTCGGCGGTCGCACCAACGCCGATGGCATCGCCCAACTCGCCGCGGCGCTGGCGCCAGCCGGCGCGGTCGTGGTGACCGTTCCGGTGACAAAGGTGCTCCACCTCAAGTCGGCGGTCACGGCGCTGCCAGACGGCACGATCATCGGATGGCCGCCGGCGGTCGACGACCCGTCGCTGTTCCCGACGTTCCTGGCAATGCCCGAGCAGTCGGGCGCCCATGTGGTGGTGCTCGACAAGACCACCCTGCTCATCAGCGACGACTGCCCCCAGAGCGCTGCGCTGCTGCGAGCGCGTGGCTATCGGTTGGTCACCGTCGACATCGGCGAGTTCATCAAGCTCGAGGGCTGCGTCACCTGTCTCAGCGTCCGCTTGCGCGACGCACCGGCTCGGTAGCCGCGCGCCACGCCTCGCCGTACGCGGCGGCCAGCGTGTCGACGGTGTCGTGGGCGTTGAGCCCGCTCGGGTTGGGCAGCACCCACAACTCGGCGCCGGCGAGATCGTCCGGCTGCCGCCCGGCCGATGTTGCCGGTCGGCCGAACGCCTGGCGATATGCCGTCAACCCGAGCACGGCGACCACACGCGGCTGAGTGGACCGGACGAGCGCAGTGAGGCGTTCTCCACCGGCGCGGAGCTGCTCGACGCTCAGCTCGTCGGCCCGCGCCGTGGCCACAGGGACGAGGTTGGTGATCCCGATGCCTGTCTCGATCAGCGCCCGCTGGTCCTCGTCGGCCAGCCCACCGCTGGCGTCG
>JBBQTC010000067.1:0-20614 GCA_038234785.1 Acidimicrobiales bacterium
TAGGTGCTCATGATGGTCCTTGGTGGTGGTTGGTGATCAACAGATGATCCAGCTGGTCGAGCTTGCGCTCCCAGTGGTTGCGGAACTCGGCCAGCCACGCCGAGGCAAGCTGCAGTGCGTCGGGGGCGAGCTGGTAGGTGCGGACCCGCCCCTGCTTGTGCGAGCTCACGATGGCGTGATGCTCGAGCACGGCCATGTGCTGCATGAACGAGGGCAGCGCCATGGCATGCGGCTTCGCCAGTTCGGATGCCGACGCCGGCGAGATGCCGAGTCGCTCGACGACGGCGAGTCGGGTCGGGTCAGCGAGTGCGTGAAAGATGCCGGTCAATGCGGGGTCCGGCAGATGCTGAGGCATATACCTAACTATAGGTACGAGTGACACCGAGGTCAAGGGCACACCCCGACCACCGCTGACGGGTGCGGACGATCCCGCCAAAGGTTCTCCCTTCCCACGACGGCATGTCCGACACGTCCGAGCGCGGAGGGCGTGGTGCCTGATGGCTTGGTCAGCTCATCTCGACAGCGCCTTGTCGATCTGTCGCTGCTCCCAGGTCGACGAGGACACTCCCGGCCGGTTCAGGCGGACGACGAGTCCGTGGACCGCAATCCCGAGGCCCCAACCGACGAAGGCCCAGGCCGACCACCATGCCCACCACTCACCTGCGATGCCCGCTGCGACGTTGGTGGCCAGATTCACGAGGAAGATGATGACCATTCCTCCGGCGAACACGGTGGCGTGAATGTAGAAGTCTCGCAACTGCTGCACGTACCGCCGGGCCGCTTCGACGCGGCGTTCGTCGGTGTGCTCGTCAGCTGACTGCTGCGGGTGTTGGTTCGGGTGTACGGCGGGCCCCGTCACGACCGGTCGATTCACTTGACGCCTTCGGTCACTCGACATGGTCGGCCTCGTTGTCACGAACGATGATGACGGTCTTGCCGGTGGCCTCGCCTGCGTCGAGCTGCTCGATGCCAGTGGCGGCATCGGCAAGGGCGT
Organism: Acidimicrobiales bacterium; assembly: GCA_038234785.1. Taxonomy (GTDB): domain Bacteria; phylum Actinomycetota; class Acidimicrobiia; order Acidimicrobiales; family Ilumatobacteraceae; genus UBA668. Next base: position 995 of record JBBQTC010000067.1, read on the forward strand.
AGCGGACTTGCACTGCGGGCGTGACTGCGCCGGTGGCGATGTGGTCCGCGAGTCGCTCCATGAGCGAGTAGTGGTCAGTGCTCATGAACGTGGTGAGTCGTTGTTTGATGAATGGTGAGATCATCAACGCTCGGAGTTGGCGGCCGACGCCGCCGGTGATGCGGTTGCCGTCTTCGCCGCCGACGATCACGAGCGTGCCGGTCGTGGTCAGCACGCGGCGCAGGCGGGAGATGGTGTTGCGTCCTCCGATGTCGACGATGAGGTCGTAGCGCTGGTTGGTGGCGGTGAAGTCCTCTGCGGTGTAGTCGACGAGGTGATCGGCGCCGAGGGAACGCATGAACTCGAGGTTGCGGGTGCTTGCGACTGCGGTCACCTCTGTGCCGAGAGCCTTTGCGAGCTGCACGGCGAAGCTGCCGACACCGCCGGAGGCGCCGACGATCAGGACTCGCTGACCAGGCTGGGCACCTCCGACGTCGGTCAACGCCTGGAGAGCAGTGATGCCGGAGACGGCAGACGCCGCCGCCTGAGCGAAGGTCAGATTCGCGGGCTTGGCCACCAGCTTGTCCTGGTCGGCGGTCGTGTACTCGGCCAGCGAGCCGTGGGCGATGCCGAACACTTCGTCGCCGGGTGCGAATCGGGTGACGTCGGTTCCGACGGCCACCACTCTGCCGGCGACGTCGAGGCCCGGGATGCGCTGCTTCGGTTTGGTCAGCCCGAAGCCGACGATGCGGATCAGGTACGGGGTGCCGGTCATGAGGTGGCAGGTGCCGCGGTCGACTGCCGCGGCGACGACCTCGATGAGGACCTCGTCGGGCTTCGGCGTGGGACGGGCGACGCTCGTGAGCTGAAGGACGTCGGCCGAGCCGTAGCGGTCGTGGGTGATCGCGCGCATCTGCTCGTCGGTGCCCGCTTCGACGTGGCCGGCGGCGGTGGTCTGTTGCTGAGTGGTCATGTTGTTCCTTTGGTCGTGATGTCCATGTGCGGTGCTTGCACTGGGGCGATCGAGATGATTTCGAGGTTGAACGAGGTGAGGTGCGCCACGATCCCGTGGAGATGGGCCGGGTCGCCGATGTCGCCGACGAGGTGCGTCACGCATTCAGGCCTACCGTTGGATGAGGTGACGATCGTGAAGTCGTCGAGGAGGGGCCTCAGGAGGCGATGGCTTGGTCTGCCCCGCAGCACGATCTCGTAGGTGGTTGGTTCTGCCATGACCCAATGCTGAGGCCGGCTGGTACGAGACGGCCTCGTACGATCGGTCATCTCACCCGGGTGAGATCGGTCATCGGCGGGCACTGCGATTTCACGAACGTCGTAGGGTCGGACCATGACCGGACACCGGGACAGCGGATTGGCAGCGACGAAGCTCGTGCCCCCGACGCTGCCCGACCGGCTCGTGCATCGGTCACGACTCAGCGATCTGCTCGATGCCGGCCTGGCAGGCAGGGTCCGGTTGGTGCTTGCCAGCGCCCCGGCCGGTTCCGGCAAGTCAACGCTGCTGGCATCGTGGCTAGCGGGGCGCCCTGAAGCCTCCGCCTGGTTGCAGGTCGAAGATGTCGACTCGGATCCGGCCCGGTTCTGGGCGTACCTGATCGCATCCATCGGCGAAGCGCTTCCATCGACAACGAGCTCGCTCAGCCAGCTCGTCAGCAGTTCGGACATCGACGAGCAATCGCTCATCTCGGCCATCGTGAACATCCTTGCCGAGCTCGCCGAGCCGCTGGTCGTCGTGATCGACGACTACCACCTGATCGACCATGCGTCAGTGCATCGGGGCTTGGAGCGTCTGATCGACCTCTGCCCGCTCACAGTGACGATCGTCGTGTCGACCCGGATCGATCCGCCATTTCGGCTCGGGCGACTCCGCGTCAGGGGTCAAGTGACCGAGCTACGAGGCAACGACTTCCGATTTGCAGTTGCGGAGGCCTCCCGTCTGCTGGTCCAGCACGACGGCCGGATCTTCGATCGGGACTTCGTCGAACGGCTGTGTCGTCGGACGGAAGGGTGGGCCGCCGGATTGGTGCTCGCCGGGCTGTCATTGCAGCGCTCCGCCGACCCCGAGGGATTCATCGAGGAGTTCCACGGCGACGATCAACTCGTGGTCGACTACATGACCGATGAGTTCCTCGCAGGAGAGAGCGACGAGCAACGCCGACGCTTTCTGGAGACCTCCGTGCTGGAACAGTTCAACGGTGCACTCGTCGACGCGGTGACCGGCGGCACCGGTGGCGCACAGTGGCTGCTCGAAACGGCGAGGATCAACCAACTCCTGATCGGGCTCGACCGCACCGGCTCGTGGTACCGCTACCACCACCTCCTCCGGGACCTCCTCAGGCTCGAAGCCGACCAGGTCTTGCCTCCCGAGCATCTGCATGAGCTCCATCGACGAGCTGCAGCCTGGTTCGAGTCCGAGGGAGACCCGCTGCGAGCGATCGGGCACCGTCTCGCAGCCGGTGAACACTCAGCAGCGGTCCGGCTGATGTATGTGCTCGCCCCGCAGCTCATCTCCGACGGCCAGATCGACACGCTGCGCGGCCTGCTCGAGCGCATCGGCGAACCAGCAGCGAACGACCCTGCCAGCTCTCTCGCGTGGGGCTGGTGCGACTACATCGCCGGTCACTACTCGCGAGCCCAAGAGTGGGTTGACACCACCCACCGCCTGGCATCGCCCGGTTTCGATCCCATCATCACCGCGCCACTGCGCATGAACCTCGCCATCGCTCACGGCGATGTCGGGACCGCCCTGGAGCTTGCCCGCGACATGAAGGCCACCGACCAGTTCGCGACCCACGGCCCAGAACTCGCGACGACTGCCGGCGGTGTCTTCATGTGGGCCGGTCAGGTCGCCGAGGCACGAGAGGTGCTCGAGATCGCCGTTGAGCAGTCGGCGGCCGCCGATTTCCGAGCAACCCAGGTACTGAGCCGCATCTATCAGGCCATCAACGACTTCGACGACAGCGGAGACACCTCGGGAGCCGAACGAGCACTCGATACCGCCGAAGAACTGGCGATGGGCTTCTACTCTCGGATCGCACCGGCGTATGCCCTCAAAGCCCGTGGCGCCGCCGACCCTCTGTCGGCTCGGGCCGACGCCCTGAAGGCGGTCGATCTGGCCCGGCAGATTCCCGGTGACCTCGCCCTCGCCTACACCCTCACGGTCTGCGGCGACACACTCCTCGATGGAGGTGACGACGCTGGAGAGGCGCTGCTGACCGAGTCCCGGTCGATCATCGATCGCTGCCCCGACCCAGGAATCGCTGGCCGCTACCTGGCCCGCATCGAGTCGCGGCACGGCGCCGGTGGCCGAACGCACGCGGGAAGCAGCGGCACGGCCCGAGCCATCCGCGCCTTGGTCGAGCAGCTGACTGAACGAGAGACCGCCGTACTGCGATTCCTGCCGACCAAGCTCTCCCAACCCGAGATCGCAGCTGAGCTCTACGTGTCGACCAACACCGTGAAGACCCACTGCGCTGCCATCTACCGCAAGCTCAGCGTCGGCGACCGAAAGGCCGCAGTCCAGACGGCGCGAGACCTCGGCATTCTCTAGCACCAATTCCTCCCGACCCGCCGCAGTCTGCGTTGATACCACCCGGGTGAGATCGGGAGATTGATGAGGCCGTCTCATGCGGTCTGCCTCGACGATGGACACGTCCCACAACTCTGACGACGCCGCGATTGCCACATGTCGACATGACCGGCTGGAACACAGAGAACAACACAGGAAGACGAGCACATGACGAAACCGAAGCGAGTTCAGCGACGACATCCACCAGGGCAACCACCTCGCTGGGTCAACTTCGCGTTCGACGCGACCACGAGACGCCATCCGTTGATGACGACCACCGTCAAGCGAGGCTGGACGATCAGCAGGGGCCTCACCGTCCTGACGGTGCTCAACATCTTCATCCTGACGGCTTCGATCATCGGCAGGATCAGCGACAGCACGGTCGTGAACGGAGTCTCGGTGTGGGACAAGCCAGCAAAGTTCGCGTTGTCCTTCCTCGCCTTCGGACCAGCGTTGCTGTGGCTGTTTTCGCACATGGAACCAACCAAGGTCATACGGCGATGCCTCGGTGTGCTCGGCTGGTCAATGGTCGCGGAGATCGTGCTGATCTTCACACAATCGGCTCGGGGAACGGCTTCTCACTTCAACAAGGCGACGGCGCTCGACAGTGCGATCTATCGAGGCATGTCAGTCGGAGTCGGAATCTTCGCCCTCGCTGGGATCATCACCGGCGTCGTTCTCGCCCGCAAGCAACTCGGAACCAACGCGCTCGCGCTCGCAACCAAACTCGCAGTGGTCATGATGACCGCAGGAGGAATGCTCGGTTTCGCCATGACCCGCACCATGGAGGGCCAAGTCGATGGCGGCGACACCATCGGCTCCCACACCGTGGGAGCGGCAGACAACGGCGTGGGGATACCGTTCCTTGGCTGGTCGACCGAATTCGGCGATCTACGGGTCGCCCACTTCCTCGGGCTCCACTCACTTCATTTCATCCCGTTGGCCGCACTGCTGATCATGTGGCTCGCGCGTCGCGAGACTGTGAACCTGAATGACAAAGGTCAACGCCGAGTCACCGCACTGACTGCCGTTGCGTACGGCGGTCTCATCGTCACCACCTTCATCCAGGCGCTCAGAAGCATTCCGATCACATCACCGGACACGAACACCTGGACCACGTTCGTTCTGTTGGTTGTGACGCCTGCGCTTGCCGCGGTTGCGGTCGCCGTCAGACCAACCGCAACTCTCCAGGCATCGTCCGTTTGGGACGGGACTGCCGTGGTGGCTGGTCACAACTGATCGATGGGCCCGACATCTGGGCCCGGCGAGTACGTTGCTGGTCGCTATGACCTCACTGGCCGACGCTGTGCTTCCGCTGATCCGGACTCGGGCAGATCTCAGCCGTTGGAGTGCCGCGAACGCGCACGGCAGCGAGATGCACGAAGCGATCGACGTGCTCGAAGCGTCGCGGATGGCCGCCGATCCGGCCGATTTCCACGCGGTCGTGCAGGCAGCGTTGGCGAGCGCGATCAAGGTGATCGCTCGGGCCGACGACTCGAGCGGAATCATCGGCGACGCCTGTCGTCGGCTGCTCGCCCTGCACCCCCAGAGCGCTGCGGCCGCCGAGTTCGCACCCGGAAAGTTGGTGGACTGGATGATCAAGTTCCAGTTCGACGGTGACGTCGACTATTTCGAGCTCGACCCGGTCGCCTACGCCCCCGCCTTGGGTGACGCCGGCATGAGAACGTACCGGGCACGCCTCGACGCCATCCGCTCGACGTTGGCCCCGGAGTCTGCGGAGGTGGACCGCTGGTCGATCCCCGATCGCCACGAGCGCTGGGTGCTGGAGTGGAACGACCGACGCCTTGCGGTCCTCGACCGCGACATCGACGCGATCATCCGCACTCATGCTCGCGACCGCAAGGTGGCGGCCTGGCTGCAGGAGACCGCCAAGGCGTTCGAAGAGATCGGTGAGATCGACCTGGCGATCGATTGGGCCCATCAGGCCGCCGACCACCATCCCGACCATCAGGCCCTGCAAGCCGCCGACTACTGGTGCGAACTGCTCGCACGACATCGTCCCGACGAACTGGCCGCCACGCGGCATCTCGTGTTCACCAGGTGGCCGTCGGCGAACACTGCGGCGCGTCTTCACCGAGACGCCGGCACTTCGTGGCCCGACTACCGCGACGAGGTCCTCACCTCCTTGGCAGCGAGACCGGACCAGGCCGTGCTGTTCGCGCTCCACACACTCAAGGACCCCCGTCTCGCCTGGGGCCAGGCTGCTGCACTTCGTCTCGACGACGACCGCACCTGGGCCGAGGTGGCCAAGGCGTACGAACCGATCGACCCGCTCGCCGTGCTCCCGGTCCACCAGCGGCTGGTCGAGCATGAACTGGTCACGACCGATGCGCAGCACTACCGGCGGGCAGCACGACGACTGGCGAAGATGCGCAAACTCGCCGCCGGCACGGACGAGGCCGAAGCCGTCGACGCCTTCATCGCCGAACTGCGCGACACGCACCGACGGCGGCCCCGGCTGCAGCAGGAGTTCGATCGGGCACGACTGCCCTGAGGCTCAACGCACATCAGCGACACTGCAGCGGTGATGGTTCCTCGGGGGCTGGCGACGCCTCCGAGGATCACGATCACGGCCAGACACATCGTTTCGAATTCGATGCGTGATGGTGTCTCACGCGTGACACATTCAGGGTCATGACCTCGGTATCCATACGAGAACTCCGAAACCATGGCGGCGAAGTCGTCGACTGCGTGGCCAGCGGGGAAACCCTGGTCATCACCAAGTCCGGGAACCTGTCGCAGAGCTGCGGCCCGTCCGACCACGAGCGCTCGACGCCAAGAGCCTGCTCGCCCGCTGGAGCCGCGTTCCCCTCGTTGACCCTGCGCACTCCGCGACGACCTCGACAGCGTCGTGGACGCCTCTCTGTGACTCAGGATCGTCCACCCACCGGGCTGCTCGACACCAGCACGGTGATCCTGCTTCCCCAACTCAGCGAGCCCGAACAGCTCCCCGTCGAACCGTTGATCTCGGCCATCACACTCGCCGAGTTGTCCGTGGGTCCGTTGCTCGCTGCCGACCCCTCAGTGCGGGCGGCGCGCCAAGCCCAGCTGCAACAAGCTGAGACCGACTTCGAGCCGCTGTCCTTCGATTCCTCTGCCGCTCGTGCCTTCGCGAGGGTCGCCGCCGACCTTCGAAACGCTGGACGAAAGCCTGCCGCGCGTGCGTACGACGCTCATCGCCGCCATCGCCATCGCCAACGACCTCCCGCTGTACACCGTGAACCCGGACGACTTCTCGTCGATCACCGAGCTCCAACTCGTTGCGGGGCCACACCCCGACCACCGCTGACCGCTGAGTATCGCTGACTCCGTCGGGTTATCGGCTCGAAGGCATCGCTCGCTCCTCGACGGGGCGCTGTCGGTCATCCACATCACGGGCGCCAGCGGTAACCGGCGCGTCATGGCGGTCCGCCTGCATTCGCCGGTGAGCCCTCCAATGGAGGCCTTCGCGGCGTGGGCGGGTTGCAACGGGTTGAATCGTGGTTGCATTGACGCGACACGACCAGGTCAGAAAGTGCCTCTGACCTGGTCTTTTTGGTGGCGGGGGCAGGATTTGAACCTGCGACCTTCGGGTTATGAGCCGTAAAGCGGTGCTGTCACCCTGTGATGCCCTGTGCCACTTTGTGCCGTTTAGCAGGGCTTTCGCGATCCCGTCGTGTCACCTGGTGGCTGTGGATAACACCGTTTGGCAACTGGTCCGTGAGAAGTTCCGTGAGAAGTCCTGCCTGGATCGCCGATCTGTCTGCTGCAGACAAGTCAGGCTTTCAGACAGATCGCGCGTCAGTCACTCGTCGTCGTCGTAGAGGACCGGCTCGCCCGTGCGTTGCGCGGTGACGACGTCGCTAATCATCCGGTTCCAGTCACCCCACCAGAACTTGCGTCCGGTGTCGAGCTCCGCGCACCAACCGACGAGGGTCTGCTGGATGGCAGCCTCGATCTGCTCCTGGCTCGGGGTGCCGGTGGACGTGGACATGTGACCAACTTACGAGCCGTCATCACTCAAGGCTGAGCGAGATTTGGCCGTCAGCACATCGGATGCCTGGCGTCGCCTCACCGAAGTGATGCGTGTACGCTATCACTATGACTTCGACGGCCGAGCTGATCAGGACTGCACGGTCGCAACGCGGCCTGTCGCAGCGTGCACTGGCCGCCCGCGCCGGCGTTGAACAATCGACGATTGCTCGCATCGAAAGCGGCGACGCCGATCCGACCTTCTCCACCGTCGCCCGACTGCTCGACGCAGCCGGGTTTCAACTGCCAGCGCCTGAGCCGCTCCTGCCCACACTCGCCGAGGCAGCACGCGGGGACGACGAACTCGACTGGACCATGATCCGCGCCGTCGCCGACCGAGCAGCGCACCATCCAGCCGACATCGAGTTGATGATCGGTGCAGAGCCACCCGCCAACGCGAGCGTCACCGCCCGCACCATCCTCGCTGCGATCGCCGCGTTCGTCTCGCAGGGACGGGCCGGCCGGCTACCCGGATGGGTCCGGCACACGAAACCGTTGCAGCAGCCATGGCACCTGCCCGGAACTCCACGAATGATCGAGCGAACGATCGCTGACACACCGCCATCCCTCGCCCGCTACAACGTATGGCTGCGCGCAGACGCACTGAGAAGGACATGACCTTGAGCGAACGCGGCCGGCCACTCAACTGGAACGACATCGAAGCGTGCCTACGCGACCTAGGCGACGAACTCACCCGCCAGAACGCCGGCCCGCGCTCGATCGTGATCGTCGGCGGTGCCTTCGTCGCTCATCGACACCTTCGCGAAGCCACCACCGACGTCGATGTGGCCGGCGGGATCGACCCGGCGATGGCCGAGGCCGTCGCGGCCGTTGCTGATCGCCACGGACTCGAGGCCGACTGGCTCAACGACCGAGCGAAACCGTGGCTGCCGGCGACGTTCGACCGAGCCACCTGCCTGGTCGCGTTCGCTCAAGGCGATCTCGAAGTACTGCTGCCACCAGTCGACACCGTGGTCCTGATGAAGATCGCCGCAGGTGGCCGCTCAGCGAACGACCAGCGCGACCTCAACGGACTGTGGCCCGACTCGACCTTCGCCACACCTGCAGACGCTGTTGCGGCGTTCTACCTTGCGTATCCGAACGAGGAACCCGACCCATTCCTCGTCGATTGGCTTGATGACGTGGTCGGACCCGACCGGCCAGAGCCCACCTGACGTAGCGAGAGGCCGAACCTCAATGGTGGGCCGACGATCCTCGGGTTGTTGGCCCGACGGGCGGTACAACACGGGCGAGGACGCAGCTCGCACGACGTCAACCCTTGCGGTAAGGCGACCGAGTTGCAGGCTCGGCGCCCTGCGCCTTACCTCAACAGGTTCATTGCCGAAGCCACCTGCGCGGGACACTCATCGTTGTGGACAGGTCCGTAGATCATGCTGGTAACTGCCACACTTGCTGCACCGTCGCGCAGTGGGACAGGTCTGGATATTGTGGCCCGGCTGCCCGCAGTTGCTGCAGCGTCTTAACTCCGGACAGGTGGCACTGTTGTGGTTCCCAGCACCGCAGTTCGCACACGCCATCTTGTGAACCTTCCGTCCGGTAGCTGTCCGCTCGCCACAGAGAATAGCGCGTGCGACCTCCCATTTCTGCCCAACACTTGCAGGCGCGAGCACCGGGCCGAAGGTGCCGGCGTTTGCCGGTCTCGCGGGAACAACTACGCATCGACCGCAGGAGGGTCTGTAGCTGTCACACCGCTGGGCATCGGTGGCGAAGTGGGCATCGAGCACGCGGGCTACGGGCGGGGCTTCTAAGTCGGGTCACACGTGTCGCATCGTCCTGAGACCGGGAGTTGAAGGAAGCAGTTCGGACAGACCGGCCGAGAAGCGGCCGGGATCGCGTGCGAGCGTCGCTTCTCGGCCAGTTGGCGCGTGAGCATCGGTACGTCGCCGTCTCGTTCGCGAACAGGATCGGCATAGCCGGAACCGATCGTGCCATCCGAATGAACGACGAGAGAGTGAGCATTGGTTCCTCCGGGCGATCCGGATGTCGCGCCACTGGTCCCAGACTTGGCCGATCCAGTTGCGGAAGGCCGATCCAGTGCGAATGCCGGATGCTTCTTGCACGGCGGCAGCGAGTTCGGCGAAGGCGACGTACGAGCCGTACGTCTGGGCGACGCGAGTGAGCACGGGACGCGCTTCTGCTGCCCACGCGGCCATTGCCTCCGGAAATGGCACCGGTGAATCGTCGACAACGCGACGTGTGGGCCTGTTGGAGCTGCGCGCTGCGATTGATGTCGGCCAAGGGGGTGATGTGCTCCGCCAGTTGGCCGCGTGGGCGTTGCAACAGTTGATCGAGGCTCAGGCGTCCGAAGCGATCGGTGCCGGCCGTTACGAACGCAGTGATGAACGCGTCACGGAACGCAACGGTCACCGGTCGCGGGTGTTGTCGACCAAGGCCGGCGACTTGAACTTGAAGATCCCCAAGCTGCGCGAGGGGTCGTTCTTCCCGGCGGCGTTGGAGCCGCGCCGGCGGATCGACCAGGCCCTCTACGCGGTCGTGATGGAGGCCTGCGTGCTCGGGGTGTCGAAGACTCATCGAGAGCCATCGGTGTTCTCCTTCATGGTGGTCCTTGCCGGAACACACCAAGAAGCACGCCGATGGCTCACCTCACGGTGGACCCCCGAAACCCCACCACTCCGCGGGACTCATACGGATCCTTACTTGGACGCCCCATGACGGCTGCTTCCTACACGGCCTCCCGCGTAATCAGGTGTCCAAGAAACCGGGTCAGGTTCATTCGGATGCTTCCCCTGGCGTCACCGATGCAGCCGCTTCGGAGCGTACGGACCCGCCGACAGGCGAAACACTGCCGGGGCTTGCCAACAGGCTCGTCGCGGATGGTGTTCGGCTCTGCACGTTCGACGCGATCACCGCAACAACCGCCCTACACTGGTTCGATGGGCCACTTCCGCGGCAACGGTCTGCGACTGCAGGTGGCGGTGCTGTTGACCGTCCTCGCCGTTGTCGCTGGCTGCGGTACCCCAGGAACAGCGGCACCGACGACGACCACCGTCGCCACGTTACGAGTCCCGAACGTGACTGACATGGCCGTCGCTGACGCAGAAGCCGTGTTGCGCCAGGACGGGTGGACGATCACGACCACGGTCACCGCGCTCAAAGACCTGCCGACCAAGAACGCCCCACCTGCCGGTCACGTCCTCAGCCAGTCGCCGGCATCCGGCGGCCAGGCACCTGCCGGGGCGACGATCTCGCTGACGGTCACCCCCAACTACGTCACGGTCCCCCCGGTGCGCGGCCTGACACGCGACGAAGCGTTCGCCAAACTCGATGCGCTGGGCCTGACCGTCAACGTCATCGAACTGCCGTCAGCGGTACCTGCCGGCACCGCAGTGAACACCGACCCCGGTGACGGCAAACGGCTCGGCCCCGGAGACCCGATCACCTTGCGGATCGCCGTCCCGCGCACCCACGTCGCCGTGCTGACCTTGACCGTCGACAACCCGTTCTGGGATCTGATCGGCGACAACGGATGTCAAAACAGCGACTTTGCGTTGCTGCCCAGGCACACCCTGCAACTGCTCGGACCGGACGGGGTGGTGCTGTCCTCCCAGGTGATGACCGCCGGCACGATCGAGGACAGTGGCAGTTGCACTTGGCAGGTCTCGTTCCCTGATGTCCCCGAGGTCGCCACGTACACCATCGTCGCCCAAGGCAACGACGAGCAGTGGCCGTTCGTCTCCCTGGCAGAGATGACCGCGAACGCCTGGAAGTTCGCCTTCCTGGTCTCAGCCGACTGACCCGCCCGGGCCGACAACGGGCTGTCGGCGGTGAACGTCCCGACTGGCACTGTCCCACACGTGGGCATCGACCGGGTCCGGCTACAACACCTGCTTGCGTTGCTGGCCGTGACGAGACGCCTTGCACGCAAGCCTCGGCTGAAGTCGCCGCCGGCGCCAACGGGTCGGGAAGCCAGGTGGCGGCCACTGTTTGAACCATGGCGCTCGATGAGGTGAACGATGTGTTCGTCGACACGCGCGCGGGCCGCACCGACCGTTGCGTGGTGCTCACGCCCGGCTGATCACATGGGCATCAGCCCAGGGCCGCTCGTGTCAGACCGACCCTCGTCACGCAAGAGGTGCGCACATGGCGTAGTCGACTGCCGCGCACAGGGTGGAGATCAACCTCATGGTGTCCACGTCTCGGGCTCGGCTGTTCAACAGCTCCTCGGTGCACACCACGTAGGCGAGGCACTTGGCCCGGCTGAGCGCCACGTTGAGCCGATTCCTCGAGAACAGGAAGTCGGCGTCACGGGGCATGTCGTCCGATGACGAACTGGTCATCGTGAAGAACACCACCGGCGCCTGTTGGCCCTGGAACTTGTCGACCGTACCCGCCCTCACTCGGGACAAACCAGCGGCATCGAGCGACGACCTGAGCAACCGGACCTGATCGTTGTAGGGGGCGACCACCATCACGTGCTCGGCCCCGAAGTCGATCGGCTCGGTCCCGGTCGAGTCGGTCCATTGCGTGCCGACCAACCCGCTGATGGCATCGATCACCATCGCCACTTCTTCCACTGACTCGGTCGAGCTGCCTTCGTGGTGCGCCTGCAGCCACCGCAAACCGGTGCCCTTGGCCGTGCCTTGCTTGGCACAATCGGAGAACGAGGTCAGCCGGCCGTCGTAGATCTCGTCGGAGATGAACGTGCAGACGTGGGGGTGCATGCGCCGAGATTCGGTGAGGAACACCCCGCGATGATCCGGCACTGTTGCGTTCTCAAGACCGATGGCGTGTTCCAGCACACTGGCGCCGGCGCCGTCGGGATGTGTCGCCTGCGACACCTGGGCCAGCTGCAGTGGGTCGCCGAGCAGGACGATGTTGTGTGCGGCTCTCGACGCCGCCAACGCGTCGGCGAGTCCGAGCTGGCCCGCCTCGTCGATGATCAGTACGTCGACCTTCGCGTCAACCATGTCGTCACCGGCGAACAGCCAGGTGGTTCCGGCGACCACGTTGAACTCGGCCTTTGCGCACTTCTGGTTGGCGGTCGCGATGGTCAGCCAGGCCGCATCGGGCGTGGCCGGCTGCTTGCCACGCCGTACTGCGTTCAACAGACCAAGGTCACCCTTCTCGTCGAAGATCTTCTCGACCTCATGGAGGAGGTTGTCGATGGCTGCATGGCTCATCGCTGTGATTCCGACCCGCTTGTTCTTCGACACCAGCGCGTGGACGATGTGGGCACCCGTGAACGTCTTGCCGGTTCCTGGGGGTCCCTGGATCGCCACACAGCTGTGGTCGAGGTGCTGCACCCACCGGCAGATGTCGTCGAGATCGTCGGTGAACCGTCCGTCGACCGGCCCGTGCCCGCCCACGAAGCGCGGTGGCTCGGCGCGCAACAGCGCATCGGTGACCGACGGCGCCAGCTTTCCTTCGAGCAGATCCCCTGCGATGGCGGAGAGCGCTTCTGGCTTCGGGTCGGGGCTCACCCAGGTGTTGAGCACCACGTTCGACGGGTACTCACCACGCTCCTGCGCCTTCTCACCCCACTCGAATCCGACCTCACGACTCACGGTGTCGATCGTGTCGACGATGAGCCAGCCGACGGTCGCCTCGTCGATTCGATGGCAGACCTTGGGTGGACGATCTGCCCGCTCGGGATCGAGTGATGTGCCGATGATCTGGGGTGGGTAGCGGAAGACGGCTCTCGGCCACTTCCGCGGTTGCCCGTCCTTCTTGTGGCGGACTTCGGTTCGTAGGAACTCCAGTCCGACGATCGCTTCTTGGTCGTCGCCGAGCGCATCGGTGTCCTTGTCGAGCTTGGCCAGCAGCTTGGCCGTGTTCGCCCGTCCCTCACGGAGCCAGTAGCCGAGGAGGTCGCCCATCAGGTGTTCCGGCGTTCCGCCGTCGAACTCCAGAAGGGCCGCGACCTGCTCGTCGATCTCCGGGTACTTCGACTCGGTCTCGAACACGGCCAGGCGCCACTCCAATGCGGCATCCCGTTGGGTCAGGAGCCACTCGCGCAGGGCGAGCGTGGCACGTACGTCGTCTTCGTTGTAGACGGCGATCGCGGTCAACTCGCTCTCGTCCTTGGTCTTCATGAACCGCTCGTACCCGACGACGGCACCGGCACCCTTGTCGATCTCGTGGTTGCGCTCGTACTGCGCGATCTGCTCCATCGACTTGAGCCCGTATGACTCGACGCCGGCCTGCAACGAGTTGCGCACCACGCTCAACAGGTCGACGAACAGGCCGGTCTCCACCAACTCCTGCAGCAGTGTCTGGTCCGCGCCGTGTTCGGCCGCCATCGCCTCCAGCGCCGATCGCTCGGTGTGGTTGTAGTGGTAGACGTGCATCCCGGGGAACTGCCCTCGGCGCACCGCGAAGTACTCGATGAGCGCTTTCGCCTCTCGGCCCTCGCCGGGCTCATCGTGCGCCCACCGGGCCTCGTACGTCCACGCGCCGTTCGCCTTGGTCAGCAATCCGAACAAGAAGAAGAGACCCCTGTCGGCGCGCCAGAACGGATGCCCCTCGTAGTCCAGGAAGACGTCACCATCGTCGGGTGCCGGAAGCGCTGCCATCCCCGCCGAAGTCTCCTCCGGGGTCGGGTCGGGCAGCGGATGGTGCGGGGGGATGGACCCCTCCGGCATTTCACGCGCCTGCACCTGGAGGGCCGACTGCGACACCAGCCGTACCTGGCGTTCGGGCTGCAGGTCGGGGACCTCGTCGACCCGTACGGCCAGCGCGGCCATGGTGACGACGGCATCGGCCTCCAGCTTCTCGATCTCGGCGCGCCGAATGCCGGCGACGAACTGGAGGGCATCGGCCTCGCGCCACACTTGCTCGCACCCCGATGCGAACTCGCAGAACGCGCAGTGGTCGCATCGGACTGGCTCGGTCGGTGGCGCATCGGGAGCCGGCTCCATCGCCACCTTCAGCTGTCGCTGCAGCCTCCGCCAGTACGCGACGACCTCGTGGAGGCGGATGGACTCGATCCGTCCCGACCCGAGCCAGATGTGGACGTGCTTCGGTCGTTCGAATCCGGCCGCTTCGATGGCATCCGCGTAGAAGCACAACTGGAGCACATGCCCGGGCTTCGCCTCCTTGCGGGCCAACTTGGCGTCGAGCGGTTCGTAGGTGAAGGTGCCGTCGGGCAGCTCGACCTTCAGCAGGAAGTCGGCGATACCTCGCATGCCGTTGTGGACGAAGGGCATCTGGTAGATCACGTCGTCGCCCTCGGCCAGGACCGCACCGACACGCTCGACCCAATCTCCGAAATCCGCGCCCTTCGGCCTGTCGGCGACGACCCGGACCGTCTTCCCGGACGCCTCGTAGTGTCGGAGACACGCCCGTTCGTGTTCGAGACCCTTGTCCATCAGGAGTCGGGCGAACTCTCCGGGTCCGCCGTTGGTCGCCCTGTGCCCGCCGTGTGCCAGCGTGAGGTAGTGCGGGCAGTCGAGCCATGCCGTCACCTTCGACGGGGTCAGCAGCCGCGGCTTCTCGGGAGTGTCCATCTCGTCTGAATCTGTCACGAGCTCATCGCTCCTTTCAGAGTCGTTGGTCATCCGTCGCTGCACCGCCTTCCGGACGTCGAGCGTCCTCCCAATGGAACGCATCGCACACACGGAGATGTGATCGGCACCTGACCGTCAGTTCTGGAGGTCCGCATCGTCCCCGAGCAGGTGTGATCGCAGCAGGTGCCACCCGTCGTCCGCCGTGATGCCGGCTGATCGACACCGAGCCAGATAGTCCTCCAGCGGCACCACCCGACCGGGCTCGAGGCCGAGGCGGCGGAATCGGTCGACCAACATCGCCTCTCCCCACTCGTCGAACGCGCTCACCTGGGCGAACATCTGGTTCATCCCGTTCGCGAAGCTGGCGTACTGCTCCTCGGTCGTGTCGTCCTGCACCTCCAATGAGGGGCCACCGTTCACGATGGAGTGGATGCCCGGTGGGATGACGGTGCGACCGGCCCGGCGGTTGAACTCGCGAGCCTGCGGGAGACACGATTGGCAGATCGTCAATCGCCAGCGTCCGTGACCGTGGGCCACGGCGAGTCCACAGATCCTGCACAGCTGACATGTCAGACGGCGCTCGCGCTGCTCCCCGGTCTCATCGTCGGGAAACGCCAGTCCCTCACAGGAGCAGTGGTCCTCACATCCGCCACTGATCGGGCAGGGCGTCGCGCGCAGTCCGCCACACGTCGTGCACAGTCCGTATCCACCCGTGACATCTCGAGGGTTGTCGGAACCGACCCATGCGATCGTGCGATCGATGGGCGGCGACACATCGTCGGCGCCACTGTTGGGAAGTCGGCGAGGGTGGATGTTCACGCAGAGCGCGATGGCCGCCAGTGAGGCCACATCAGCGTCCTTGCACAGCGCCGTGCGGCCCTCACGGACGGCGGACACCGCTTCACCGGCTGTGCGACACCGGAGGTTCGGCAGCCGTGATGTCCAGCCCCACAGCAGCCGAGGAAGCACTGCGATCGCCTGGTCCGGGGTGTCGGGGAACACTCGGGCCAACAGCGGCCGACCCTCGATCAGCGCGACCGTCGCTCGATGGTGGCCTGCCCGAATCACCTTCCTGCCCAGGTGATCGGCGACCACCAGTGGGTACCAGTTCGACGGCGTGTCCTGGTCGGCGGAGGTGCGCCCGGTGAGCTCCCACCGGCCGGTCTTGTAGTACTCGGCGTGCTCACGCAGCACCCAGCCCTGGCTTGCCCACAGATCCCTCGGATCGATGAGCGTCAGAAAGGTGGGGCCGTCGAGGTCCGCCGGAACTTGGTCGGGTTGGGGATGCTTCAGCGTGCCCGCGCGAGGGAACGGGCACACCACTTTCGATGCGTCGCCGAACAGCGCCACCAACTCGCCCACACCCCAGAGCTGATGGGGATCGCTCATCGGTCGACCTCCTTGTGCCGGGCGGCGGGCGCACACGAACGAGCCGGTGTGGCGGTCATGACTGTCCTCTCATCGCACCTGGCGTTGCCACCTTGCCCTTCGGCAGGTTGGCGGACTGTCAACGGGCCAGGCCCCTCGAGTCCTCTGGATGAATGTCAACTCATTGTACTCGGTCAGCCGGCGGCGGCACCGAGGGCGCTCAGCAGCGGTGAGTACTGCTTCGTTGCCGCTGCGACCGCGTGGACGGCACCTCCCAGTGTCGGGAGCGCGGTGCACCGGACATCGGCGGCGACTCGTACCGCACCGTCCTCGAGCCAGTAGCGCAGGCCGGTGGAGGACGCGTTCAGTTGCCCCAGCTCACGGAGGAGCTCGATGGTCTCCTCCGCGGATTGGACGAGCAGGCCGCTGATCCTGGCGACGTCGGGGTGCCCATGGTGCAGTTTCACTCGTACGTCGACGCCGTCGTCGCGAACGAGCCACTCCACGTCGTCGTTGTCGAGGACTTCGAAGCCGTGTGCTGCGAGCTCAGCGTTGACCTTTGTTGCCCAGCGCGTGTTCATCGCGTCGGTCAGCCAGAGCACGAGGCGCCACTGCTCGGCCTCGAGCATGATCGCTTCGCGTGCATCTCCGTGGTGGCGAACGGTTCCCACGGTGATGCAGAGCTCGATGTCCTCATCGTCGTCATCGAGCATCGGCACGTGCCGGAGAAACGCTTCGATGATGGTGTGCGGGATCGAAGTTGTGATGTGGCCACGGTGCATCGACGTCACCAACCGGTATGTGGCCCGGCTCGGGAGGAAGTCGGTCCAGTCGACGTGCAGTCCCAGCCAGTCGCCATCGAATTGCAGCCACATCGGGGGCATCGGGTACTGCACGTCGCCCACCCCGGACGGCAGACACCGGGCCGACCACAGCAGCATCTGGAACTGCCGGAGCGACACGGCCACGGTCGCCGATGGCACGATCATCCATCCACTCGGTGTCGGGCGTTGCTGGGGCACGAGGTCGATCGCCGCGGTCGCCGTCCCGGCCGTGGCGATGATCGTTCGGTCGTCGGCGATCGACAACGACACGACATCGTCGGCGAAGCAATCGGCGAACCGTCGCACTCGCTCGGAGAGAGCGAACGTCTCGGTCTCCTCCCCGCGGCACGACTCGTCGACGATGTCGACGACGAGTTGGCCTTCCTCTGACTCGACGATCCACTGGCGACCGTCGGCGAGCACGCGCAGGTGGAGCGCCTCGCCCTTGACCTCGTCGACATCGATCGAGCCGACGGCGGCGGCGAGCAGCTGCAGTTCCACGCGAGTGATGTCGGCCAGATGGGTGCTCGTCATTGCGGCACCACCATGTGGACGGTGGACGCCACCGGCGCCGGCACCGGCCCGGCTGGCGCTCCGGGGTCGAAGAGCGACGGGCCACCACGCATCACGGTCACGGTCACCGTGCGGCGTGCGGCGAGGTCCTCTACGAGGCAGATGAGCCGGTCGAACTGCTTCGCGGTGAGATCCCCGAACGTCACCTGGTCTCCGTCATGGTGTGCCCATTCGGCCGGCACAGGAGCGCCGAGGTCGGCCATGGCGCGGGCGAACCTTCGCAGCTGCGGCTCGACGCGCATCATGCGCGTGTGCGCGGCGGCCAACACCGTGTGGAGTTCGTCTGCCAGTTCCTGGTGCTCATCCATGTCGATTCCTTTCCGAGTGGGTATGGGTGGAACGCACGCGGTGCGCGCTCGCGTGACGTTTGGCGAGCTGTGTGCTCAACGACATCGATCCGTTTGCTCGAGGTCGTCGACCAGGTGATCCAAGGACCGGGAGGCTCGGTGCCAACGATGCGTGTCGTCGAGTTCGACCAACGCGGCATCGAGCGCTCGAAGCTCGGGCTCGGTGAGCGCAACGCCGATGCGGGATGCCTTTCGAGTGGCGGCGGAGGTACCCGGTGCCGGACGTCCGAATCCGTGAGCGATGGTGGTCGACAGTTCTCGGAGCAGCCGGGAGAAGTGTTCGGTATTGACTGCATCGGGGCCGTCGACCGCCGGAGCTCGGTGGTGCACGACGTCGGCGAGGCGAGCGAGGGAGTTCGACACCTGGCTCACCCGCCATTGGTCAGCTGTGTTGCTGCCGGGCGGTCGGTCGGGTCGCTCACCGTGTCGCACCGCAGCAGTGGGCACGTCGGCGGTTGCCTCGGCCACGACTCGCAGTCGTCGGGCCGGATCGTCGATGTCGATCATCGTGAGACCAGTGGCCTCGATGAGGGAGCGCATCGGTGGTTCGAACTCGGCAGGGGTGGGCAATCCGGCTCCTTCGAGCCTGGCGGCGGCGTGGACGAGCTGGAACGACGACAGGCGCATCTCGGCCAGGTCGGTGTCCTCGCCGTCGGCGGTCCAGACCAGGGTCGTGTCCGCGTCGATCGCCTCGACGACAGTCGTCGCTTCGTCGGCCAACGGAGGGCCGATCCGCCCGCTGAGCACATCGGCGGCGGGGCGGTATCGAAGGTGGAGTCGCGTGGTGCTCATGCGGTGCGCTCCTGCTCTTCGAGCATCTCGGCATGGTTCAGCCTGATGCGAAGGCGGGTGTTGCTCAGCCGTCGACTCAGTGTCTCGCGGCGCTGGCCCCGCATGACCGCCACTTCCTGGACGGTGTACCCGCAGCCGTCGACCAGCCAGACCTCATGTACCTCGGTCGCGGTCAGGCCGCGGTAGCACCGTCGCAGGAGAGCCGTGGCGACGAGCCGTTCGTCGATGTCATCGGCGAACGGGCCGTACGGGTCGCCGATGAGGGAGAACAGCTCGCTCTCGCCATCGGCGATCGGCGCGTTGCCGGACACCCACCGTCGACCGGGCCGAAGCTGCCCGTCGTGATCGCGGAACAGGCGGACGCCTTCGCCGCGCTGTGCGCGCTGGCTGCGGTCGAAGGAGATCCCGGCGTGGCGGGTGCGGCGGCGAGCGAACTGGGCGGGATCTGGGTAGCGGGTCATGATGGCCTCCGGACTGCGCAGAACCGCCTCGGCGACCGATGCGGCGATGTCGTCGGCATCGAATCCGCGACGGACACCGGCGGCGATTCGCATGACCTCACGAAACACCGCGACGACGTAGTCGTCGACGGCCGTGGGGCACAGGGGTGTGGTGGTCTCGATCATCGGCGTGGC
>JBBQTC010000068.1:0-20321 GCA_038234785.1 Acidimicrobiales bacterium
CCGCCTTCTGCACGCACAGCTTGGCCGCCGGCCCGGGGGCCGTGAGCATGATCACCGGCTCGTCGCCGGCAACCGCGGCCATCGTGACCTTCGCCCGAGGCACGTAGCCCTGGGCGCGGGCGTAGTCGGGCGATGCGAGCAGTACGGCAGCGGCACCGTCGACCACGCCCGACGAGTTGCCGCCGTGGTGCACGTGGCGGATCTCACCGAGGTGCGGATAGGCCTTGCGGGCCGTCTCGTCGATGGTGAGCTCGCGTCCGGACATCGTGTGGCCGCCCATTCCGGCAAAGCTCGGAGTGAGCTTGGCGAGGTCGGCGAGCGTGGTGCCGGGACGCACGTGCTCGTCGTGATCGAGTGCCAGCGTGCCGTCGTCGTGGAAGATCGGCACGAGGGACCGGTCGAATCGGCCTTCCTCGATGGCGGCCGCCGCACGGGCCTGACTGTCGACTGCGAGCTGATCGAGCTCCTCACGCTGGAAACCCTCGACGGTGGCGATGAGATCGGCCGAGATGCCCTGCGGCACCATGTCGTACTGGTCGCGCAGGTGGTTGTTGTTCGCGGTGAAACCGTCGACGTGCATGGGTGCTGGCCGCGACATGGATTCGACACCGCCGGAGACCACCAGGTCCTGGAATCCGGCGAGGATGCCCATGGCCCCGAAGTTGACGGCCTGCTGGCCCGATCCGCAGAAGCGGTTGAGGGTCACGCCGGGCGCCTCGACGGACCAGCCGGCGTCGAGGGCGGCCATGCGGGCGATGTCCATGGAGTGGTCACCGCTACCGGCGCCGCATCCCATGATCACATCGTCGACCGCCGCGGTGTCGAACCCGTTGCGGCTCTGCAATGCGTTGAGCACCTGCGCGAGGATGCGCTGCGGGTGCACGTTGTGCAGCGCTCCGGTGTCCTTGCCCTTGCCGCGGGGCGAGCGGACGGCGTCGATGATCCATGCTTGTTCGGTCATGGCGCCACCGTATCCAGCACCCGCATCACCGTCCGAAGCGGTCGATCAGGCACCCGGTGGGGCGCCGATCACCCAACCCGTCAGTATTCGATGAAGATGCACTCGCCCGGACACTCCTCGGCGGCATCGAGCACCGCGTTCATGTCGACGTCGGGGATGTCCACCATCGCGCCGTTCGTCATCAGCGTGCCGCTGCGATCGCGCACGTAGGAAAGTCCGTCGTTCATCTGGAACACCGTGGGGCTGAGCTCTTCACACAGCCCGTCCCCGGTGCACAAATCCTGGTCCACCCACACCTTCATCGCCGGTCCTCCGATCGGTGTCCGCAGTCGATCCCTCGAAGCTGCATCTCCAACATCGGCCGTCCGGCACCCCGACTTGACGGACCGTCATCCAAGATTCGTCAAACTGCACGCGAGGCGTGCCGATGGCTGGAGGCGTCGTGCGGCATCTGGGTCGACTGGTTCTCGGATTGCGGGAATCCTTCTGCCCAGAACGTCGTGCGGGAAGAACTCTGCCCAGAAGCCGAAACGGGCCGGCCACCACGAGCATCGGGTTAGCGTCGACGCGATGGGGGACGACGACCGGCGTACGCACACTGCGACGGTCGTCGGTGGTGGCCCTGCAGGATTGATGGCGGCTGAGGTCCTCGCGAACTCGGGCGTCCGGGTCACCGTGCACGACCACATGCCGTCGGTCGGCCGCAAGCTGCTCCTCGCCGGCCGCGGAGGCTTGAACATCACCCACAGCGAGCCGTTCGACGACATGCTCCGAAGGTACGGCCCGGCCGCACCGCGGCTGTCTGCGGCGCTGCAAGCCTTCGGGCCGTCCGAACTCCGTGCGTGGAGCGAGACGCTCGGCGAGCCGACGTTCATCGGAACGACGGGCCGGGTGTTTCCGAAGTCGTTCCGAGCCACACCCCTGCTGCGATCCTGGATCTCCCGCCTCGCGGGCACGGGCGTCGAGTTCCAGGTCCGCGACCTCTGGCGAGGGTGGGCCCTCGACGATCGGGGCATGATCGATCCCCGCACCTCGAGGTTCGAACGCAACGGCGCGGAGCGCGAGGAGTCGTCCGACGTCACGCTGCTGGCGATGGGCGGGGCGAGTTGGCCCCGGGTCGGCTCCGACGGTGGCTGGGTGCGGGTGCTGACGGCCGCAGGCATCGACGTCAACGCACTCCGCCCAAGCAACTGCGGCATCGTCGTGCCGTGGACCGCCGAGTTCCGGGCCCGCTTCGCGGGCACGCCGGTGAAGAACGCTGCGATCTCCGTCGGCGCGGCGACGGTCCGTGGCGACGTGATGATCACCGACGGCGGAATGGAGGCAGGACCGGTGTACACGCACTCGGCGGCCATCAGGGACTCGATCGATACGGACGGCGCCTGCACCATCACTGTCGACCTGCAGCCCGACCTCGCGGTCGACGAGGTCGCGCGACGCCTCGCGGCACGACGACCGAAGGAGTCGCTGGCCCACCACCTCCGTCGAGCCGTGGGGCTGGGTTCCTCTTCGATCGCGCTGTTGCGAGAGGCGACCGCCAATCATCTCCCCGACGATGCCGCGGCGCTCGCGCACCTCATCAAGTCCGTCCCGTTCGAGATCCGCGAGACGATGCCGATCACACGCGCCATCTCCAGCGCCGGCGGCATCGCGCTGCGCGAGGTGGACGACCGGTTCATGATCACGCGACTGCCGGGCACATTCGTCGCCGGCGAGATGCTCGACTGGGAAGCACCGACCGGCGGCTATCTGCTGCAGGCGACCTTCAGCACCGCGGTGGCCGCAGCCAACGGCGCGATCAGTTGGTTGGCGGAGCGCTCACCATGACTCGCTCGACGTCGAGCGTCAGTTGCAGCGGGTCTCCCCAAAGGGCACGTTCGAACTCGAGGAGACCGCTGAGGGCATGGGCGCCCGGGCATCGGTGTGACGGCGGACCAGCTCGAGCGCATCCATCTCTCCACTCATGATGTCGCGCTCAGACGTCAACACAGCGACCTCGGGTGGAGGAGCGACCTTCAGCACGACGGTTCGGCCGTCGGAGTGCATCAGCGCGTCGGCCACGATCCGCTGCGCCGTCTCGACGTCGACCGGCGTTCTTCGAGATGCTCTCCACCTCGTCCAACCTATGCGGCGTTGCGTTCCTCGTGCGGAACGACCACGACGGGGCAGTGGGCATGATGCACACAGGCGGCCGACACCGATCCGAGCAACAACCCGGTGAAGCCACCGTGCCCGCGGCTGCCGACCACGAGCATGCCGGCCGCTTTCGACGCCTCGATCAACGCATGGGCGACCGAGCCGACCTCCAGCACTCCTTCGGCCTCGATGCCAGCGGCACGGACCTGCGCCAGCGCCTGGTCGAGCACAACCTGGCCGCCTTCCTGCAGTTGCTCGAGCACCAGGCCGCCGCCGTACGGACTGGCCGCCGCGACCCCGATCTCCACGCCATGCACCAACACCATCGAAACCCCCCGCTGGCGGGCTTCGTCCATCGCCCAGATCAGCGCCCGGTTCGCTTCCTGCGAGCCGTCGACACCGACGACGATCACTCGTGTGGTCTCGTTCTTCATCAGGACCTCCTTCATGGAGTCTCTGAGTTCAGTGTGCCTTCGACGCACCCGTTCCGCCCGGGTCCAAGGTCACGATTCAGTCGCGGTCGGCCTCGGCCAGCACGTCGGCGCTGAGCGCCAGCGCCACCGCCACCGCGGCGGCGCGTTCGATGACCACGCTGAAGTAGCGACCGGCCGCGGCGCCGTTGTTCATCGGGGGGTCGCCGAGCGAGCGGAGCATCGCCCCGACCTCGTTGGGCACGGCGATCGGCTCGACCTCGGGCAACGCCGGCGGCGTGCGCCACAGGTCGACGTGGTGCTGTTGGCCGGAGCGCTTGGTGGGCCGGCGCTTCTGATGGTTGCGTGAGCGTGGCGGCTGGTTCATCGATCGTCTCCTGCAAGAAGTTCGTCGGACCGCAGGCCGAGCGCCAGGCGCAGTTGGTCGGTGCTCAGATCCGCGAGCGAACTCGACTTCGGCAGTACGAGGTTGGCGATGTGACGCTTGCCCGCCACCACTTCCTCGACCCGCTCGTCGACCGTCCCCGGGCACACGAGTCGGTGGGAGATGACGGTACGACTCTGGCCGATCCGCCACGCGCGGTCGCGGGCCTGGTCCTCGACGGCGGGGTTCCACCATCGGTCGTAGAGCACGACATGGTTCGCGGCCGTGAGGTTGAGACCCGTGCCGCCGGCCTTGAGCGACAGCACCATCGCCCCGGGTCCTGTGCCGTTCTGGAAGTCGGCGACGAGCTTGTCGCGGACGCCTCTGGCCAGGCTGCCGTCGTAGCAGGCGATCGGCGTGCCGGTGACCTCGCTGAGGTGCTGGGCGAGACGGCGCCCCCACGTGGCGAAGTGCGTGAACACGAGCACGCGTTCGCCTGCCGCGAACACCGACTCGACGATCTCCTCGAGCCGGGCCAGCTTGCCCGATCGGCCGGCGAGCGGCAGGCCGTCGTCGCGGTAGGCGGCGGGATGGTTGCAGATCTGCTTGAGCGCAGTGATGGCGGCCAGGATTGCGCCCTTCTTGGGTTCGCCCATGGCATCGCCGGCGGCCACGTTCTGCACGAGCTCGTCGAGCACCGCTTGGTAGAGCCCGATCTGTTCCGGGGTCATCGTGCAGTGGTCGAGCTCGTCGATCTTGTCGGGGAGCTCGGCGGCGACTTCGGGCTCCGACTTGGTCCGACGGAACAGCAGGATCCCGTTGAGTGCGCGCAGCGCCGCTTCACCGTCGCCGGACATCTGGGCGATGAACGACGGACGGGTGCCGACCAAGCCGGGGTTGGTGAAGTCGAGGATCGCCCACAGGTCGCCGAGACCGTTCTCGATCGGTGTCCCGGTGAGGGCGATGCGGCTGCGGGCCGGCAGGCGGCGGAGCAGTTGCGAAGTGTCGCTGGCGGGGTTCTTGATCGCCTGCGCCTCGTCGAGCACGAGCCGACCCCAGGTGGTCTCCATCAACGACTCGACGTCGCGGACGGCGGTGGCGTAGGTGGTGATGACCACGTCGGCACGAGCGATCTCGGCCTGCAGGCGCTGGTTGGCCAAACGGTCGGCCCCGTGATGGACGACGACACGCAGACCGGGGGCGAAACGCGCAGCTTCGGCCGCCCAGTTGCCGACGACCGCTGCGGGGGCGATGACCAGTGCGGTGCCGTTCCCGGCGCACCGTGCCAGGTGGGCGAGCATCGTCGGTGTCTTGCCGAGACCCATGTCGAGCGCGAGACACCCACCGAGCTCGGCGGCGTCGAGAAAGCCGAGCCAGCCGAGTGCTTCGGCCTGATACGTGCGCAGCTCGCCGACGAAGCCGTCAGGGCTGGAGACCGCAGATGTCGATGTCTCGCCCGCCTTGCGGAGGATGTCGTTGGCCCAGCTGTTGCCGTGCACGACGGTGCCCCCGGCGAGCCCGGAGCCATCGAGGCCGATGCTCGCGCGCAGGATCTCGGCGCCGGTCATGGTGGTGACGGATTCCCGTTCGGCGAGGGCCGCGGCGGCCTTCTCCAGATCGACGCGGTCGACCTCGATCCACTTTCCGTTCGACTGCACCAGTGGCCGCGCCTGGCGTGCCAGCTGGGCGACCTCGGCAGCGGTGAGCTCGAGGTCGTCGAAGAGCACCGTCCAGGCAACATTGCTGAGCTGGTGGGCGCCGACCACCGATCCAGTGGCCGACTCGGCGAACAGGCGCAGCGACGGCTTCGCCTTGCGTCGGGACATCGCCGGCACCCGCACGTCGAAGCCCACCGACGACAGCGTCGGCCCGAGCACCGTCATGAAGTCCCAGGCCTCGTCCTGGCTGAGTGCCACCTGTCCGCGGCGACGGATGCCCGCGCGGTCGAGCGCGGGGAACAGCCGGCCGAGGCGGATCCACTCGGCGTTGAGGGTGGCACCGCCGCCATCGGTGCGCAGCGCGACATCGACCGGGATCAGACGGCCCTTGCCGGCGGGCGCCTTGACGGACACGACCCAGACACCTCCCTCGGCGGGAGGGTCGAGTTCGACGACGAGCTTCTTGCGGCTCTGCGCGGTGACGCCTCGAGCCCATTGTTCCAACCGCTTCGAGAGGTCGCCACCGAGATGTGCGTTGGCTCGGAACTGGGATCCATCCATCCGGGCGATGATCGTGTCGTTCAGATCGGTGGGCGTGCTCGCGTTCGGGGGCGACGCAGGAAGCTCCATCCGCTCGACGCTCTCGCCGACGATGGTCTCGACCACGGCCGCGATCACCGCCGCTGCCACCGACTTGCCGTCACCGCCACCGAGCGCCACGACGGTCTCGGGCATCGCTGCGGCCAATGTGTCGACGGCGGGGCTGTCGGTGAGCGCCGGCAGCCACTTCACCGCAGCATCGAGGGGCCCGTTCTCGGGGCGCTTGATGATCCGCAGGCTGGGCACGACCGAGCCGCGTACGACGAGCCGCACTCCCTCGAGGGCGACGTGCCCCATCCAGGCGACGCTCGGCCCGACGCCATCGCCGACCTGGCCGCCGCCGACGGCGACGAGCCATCCGAGCGCGTCCTTCATGCTGATCGACAGGGCGTCGGCGCGCCGGTCGCCCGGCAGGGGTACGCCCTTGTGGATCTGCCAGCCCATCGGCGGACCGCCGACCTTCTCCAGCCGGTTGGCGAGGTCGTCGTGGGACTCCGGTTCGCGGCCCCGACCGGAGGCCCAGACCACGACCTGACCTGCCTGCCAGGTGGCCTGCAGTTCGACGACGCCCGGTTCGAGCTCTTCGAAGGCGAGGTCGTCGAATTCGTCTGCCATGGCAGCGGCGACGGCGACGGTGGCGGTGGATCGCGGCGGGGTCAGATACTTCGAGGTGGGCGGCGTCGGCAAGATGCGTCCGGCGGTGTCGAGCAGGCTCTTGAGCGTGTCGACGAAGTCGGCGACCACCTGGTCGCGCTCGTCGCCGGCCAGACTTCGCACCGATTCGATGTCGTCCTCGGCGTCGACGATGAGCCGGTCGAGGACGGCGATCGACGCCCGCTCGTCCGCGTGGAACAGTGCGAGGTCCGCCTCGGAGGCGCGGCCGTCGGCGATCGACCAGATCGCCGATTCGAGTTCTCGAGACTGAGACATGCACTTCCGTCCTGCGCCATGTGGGACACGGCGCCATCCGCGGGTCGGGTGCGGGCGGGCGCGTGCCGCACCGGGTTGAGCCGACTTGCTTGCATCGGCGGCGTTCGACCGTGCCGGTCGTGCGCGTGGTTCCCCGTACGGAACCACCCGTACGTGCGGAGCGCCATCCGCCAGACCAACGCTACCCCAGAATCTGCGGTCCTCCATGCGCGGCCGGTCTTCGCCAGGTGCCAGTGCGGGTAGACTGGCCATCTCCTGGCAGGCCTTCGCACCGTCGGCCAAGGGTCATTCCACCTCGTGCGAAGGATCGTCATGCCGAGTTCCACCACTCCCGCCCCGTCACCGGCCCCGAAGGTCGCTACGAAGGCCCCGGCCAAGCCCCGCCCCACCGCGCGCAGCACGGCCGCCAAGCGGGCAGCGGCCAAGGCCAACGTCCTGCCCGAGGACCACACCCCGAGCGAGGCAGCGGCGCACGCCATTCGTATGGAGTTCGGCGATCTGACGCCGTCGGTGAACCGAATCATGAACGCCGGCCTGCACGAGGCGGGCACGATGCATGCGATCACGTTGTTCCGCGAGTCGCTGGGCGTTCCCGGTGACGAGAACCGCAACCCCGCCGTCGCCATCGAGGCCGGCCGCCTGGTTCCTGAGGCGCCCGCCGAATAGTCCCGCTCACCAGCGGGTGATCACCGCAACTCCCGGTCGGGCGAACGAGCCCATGGCGGGCAGCGCCATCGGGAGATCGCCCAATTCGAGTCGCTGGGTGATCATCGCCGACGGATCGAGCCGGCCGGCCGCCATCAAGGCCAGCACCTCGTGGAACCGCGAGGCGGACAGGCCGTGCACCCCGAGCACCTCCAGTTCGTCGCGGACCACCCGCGACACGGGGAAGTCGACCGACGGCGACGGGAACAAGCCGATCTGCACGTGACGTCCGAGGGGCCGCAGGCTGTGAACGGAGTTGGCAGCGGTCGCCGCGTTGCCCAGGCAGTCGACCGAGACGTGGGCGCCGCCGACCAGATCGTGCACAGCGGCTGCAATGTCGTCGTGGTCGCGGGCATCGATGGTGATGTCCGCCCCGAGGGATTCGGCCAGGGCCAGCGCCCCGGGAGCGATGTCGATGGCGACGACCTGGGAGTTCATCGCCCGGCCCATCGCGATGGCGGCCAGACCGACGCCGCCGCAGCCGTGGACGCAGAGCACCTCGTCGGCGGCGAGCCGACCCCGCTCGATCACTCCCCGGTATGCGGTGGACACTCGACAGCCGACCAGCGCGGCCGCTTCGTCGGACACCGAATCGGGCACTCGCACGGCGTTGACGTCGGCGAAGGGAACCGTCGTGAACTCGGCGAACGCGCCCCATCGGGTGAACCCGGGCTGCTGCTGGTTGCGGCAGACCTGATGCTGGCCGAGCCGACACGGTTCGCAGACGCCACAACCGCACACGAACGGGGCCACGACGCGATCTCCCGCGTGGACGCGCCGCACATCGGCACCGATCGAGACCACGCGGCCGACGAACTCGTGGCCGCCCACGTGCGGGCAGACGATGTCGGGATCCGTGCCGTGCCAGCCGTGGTAGTCGCTCCGGCAGAGCCCGACGGCGAGCACCTCCACCACCACCTCACCGGCAGACGGTGAGGGCTGGGCGACGTCCTCGACCTGAATGGGGCCGCGGAACTGGCGGTAGACGGCCGCCTTCATCGGATGTGTCGTTGTCCGGTCAGAGACCGCGAGAGATGCCGGCCTTCTTCAACACCGTCGGCTCGACGCCGACAGCGCGCCATGCGGCATAGGAGATGCCCTTGCGTGTGCTGTACGAGGCGGCGACCTCGACGAAACCGGCCTCGAGCGACTTCGGGTCGACCTTGGTCTGCATGGCCGCGAGTTCGCGCTCGAGATCGAACCGCTCCTGGACGAGTTCCAGCTCACGAACGGGCGATGCTCCAGCGATCTCCTCGTCGATGGCGGAGAGCCGCTTCGCCACAGAATCCGGGGTGCGCTTGCGGCCGGGCTTGCCCTTGCTGTTGCGAAGTGCATCGAGATAGTCGCGAACGACGCGACCTTCGACCCGGCCCTCAGCCATCGCCGCCTTGTGCTCGTCAGAGATGGAGTTCTTGGGACCACGCTTTGCTGCCATTCCGCAATGATACGTCCGATCTCTCCGAGAATTCCTAGAACGGTGCGAGAGAAATCTGACAATCTGCGAGGAATTTGCAAAGGGGCGGTAGCAAACGTGACCGACATTGCCGGATGAATGTCGCTCAATCACCGGTGTTCGGGCGGGGCCCACAATTGAGCAATCTGGCGGAAAAGTTGCCGTGCTGCTCCCCACCGCACCAACATGATGAGGTGCATGGTCTCCGACGTTCGACGTGGACGTGGACGTGGACGTGCGCGTCCGCGCTCGTCGCCGTCGCCGTCGCGTCGTGTTCCTCGTCCGCCGGTCTTCCCGACGAGACGCTGCCCCCGTTCTCCGGCGGGACCATCACGTTCCCGTCGACGACAACCTCGACCCCAGGTGTGAGCGAGACCACCTCGACGGCGGTCGCACCCACCGACGCCACGAGCACGACGTCCACCACGTCCACCACGACCACCACGACCACGTCGCCGCAGGTCGTCTGGCAGGGGTGGAGGTACTACGACGTGCCGCAACTCGGCAGCGAGTCCGTGCGGGGCACCGGGTGCGGCAGCGACGGCAGTCTCGGCGAGGTCATCCCCGACGGCGTCTGGAACGTCATCATCGGCGACGGCAGCGGGGCCGACGCCTTTTGGACGACCTCGCAGATTCGGGTCGATGTCCGCTGCATCTACACCGGGGCGGCGGGCCGGCAGCTCTACACCACGGCGTGTGCGACGGACCCTGAAGGCGACGCCTGCGCCGTCGGTTCACCCGACTGGTACGTCGTCAATGCCAACAGCCGATTGCGCACGATGCCCGTGGCACCGAACGTGCAATACGGAGTGGGCGGACTGGCCAGTACGCCGTGCGCGCCGATCACCCTTGACCACTCCTCGCCCGACGCGCCGTGGCGGTTCATGGACAGTTGGATCGTGATCGACCATGGTGCGGTCACCACCGTGATCGCCGCCTGTCCCGCCGGGTGAGGCCGACTCGTCCCGCCGCCCGACCGATCGAGGGCCGCCGTTCTGTGCCGGAATAGTTGCGGCCGCCGGGAAGATTCCCGCCCAGAACCCCAAATGGGGAGGATTCTGCCCAGAATCCGGGGGTCACATGGTCCAGTGCTCGGCGAGGAGTTCGATGCTGCGGATCCGGGCGGACAGGTCGTAGGCCACCGACGTCACCATCAGCTCGTGGGCACCGGTGCGGCGCACGAGCGATTCCAATGCGTCGACGGCCGCCGCGGGTTCCCCGACGACCCGGCTCGTGGGGAGCCGGTTGGCCTCGTCGAGATCGGGATGGGCGGCGGCATCGGTGGGCGACGGCAGCCGGATGAACCGGCCCGTCCGGCGACCGAGCGCGGTGAGCCGACCCGGCGCGGCGTGCCAGTCGGCGTCGGCTTGGGTGTCGGCGACGAGCACGTTGGCGGTGATGATCATGTACGGGTCGGCGCGGACGGCCGACGGACGGAAGCTCTGGTGGTAGAGCTCGGTGGCCTGCAGGGCGCCACCCATGTCGAAGTGGTGGGCGAATGCGAACGGAAGCCCGAGGTGCCCGGCGAGCTGTGCGCTGTAGCCGCTCGAGCCCAGCAGGAACACCTCGGGCGACGAAGACGGAGCCGGGGTCGCGGAGAACTGCGTCCAGAGGCCGTCGTCGCCGCGAACGTCGCCGAGGAGGCCCATCACGTCGATCAGATCACGAGGGAAGTCGTCGGCACCCAGCAAGTCGGCGGACCGGCGGAGCGCGACGGCGGTGCGCTGGTCGGTTCCCGGGGCGCGGCCGATGCCGACGTCGATGCGACCCGGGTGCAGGCTCTCGAGCATCGCGAACTGCTCGGCGACCACGAGTGGAGCGTGATTGGGCAACATCACGCCGCCCGAACCCACACGAATTCGGGCGGTGTTGGCGGCGAGGTGCGCGATCAGCACCGTCGGCGCCGTGCACGCCACGCTGGGCATGTTGTGGTGCTCGGCCACCCAGAACCTGGTGTACCCGAGCTCGTCGGCGCGCCGGGCGAGGCCGCACGTGCTCTGCAGCGCTTCGGCCGACGACTGCCCGTCGTTGAGGACCGACAGGTCGAGGACCGAGAGGGGAATTCGGCAGGCTTCGGGCACGTGGTTCACGGTACGAGGCGCCGAGCGCGGTTGCTCAGAACCGGCGGTCGTTCTGCTTCTTCTTGAACGGCACCGTGAACGGCGCGGCGAGGAGGACCTCGAACTGCGCATCGTCGGGCTGCTTGGGCTCGTTGAGCTTCTGCAGGTAGGTCTTCAACGCTGCACGAGCGGGCGCGACATGGTCGCCGCGGAGGCCCACCGACCGGGACAGAGCGTCCTTGGCCTTGGCTACCCGCTCCTTGCGGACCGCCTTCTCCTCGTCGGAGATGTTCCGCTTCGGCGCCGCCGTGGGCGCTGGCGCAGTGCGGCGCCGTTCGATCTCTTCGGCAGTCGTGACTTTGGCATGGATGGCCATGGACGTGTCCTTCGTGTGGGTTTGGGCCTGACCCTATCCGGCCGAGCCACGCGCCGGACAGGAGATCGCTCATCGCGCGGTGCCGGTTCAGCAGCTTTGGGCAGGGGGATGCCCCCGACGCGAGGAGGCGACGATGGTCCGCATCTCGCCGGAGGTGTCGGCCCGCTGACAGTCCGTCCGTCGGTTCGCCGACGGTTCGCGACGAGAGAACTGACCATGATGTCGGTTGTGGAGCGCAACGTCGAGACGGTTCAGTGCCCCCGAGCGCTGGATCGCTCTCGACGTTGACCCCGCTGGGGATCGCCTGTCAGGCGTCGATCTTCAGCGCACCGCCCATGCATCGCCTCACGGGAGAACGGTGCATGGGCGGTCCTTCGCGCCCGGTCAATCGGTCGCGCCCCGCATGAACTGGCTGCGGTCGATGGTGATGAACGTGGCCTTCGACCGAGCCACCACCGCGCCCTCGGAGGTCAGTTCGCCGACCATGAACAGCTTTCGTCCCACCTGCTCGGCGAGACGCACCCGGCACTCCAACGGCACACCGATCGGGACACCGGCCTCGTACCGCACCGACAGCTCGCCCGTGAAGGCGGCCTGAGCGACGAAGGACAGCACGAAGCCGAAGAGGTCGTCGAAGAGCGCGGCGACGATGCCGCCGTGGCTGCGCTCCGGTGCACCCTCGTGCGCGGCTCGCAACGTGCACGTGGCGACGGCGTCGTCACCGTCGCGATGGACGTGCAGATCGAGTCCCCACGGGCTGGCCCGTCCCGACACCGGACGCTCGTCGTACGTCGACAGCACGGCACCATCGACGGGCGGGTCTCCCCACTCCCCCTGGGGCCGGCTCTGTGAGCGGCTTCTCGCCGGACCAGCGGAGAGTTCGTCGGTGAGGCCGTTGAGCTCGGTGGACACCCGGTCGATGAGCTCGAGCGACGCGTGATGCCCGACGATGGCGTGACCGAGGTCGCGGATCGACTTGCCCGCCCACGCCCGCGCGTCGGCGATCCGGTCGGGGTGATCCGGTTGGGCGACGTGGACCAGCGGGTCGACGTGCGCAGCGTCGGTCGGGATCTCGCTCATCACGGTCAACCTAGCCATCGATCCGAGCCGGCACACCGGCGGCGAACCCCCGGCGATGTAGGTCATCCGACCTCGGCCCGCAGGCGGTCGAGAAACCGCAGCGCAGCGAGCGACGACTCGCTTCGCCAGAGTGCCACCACATCGAGCGATTCGTCGTGCGCAATCTGGGCGCCGATTGCCGTCGCGAGGTGCTCGATGTGGTTGCGCTGCTGGTCGATCATGCCGCGCATGTCGACGCTGTTGAGTTCGGCGAGCACCAGTTTCAACAGCAGTTCGCTGCGGAGGTCGCGCAGGTGCAGCACCGGGGCCAGCAACCAGTTTCGAAGTTGTGTCCGGCCCGTACGGGTCGGCGCCAGGATCGTCCTGGTTCCGCCGGCGAGACCCGGCTCCTCGGCGATGGGATGCACAAGGCCGCGGATCGTGAGCTGTTCCAACGAACGGTAGGTGAGCGCTCGCGAGAGCGACCACACTCGGCCGACGTCGCCGTCGGGCTTCAACCGCGCGGCGACGGCGAACCCGTGCGCGGGCCCGGTCGCGAGCACTCCGAGGCATGCCCACTCGCCGAGCAGCAATCGCTGCGCCTCCGTCCGTGCCGCCGTCATGCGGGATAGACCTCGATGTCGGTGGCTTTCACGGTCGCGTGCACATCGTCACCAGGGCGTAGCCGCAGCGACTCGAGCGCTCCGACCGTGATCTCGGCCGTCAGCGGCAGCGGGCCTTCGATGCCGACACGAACCCGATCCCCGAGGCGGTCGAGATCGGTGACCACCCCTGGCCACACGTTGCGCGCACTCAAACCTGCCGGCACTTCGGCGAACAACGAGACCGAATGGGGGCGGACGACGGCGAACGACGCGCCGTCGGGAGCGTCAGCGATGACGACGCTGGCACCCTCGACCGTCGTCAGCACACCCGAGTGGACCATGCCCGTCACCAGGTTCACACCGACGAGGTCGGCCACGTATCGCGACCGAGGGTGCGCCGAGACCTCAGCGAGCGTGCCCGCCTGCACGACCCTGCCCTCGTCGATCACGACGACACGGTCGGCGAGGGCGTAGGCATCGACCGGGTCGTGCGTGACGAGGAGACGCATGCCGTCGAAGCTCGCCAGGTAGCGACGAAGGTCGCGACGAACGGTGCCGCGAGTCCCCGCGTCGAGCGCGGCCAACGGCTCGTCGAGCAACAGCAGTCGCGGCTCCGTCGCGAGCGCTCGCGCCAACGCCGTCCGCTGTGCCTGCCCGCCCGACAACACCCCTGGGCGCTCGTGGGCATACTCCGCGAGGCCGACCCGGTCCAGCCACTCGGTCGCCGTGCGACGGGCGTCGGTCTTCGGTGTGCGCCGCGCACGGAGGCCGAAGGCGACGTTCTCGAGCACCGTCATGTGGTCGAACAAGAGGTAGTCCTGGAACACGACGCCGATCTTGCGACGATCGGGTTCCACGAACACGTCGGCATCGGGGTCGTCGATGACGACTCCGTCGAGTTCGATCCGGCCGGCATCGATGGGAGCGAGGCCGGCGAGGCAGCGCAGAACGGTGCTCTTCCCAGCGCCGTTCGGACCAAGGATCGCAACGAGTTCACCCGGTTCGACCGAAAGCTGCACGTCGAGATCGAGCGTGCCGAGACGAAGACGGAGGTCGGCGGACAAGGTCATGCATGCACCGTGGGATCGCGTTGGTCGGACCGCCCGAACCACCGATCGCGAAGCCCGACGAGGACGGCGAAGGAGATCACGATGAGCACCAGTGCGAGCACGATCGCCTCTTCGGGATTCCGCTCGAGCGCGAGGTACACCGCGAGCGGCATCGTCTGGGTGGTGCCGGGGAAGTTGCCGGCGAACGTGATGGTGGCCCCGAACTCGCCGAGCGCTCGCGCCCACGCCAGCACCGCACCGGCGATGAGCGCCGGCCGGATGGCGGGCAGGGTCACGCGCCGGAACGTGTACCACCGTGTCGCACCCAGCGTGCGAGATGCGTCCTCGAATCGCTGGTCGAGCTGCCGCAAGGACGCTTCCACGGTGATGATGAGGAACGGCATCGCGACGAACGTCTGCGCCACGACGACGCCGGCCGTCGTGAACGGCAATCGGATGTCGAACCAGCGGTCGAGGTACTGGCCCACGATGCCGCGGCGGCCGAGGGCGAAGAACAGCGCCACGCCGCCCACCACCGGGGGCAGCACCATCGAGAGCGTGCACAGCGCCCTGACCACGCCCCGTCCGGGAAACGACACGCGGGCCAGGAGCCATGCGAGTGGCACGCCGAACACGACCGACATCAGCGTCGCCCAGAACGAGCACAGCAGGGAGAGGCGGAGGGCCGTCAGTGCGGCATCGTCGGTCAGGTACGTCCAAGCGTGCGACCACGGGGCGCGCCAGAGCAGCCCGACGAGCGGAAGGGCGAAGAACACGACCGCGAGGACTGCCAGCACGAGGATCGGCCCCGGGAGTTCGGCCCCACCCCCGCGTGGGCGCGCCCGGTCCCTCACGGAGAGAGGAATCCGTATCGAGCGAGGATCGCCTGCGCGGCACCGCTGGCCACGAAGGCGACGAACGCCGTTGCCGCGTCCGGGTTCGGCGCTTGCTTGGTGACCACGATCGGATACTTGCTGATCACGTTGACGTCGTCGGGGATGGACACACCCTCCGCGCTCGCACCCGCGGCGATGACGTCGGTGACGAACACGATGCCTGCGTCGGCTTCACCGGCGGTGACCTTGGTGACGACGCCCTTCACCTTCGTCTCCAGACTCTTCGCCGTCACCTCCACACCAGCGTTGCTCAGAATGGTCGCAGCCCCCTTCCCACACGGGACGTCCGGCGCACACAGCACCACCAGCAGGCTCGGGTCGGCGAGATCGGCGACGCCGGTGATGTGCCGAGGGTTGCCGCCTTCGACGATGATCTCGAAGGAGTTCCGGGCGATCACCACCGGATCGGCGGCCTGCTCACCTGCGTCGAGCAGTTTGGCCATGTTCGACTCGTCGGCCGACACGAACACGTCAGCGGGAGCCCCCTGGGTGATCTGGGTGACGAGCTCGGACGAGCCGGCGAAGTTGAACGTGACCTTCGCGTCCGGGTGCGCGGCCGTGAACGCATCGCCGATCTCGGTGAAGGCATCGGTCAACGATGACGCAGCGAACACCGTGACGTCGCCGCGCACGCCCGCGGAGGGCGAGGCATCGGAACCACACGACGCGAGGGGGAGCACCATGAGCCCGCCGAGAACGACGGGGAGAGCGAGTCGACGCATGTCGCGATAATAGTCACTGATTGACTATTGAACGAAGATCCGGGCGACACAGGCGTCGGTCGACCACAATCGAGCCATGCCTGCGGACCCACGCCCCGACGACCCCGCCCGCTTCGACGACCTCTACTACAGGCGCTTCTACGGCTCGCTGGGTGTGCACGATCACGAACGCCTCGCCCATCTCGCGACCGCAGTCCACGAGATGGCTGCCTGGTGGGGCGTGACGATCCACAACGTGCTCGATGTCGGCGCCGGCATGGGCATGTGGCGCGACTGGTATCGCCGCACCCATCCCGAGGTGACGGTGCGATCCATCGACATCAGCGAGCATGCCTGCGAGCAGTGGGGCCACGAACGGCTCGACATCGCCCGATGGCGGCCGACGGAGACCTTCGACCTGGTCGTGTGCCACAGCGTTTTGCAGTACCTCGACGATGACGCAGCGACGAGCGCGATCGAGAACCTCGGCGTGGCCACACATCATGTGATGTACCTCGAGGCACCGACCACCGCCGATGTGCACGAGATGGTGGACCGCGAACGCACCGACCTCCTGATCTTCGAGCGACCGGCGGACTGGTACCGCGCACAGCTCGCGCGGCACTTCCGCCAAGTGGGTGCGGGACTCTGGGTCCCCCGCCTCGGCGTGCCGATGTATGAACTCGAGGCCGCCCCTTCCTGAACGAACACATGTTCGACTAGAGTCGGGCCATGCCCGAGGGGCCAACCATCCTCCACGCCGATCTCGATGCGTTCTACGCCTCGGTCGAGCAACTCCTGGATCCCTCGCTGCGCGGCAGGGCCATTGCCGTCGGTGGAGGTGTCGTCCTCGCTGCGTCGTACGAGGCTCGCCGCTTCGGCGTCCACGGGGGAATGTCGGGGTGGAAGGCGCGCCAACTGTGCCCGAACCTGCTCTTCGTCGGTGGACACTTTCGCGAGTACCAACGTCTCGGGGATCTGGTGATGGGCGTCCTGGGCGACTTCACGCCGCTCGTGCAGCGGATCTCGATCGACGAGGCGTTCCTCGACGTCACCGGATCTGTCCACCTCTTCGGCGCCGCGGAGGTCATCGGCGCTTCCATCCGCTCCAGGGTGCGCGACGAGATCGGACTCCCGATCTCGGTCGGCGCGGCACGCACCAAGCATCTCGCCAAGATCGCTTCGCAGGTCGCCAAACCGGATGGACTCGTGGTGGTACAACCCGAGCTCGAGCGCGAGTTCCTCCATCCGTTGCCGGTCGGATTGATGTGGGGGATCGGGCCTGTCACTCGACAACGGCTGGCCGATCGCGGCATTCACACCATCGGCGAACTCGAGTCCTCGTCGCCAGAGGTCCTCCACAAGCTGCTGGGTCGCGCACTCGGCACCAAGGTCGGAGCGCTCGCCGCCAACGAGGACCGACGTCGTGTGCAACCCAACGGCAGGGCGCACTCGGTGGGCGCCCAGTCCGCATTTGCGCGGCGCGACCCCGATTCGGTCCATGTACGGGTGGTGCTGGGTCACCTCGCCGACCGTGTGGCAGGCAGGTTGCGATCCAAGCACCGAGCCGGACGCACGGTCACGGTGCGCGTCCGGTTCGCCGGCATGCGATCGATCACCCGCTCGCACACCGGTCGCTTCCCGGTGTCGGCGACGCTCACCCTCGCCGAGATCGCCGAGCGCCTCGTTCATGTCGCCCTCGCCTCACAACCCGACGATGTGCAGATCTCACTGCTCGCGATCTCCGTCTCCAACCTCGTCGACCAGGCGTCGTTGCAACTGCAACTGCCGGTGTTCCCCGATCCACTCGAGGTCGCCGGATCCGAGACGAGTGCGGCACGTTGGGCGGTCGACCACTCGATGGACGAGGTCCGACGCCGGTTCGGGCGCGGCGCGGTCGGCTACGCGGGCGTTACGCTCTCCGACCACGGCGAGCTGCCCGACGAGTTCCGCGAGCTCGCCGAACACGAGCTCTGACGTCGCTCGTCGCTCTCAGACACCCAGGCTGCTCTTCGCTGCGCGCTCGAACAACCGGAACGGCAACAACCGCTTCCCGAGCAACCCGACGCGCTCGTCGAGCTTGCCGACCGAGGCGCGACGCGGCGGACGCTTGGCCGCAAGGACCTTCGTGACCACTGCGGCCACGAGCGTCGGGTCGGCACCGTGCTCCTCGTCGTGCGCCATCTGGGCGATCGCCTTCTCCGACGCAGCCGCGTACGGATCGTCACCATCGGCGGCGACGTTCTCGCGGGCGTCGGTGAACCCGGTCCGGAAGTTGCCGGGCTCGACGAGGGTGACATCGATTCCGAACGGCGCCACCTCGTAGGCGAGCGATTCGCCGTACCCCTCCAACGCGAACTTGCTCGCGCTGTAGTACGCCTGGAACGGAATGCCGATCTGGCCACCGATCGAGCTCATCAGCACGATCCGCCCCGCACCGCGGTCGCGCATCGACGGCAGCGCGGCCTGGACGACCCGCACCGCGCCCCAGAAGTTCGTCTCCACCTGCGCCTTGGCGCGGTCGATCGGCGTCTGCTCCACCGATCCGGCCAGACCCCAGCCGGCGCACGCGACCACCGCGTCCAGTCGACCGTGTTCGGCGACGATCGCGGCCACCTCGGTGGCCACCGAGGTGTCGTCGTCGACGTCCATCACGATCGACTGCCACCCGCTCCCGCCAGTCCCGCGCCGACTGGCGCCGACGACGGTCCATCCGGCGAGATGTAGCTGATCGGCGCAGGCACGGCCGATGCCGCTGGACGAACCGGTCACGAGTACGACCTTGCGGTCGGCATTCGAGGAAGTCGCGTTGGTCATGGCGCGGACCGTAGCGCCTCGTCAAGTACCGCCCGACACGTGCCGATGATCAAGCGACGCGCGTCCCTGGGCGTGCCGCGACAGGCGAGGCATGCACACATCGAGCGACGCGAACCCGACACCCGCCGATCTGGCCGCGGTGCTCGCCCAAGTCGCCGACGACGACCGTCGGCTGGCCCGAGCGCTCACCGTCCACGAGACCTGGGACGTCGGGTACGTGGCGGGCATCATCGATGCAGCCGCCGTCCTCGCCGCTCACGGCCCGGACTCGACCGGCACCACCGCATCGGTGCTCGAGCGGGCGCGCGCCGCAGTGGAGCAGGTGCTCGACGAGCACAACCCGCGCATGGTGCTCGACTCGGTGACGCTGCAGCCATTCGACACGGAGGTCGATGCGCTGGTGGCGCTGCTGCACGCGAATGCGGAATTCCTGAGGGCGGCGATCGCGCTGGAACGGCGAGGGCTGCGGCGAATCCCTCTGCCGCGGTAGAACAGGGCCGTGAACACCGCCGATCTTCCCCGATTCCAGGCCGACGCCACCGCGGAGGAGGTCTCGGCAGCGCTGGTCGCCCACGGTGCGGTGATCGTCGAGCGGCTCGCCGATGCGGACCTCTGCGATCTCGTGAACGCCGAGTTGCAGCCGTGGATCGAGGTCACCCCGACCGGCGGGGACGACTTCTCCGGCGCCAACACTCGGCGCACCGGTGCGCTCCTCTCGCGCTGCCCGTCGAGCGCGGCGATGGTGGCACATCCGCTGATCCTCGACGTCGTCGATCGCACCCTGTGGGCGAAGAAGACGACGTTCCAGCTGCACCTCACCCAGTCGATCGCGATCGGCCCCGACTCACCGGCGCAGTTCTTGCACCGCGACCACTGGTGCTTCGACTTCTTCCCCTTCCCGCGCGACGTCGACGTGGAGGTCGCCACGATCTGGGCGCTGTCGGACTTCGAGGAGGAGAACGGCGCGACCCGCGTCGTGCCCGACAGCCACCGAACCCCCGACGACGTGAAGTACACGCTCGTCGATTCGGTTCCCGCGGTGATGCCGCGCGGATCGGTGGTGCTGTATCTCGGTTCGACGGTCCACGGCGGCGGGGAGAACCGAAGCGGTGCTACCCGGATCGGCATCAACGTCGACTACGTGCTGGGTTGGCTCCGCCAGGAGGAGAACCAGTACCTGTCGTATTCGCTCGACGAAGTGCGGGCGTTTTCCGAGCGGATCCAGCGGCTGCTCGGTTACGAACCGGGTGCCTACGCGCTCGGGTACATCGACGGTGGCCGGAGCCCGATGACGCTGCTCGCCGACGCCAGCGAGGCGCCCGCCACCCAGAGCTTCCAGCCCGGCTGAACGGTTCGGTGTCGTGAACGTGAGGGTTACGACGTCCTTGGTTTCAGGTGGTGGTCGCGACGAGTCGTTCGAATCGTTCCGCTGGAGTCTGCCAGTCGAGGGTCATGCGTGGGCGCCGGTTGAGTTTGCGTGCGATCGCGTCGAGGTCGTCTTGGCTGTGAACTGACAGGTC
>JBBQTC010000069.1:0-19663 GCA_038234785.1 Acidimicrobiales bacterium
ACCTGTCCGTGCACACCCAAGACGAACTCGACGAGATCGCCGCCCTCTTGAACGGGCGCCCCCGCAAAACCCTCATGTGGGATACTCCAGCCGAACGATTCGCAGAGCTTGTCGCGGCCACCGCTTGAATTCGCCGGGAAGCATCCGGACCAGAACACAGCGGCGCCGGCACTGGACGCAGGCCGGACGGCAGGCAGTACCATGCGGAGCGAACGTGAAATGGGTCCCGTGAGGCCCATACGTGAAAGGACTGCCACATGGCACACCGCATCGTGCTCAGCGCCGACGACGTGCGTCGGGCACTCACCCGCATCGCCCACGAGATCGTCGAGCGCAACCACGGCCTCGAGGGGGTGGTGCTGGTGGGCCTGCAGCGCGGTGGCGTCTGGGTCGCC
Source organism: Acidimicrobiales bacterium (assembly GCA_038234785.1). Classification (GTDB taxonomy): domain Bacteria; phylum Actinomycetota; class Acidimicrobiia; order Acidimicrobiales; family Ilumatobacteraceae; genus UBA668. The sequence goes on from JBBQTC010000069.1 coordinate 396, forward strand.
GATGCGCTGGCCGACGTGCTCCGCGGCATCGATGCCGAGCAACCCGTGCCGGTCGGCTCCCTCGACGTCAGCTTCCATCGCGACGACGTTGGCCTCCGGCCGATCGTGCCGGGCAGCGTCACCGACATCCCGGTGTCGCTCGACGGGACGACCGTGGTGCTCACCGACGATGTGCTGTTCACCGGTCGCACGGTGCGCGCCGCGCTCGAGGCGCTGAACGAGTACGGGCGGCCGAGAGCGGTGCAGTTGGCCGTCATCGTCGACAGGGGGCACCGAGAGCTCCCGATCCGCCCGGACTACGTCGGCAAGAACCTGCCCACCTCGCGCGAGGAGACCGTCGCCGCCACGTCGGAGGGGGTGACGATCCGATGAAGCACCTGCTCTCCATCGAGGACCTCTCCCCCGACGACATCCACCGCTTCCTGGAGCTCACCGATCACATGGTCGAGGTCAGCAGCCGACCCATCCCCAAGGTGCCCGCGCTGCGCGGCAAGAACGTGGTGAGCCTGTTCTTCGAGGACTCCACCCGGACCCGCACGAGTTTCGACACCGCCGCCAAGCGACTCAGCGCGGACACGATGAACTTCGCCGTGTCATCGAGCAGCCTGAACAAGGGCGAGAGCCTGCGCGACACGATCGAGACGATCAGCGCGATGGGCGTCGACGCGTTCGTCATCCGACACAAGAGCAGCGGCGCCCCACAGATGATCACCCGCTGGACGAATGCCAGCATCGTCAACGCCGGCGACGGCTGGCACCAGCACCCCACCCAAGCCCTGCTCGACTGCTACACGATCCGCACCGGGCTGAACCGCCGCGACGGATTCGACGGATTGCGCATCGCGATCGTCGGCGACATCAAGCACAGCCGGGTGGCACGCAGCGATGTGCAGGCCTTCACCGCCCTCGGCGCTCACGTCGTGCTCGTCGCTCCTCCGACGCTGCTGCCGCCGTCGATCGACGGATGGCCGGTCGAGGTGAGCCACGATCTCGATTCGATCATCGGCGACCTCGATGTGCTGTATCTGCTGCGAGTGCAGCGCGAACGAATGGACGACGCGCTGCTCCCCTCGATGCTCGAGTACTCGGCGATGTACGGCCTCACGGCCCCTCGGGCGGCGCGGCTCCCGGCGCACGCGCTGGTGATGCATCCGGGGCCGATGAACCGAGGTGTGGAGATGGTCGTCGATCCCGGCGAGCTTCCCGGGTCGGTGATCCTCCAGCAGGTCGCGAACGGTGTCGCCGTGCGCATGGCCGTCCTCTTCACGTTGCTCGGTTCGGGCAGCGCCAACTCGATCGGAGACGCGCCATGACCCGCCTCGTCATCATCAACGGCACCGTGCTCGACCAGGCCGGCGAGCGCCGCGCCGACGTCGCGGTCGAAGACGGGCGCATCGTCGAGGTCGGAGCGGGGCTGACCGGCGACCGCAGCCTCGATGCCGCCGGATGCATCGTGTCGCCGGGATTCGTCGACCTCCACGTGCACCTGCGCGAACCCGGCAAGGAGGAGGCCGAGACCATCGAGACCGGAAGTCGTGCCGCCGCCCTCGGCGGATTCACCGCGGTGGTCGCGATGCCCAACACCGACCCCGCCCAGGACAGCGTCGCGGTCGTCGAGTTCGTTCGAGAGCAGGGACGACGGGCGGGCCTCTGCGAGGTGCTGCCGTCCGGATGCATCACGATCGGCCGAGCGGGCACGCAGCTCGCGCCCTTCGGCGAGCTCTCCGCCGCCGGCGTGCACCTCTTCACCGATGACGGGTCCGGCGTGCAGGATGCGCAGCTGATGCGACGAGCCCTCGAGTACGCCCGTCCCCTCGGAATCGTTCTCGCCCAACACTGCGAGGTCGCGTCACTCACCAAGGGTGCCGTGATGCACGAGGGCTCGTGCTGCAGCCGGCTCGGACTTCCGGGGTGGCCGGCGCTCGCCGAGGAACTGATGGTCTTTCGAGACATCGAGCTCGTTCGGCTGACCGGGGTGCCGATGCACTTCCTCCACCTGAGCACCGCTCGAAGCGTGGACCTCGTTCGCGCCGCCAAGGCCGACGGACTCCCTGTCACGGCCGAGGCCACCCCGCATCACTTCACGCTCACCGACGAGATGCTCGCCGGGTACGACGCCGTCTACAAGGTGAACCCGCCGCTGCGCACCCCGGCCGACATCGCGGCGCTGAAGGCCGGGCTTGCCGACGGCACGATCGACGCGATCGCCACCGACCACGCGCCCCACGCACCCCACACCAAGGAGGAGCCGCTCGATCAAGCGCCGCCGGGGATGCTGGGGTTGGAGACCGCGCTGGCGCTCGCCATCACCGAACTCGACATGCCGGTGGCCGACGTGGTGGCGTTGCTGAGCTGGCGACCGGCGGCCATCGCCGGGGTGGCGGATCGCCAGGGTCGACCCGTCGTCGCAGGCGAGCCGGCCAACCTCACCGTGTTCGATCCCGCGGCCGAGTGGACCGTAGTCCCAGCGCATCTGGCGAGCAAGAGCCGCAACACGCCCTATGCCGGCAGAACGCTGCGCGGCAAGGTCCGTCACACGATCTTCGGTGGCGACGCCGTGGTGGTCGACGGAGTGGCCACCCGCTGACCGTTCGTCGCGGCTCGGTCGCCGATCCGCACCACGTCCACCTCATCGCAGGCCCGAAACCATGCTCCGTGGGCATCATTTCGGGCCTGCGGTCGCGATGGGCGTGCGCGCGGGCCGCTGCGTCGACGCGCCCTACGGGCGGGTGAGGATCTCGGGACCGTGCTCACCCACGAGCACGGTGTGCTCCGCGTGCGCTGCCAGCGAACCGTCGGCGGTGACGATGGTCCATCCGTCGTCGAGTTGCATCACGTCGTCGTCGCCACCGGCGATGAGCATCGGCTCGATCGCCAACACCACCCCTGGCAGGAGCTCGAGCCCGCGCCCGGCACGTCCACGATTCTCGACGTCGGGATCCTCGTGCATGGCCTTGCCGATCCCGTGGCCACAGAAGTCGCGCGGGCTCCCGAAGCCGGCCGACGAGACGACGAAGTCGATCGCCGAACCGACATCTCCGAGGCGTTGCCCCGGGCGCATGTGGGTGATCGCAGCCGCAAGCGCTGCCTCCGCGGTGTCCATCAGCCGTTGTGCCTCCGACGTGACGGTGCCGATGCCCATCGTGAACGCGGCGTCACCGTGCCATCCGTTGACGATGGCCCCGCAGTCGACCGACAGGAGGTCGCCCTCCTCCAACACTCGGCTGTTCGGGATGCCGTGCACCACCGCATCGTTGACGGATGTGCAGATGACCGCCGGGAACCCGTGATACCCGAAGAAGTTGGAGGTCGCATTCCGTCGTTCGATCACATCTCGGGCGATGCGGTCGAGTGACGCAGTGGTGACTCCCGGGCGTGCATTAGCGCGGACCGCGGAGTGCATCTCGGCGACCACTCGGCCGGCGGCGCGCATCTCGCGGAGCTGATCCGCAGTACGGCGAGGGATGGCTCCTCGGCCGAAACGAGCCATCAGCTCGATCGACGCATCACGTCCACGGCGGACGTGAGGCGGTCGAAGACCTCGTCGGGCGAGGCGACGCCGTCGACGACGACCATCCGGCCCTGCTGGCGGTAGTACTCGATGAGCGGAGCCGTCTGCTCCTCGTACAGGTCGAGGCGATGGATGATCGCCTCGGGCGTGTCGTCGTCGCGGTGCATCACGTCGCCGCCACAGACCTCACAGATCCAGGGCAGCTTCTCGACACCCTGGGCAACGTAGTTGGTCCCGCAGTCGCGGCACACCCGGCGCGAGGAGAGCCGCTCGAGCACCATTTCGCGCGGCACGTCGAGGTCGAGGACGGCATCGAGGGGCAACTGCGCGGTGATGTCATCGAGTGCCATCGCCTGGGGAACGGTGCGGGGGAATCCGTCGAGGATGTAGCCACGGCCCACGGCATCGGACTGCGAGAGACGCTCGCGCACCAGCCCGACCATGATCTCGTCGCCGACCAGACTGCCGTCGTCCATCACTCGCTTGGCCATGACACCCAGTTCGGTGCCTTCGCGGACTGCGGCGCGGAGCATGTCGCCCGTGCTGATGTGCGGCACCACGAAGTGGCGCGACAACCTCACGCACTGTGTGCCCTTGCCAGCGCCTTGGCGACCGAGCAAGATCAGCCGGGCGCCCGGGATCACTTCAGGAAGCCCTCGTAGTTTCGAAGCATCAGCTGGCTGTCGATCTGACGCATGAGCTCGAGAGCCACACCGACGGCGATGAGCACGGTGGTACCGGCGAACGGGAAGTTGCGCACGCCGAAGGCCCACAGCAGCAGGTACGGGGTCATCGCAACCAGGGCGACGAACAGCGCGCCCGGAAGCGTGATGCGGTTCACTGCCTTGGACAGGTAGCGCTCGGTCTGCGGACCGGGGCGCACACCGGGGATGAAGCCACCCTGCCGGCGGATCTGATCGGCCTGGCGGATGGGGTCGAAGGCGATCGAGTTGTAGAAGTAGGCGAACGCCACGATCATCAGCGAGAACAGCGAGATGTAGACCCAGTTCTGACTGTTGACGAGGTGAGTGTCGACCCAGCTCTGGATGCTCGCTCGCCATCCGGTGCCACTGGTGCCACCGAGCAGGTTGGTCAGCAGCACAGGGAGCAGCAGGATCGAGCTGGCGAAGATGATCGGGATCACGCCGCTCTGGTTGACCTTGAGCGGGATGTAGGTGCTCTGGCCGCCGTACATCCGTCGACCGACCACGCGTTTGGCGAACTGCACAGGGATGCGACGGTGAGCCAACTCGACCTTCACGACAGCGATGACGATGCCGACGCTGACGCCGATGAGCAGTGCGAACGGGATCCAGCTCTTCTCCTGGTAGATCGCGTAGTAGCCGAAGGGCAGACGGCTGACCACGGACGCCATGATGATCATGCTCATGCCGTTGCCGATGCCGCGCTGGCTGATCAGCTCACCGATCCACATCAGCGCGGCTGTGCCGCCGACGAGGGTGACGATGACGAGGTAGCCGCGAGGCCACATGCCGTCGGTGAGCAGCTTCACGTTCTGCGGCAATCGTTGCGCCGCGCCGAAAAACGCGTTGCCGTTGCCGTTGCCGAAGATGAAGGTGAGCGCCGTCGCCTGCATGGTGGCGATGCCGATCGCGAGATAACGGGTGTACTGGGTGATCTTGCGCTGACCCACCGCGCCCTCTTGCTGGAGCTTCTCCAGCTTGGGGATGACCACACCCAACACCTGCATGATGATGCTCGCCGTGATGTAGGGCATGATGCCCAGGGCGAAGATGCTGAAGCTGCCGAATGCTCCGCCCGAGAACAGGTCGAGGAACCCGAGCGCACCCTGGGACTCGACGCCCTTCTTGAACTGGGTGATGGCATCACGGTCGATGCCGGGAACGCGAATGGCATTGCCAAGGCGGTACAGGGCCACCATGGCGATGAGGAACAGGATCTTGTTCCGCAGATCGGGGACCTTGAAGACGTTCTTCAGGTTCGAGAACACGGGTGAGCTCCCAGAGTGGGTTGGTTCGTCACCCGGGTGGCGACGAGATCAGAGGTCATCAGCGGTTGGTGAACTGGTTGCCCTTGACCGGCGGGCGACCCTGCTTGAAGGGCAGCGGCAACAGCGTGACGCTACCGCCTGCGGCGGTGATGGCCGCGTCAGCTGCCTTGGAGACCGCATGTGCCGAGACGTGCACGGCAGTGGTGATCTCGCCTCGGGCGAGGATCTTCACGAAGGTGTTCTTGCGCACGAGTCCCTTGGCGATCAGCACGTCGGGATCGACGGTGGACTCACCGGTTCCGGCGAGCTGATCGAGGTTGACGGGGCTGTACTCGACGCGGAACGGGTTGTTGAAGCCCTTCAGCTTCGGCACGCGCTGCTTGAGGGGCATCTGGCCACCTTCGAAGCCGCGGGCAACCTTGCCGCGACCACGCGACTGCTGGCCCTTGGTGCCGGCGCCGGCAGTCTTGCCGCCCTTGCCGCCGATACCGCGACCGACGCGCTTCTTGGCCTTGTTGGACCCCGGTGCGGGGGAGAGTTCGTCGACGCGCATATCAGGACTCCGTGTTCTCCGACACCTCGATGAGGTGCGGGATGCGGGCGATCATCCCGCGGATCTCGGGACGGTCGGGAAGGGTGTTGGTGTCACCGATCTTGCGCAGGCCCAGGGCCCGCAGCGTGCCACGGTTCTTCGGCTTGTTGCCGATGGCGGACCGCACTTGGCGGACGGTGATCGTCTTTTCGGTCGGGGTGCTCATCAGTGGGTCTCCCCTGCAGCGATCTGCTGCTTGCGCTCGTTGTAGGCCTTGAGCACGCCCTTGGGGACGAACTCCTCGGCGGCGAGACCACGGCGTGCCGCGACCTCGTCCGGCCGCTGCAGCGACTTGAGGCCGTTGATCGTGGCGCGGGCGACGTTGATCGCGTTGGCCGAACCGAGCGACTTGCAGAGCACGTCGTGGATGCCGGCCTCTTCGAGGATGATGCGGGCGGCGCCACCGGCGATCACACCGGTACCGGGGGCGGCGGGCTTCATCAGCACGCGGCCGGCGGAGTTGATGCCGATGATCGGGTGGGTGATGGTGCTGCCGGCCAGCGGGACGTCGAACAGGTTCTTCTTCGCCTCTTCGGTGCCCTTCTGGATGGCGAGGGGCACTTCCTTCGCCTTGCCGTAGCCGAGACCGACGCGACCGTTACCGTCGCCCACGACCACGAGAGCGGTGAACGAGAAACGACGACCGCCCTTCACGACCTTGGCGACGCGGTTGATCGTGATGACCCGCGACTCGCGCAGGCCACTGGGATCCGGGGCGCGCTCTTCGTTGCGGTTGCCGTAATTCGAGGGGGCTGCCATCAGAACTCCAAACCTGCTTCACGGGCCGCAGTGGCGACTGCGGCGATGCGGCCGTGATAGCGATAGCCACCACGGTCGAACACGACCTTTTCGATACCGGCAGCCTTGGCCCGCTCGGCGACGAGCGTGCCCAGACGAGTGGCGGCCTCGACGGTGCCACCGGCGCCCTCGCCCCGGACCGACGCCTCGTTGGTGCTGGCCGACACCAGGGTGCGGCCCGCCTCGTCGTCGATCAACTGGAGGGTGAGGTGCTTGTTGGACCGGTACACGGCCAGACGCGGACGGGCCGCGGTGCCGTGGATCTTCTTGCGCACCCGCCGGTGACGGATGATGCGGCCGTTGCGGCGCTGCTGTGCGACGTTGCTCATGAGATGCTCACTTCTTCCCGGTCTTGCCGGCCTTGCGCAGGACCTTCTCGCCGAGGTAGCGAACACCCTTGCCCTTGTAGGGCTCGGGCTTGCGGACGGCGCGAATGTCGGCGGCCACCTGGCCGACGACTTCCTTGTCGATACCCCGCACGATGATGCGGGTCTGGGCGGGCACCTCGAACGTGATGCCGGCGGGGGCCTCCATCACGACCGGGTGGCTGAAGCCGAGGGCGAGACGAAGCGTGGTGGGGGCGAGCGCCTCGGCGCGGTAACCCACGCCGATGATCTCGAGCTCCTTGGAGAAGCCGTCGGTGACACCGACGACCATGTTGTTGACCAGCGTGCGCGACAGGCCGTGGAGCGAGCGGTTGTGACGCTCGTCGTTGGGCCGCTCGACGATCAGCTGCGCGTCGTCGCGACGCACCGTGATCTCGCCGGGGATGACACGCGACAGGGTGCCCTTCGGGCCCTTGACGGTGACGGCGGCGCCGTCGATGACGACGTCGACACCACCAGGAACGGTGATCGGTGAATTACCAATGCGGGACATGACGAATCCTCTTTCTCACCACACGTAACAGAGGACCTCGCCGCCCACCTTGCGCTTGCGCGCTTCGCGGTCGGTCATCAGGCCATGACTGGTGGACAGGACGGCCACACCCAAACCACCGAGGACGCGAGGGACGTCGGTGCTCTTGCGGTAGATCCGCAAGCCGGGGGTGGAGATGCGACGCAGACCGGAGATGGTGCGGCGACGATCGTTGGAGTACTTCATGGAGATGGTCAACACTTCGCCCGGCCCGGCGGTGGAGGGCGCCAGCGAGAAACCGCTGATGTAACCCTCCTTCTCCAGGATGGCGGCCAGTGCGACCTTCTGCTTGGAACTGGGCATGCGGACCTCGTCATGCATCGCCGTGTTGGCGTTGCGGACTCGGGTGAGCATGTCGGCGATGGGATCAGTGAGCATTTGGTCTCCTCACCAACTGGCCTTCGTGATGCCAGGGATTTCGCCGGCGTGGGCCATCTCACGGAGGCACACGCGGCACAGGCCGAACTTGCGGTACACCGAGCGGGCGCGCCCGCATCGACGGCAGCGGGTATACCCGCGCACCTTGAACTTGGGCGTCGCATTCGCCTTGTTGATCAACGACTTCTTTGCCATTGCGGTGCCCTCTCTTACTTCTTCTGCTTCGAGGCGCCGGCTCTGCCGCCGCCCTTGCCGCCACGGACCGGTCCACGCCGCTTCTTCTGCGGAGCGGACTCGCCGTCGACGCCCTTCTTGAAGGGGAAGCCGAAGGCGTCGAGCAGGGCCTTGCCGTGCTCGTTGGTGGTCGCCGTGGTCACGATGGTGATGTCCATGCCGCGAGGGGCATCGATCTTGTCGTAATCGATCTCGGGGAAGACCGTCTGGTCGCTGAGACCGAACGTGTAGTTCCCGCGACCGTCCCAGCTGTTGGCCGGCAGACCGCGGAAGTCGCGCATACGGGGAATGGACACTGCGATCAGGCGATCGAGGAACTCCCACATGCGGTCGCCGCGGAGCGTGACCTTGCAGCCGATGGCCTGGGTCTCGCGCAGCTTGAACGCTGCGATCGACTCACGAGCCTTGGTGACGATCGGCTTCTGACCGCTGATCTTGGTGAGGTCGGCGACGGCGCCCTCGAGCAGCGACGGCTGCTGGGTGGCACGGCCGACGCCCATGTTGATGACGATCTTCTCGAGGCGCGGCACCTGCATGGGGTTGCCGAGCTCGAGCTGCGTCTTCAGTGCGTCACGAATCTCGTTCTCGTACTGCTGCTTGAGACGAGGCGACGTTGCGGTCGCAGTGCTCATGAGATCACCTCACCGGTGCGCTTGGCGACGCGCACCTTGGTGCCGTCGGACTTGATCTGATAGCCGACCCGAGTGGGCTTGCCCTTGTGGACCAACATGACGTTGGACGCATCGATCGGCATGTCGCGATCGATGATGCCGCCCTGCTGGTTGTTCTTGCTGGGCTTGCTGTGCTTCTTGGCCGTGTTCACGCCGTTGACGATGACCTGGTTGGTGCGGGGCATGACCTGCACCACTTCACCTTCGTGGCCCTTGTCCTTGCCGGCGATGACGACGACGGTGTCGCCCTTCTTGAGCTTCATGGTCACAGCACCTCCGGGGCCAGCGACACGATGCGCATGAACTTCTTGTCGCGCAGCTCGCGGCCGACTGGGCCGAAGATGCGCGTGCCACGCGGGGTGAGGTCGTCCTTGATGATGACGGCTGCGTTCTCGTCGAAACGGATGTAGCTGCCGTCCGGACGGCGCTTCTCCTTCTTGGTGCGAACGACGACGCACTTGACGACGTCGCCCTTCTTCACAGCGGCGCCGGGGATCGCATCCTTGACCGTCGCGACGAAGATGTCGCCGATCGAGGCATAGCGACGGCGAGTGCCGCCCAGCACCTTGATGCACAGAACTTCCTTGGCGCCGCTGTTGTCGGCGACCCGAAGCCGTGATTCCTGCTGAATCATTTTGCACGCTCCAGGACTTCCACGATCCGCCAGCGCTTGTTCTTGCTCAGAGGGCGGGTCTCCATCACGCGAACGCGGTCGCCGATGTTGACGTCGTTGGTCTCGTCGTGCGCGTAGAGCTTCTTGGTGCGCATCACGAACTTCGCGTACTTGGGGTGGCGCACACGCTCGACGACGGACACGACCGCGGTCTTGTCCATCTTGTTCGAGACGACGAGACCCTCGCGGGTCTTGCGGTTCTTGCGCTCGACGGTTTCCATTGTCTCGGCCATCAGTTGCCTGCCTCTGCCAGCGCGATCTCACGTGCGCGGATGTGGGTGTTGATTCGTGCGATCTGGCGACGCACCTTGCGGATCTCGGCGTTGTTGTCGAGCTGGCCGGTGGCGTTGCGGAAGCGGAGGTTGAGTCCCTCCTGCTTGGTGGCGCGGAGCTCCTCGACGAGGGCTGCGAGATCCATTTCCTTCAACTCGGTGTTGGAACGTGCCATGTCAGAACGTCTCCTCGCGGGTGATGACGCGTGCCTTGATCGGCAGCTTCTGGATCGCCTTGGCCATGGCGGCCCGGGCGATCTCCTCGTTGGGGTACGACAGCTCGAACAGCACGCGGCCGGGCTTGACGACGGCCACCCAGAACTCGGGGTTGCCCTTGCCCGAACCCATGCGGGTCTCGGCCGGCTTCTTGGTGACGGGCTTGTCCGGGAAGATGTTGATCCAGACCTTGCCACCACGCTTGATGGCGCGAGTCATGGCGATACGGGCTGCCTCGATCTGGCGGGCGGTGAGCCAGCCGGGCTCGAGCGCCTGGATGCCGTACTCGCCGAAGGCCAGATCGTTGCCGCCCTTGGAGAGGCCGGCCGTGCGGCCACGGTGGTGCTTGCGGTGTGCGACTTTACGGGGCATCAACATGATGAATCAGTCCTCCCCACGGAAGTGCGGGGCTTCGTGCGCAGCACCGTGGGTACGGCGTGCGATTTCCTCTTCCTCGTCGAGCAACTTCTCGAGCTCGGGATCGGCTTCCTTGATGAGCGGGGAGGCCTCGACCTCGACCTCGTCGGCCTTGCGACGAGCGCCCGACGACACGACCTTGCGGGGGGTGGCGCCGAGTCCGGCGGCCTCACCGACGGCCATGGCGGCTTCGCGGCTGATCTTGTCCTCGGTCTGGGCCTTGTAGGGGACGATGTCGCCCTTGTAGATCCACACCTTGACGCCGACGCGTCCGCTGGAGGTGCGAGCTTCGCGCATGCCGTAGTCGATGTCGGCGCGCAGCGTGTGCAACGGCACTCGGCCTTCGCGGTACCACTCGGTGCGGCTCATCTCGGCGCCGCCGAGGCGGCCCGAGCACTGGACGCGGATGCCGAGGGCGCCGGCCTTCTGTGCGTTCTGGACCGCACGCTTCATGGCCCGACGGAAGGCGATGCGGTTGACCAGCTGGTCGGCCACGCCCTGGGCGATGAGTGCGGCGTCGAGCTCGGGGCTCTTGATCTCGACGATGTTGAGCTGCACCTTCGGGTTGCCGGTGATCTGGGTGAGCAGCGCACGAAGCTCGTCGGCCTGGGCGCCACGGCGACCGATGACGATGCCCGGACGAGCGGTGTGGATGTCGACGCGAACCTTGTCACGGGTGCGCTCGATCTCGATGCGGCTGACCGCAGCGGACTCGAGCTTGGCCATGAGTGCGCGGCGGATCTTCCAGTCTTCGGTGAGGTATTCCTTGTAGTCGCGCTCGCTGAACCAGCGGCTCTTCCACTCGGTGGTGACGCCGAGGCGGAAGCCGTAGGGGTTGATCTTCTGACCCATCAGTTGTTCTCCTCGCCGTCGGCGGCGTCGGCGTTGTCGTCGTTCTCGGCGTCAGCATCGGCGTGCTGGCTGCCAGGAGCGCTGAAGCCGGCGGCCTCTGCACTCTCGACCGTGTCGAACCAGAACTCGGCCTTCGTCTGGTTGTAGTAGCGGGTGTCGGGCTCGTGGTAGAGCATCGACTGCGCGTTGCCCTTGATGGCGTGACCCTCGGGGGCGTCGTCACCGTCGGCGACGATCGCACCGGTGAAGGCCTGCGTCGCCTCGATCTCGACATCCTGATCGAGGGTCTCGGTCGTGTCGGTCGACTCGGTGGCGTCGCCGCCCTTGAGTGATGCGGCACGGTCGCGGCTGCGCTCGACGCGAGCACGGCGGCTGGCGGCGGTGCCGCCTGCGGCCACGCGGCGACGGCCGGCAGCGGTGCGCTTGGCCTCGCGAGCCTGGACGATGTCGATGCGGTCGTCGTCGAGACGGGCGACCACGATCGTGATGTGCGACGTGCGCTTGTTGATGCGGCCGGCGCGGCCACGGGCGCGGGGGGTGAACCGCTTGAGCGTCGGACCCTCGTCGGCGAAGCACGCCTTGACGTACAGCTCCTCGGGATCCTGCTCGTCGTTGTGCACGGCGTTGGCGACGGCGCTGGCGAGCACCTTGCGAACCGTACGAGCGGCGTCACGATCGGTGAACTGGAGCACCTCGTCGGCGTTGCGGACGGGAAGGCCACGGATGAGGTCGAGCACGACGCGCACCTTGGAGGCCGACGAGCGAATGTACTTCGCGCTGGCCTTGGTACCGCTGCGCTCGCCTGCGACGAACGAGCCCTCGTTGAGCTTCGGACCGGTCATCAGCGGCGTCCCTTCGAGTTCTTCTCCTGGCCGGCGTGGTACTTGAAGGTACGCGTGGGGCTGAACTCACCCAGCTTGTGACCGACCATGCTCTCGGTGACATACACCGGCACGTGCTTGCGGCCGTCGTGGACGGCGATGGTGTGCCCGACCATGTCGGGGATGATGGTGCTGCGGCGGCTCCAGGTCTTGATGACCTTGCGCTCGCCGGCCGAGTTCTGTGCGTCGACCTTCTTCAACAGGTGGTCGTCGACGAACGGGCCCTTCTTCAGGCTGCGTGACATGGGCGATTACCTCCGGCCCTTCGACGTGCGACGACGGCGCACGATGAGCTTCTGCGACGGCTTGTTGGTGTTGCGGGTGCGAACGCCTTCGGGCTTGCCCCACGGGGACACGGCCGGGCGTCCACCGGACGTACGGCCCTCGCCACCACCGAGCGGGTGGTCGACGGGGTTCATGGCCACACCACGGGTCTGCGGGCGGACGCCCTTCCAGCGGTTGCGACCGGCCTTGCCGATCTTGATGAGCTCGTGCTCGCTGTTGCCGACCTCGCCGACGGTGGCCCGGCAGTCGATGAGCACGCGGCGCATCTCGGTGCTGGGCAGACGCACGGTGGCGAACTCGCCCTCCTTGGCGACGAGCTGCACGGCCATGCCGGCCGAGCGTCCCATCTTGCCGCCCTCACCCGGACGCAACTCGACGTTGTGGACCGTGGTACCGACGGGGATGAAGCGCAGCGGGAGAGCATTGCCGGGCTTGATGTCGGCGCCCTGACCGCTGATCACGTGGTCGCCCACGTTGAGGCCCTTGGGGGCCAGGATGTAGGCCTTCTGCCCGTCCGCGTAGTGCAGGAGGGCGATGCGGCAGGTGCGGTTGGGGTCGTACTCGATGGCGGCGACCTTGGCGGTCACGCCGTCCTTGACTCGCTTGAAGTCGATGACGCGGTACGCACGCTTGTGTCCGCCACCGCGGTGACGTGAGGTCTTGCGACCGTAGACGTTGCGACCGCCGCTCTTGCTCAGCGACGTCACGAGCGACTTCTCGGGCGACGACTTGGTGATCTCGGCGAAGTCGCTGGTGGTCTGGAACCGGCGACCGGCGCTCGTGGGCTTACGTGAACGAATGGCCATGATGCTGCGCCTCAGCTCTCGAACAGCGGGATTTCGTGGCCCGCTGCCAGGGTGACGATGGCCCGCTTGGTGTCGGGCTTGGAACCGGCGCGGCCGGCGCGACGTGCACGCGTGACCTTGCCCTTGCGATTAAGGGTGTTCACCTTGACGACCTGCACGCCCCAGATCGCCTGGACGGCGTCGCTGATCTCAGGCTTGCTGGCGCCGGGGTGCACCTTGAACGTGTAGACGCCCTGCTCGATGAGGCCGTAGCTCTTCTCCGAGACCACGGGGGCCAGGATGATGTCGCGGGGATCTTTCATCAGTTGCTCTCCTCGGCCGAGTCGCCGTCACGCTGACTGGGGGGCAGCTGGAATCCAGCCGCCTCGGCGTCCTCTGCGGTGGCGAAGTAGATCTCTGCCACCGTGCGGTCGTAGAACGCGGAGCCGGGCAAGTGGTACAGCCCGGAGTCGGCGTTGCCCTTGATGTCGTACCCCTTGGGAGCGCCACCGTCGGCCTTGGGTGGCTTGGCGCCCGCAGGCAGCTTGGCGACCACCTCGGCTTCGGCGGTGTCGGCCTCGGGTGCATCTGCCTTCTTGGTGGCGGCCTTCTTGGCCGGAGCCTTCTTGGCCGGCGTCGCCGACTCGGTCACGACGGCTTCGCCGGGCAACGTGGATTGCGAGAACACGACGAAGTCGCTGCAGAGCACGTCGTAGGCATTGAGCTCGTTGACCTCGATCAGCTGCACCTCGGGGAGGTTGAGGAAGCTGCGGATGGTGTTGGTGTCGTTGACATCCACCACCACGAGCGCCTTGCCCTGCACCCCGAGGGCGCTGAGGGCGGCGACGGCGTCCTTGGTCTTGGGGGTTTCGAAGCTCCAGCTGTCGACGACGATGACCTTGCCCTCGGCGGCGCGATCGCTCAGCGCCGAGCGAAGTGCGAGCTTCACCATCTTCTTCGGGGTCTTCTGCGTGTACTTGCGGGGCTTCGGGCCGAGGGCCACGCCACCGCCGCTGAAGTGCGGCGACCGGGTGGAGCCCTGACGGGCGTTGCCAGTGCCCTTCTGCTTGAAGGGCTTCTTGCCGCCGCCTCGAACCTCGGCGCGGGTCTTGGTGCTCTGCGTGCCCGCACGACGGGCGGCAAGCTGGGCGGTGACGACCTGGTGCATGACCGGCACGTTGGGCTGGACACCGAAGACGGTGGCGTCGAGCTCGAGCGAGCCGGCGTCCTGGCCGTCGCGGGTCTTGAGGGTGATGCTGCTCATCACTTCCCCTTCACTGCGTTGCGGACGATGACGACCCCGCCGTTGGGGCCGGGGACGGAGCCCTTGACGAGGAGCAGGTTGCGCTCCACGTCGGCCTGGACGACCTCGAGGTTCAAGGTGGTGACCTGCTCGTGACCCATGTGGCCCGACATGCGCACACCCTTGAACACACGACCGGGGAAGCTGGCCTGGCCGATGGAGCCCGGCGCACGGTGGTGCTTGTGGTTACCGTGGCTGGCGCCCTGGCCCTTGAAGTTGTGACGCTTCATGGTGCCGGCGAAGCCCTTGCCACGGCTGACCGCCGTGACGTCGACGCGCTCGCCCTGGGCGAGCAGGTCGACTTTGATCTCCTGGCCCACTTCGAACCCGTCGACGGAGTCGAGGCGCAGTTCCACCAGCTTGCGACCGGCGTCGACGCCTGCCGCAGCGAAGTGACCCGCTTCGGGCTTGTTGAGCTTCTTGGGATCGCGATGGCCATAGGTGACCTGCAGCGCGGTGTACCCGTCTCGTTCAGTGGTTTTCACCTGGACGATGCGAGCGGGCTCGACGCGGAGCACGGTGACGGGAACGACCTTGTCGTTCACCCACACCTGGCTCATGGCGACTTTCTCGCCAACGATCGCTTTGAGTGCCATGTCGGCAGCCTTTTCGGTCGGAACCCGGAGACCGGGTTTTCGGATGACACGCAAATGCTCCGCTGGCCATACGGCCGGCGGAGCACCGGATTCTGGTTGTGCCGTGTGGTACCCGGAGGCGGACACGGACATCGATTGCAGTGCACCAACTGGCGCACACGAGGATCTGACTCTATCGGCGCGCGTCGACCGGTGCCAACCTGCTACGGAAAGCGTTTCGCGAGCCAGTCGGCGACGATCGCCAGCGCCTCGCGTCGATGCCCCTCCAGGTAGTGGGGAGCGCCCTCGAGTTCCACATAGGTGACATCGGCGGCACCCGCGTTGTCGACGATCTCCTTTGCCTGCCACACCCGGATCTCGGTGTCGGCCGTGGGGTGCACGAGCAGGGTCGGCACCGTCACTCGGGGCATGGTGTCGGCCAGTTTGGCATGACTCGACAACCCTGACCAGGTGCTCAGCCATCCGCGGGCCGTCATCGTGCGGCCGAGTCCGCCCCGGCCGTAGTTCGCATCGAACGGGTCGGGGAACGCGAACAGGCTGCCCATCGGACGGTCGTCCGGATCGATCGACAGGTCAAGGTAGGCCGGATCGGCCAGGGTGCGGTAGATGGTGAGGTACTTGGTGAACACCGCTCGGCGGCGCAGTTCGCGCCATGCCACGGCGTCGGTCGACTTGTCCACGCCCCGCAACCGGGTGCCGGCGTCGGCGGCCTCGGCCAGGCTGGCCTTGGCAATCGCGTCGATCCTGGCGACCCGGGCGACCTGCGCCGCGCGATAGCGGGCCACCCACGCCGGGTCGAACTCGCACGGCTCGGGCCATGGACGCCAGCCGTTGTCGGGGTGATACATGTCCAGCTCGGGCACGGTGGAGAACGGATCGGTCTCGTCGGCGACGCTCGGGTCGATGACCTGCAACATGAACACGCCCTCGCCGGGATGGGCCGCCATCCCGATCCAGCCGTCGCCGATCCCCAGTTCAGCCTGGGCGAGTGCCATCAGACTGCCGCCGCCGGAGTTCCCCAGCAGCACCACGGCCTCGGCGCCACGCCGGATCATCTCGTCGTGCACGGTCTTCACGTCGACGATGCAGTTCTCGTGGAGGCAGTCGGTGTCGTTGTTCATGTACCTCGTCCCGAACCCGAGCACCGCATAGCCCGCCGCGGCGAGCAGTGGTGCCGCGTAGTGGACGCTGAAGTCACCCCGCGGATGACTGAGGATCACCGCGGTCTTCCACGCCGCACCACCGGGCGGCGTCCACAGGACGCCTCGCACCAGGGCGCCATCGGGGCTCACCAGCCGGATCGACTCTCGAGGGATCTCGACCCCCGGGTCGTCCTCGGCGAGCGGCCAGTAGTTGAGACCGAACGGGCGTGAGCCGCCGAGATGGGCATCGAGGTGCTGCATGTCCGCACGATAGGTCGCGCCCACGTCCGTGTTCGGCCCGGAGCACGAGCGTTTGGTGCCCTCGCCGGTGCGGTCAGTCCGCCGGACGCTCCACCAGTGTCGCCCTGAGCGTCACCGGCGCGCCGTTGCGCCGCACGTCGATCTCCACGACATCACCGGGCGCGTGCTCGCGGATGGTCGCCACCAGACCCGCCTCACCGGTGATCGGATCAGCGTCGAGCGCGACCACGGCATCGCCGACCTTCAGGCCCGCCTCGGCTGCCGGAGAGCCCGGGACCACCTCGGTCACGAGGGCACCGCTGCCTCCATCGTCGCGGGGGTCGACCTTCACCCCGAGGAATGCAGGCGTCGGCACGTCGCCGCCGGCCGATGCGCGCAGGACGTCGACGGCCGGCAGCAGTTCGGCGTTCGAGATCGCGAAGCCGAGGTTGTTCGCCTGGGTGCCATCCTCGGCGACCGCCACGAACGTGACGATGCCGATGACCTGTCCGAGCGAATTGACGAGCGGCCCTCCGGAGTTGCCCGAGGAGATCGGTGCGTCGGTCTGGATCAGCCCCTTCAGCGCGCTGTCGAGGTGCGCCGACGTCCGGTTGAGCGCCGACACCACACCGACGGTCACCGATGGGTCGCCGTCGAGGCCGAGCGCGAATCCCACGGCGGCCACGGCATCACCGACACGGACATCGGCGGGATCGGCGAACTCGGCCGGCCGGAGTCCGTCGGCATCGATCCGCACGAGGGCGAGGTCGCGACCCGGGTCCGCCATGACGACGGTGCCGACGCGTGGCTCGGTCTCCCCCGGCAGCCGTACCGCCACCGTGCCGGCGGTCCCGACCACGTGTGCGTTGGTGACGATCTCACCATCAGCGGTGAGGACGACGCCCGTTCCCGACCCGTGCACCACGGAGCCGTTCTCGGTGATGACCGTCTCGATGCTGACGATGCTCGGACCGATCGCGCTCGCCGCTGCGAAGGCGTCCATCTGCGGCAGCGATTCGCTCCTGGGCGGCGCCTGGACGAGACCGAGCGTCGACGGGGTTCGAGCCGGAGCGCCGTTGTCGGCGGCGAGTCGCGTCCCGACGACGGCGCCGGTCAGCCCGGCGACCCACGCGACGAGGCCGACGGCGAGCAGCGAGAGAAGTGGACGACGACGGGCGCGCTCGACGATCGACGGCGGCGACTCGAACTGCGATTCCGCTTCAGCAGGGCTGTCGGGAAGCGGGTCGAGGAAGGGTTCGTCGAACTCGTTGTCGATCACGGTCCCTCATCGTCGCATCCTTTGCACGGATCACCCGGTCAGGTCCAGTTCGTATCGGTCTCCGACGCGTCGGAATCCCATTCGCTCGAGGTAGCTCGAGTGCTGCTCGGCACCCGGTGATGAACACACCCGATCGACGCCGAGCCGTCGAAAGACCCCGCTTCCCTTGCCGTACACCCACGTCGAGATCTGCGAGTCGCGGTACGGCTTGATCACGTGGTCGAGTATCACGTGGAGTTCCGATCCCTCGATCCGGCCGATCAACACTCCGGCGGGCAGGCCGTCGCGCAACAGCAGCATCGCCGCCGTGTCGTCGGCGGGCGGTGGGAGTTCGAAGTCGGGTTGGAACCGATGGATGTCGGCGAGGTGATAGCCGACGAAGTCGACCAGGAACGGCGAGTCGGCGGGCACCACGGTCACCCCCAACTTGCGTCGCCCTCCGAGTTCGGCCCTGAGGAACCAGACGTTCAGTACGGCAATGGCTCCGTTGGTGATGATGATCGGGACCGATCCGATGAGCGCTCCGTAGACCCCGAACGTCAGCGAGCCCACCAACGACACCGCTCGGAGTCGCACCACCGACGTCATCGCCAGTGAGATCACCACCAACGCGGACGCGACGTATCCGACGAGCTCCGTGGCATTCATCTCGTCAGCTTGCCCCACGGTCGCCGCCGTCGCGCCGATAGCGAGACGTCCGCGGCGTGGGGCCAGAGACGCGAACGACCCCGCTCAGCCGAAGCCGAGCGGGGTCGCTGCTGATTCCCCCTGGAGGGTCGAGATCAGTTCGACTGGATCTTGATCTCGATGTCGACGCCGGCCGGCAGCTCGATGCGCTGCAGGCTGTCGATGGTCTTCGCGTTGGGATCGACGATGTCGATCAGCCGCTTGTGGACGCGCATCTCGAAGTGCTCACGTGAGTCCTTGTCGATGTGCGGTCCGCGGATGACGGTGTAGCGGTGCTTGTCGGTGGGCAGCGGGATGGGGCCGCGCACCGTGGCGTTGGTCCGAGTGACGGTCTCGACGATCTTGCGCGTCGACTGGTCGATGATCTCGTGATCGAACGCCTTCAGGCGAATACGAATGCTCTGTGCCATGGGTGTCGTCAGCTCACTTCGTGATCTTGGTGACGCGGCCGGCGCCCACGGTACGGCCACCCTCACGGATGGCGAAACGAAGACCCTCGTCCATCGCGATCGGCTTGCCCAACTCGACAGTGATCTCCACGTTGTCGCCCGGCATCACCATCTCGG
>JBBQTC010000070.1:0-18840 GCA_038234785.1 Acidimicrobiales bacterium
ACCGGCAAGCGAAGTGTCAGCCGCGACGGCAGCGTGCGGGTGCACGGCAAGGCGTCGAACGGCGAGGGTTCGGTGTACCTCGACGCCGATGGTTCGTGGCGGGCGACGTACGTTGCTCCCGGCAGCGCCCGACCCAAGCGCGTTCGCGGCAAGACGCGTGAGGAAGCGATCGCTCGGAGGGCCGTGAAGCTGGAGGAGCTCTGCCAGATCCAGTCGTCGACGTTCCATCGCGAAGCGACCGTGGCCGAACTGGCGGCCTGGTGGCTCGACGTGGTCGCGCGGCACCGCGTGCGAGCCTCGACGCTGGGCACCTACAGCCAACGCGTCGAGCGGATCACCAACACGATCGGCCAGCTGCCGGCGAGATCGCTGAAGCCGGAGCGCATCGCGCGTTGGCAGTCCGACCTGTTGAAGTCCGGGCTCGCGTCGGGGACGGTCGCGGACGTACGTGTGACGTTGCATCAGGTGCTCGATCAGGCGGTGCTCCACGAGCTGATCGCCTCCAACCCGGTCGATCGTGTGGCAGCGCCCAAGGTGGTGCGAGGGGCTCGACGCGCGTTGGTGTCCGCCGATGCGCGCAACTTGGTGAAGTCGGCATCGGACGATCGTCTCGGCGCGGTCGTGGCGCTGCTGTTCGTGCAGGGCTGGCGAGTGTCCGAGGCGCTCGGGCTCGGTTGGGATGACCTCGATCTCGATGCTGGCATCGCGGTGGTGCGTCGCGCCGGGATCTACGTCCACAAGGTCGGCATGGTGCTCGGCCCGACCAAGAACGCCGGCGCGTCGGGCACCCACCACCTCTCGGCTGGAGTGGTCGAGTTGTTGCGGGCGCGGCGCAAGGCACAGGCGGCGGAGCGACTCGCGTGCCGCGAGGATTGGCCGACGCACACCTACGAGGGACAGACCGTGTCGCTGGTGTTCACCAACGAGCGCGGTGGCTTGGTCAACCGCCAGGCAGCAGCGAAGGCGGTGACGCGAGCGGCAACGCGAGCGGGCATCGACCCGAAGGGCATTGCAACCCACACCGGCCGGCGCACCGCCGTCACCGTGCTGTACGCGGAAGCCGGCCTCGACCTCAGCGACATCGCCAGATACGTCGGCCACAAGGGCGAGGCGACGACCGCCGGCTACGTGCGGTCGCTGGGCGAGCGCCCGAAAGCGACTGCGGCGATGGCGGCATCAATGCTCGATCCGCACACGGTACGGTCGGCAAGGTGAGCACCACGCGGCGCAATGCGGTCCGAACGTCACACAAGGGCGTCCGCGAATTGGTTGCCAGGTGACTACTTCGTGCCCCATAGATAGGGCGGTGCTCGATGCCATTCGGAATGGCGACGCTCGCCAAGTCTCGGAGTATCTCCGCGGCGGCTTGGATCCCAACGCCGTCGATGCCACCAGTGAGTTCTCACTCGTCATGCTGGCTGCGGAATACGATGCACCGACGGTGATCGATGTGCTGCTCAAGGCCGGCGCCGACGTCAACCTGGCGACATCGAGCGGCTGGACCGCGCTGCATCATGCCGTAGACCTCGAATGCGACGCTAAGGGCCAAGCCGGGCCCGCTGCCGACTTTCGGCTCGTCGGCCCCTTGCTTCACGCGGGGGCTGACGTCGAGGCCGTCTGGAATCCGGCGCGTGGCCCGGAGACATCCATTCGGCTGGCCGCCGGATACGGGTGGGAAGCAGGTCGTCATGCAATGAGCGCCGTGGCTGGTCGACCATCGTTCGCATTCGTCGTTCGGGAGTGCTTCACTGTCACGGCCTTTGGGACGACGATGGTGGGATTCAGCACGGTCGGATCGGCTCACACGGGGCAGGAACTGGAATGGGTTCACGAGGACGCAGCGTCGGTCGTGCGATGTCGGGGCATCATGACCATCAACCGTAAGCCCCTCAGGAATCCGCCCGACTATGGCATCGCAATCGCTGACGTAGCTCCCGACGACGTCGCGCCGGGCGACGTTCTTCGGAGCCTGTCGTGAGCTCGACGGCTTCATCGTCGAGTCGCGAAGAGATTGCGCTCGCTCTGGTCGCGCTGAGTCCGCTGTTGTCGAAGCGCTCGCAGCGCCGCACCTCCCAGCAGCTTGCCGCTCAAGCACCCTACGAAGCGGTCCAAAGGGTCGCCGAGCTTGTGGTTACCGAGTCGGGCGCGGAATGGGTTGCGCGTCTCTTCAGGTCTGTCGAGGATGTCCTCGCCGAGAAGAACAAGGAAGCTGTCGAGTTCATGGCCTTCTCGTTGTTCGAGGACGTACAGAACTTCTCGTCCCACGGAGATACCGCTGCGAGCCCCCGTGACTTCATGCCGATGCTTGGACCACTGTCCGCCAAGGTTTGGGCGGCGGTCGATCAGATCTGGGCCACCGTCGGCGAGAATTTGGACGAGGTCCGTACTCGGGTGCCGAGCACGAACGAGGAGCCACTCACGCCAGAGCGCTACCAGTCGCTTCAGAATCCGGAACTGCGGCGGATCATCCGGTCCATCTACCGTCGACTGCCTGACGGAACGTACGTCAGCGTCGCCGACGTGCTCGTGTACGAGACCATCCATGGAGGAGGACCCCACCTCCGGAAGTCCAAAGGCGCGTAGGTCGCGGGCCAACACCTCGACCAGCAGGGGTCATGTGAGACTGAGGCGATGGCCAACTGCGTGACCTGTGAGCTGATCAAGCGACGCGATCGCGACGAATCGCCCCTGTGGGACTCGATTTACCGGACCCCGTCGTGGGACATCGTCCATGCGTTCGGGACGACGATCGAGGGCTGGATAGTGCTGGTCGCTCGGCGCCATATCACCTCGGTTGCCGAAGACCTACGTGGTCCAGTTCGCAGAGCATCCGAACCATCCACACGTCCACGTCCACGTGATCCCTCGCGCTCGCGACCTACCCGTCGAGCAGCGAGGCCCGGGGATCTTCAGTCGGATGGACGCGTCGTGGAGCGAGGTGATCAGTGCTGACCGAATGAACGAGATCGCGGCGCAGCTCAGCGCCGAACTGAGGATCCCGATCTAGCCCTCGCCGTGCTCCCGCAGCGGTCGAGGATTCGATCATGATGCTCGACGGAACTCCTCGTATCTCAGGGCGAGGCGTTCTTGGTCGGGATGCTCGTCGCGAGCACGTGGCAAGAGCAGCACGCCGCCGTGGTGAGCCTGCAGTCCATGACGCAGCATCGGACCGTCGACCTCGTTCAGCACGTCGGTTCGGATCTCTATCCGGTAGTCATCGGGGCGAACGCCGAGGATGTTCGCATCGAACGCAGCGTGGTGCATCTTGCAAAGCGAAAGTCCGTTGGCGACGATCGGATCGCCAAGCTCGTGGCGGTCGGGGAGGATGTGCGCAGCGTCAAGCAACTCGAGATGTCGCAGGCTGCACACGCCGCAGCGCTCCCGGTACGCACGCAGGACACGCTGCCTAAACGCAGTCTGGTGGAGCCGCTGAACGGCGAGTCTCGTGACGTAACGGCGACGAACGTCGTCGACCACCGCGCTCGACAATGTCGGGCGAAGAAGCTGGATGTCTTCACAAGCCACCGTGAACGTCTGCCGTGCCGGATCGTCACCAACGATGACAGCCGGCCAAAGTGCGCTGTACTGACCCTTGTCGAGACCGTGGAAGTAGATCAGCGGGAGCGCCTCGCGCATCGCTCGCCGAAGGCCCTCGTTGTCATAGCCACGCGCTGCGCTCGCCTGATATCGGTACTCCAGCAGTCCGTCCTCGCCAATGGAGTCTCCGTACGGATTCTTTGGGCTCGTTGCGATCGAGATCGGGGCATCAAGGCGTCGCGGCTTCCAGATCCCGGCGGCACCCATGAGCGGCATGACCTCTCCGTCAAACACGAAGCCGCCTGTCAGCGCCGACCACGGGAGAACGTCACCGTGATGCAGCTGCAGTCGGTCCAGAAACTGGAACGCGGCCATGCGGACTCGCTGATCGTCGGAACCTACCGTCACGAGGCCATCATGACCGATGCGGCGCTCACTGCTGCGACGTCTGGGGCCCGCGCGGCGCCGATGTGGGCATCGAGCAGGACGAAGATCGAACACCGTCGAGGAACACAGACCCGGGCGAACTCCGCGTCGCAGCGCGAGTAACACCGACCCACTTTCAGGGTCCGCAGCTTGACGCGACCAGTGGCTCTCGAGACGCTTGAGCTGTGGACGTCAACCTCACCCTCACCGCCGACGACATCGCCGAGATTCTCGAGGCGCTGGACTCGTACGAGTACTGGGAGCTCGGTCGAGATCTCCCACGCAACAACGGCTCAGTGTTCATCCCGGGCGACTACCTCGGCGCCGCCGATCCTTACTGGTCAACTGAGCCGACCGAAGACGAGGCGGTGGCCATCGAGGCCGTACGGGCCAATCGACGCCTTGCCGGTCGGATCCAGGATCTGTTGTCCACCCGGTCCAACGCTGGCTGACCAGCTCACGCCTCGGCCGTATGGTCGCCGAGATCGTTGGCATCGTCAGCGTGTCGCCAGGACTCCGCGTCGGACGGGTCGTCGAGCACGATGGGTTCGTCGCACAACCGGCAACGACGGCGATCGCCCCGCACCACGACCTCGCTGAGAACCGGCGGCGGCCCTGGGTCGGCCGCACTCCACGCGTCGGCGACCGCGACCGCTTCGGCTCGCTCCCAGAACGCCACGACCTCGCGATCCGGCTGTCTGGCCGAGCGCACCAACCAGATTCTGGCTTGGCCAGCGGATGCGCTCGGGCCCCGCGGCTGTTGGTTCGGCATCGTGATAGCTCCGAGGGCCAAGTGAGCTCGATGCGAAGCGGGTTCGCAACCTGACAGGCCTGTTGGGTGAATCGCCGACCGACCTTGACATAAGACTTCGTATAAGTGTTCCTTGCCTTTGGAGGAGAACACTTATACCCTTGTCCTGTGGCCGCGTCGACTGCCTCCAAGAACGCCGTCCGCCGATGGGGGGCGGGAACAGCGGCGATCGCCCGCGCCCTGATCGCTGCGAAGGAGCCGCTGACCGGCGTGGCGCTGGCCGAAGCGGTCGGGGTCAGCCAACCGCGAGCGTCGCAGGTCATCCGGCAGCTGGCGGAGCAGACCGCTGTACGAGCCACGGACGATGGATACGTCGGTCGGCCAGCGAAGCTGCTCGATCTGTACGAGCGGCGCTCTCGCCCAGCGCTTGTTGAGGCAGAGTCGTATTGGTACAGCACGCGGGCCCTGTCAGATCAGGCGGCCCGCGTCATCCGCCGGGCGCGCGTCAGCAAGACCGATGTTGCCTTCTCGGCCGACCTTGGGCCGGATCTGCTGGTGCCGTGGCGACATCCCACACTCGCAGTCGTCTACGCAACTGGGGCGTTGGAACTGAGCGACGCAGGGTTCGTGCCAGCAGAGGGGCGCCCGGACGCGAGCGTCATCGTGCGCTGGACGACCGACCGGACGCTGCTCGCTCCGGCCCCGCCCTGGCCGAGGGTCGTCCACGACATCCCGCTGACCGACCCGACCCAGCAGTGGTGGGACCTGCTCGATCTCGGTGGCGAGGACCGTCGAGAGGCCGCCGACCGACTTCGCGCCGCGATCATCGCCCACACGATTCCGGGTGGAGCGTGAGCGCAGCGAAGGTGGTGCTCGCCAGCCTCTCCGCGGCAATGGACGGTGGGTTCACCGCGATCGCAGACGTCAGCGAGGCGATGTCGGTTGCCGGGGCGGAGGGCGACTACCGGCTGATCGGTGGCGTGACCGTGATGCTGCACATCCAACGACTCGGCCTCGACCTCCCGCTGCGGGCAACAGGCGACGCGGACTTCGGCGTCCCACCGCACGTGCTCCGTCGACCCGACCTCGTCGAGGCCATCGAGCGCCTCGGCTACCACAAGGTGTTCGGGAACAGATGGGAACGGCAGGTCGACGAGCGTCGCGTGGCCGCAGTCGACCTGCTGGTGCCTGCGTACCGCTCGCGTGCCCGCGACACGGTCACGGTGGGAGATGTCGTGACAACCGAAGTGCCGGGCCGCGCCGAAGCACTGCGCCGGCCGGGCATCAAGGTCGACGCTGAGCTTCGGCTCACGGACGGCGCCCGACTGGAGACGACCGTCGTGCTTCCCGATGCGATCGGGACCCTGGCCATGAAGGGACTCGTCCGCGCAGTGCGCACGGAGTGGCGGGACGCCGAGGACCTGTGGCGCTGTCTCGAGATCGCTGCCGCCGAGGGCGTCGAGCCGTCCGATTTCGATGACAGCGAAACGCTTCGTGATCTGCGCCTGGTGTTGTGGCGAGAGCTCGGGCCGGGAGGCGCGGCTGTCGGAGCCCTTACCGAAAGCCTGCAGGACGACGCATCGGCGCGGCTCCGCACCCGCCTTCGGGCATTGCTGGCCGAAGTCGTCGGCAAAGGAGATAGCCGACACAACGCCTCCGGCAGCGACGGGGATTCGCTCGCGTGAGCTTGGCCGTGAAGCGAGCCGGCCCTCTCAGCTGAGGAGAAAACGTCGACGGAACCTCGTCAACGGCCGATGGCGTTGTCGAGTATGCGGCGATGGTCGAGCATCCACGCAGCGGCTCGGGCGCGCCAGGTAACACCCCACAGGACTGGGAACCCATCGGCTGCGGGGCTCACGGTGTCTGGTCCGACTCCGTAGCCGGCCGCCTCCTCGCGCGCACTGCGAATGGCGAACTCTATGAGCTTGTCCACGAAGCCGGCCCGGTCCGACCTTCCAAGTTGGTAGCCCTCGAGAATCAAGCCGAGTTGTCGGGCGCGGTCGGCCGCGGTCGGAAGGTCGTTCAAGTCGCTGACGTCGTCGTCGTGCAGCTGGGCGTTCAACCAGCCAACTTGTGCCAGCTCCCAGTGCGAGTCGACGGGGCCGGCGTTGTCCCAGTCGATGAAGGCCACCGGCAGACCGTCACGGGCGAGGATGTTCCAGGGGCCGAGGTCGCCATGGCCGATCACGGGGGCGTGGCCAGGCAACGTGCGAGCGAACCACGGCCGCCACACCACTTCGGTTGGCGGCACGAACGACGCTGTCGCGTGGTGCAGTCGTCGAAGCAGGTGCCCAACCTGCCACGCGGCCTCGTCCGACCACGCCTTCGGCTGCGGGCTCTCGCCGTCGATGAAGGTGAGCTGCTCGCGCCCGTCTGCCGCGAAGCCACTGCCTATCGGACAAGGCGCCGCGTCGAAGCCGGCTCGTCGCAGGTGCGCCAACAGAGCGATGACGGTCTCGCTCTGGGGCTTGGCCGATCGCAACACCACATCGCCCGCCTTGCGGACGTCGGTCTGCCATCCACCCTCGAGTGGCTCCTCCACGTCATCCGGCACAGCACCACAATCTCACGTCCGAGACCGCTCCGGCTCCGGCGTTTCGTTGGCCGAGGATCAGCGAGACCGTGCTCGTTCGATGAGGCTCATCAGGCACTCGCCAACGGCGACGGGTTTCACAGCGACGTCGAGATGCTGGCCGGCCATTCGAGCTGTCGGCCATTCGTACGCGGCGGCTCGCGCCCAGTCATCGTCGTAGGCGGGGCTCAGCTGCAGGAAGCAGCAGCCGTGACGCGTCATCCAGCCAGTCGGCAGCGGCACCGGATCGTCATAGAACGATCGCGGCACTCGTGGCGTGTCGGCCGCGATTTGGCGGCGTAGATCAGCGTCTGGGATCAGGCGAGCCGTGACGTCGTCGCCCCACCACTCGTGCCACGGCGGCAACATCGGTCCATCGTGGGACAGCGAGTCGACGAACTCGATGAACGGGTCGGATGCTTGGTAGGTCGGCCCGTCGCCGGGGACGACAGCGTCGACAAAGACGACCACCTTCGGGTTCAACTGCTCTGCGAGCAAGGGCATCAGGACACCGGCACCGGAGTGCGCCACGATCACGTCAACCGAACTGGCATCGGCGACGGCCAAGTCGAGAATCGCGCGCCACTGAGGGCGTGGTCCGCTCAATGCGGCCCGTAGGTCGGGAACCACGACTTCGAGTCCAAGTTCGTGCAGCCGGGCTCCAAGAGGGTGGATCGTCATCGGCCCAACGAGTGGACTGTGGATCATGAGGACATTGATCGACAGAGTCTGGCGCAAACCGAGGCGCGCCGAGGATGAGACACGGTGCCGACGGCTGTCGTAGGAGCGCGGCCTGGTCGTTCAGCCGGTGTGCTCCCGCTGGAGGCGCTCGCGAATGTAGCGACGGAGCTCGCCCATTGGGATCCGGCGAGAGCGGCCGATGTGGACAGAGGCGAGCTGGCCGGTGGTGAGCAGGTCGTAGAGCGAGCCTCGGCTGACCGAGAGGAACCGGGCGGCATCCGGCAGGGTGACGAGTCGGAGATCGTCGTTGAGGTCGACGAAGTCAGTTCCAGTGGCGTGCATCGGGTGCTCCTTCTGATCATGCGAGTGCACAGGGATACAGAGCACGGATTCGCCCAGGCGCAGCACTCTCTCGGCTGATTTCTACGCGATCGCGTCGACAGTCGCGTTGCCCCACGCGACTGACCACGCGATCGCGCCACCTCGACGCGGTCGCCCACGCGACTGTGGGCGCAGTCGCGTGTTCCGCAACATCGCTGGCGCACCTTCAGCCATCGGGCCGACATCGGGTCGGCCCCGACGCGCCGGAGGTCCGAATGCGCCGCTCTTCGCTCCACTCACCTCGATGGCTAACACCCCTTCTCCGGCGCAGCCACGTGCCGGCGGCCGCACACCAGGCCAAGGCAACCGCGACCGCCGGAACGAAGCCGGCACGGCAACGCACCGTCGGCGCCTCAGCGGCCGCATCCGCACGCGATCGTCGACGCAGCGACGGCCGCGCAGACGTGATGCAAGTGCGTCCACTTTCTGTCTCGTCCGGCATCGCCGGCTGGAGCCCGTTCGGCCGCCCGCCGTTCGGCGGGTCGGGGTGGTTGTGATGTTGTCGCTGGCGAAGCTCGGTCGGGGCAGCGAGGGGTACTACCTCGACGCAGTCGCGAAGGGTGCGGAGGATTACTACGTCGGTCGCGGTGAGGCGCCGGGGTACTGGGCCGGTCGGGGAGCCGAGCTGCTCGGCCTCGACGGTGAGGTGACGCCCGAGGTGCTGCGGACAATCCTCGCCGGCACTGCCCCCGACGGCTCGATGCTCGGCGCGAGCAACCGAACCGTGCCGGGCTTCGACTTCACGTTCTCGGTGCCGAAGTCGGTGTCGGTGCTCGCCGCGCTCCGCCCGGAGCTCTCCGAGCAGATCGTCGACGCGTGCGAGATCGCCGTCGGCCGGTCGATCGCCTGGCTGGAGGAGAACGCCTGCTTCAGCCGGCGCGGCCACAACGGGGTCGAGCATGTCGACGGCGATGGCTACGTCGCTGCCGCGTTTCGACATCGCACCAGCCGGGCCGGCGATCCGCAACTTCACTGGCACGTACTCGTCGCCAACACCACCCGCGGGCCCGACGGCCGGTGGCGCACCCTCGACGGCACTCGCATCTACCCGTCGCTGCGCACCGCCGGCTTCCTGTTCGAGGCCGAGATGCGCCACGAGCTGACCAACCGCTTCGGCGTCCAATGGCAACCAGCCCGCAACGGCATCTCCGAGATCGACGGCGCTCCCGCCGCGGTGTTGCGGCACTTCTCCAAGCGGCGAAGCCAGATCGAGGACCGGCTCGCGATCAAGGGCTACTCCAGCGGTCGGGCCGCGCAGGTCGCGGCGCTCAGCACCCGCGACCGCAAGCCCGACCCGGAGTCGGACCAGACTCTTCGCGAGCGGTGGCAACGCGAGGCCGAATCGATCGGGTTCGACCCGGCATCGCTCGATCAGCTGCTCGACCGACCTCGGCGGGCGCTCGCGCTCGACGATGAGATCCCGACCGCGCTGAGTCCGAAGGGGTTGACGCACAGGAAGTCGACGTTCACTCGTCTCGACGCGCTGCGCGAGGTGGCCGAGCGGGCCATCGACGGAGCAACGATCGACGAGGTCGAGCGGGTCACCTCGCGGCTGCTCGAAGATCCGGAGGCGGTCGACCTCGGCGTCGACACGAACGGCAGCGAGGACGTCGAGCTGCGTTCCGGCCGGCGGATCGGCACGGTCACTCGCCGCTACTCGACCCGCGAGCTGCTGGCGTTGGAGCAGCGGATCATCGGCCTCGCTGTTCGGCGCAGCACCACGCCTCGCCCACAACTTCTGCCTTCGGTCACGAAGCTCGTGCTCGCCACCAAGCCCGGCCTGTCCGATGAACAGCGCGCCGCGGTGCATCGGCTGCTCACCGGTGAGCGGCTCGTCGACTGCCTCATCGCTGCGGCCGGAAGCGGGAAAACGTACAGCCTCAATCTCGCCCGCGAGATGTGGGAGGGCAGCCGCTACCGGGTGATCGGCGCCTCGCTCGCTGCCCGGGCGGCCAAGGAGCTGGAGGACCAGGCGCACATCCCGTCGCGCACGATCGCCAAACTGCTGATCGACCTCGACCGTGGCACCGAGAAGCTCGACGACCGAACGGTGCTCGTCATCGACGAAGCTGCGATGGTCGGCACCCGAGCCCTCGCCCGCCTGTTCGACGCGGCCGATGCCGGTGGCTCACGGCTCATCCTGGTCGGCGATCCCCACCAGCTGCAGTCGATCGAAGCCGGCGGCGTGCTGCGCGGCCTCGAGAAGCGCATGCCGACGATCGGGCTCACCGAGAATCGCCGACAGCGACACGCTTGGGAACGTGTCGCGCTCGCCGATCTGCGCGCCGGCGAGGTGGGTCGCTTCCTCACCGCGTACCAATCGAACGGTCGCATCCACGTCGGCGACACGGCCGACCACGCCAAACAGCAGCTGATCTCGCACTGGTCGACCCAGCTCCGCTTCCGGCGAGACGTCGTGATCCTCGCCCTTCGACGCGACGACGTCGCCGACCTCAACCGTCTTGCACGGCGAGAGATGCTCAATGGTCGGCGACTCGGCCAGGAGGCGCTCATCGCCGGCGACCGCGAGTTCCGAACAAGCGACCGTGTGGTGTGCCTGAGAAACCAACGGGCGGACGGCCTACTGAACGGACTTCGCGGCGTTGTCACCGCCGTCGATCCCGAGGCCCGATCGCTGACCGTCCGCCTGACCGACGGAACCGACCGCGTCGTGCCGACCATCTACCTCGATGCCCGCCATCTTGATCACGGCTATGCGTTGACGATCCACAAGGCACAAGGCCTCACGGCCGACGAAGCCCTCGTCCTCGCGACCGACGACCTGTACCAAGAGGCCGGCTACACCGCCCTCAGCCGCGCCCGTCTCGATACCCGCGTCTACGTCGTCGCTGACGACTTTGACGATGACCCGAACATCGACCTGAGCCACGCACGGAGCCCGGGCGCCCTGCCACCCAGTGACGTGCTCGCACGATCGCTGAGCCTGCCTCGGATCGGTCGTCTAGCGATCGATCGGTAAAGCCTCGTTGCCCTAACCGTCACGAACTTTGATCCCCCGGTGGTCCTCGCCACACGGCTTCGAAACGGCGAGACGAGTCAGCGGTATCACCGAGGAACACTTTCACCGGACACGACACTTCAGGGGTAACCCGGTCCGACCATCTGCTCCGAGCGAGCGATTGCAGCTGAGCGCAAATGAGTACGCACCGAGGACGCCGCAACCCACGAAGGAGCGACACATGAAGGCCAGATCAATTGTTCGTCTCGTCCCTCTCGCCATCCTCTTGGCCCTGCCGCTCGCCGCTCCAGGCGAGGCGAGCGCCGCCAACGGCGATCAGGCCTGCGAGAACCTGGAGGTCTGCGTGTACCAGAACACCAGCCTTCAGGGGTACGTGTACACGCACGCAGGAAACAAGTCCTACTTGTATCCCCTCTACTACAGCGGCACAGGCATCTCAGTCGACAACAACACAGAGTCGGTCTGGAATCGAGGCTCGTCGGGCTATCGCGTCTACCTGTGGGGTTCCACCACAATCGGGACGGGCACCAGCCTGTGCCTACCACCAAACTCCTACCCCTACACCCTCCCGGGCGGCTACATCGGGAACCTCACCGGCAACACAGCGGGCTCCCACAGCTGGGCGAGCGGTGCCAGCTGTTAATCCGGTACCGCGCACGCGAGACGCAGTCGCTTTCGGCGCGCTGATTGTCACCGCCTGCGTCGTCGGAGCATCGATCTCGTCGTGCTCTGCACGTGGTGGGGCCAATGTCGGCCCCACCGCAACCGAGGGTGCATCAGCGACGCCTTCCCCCGAGGACGTCACGACGATCTTCGGTGCGCTCCGTTGGTCCGATTCCACGGCGAGGTCAAGGCTTGATGAGGCGCAGTACCGTGGGTACTGGGACTGCATGACATCGCGGGGTTTCGACTTTGCATTTGAGCCGCCGGCCACGACCGCGATTAGCACCTTCGACCGGCGATGGGGCGTTCGAGACGATCAGGAGGCGGCAACTTGGGCCTTCGCATTGCCGGGCACGCTCATCGTTGATCAATCGGAGTCAGCAGAGTTCCGCTACCGGGAACAACTCTCACCCCAACAGCGCACAGCATTCGATGTGGCTTCCGTGGGCCAGCCCAACAGCTCGGTCGAGGCCACGATCAACATCTCCGAGATGGGTCTTCAACAGAAGGTTGGCTTCACGCTGTCAGCCGAGAGTTGCTCGATGAGAGGAATCGAGACCGCCTACGGCTCGCTCGATCGATATCTGCGCTTCGAGGGTTACCGGCAAGCGATCTCGTACGGGCTCTTCGCGCTCGATTCCGGCGCGTCGGCCTCTCGGGAGGTCGTCGATGCATTGCACGACTGGTCGACGTGTATGCAACGTCGCGGCTACCCATCGGCGGTCGAACCTACGCAGCTCGCGGAAGAATTTGGCAGTTCGCTCACTCCCGAAGCAGTCGCAGCGGCGCGGGCCGACGTCAGTTGCCTTGACGAGTCCCAGCTGTACGAACGATGGCAAACTCAGCTGTCGGCCGACGCCCTCCGCACGCAACCCGGCCTCCTCGCCGCTGCGAGAGCGCTCGAGGATCTCCGCTCGCAGATCGTCAAGGAACTGTGATGGCCTGAACAGGCACGGAATCGATCGGGTCCTGCCCGCTGCTGGACGCCCGCCATCTCGACCACGGCGGCCCCAGGACGACCCACTAGCACTTGGCCCAGGGCCCGACCGCCGACGAAGCCTTCATACTCGCCGACGACAACCTCCACCAAGAGGCTGGCTTCACCGCCCTCAGCTGCGGCCGGCTCGACACCCGCATCTACGTGGTCGTCGATGACTTTGATATCGGAAGACGTTGACGGCAGATCAGCACCGGGTTTGTGCGACCACTACGAACGCGCGTGTGCATCCATGTCAGCCGAGGTGTCGGCTTCGCGGATGAAGGACTTCTTGCTGCAGCCGACGCTCCATCGTGAGACGAAGTAGGAGTGCTTCAGCCCTGCGGACGGGACCCTCGAACAACAACCAGACGACGAAACGAACGACCCACGCCACGGACACGGCAAGCAGCCCGAGACACATCGCCGCCAGCACGAGAAGCGGCAAGGACAGCCCAGAACGTGGGCTTCCCAGTTCGCGCCATTCATCGAAGAACGGGCTGATGAGGAAGCGACCGAGGATGGCGAAGGTGGAAAGGAAGGCGCAAGTCATCACGCCATACCTTGCAACCCTCAGCCTTCTCAGAAGAGCCTCGGTACTCTCTTGGCTGGGCGCCTCGCGTTGGTGCTCGGGCCTCACCCTCCAACCCCCTGCTCCGTGACGACACGTCCGCTCTCGAAGACTGTCAGAACCAGTTCCTCGTGCTCGAGCATGAACGCCGCCTCCGCGGAGCTGTACAACGCCCACCATCGAGTGTCGAAGTCTGTCGCTGCGCGGCAGTCTGCGTCGACGACCGCAATTGTGCGCGCTTCGGCGGGCGCCGCGCTCCACGCTGCAGCGCGCGACTCCTCCGGCGAGAGGAATCTGTATCCGCGATCCGAAACGCACTGGGCCCAACTCGCGAGGAGGTCGCGTGTCGCACCCGCAGCAGAGAAGGCGGCTTCGAACTCGGTGACTGCCGTCTCCAGGATTTCTCGGTTCACCTCGTACGTTTGGAAGTCGGCGAAGGCCACGTCTCGTGCTGCGACGACGCACTGAAGCTCCCAGTCCTGGTACTTCGCCAGAGCCTCGCCGGCGAGATCGACGTCGTCGGTCTCCGGTGGACCAGAAAACGTCGGCTGCGGTCCATATCCAACCGTTCGGGCGTCATCGACTGAGAGCGCAACGTGCCGCGGGCGAACCCAGTCGGACACGATCTGCCCCTTGGTCCATCGAATGTCTGGGTAGTCGTACCCGGCGCGATGCATGCAGTCGGCGGTCGCAAATCCGATCGCGACCTCGCGCTGCCAACGGTTGTCACCATCTCCTTCGATCAGCTGGGAGATCCGCGAGTACCCGTACGCGACTGGATACTTGGCGTCAGCTGTCGGCAACATCCGTCCAGTGAGATCGACTTTGACCGATTCGGATGCGCTTGTTGCAGCGCACGATGATGACGCCACGAGTGCAAGCGCTGCCACCAACAGGGAACGGTTCATGAGGGCATTTCCAAATTGCGGCGTCAGATCAGCATGTGGTCCCAGCAAGGCCCGCCAATGATTTGGCAGAAATGCTGCTCGACCGAGCCTGGTTGGGTGTGTTGCATTGCGCGGTTCCGCCGTAGCTTTCGCTTGGATAGGCCCGCATCACATAGCTGAAGCGATTCTTGGTCGACTTCGAAAGTCCGTTCAGCGACCCCAGTGACCAGGTGGAACCTCGGCCGTACACCGCACCGGGGTTACCGGGCGGGGTGATGCTGTTGTAGCCGGTGGAATTGGTGAAGATGCAGAATCTGGCCGATGTGCTGTTCCATCCGGATGCCATTCCGTTGTCGCACACGTACAACGCATCACTGGAGTCGGCATGTGCGGCGCTTTCGGTCGCTGCGGGCACCGCCATCGCGGTCAAGACACCGAACAGCACGAGGCTCGCTCTGATTTGAGGCTTCATCTGTCCTCCATGAGGTAGACGGCGGTGGCAAACGAACCCGCCGTACGGTCAGTGTCGACGCAGCCAAGACTGTTCCGCGACATTCCATCGGGCGCTCGCAGAGGCTGCGCATGAGGGCTCCGCCGTTTCGGCTCAGCGAACCGGCCCGCCGATCGCAGCGTCTTGCTCATCAACCTCTGCCCGGCGCGATGACTGGACTGTTCGCCGCGGGGTGATCCGATTGCTTGACGAAGATGCACCTGAGAACAGAAATGCACGGGATGACACTGACGTGGTGTCGCACGCCCCCAGGCGCTGCACGGAGGGAGAAGACTGAACCGGCGAGGACTCCCCCCCCCCCGCAAACACGTTGTTGCGGCGATTTCGCTGGCTGGCGCGCGGAGCGGAGACGGTAGGGCAGTGTTCACCTTCGATGAAGTGTTGGATTCAGTTGACGTATCGATCGCATCCGGCGAGGTCGAACGCCTTGACCTGGAGCACGTGGTCTGTGTGTTCGACGTCCTTGCCGGGCTCCCTAGTGTGTTCGGGCCCTTCGCGGACCCGATCTCAGCTTCGATGTTCGCCAGCCGCTTCGTCAGCGAGGTCGGCTATGACTACGCATGGGCGCTGCATGTCCGAGTGGTTCCACTCGACCGCATCTCGGCCACGACACCAAGTGGACGCCAGTCCATGAAGGAACAGTTTGGATCGGCGCGACACTTACGTCGCGAGCGGCGCGCCATGCGCCGCTCGAAGCGAGGGATGTGACCCACGATTCCCACGACCGGGAGTGGCTTCTCCGAGGCCTGATGGACTCACACGGCGGTGCCGTGCGAGTCATCGTTGCGCGCCATGAGCATGATCAGACCGAGGCTGAGGAGGTGTGGTCCGACGTGTTTCAACTCGCCTACGAGCGAATCTCGGAAGTGGCGAGTCTGCCGGAAGCGCATCAGCGGAGTTGGTTGCTTCGCACGGCTCGCTTCCTGATCGCCAACCGGGGACGACGTAACGCGACGCGCCGGCGAACGCTCGATCAGTTGCGACGCCAACCGCTTTCGATGGCACCGTCAGCTGAGGACGAGTTCGTGTCCTTCGTCGAGGACGAGGAGGCCCATAAGACGTCGGACCTGGTTCGAGAAGCACTGCTCGGCCTGCGTTTCGAGCACCGCCAGATTCTGATACTTCACGCGCTCGGCAACAACGGCCCGTCGATCGCACGTCAGCTCGGGATCACCCACGAAGCGGCGCGGAAGCGACTCATGACAGCGCGAACCGAGTTTCGGCGCGTGCACCCAACACCCGTTCCGGCCCACCCCGAGAGGAGTGCAGGATGAGCGACCATCGCCTCCCGACCGACGACGACAACCTCACCGCTTGGATCCTCGAGCACCCGGAAGTCTGGGGCTTTGCAGTGGAAGCACCAACGACCACCGTTCAGGACGACGCCGTTCGACGGATCACGTCGGGTCAGCACGCCGATGAACGAGCGGACGAGTTCACCCGTCGCCGCCGTCGCGCCATGGCGGGGGGCGCGTTGGCCGTTGCGGTGCTCGCCGGCGGTACGGCAGGCGTCGCTGCAGTCATTCGATCGAGCCAGCCCACACGACCGAACGAGGGCATCAGTTGTCGGTCGGCCGCCGATCTTCGGGCCGATGCCATCCTGATCGACGCGCAAGCGGACCCCGTTGCTGCGTGTGCGGTGCTCTGGTCGGAGGGCAAATTCTCCGCAGCGGGCAGCGAGCCGGTCATCCCTGAACTCACGGCCTGTGTAGCGACAGCTGGTGTCGTCGAGGTCTTTCCTGGTGACCAGACGGTGTGCGGTCGTCTCGGCCTCAGTGCGTCCGAGTCGACGCTCAACACGGAGAGCGCCGCAGTGTTGGCGCTCAACGACCGGCTGACGAACGACATCAACCTCGCCGAGTGCGCCCCAACAGACGAGGTCGCCGATGCCGCCCAGCGAATCGTCGACGAGTCCGGTCTCCAGGGATGGACGGTGGCCATCCGCGCGGACTCGGTCCAAGCGACGTGCGCGAAGACCGCGGTGGATGCGCCGACGCGCACGGTCACGATCATCAAGTTCCCCTAGTTGGAGGTCCGAAATGTCTGTTGTCCGAGGAGTTCGCGTTCTCATCTCGTGTGCATTCGTCGCCACCCTCGGTTGGCCAGGCGCAACCGGAGCGGCCGGAGCAG
Organism: Acidimicrobiales bacterium; assembly: GCA_038234785.1. Taxonomy (GTDB): domain Bacteria; phylum Actinomycetota; class Acidimicrobiia; order Acidimicrobiales; family Ilumatobacteraceae; genus UBA668. The sequence goes on from JBBQTC010000070.1 coordinate 17,067, forward strand.
GGCGCGGGGTGATTGCTTCGTTCGAAGGCGGCTCGATCAACCTCGCTGAAGGTTGGGGCGAGGCCACCGCATGCACCAGCGACGGAGTCACCACCGAGTGCTATCGCACTGAGGCCGAGATGGATGCCGACAGCGGCCAGGTCGTCGGCGCGGCATTGCGCAGCTTGACCATCGTTCCAGTCGTGGCCTGCTCTAGTTCGCTGAAGCTCTATCGGTCGACCTCGTTCGGGGGTGCCGTGCTGCAGTTGACGAGTCGCGGGACATACACGAATCTCTCGCCGTACGGTTTCGACAACGACACCAGTAGCTACCAGGTCGGCGCCTGCACGTCGTACTTCTACGATGGCGCAAGCGGCGGCACGCCGCTGTACCCCGGCACGACCACGGCGAACTCGTCAGCGACCTCAATGCTCACCGGTTGGGACAACCGCGTGAGCAGCGTGTACATCGCTTGAACCGCTGCGCCAAATGAGCCACTCGATCCTTCGCCCGTCGACCGATTCACCCCCCGAATCGGCGACCCCGGCCCTGACGCACCGTAGGGGCCGTCACTCGCGGACACAGGGCGGACGGCGTCGTTTCTGGCTCGTCGCAATCGTTGGGCTCGCGGCGATCTCGACAGTCTCGTGGTGGTTGGGTTCGCGGGCGCAGTCGCCGTCGCAGGCGGCGGCGCGGGCGGCGGAGCCGTCGGCGTCGTGGGTGACGGCGAGGGTGGATCGGCGGGTGTTGGCGTCGACGGTGGTGTTGCGTGGTGATGTGAAGCCTGAGGTGTCGCTCGCTGTTGGTGTTCCGTCGTCGGTGGAGGGTGCGGGTGTGGTGACGCGTGTGCCGCCGGTTGTTGGTGCGGAGGTGGCGGAGGGGTCGGTGTTGTTGGGGGTGTCGGGTCGTCCGGTGTTCGTGTTGCAGGGTGATGTGCCGGTGTATCGGTCGTTGAGGCCGGGGATGTCGGGCGCGGATGTGGCCCAGTTGCAGGCGGCGTTGGTGCGTTTGGGATTCGCTCCGGAGACCTCGGGTGTGTTCGGTGAGGCGACGAAGGTGGCGGTGACCCAGTTCTATGCGGCGGCGGGTTTCGAGCCGATCCCGTCGACGACGTCGGCGGCGGATGTGTCGGCGGCGGAGCGGGCACTGCGCGAGGCCGATGCGGCGTTGACCGCTGCGGAGGATGCGCTGGTGGAGGCGAGGGCGGGTGGTACCGGCTCCGTTGTTGCGGCTGCGCAGGCCGGGTTGAATCAGGCGAATCGAGGGTTGGTGGATGCGCAGGCGTCGCGGGACGAGGCGGTGAAGAACGCGCAGGTGGCGTTGACGAACGCGCAGCACGCGTATGACGCTGTGGCCGCGGATCCGGGGTCGTCGCAGGCTGATCGGGATGCTGCGCTGGCGGGGTTGGTGCAGGCACAGACTGGTTTGACGGCGGCGACACGGCGTGGTGATGACGCGATCGCGGCGGCGTCGGATCAGGTGCGGGTGGCGTCGTTGCAGTTGACGGAAGCGAAGAAGGCGAACGATGTCCCAGCAGCGCAGACAACGCGCGACAACGCGGTCGCGGCCAGGGATGCTGCCGCGCTGGGGTTGATGGCGGTGGTGTCGTCGACGGGTCCAACGCAGGCGCAGGGTGAGATGGTGTTCATCCCGACCGCCCCAGCGCGGGTGCAGTCCGCGGTCACGTCGTTGGGTTCGATCGGTGCACCACCGGCGTCGGGTGCGCCGGGGGTGGATGCGTCGGCGTTGGTGACGTTGGCCGCGGGTGATCTGGTGGTGTCGACCGCGGTCCGTG
>JBBQTC010000071.1:0-18519 GCA_038234785.1 Acidimicrobiales bacterium
ACCTCGATGATCCCGGTCGGCGACACGATCACCCACTCGGGCGCTCCCTGCGACCAACGGACGAACCCGGTCTCGGTGTGCATCGCCTGCTCCGTGTTCGGTCGGTTGGTGCGCTGCAGGTACCCGAGGAACGGCTTCACGCCGCCGTCGGTGAACAGCACGTCTTCGTGGTACGAGAACGACTCGATGGTCGGGTAGATGCCCGTGCCCTGGCCGGTCCAGCGCCCGACCAACAACGCCAGCGGGCCGATGCGATCATCGAACGACGTCATCGCCCGCCACCCACGAGTTGCTCGCGAATGGTCTGGCGGTCCCAGTACACGCGCTCGCGGACGATGCGATCGCCGTCGAACTCGAAGATCGCGATCATCTGGCACTCGAAACCGCGACCGTCCGGCCGATTGACCGGCGTCCCACGCAGGATGAACTCGGCGATGACCGCGTCGTCGGTGGTGTGGAGTGCGACGAGTTCATTGCGCTGGTCGGCCGTCGCAGCGCGGCTGGCGCGGTAGTACTCGCGCACCGCATCCTCGCCGTCGAACACGTCCCCGGTCGGCACCAGTTCGTAGCGGGGGTGGGCGAACGTGCCGATCGTGAGATCGAAGTCGTGCGTGTTCTCCGACTCCATGTGCTCGCGCACGACAGCCTCTCGGGTTCGACGAAGTTCGTCGGTGATGCTCATTGCGGTCCTCGTGGAAGTGGAACTGCGGGCCGTCGGCCCCGGGTCACCGTATACGAGGTGAGCCGCTGATCGCGGCGCTGCAATGGTGCAGGTGCCAGCGAGCGGCGACATCGCGTTCGTAGAGGCGAATCTGCCACTGCACCGGCGCTGCGATGTCGACCATCGCGACTGCGAGGTCGGCCAGCTCCCCATGGGAGTCTGCTGGAAACCCGTACGCAAGGCTCAGATGGAGGTCGCGCTTCACCCTGATGTCGTCGATGCGCGTCGGCGAACCTCCCGCGACGTCTGCGAAGGCTGCGGCCGTCCGCTCCAGCCAGGGCGACGACACGAGTAGCGCGTGGAAGTCGCCGCGCAGCATCATCTGCTCGATCACGACCGACGCGTGCTCGTGTGCGGCCGGCTCGGCCAGCGGTGCGTAGAACGCCGCGGCGCCGGCATCATCGTGGAAGAAGCCGGTGAGCGACACGTGCGGCACGTACTGATGCGCAGCGTTCGGACCACAGCGGGCAGTTGATGCAGCGAGGTAGGCATCGAGTTGGTCCGCAAGGACACCGACGGGACACGCGTAGAGGATGAATTCGGTGATCATCCGTCGCGCAGCCCGACGGCATCTGCCCGCCAGAACGCATCGGGGTACACGAGCGCGCCCGTCATCCACGACTCGTAGGTGGGCAGCGGGCGGACCATGAACGCGGGCGCGGGAATCCGCACCGAGGGAGACGTGAAGCCGAGGGGTCCCGCCTGTAGAAAGCCGAATTGCGGGTAATAGCTGGGGTGGCCCTCGAGGAACACCAGGGGCTCTTGCCGACGCTCGAGCACCTCGAAGCTTCGCCCGATGAGCTGCCCACCGATGCCGGAGCGCTGCAGGTCCGGACGCACACCGATCGGACTCAGCACGAGCACGTCGACGAGCCCCCGCGCCGAGTCGAGGAACGCACGTGAGTACAACACGTGTCCGACGATCTCGTCGTCGCGTTCGGCAACGAAGGACAGGTCGTCGTCCCAACTCCACGAGGTCCGCAGGAGGTCGAGGAGGGGTCCGATCTGCGGGTCACCGCCGAATGCGTCGATCGACAGGGACCGGACGACGTCGAACTCCTCGGGGACCATCGGGCGGACGAGAACCGGTTCGGTGGGCACGGGGCGAGCGTCGAGCCGACGTCCGAGCCGTGCCCCATGAAATCCTCTACGGTTGCCAACGATGCAGATCACCGAACCCGGCCGTCAGATCGACGTGATCCACCAGACCGACGTGCTGGTCGTGGGTTCGGGACCGGCCGGGCTCTCAGCCGCACTCGCGGCGGCGCGCGCCGGCGTCGAGGTCGCGCTCGTCGAACGATTCGGGTGCTTCGGCGGCAACATCACCGCCGTCGGAGTCGAAGGGATGGCCTGGTACCGACACGAGGCCACGGTCGAGGCCAACGGATTGGCCCGCGAGTTCGAGGAGCGTGCGTTCGCGATGGGCGCCGCCGTGCCGGAGAGCCAGTCGCAGTCCTACGAGATCGACGCCGAGGGCTTCAAGGTGGTCGCCGACGCGTTGGTGCGCGAGGCCGGGATCCATCCGATGCTGCACCGCACGTTCTCGATGCCGATCATGGATGGCGACCGGGTCACCGGGATCATCACCGAGTCCAAGGCAGGGCGGGAGGCGATCCTGGCGCGCCGCGTGATCGACGCGTCCGGCGACGCCGACGTCGCGCATCGCGCCGGCGCGGTGACGCACATCGCTCCCAAGGAGCAACTGATGGCTGCCTCGGTGATGTTCCATCTGGCCGGGGTCGACAAACGGGCGTTCCTCCAAGGGGTCCGCGACGATCCGCAGACATATCGCGACTGGGCCGGCAACGGTGAGTGGGACATCGAGACGTCGGGCAAGGAGGACGACATGTACTCGCCGTTCCTCCACAAGCCGTTCACCAAGGCGCTGGCCGACGGCATCATCCCCGCGGACCTCACCACCATCGCCGGCACCTGGGGTGCGATCCACGACTCGGGTGAGCTGACCTACATGAACCTGGTCCACCTCGCCGGACTCGACGGGACGGACCCCGACGACCTCACCACGGGCGAGATGGAGGGACGCAAGCAGGCGATGCACGCCCTCGACGCGCTTCGTCACTCCACGCCCGGGTGCGAGCACGCCCGGCTGCGGAACTTCGGCATGACCCTGGGGGTCCGCGACACTCGCAAGATCGACGCGGCGTACAACATGACCGAGCACGATGTGCGTGAGCAGGGCCGCTTCGAGGACAGCATCGGGATCTTCCCCGAGTTCATCGACGGCTACGGGATCCTGATCCTGCCCACGACGGGCCGCTACTTCCAGCTCCCGCTCAGGAACCTGCTGCCCAAGGGAGTCCGCAACCTGCTGGTGGCCGGGCGCTCGAGCGGCGGCGACCGCGTCTCGCACGCGTCGACACGCAACATGGCGTGCTGCGCGGTGCTGGGTCAAGGCGCCGGCGTCGCAGCGGCGCGGTCACTGCACGATGGCTCAGCGGTGGAAGATGTCGACATCGCGTCGGTGCAGGGCGAGCTCGACCGGCAGGGAGTCCGCCTCCACTGACGGGACACACGGACGGCGATTGCCCCGGCTTCTGGTCAGGATGCTTCCCGGCCGGCGGGAAGCATCCTGACCAGGACCGGCCGCGGGAAGATCCCTGACCAGAAGCCGATCAGGGTCCGGTGAAGAGACGGCCCTTGCCGACATGCTCGGAATCGAGTCCGGCGCGCCGGTCCGATTCGCGGTTCTTCACCTCGGCACGAGCGACCACCTGGTGGTGCACCTCGTCGGGGCCGTCGGCGAGGCGCAGCGTTCGCTGGCTGTGGTACATGTCGGCGAGCGGGAACCACTGGGAGATGCCGGCGGCACCGTGCATCTGGATCACCTCGTCGATGATGTCGCAGCACTTCTCGGGCACCATCGCCTTCACCGCACTCACCCACACCCGGGCCTCCGCATTGCCGAGCGTGTCCATCGCCTTCGCACCGCGAAGCACCATGAGGCGCATGGCCTCGACCTCGATGCGGGCACGCGACAGCACCTCCATGTTCTTGCCGAGGTTGATCAGCTTCTTGCCGAACCCCTCGCGCGACACGCCGCGATCGACGGCCATCTCGATCGCCCGCTCGGCCACGCCGATGGAACGCATGCAGTGGTGGATGCGACCCGGGCCGAGGCGCAGCTGGGAGATCTCGAAGCCCTTGCCCTCACCCCACAACACGTTGGACTTGGGCACGCGCACGTCGTGGAAGCGGATGTGCATGTGGCCGTGCGGCGCGTCGTCGGAGCCGAACACCTGCATCGGCTCGACGATCTCGACGCCGGGTGTGTCCTTGGGGACGAGGATCTGGGACTGCTGCTTGTAGGTGTCGCCATCCGGGTTGGTGCGCACCATGACGATCATGATCTTGCAGCGAGGGTCGCCGGCGCCCGAGGCGTAGAACTTCTCCCCGTTGATCACCCACTCCTCACCATCGAGGATGGCCGTGGTCTGGATCTGCTTGGCGTCGGAGCTCATCACGCCGGGCTCGGTCATCACGTACGCCGAGCGGATCTCGCCGTTCAGCAACGGCTCCAGCCATTGCGCCTTCTGTTCGGGCGTGCCGACCCGCTCGAGCACCTCCATGTTGCCGGTGTCGGGCGCGGAGCAGTTGAGGCACTCCGACGCCAGCCGGTTCCTGCCGAGCTCGGCAGCGATGTACGCGTAGTCGAGGTTGCTCAGGCCCTCACCGGTCTCGGCGTTCGGCAGGAAGAAGTTCCACAGCCCCTGCGACTTCGCCTTGGCCTTCACCGTGTCGAGCAGCTCGAGCTGGCCCGGTGCCCAGCTCCAACGCTCGGCACGCCCCTCGCCCAGTCGGTGGAACTCCTCGGTGATCGGGTCGACCTCGTCGCGGATGAAGGCCTTGACCGCCTCGTACAGCGGCCGGACCCCTTCGGACATCCGCAGGTCGAAGTCGTCCATGCTCGCACTCTTCAGCGCACCACCGGTCATGAGAGTTCCTCCTGTTGCCCAACGTCTGGCGTCGGTTGGACCGTAGCCGCGCCGTCGCAGCGGGTCACGATCGACCGCGCCGAGTTCGGGCGAGCGTCAGAGGTGGTACGTCTCCGTGTGGCCGTCGATGCCGATGGCCTGCCCGGAGATCATCGACGACTCCGGAGAGGCGAGGAAGAGACACAAGTCGGCGATCTCGCTCGGCTCGACGAATCGCTTGATCGACTGGCCGCCGAGGTACTCCGCCTGCACCACCGACGGATCGACCCCGCGGTTGGCCGCTTCTGCGGCGATGACCGCATCCATCCGGGCGCCGGCGACGGATCCCGGACAAATGGCGTTGCACCGCACGCCGTGTGGACCCAGTTCGACCGCGAGCGACTTGGTGAGTCCGATCACGGCCCACTTCGTCGCCGCGTACGGAGTGCGCATGCCGTAGCCGTAGACACCGGCCATCGAGGACATGTTGATGATCGAGCCGCTGCCCTGCGCCTTCATCACCGGTGCCACGCGACGGGCGGTGAGGTACTGGGTGTCGAGTCCGACCGCGAGACACGAGCGCCATTCTTCTGGCGTCACATCCTCGACGAACGCCGTGGGGCCTTTCGTGCCCGCGTTGTTCACGAGCACGTCGATTCCGCCGAGATCGTCGATCGCGGCGGCCAGCCACGCATCGAGCGCCGCACCGTCCGCGAGGTCGACCTTCGTCGCGGTGATCGACGGCGACGACGCACCGCACGCCGCAAGCCCATCCTCGTCGACGTCGCAGAGGTGAACCCGGGCACCCCGGGCGACGAAGGCGTCGACCACGACCCGGCCGATGCCGCCGGCAGCGGCGGTGATGACCACCCGCTGACCGGTCACGTTGCCGGCTCTCCAGCAGTTCCGACGACCGCGTGCTCACCGACGAACAGCCGAACGCGATCGCGCACGTGGGCCATCGAGTCGGCCGCGACCGCTCGCCCGATCTCGGTGGCGTATGCCGCGTCGAACGCCGCCCGGTCGTCGAACCAGAGCTCCGACACACCATCGACGTCATCGTCGTTCCCGGCGTCGACGTCAGCATTGAGGTTGAACAGGATCCGGCGAACACCGGGAAGGCGGGCGGCCAGCGGTGCGTGGTCGTCGAGCCACCAGGTACGGAATTCGTCGGGCGTCATGTCGTCGCGCCGTCGGAGGAGGATGATCGCCTTGAAGGTCATCCCTTGGCCCCGATTCGGTGCAGGGGACGGCCGCCGACCCCGAGTCCGAGTACCGCCATGACCTCGCCGTGACACGGCGCGTCGTCGACCGAGATTGCGATCGCGTCCATGTCGTCGAAGGCCCAGATGTCGTCGCAGTTGGTCAACGGCACGGTGACCCGGGTGCCGGGTCCACCCATCAGCTTCGTCGACGGGATGATCGCCGGCCCTTTGCCCAACGCCGCTCGGATGGGCGCTCCGAAACGCGGGTGGATCAACGCCGCGGCGTGCTCGATCTCGCCGCCGCCCCCGACCACGGCCGCCTTCCCGTACGAGCTCACGTCGGCCGCCGGGACGCCGAGTGCGGCGAGCGCCTCGAGGACCAGCAACTCCCCCAGCCCAGCACCCAGCGCAACGAGTTCGTCGAGGTCTTCGACGAACTGGTCGGCGTAGGGGTTGGCCATGATGACTGCGGTTGCGATCTTGCGGTGCAGTCCGGTGACGGGACGACCCGTCTCGGTCCGGATCGTCTCGACGACGGACACCACCTTGCGTACTTGGAGTTCCACGTCAGCGAACGTAGTCGAGTCACACCACGGCGCGAAGTAGCCGCACCGCGGGCCCGCGGCCTCGGCGACCTCGTCTCGGCTAGAGCAGGCGGATGAGTGCGGTGAGACCGACGACGACGATCAACGCTCGCAGCCACCTGGGATCCAGCCGACGACCGAATTTGGCGCCGACCTGGCCGCCGACGGTGGAGCCGACGGCGATCACCCCGACGACCTTCCAGTCGATCTCCGTGCTGAGCACGAACACGATGGATGCCACGGCGTTGACGCTGAGTGCGAGCACGTTCTTGGCGGCGTTGAGGCGCTGCAGGTCGTCGTCGAGGAAGATGCCCAGCACGGCGATCAGGATGATCCCCTGGGCGGCGCCGAAGTAGCCGCCGTAGACGCCGGTGGCGCAGACGATCGCAGCGAGCCCCGGCGTGACGTCGCCGTGGGCACCGCCACCGCGTTGGCGACGGGCGGCGACTCGGCGGGACACCGTCGGTTGCAGGATCACCAGGACCAACGCGATCGCGATCAGTACGATCACGACGCGCTTGAAGACCCCCGGCGGCAGTATCAGCAGCAGCGTGGATCCGGTGAGTCCACCGAGCACCGACGCAGGGACCAGCTTCTGCAACCGGGAACGCTGCCCCGCGAGCTCACGTCGGTAGCCGTAGGCGCCCGACATCGACCCTGGAACGAGTCCGATGTTGTTCGAGACATTGGCCAGCAGCGGCGGATAGCCGAGCGCAACCAGTGTGGGAAAGGTGATCAGCGAACCGGATCCGACGACGGTGTTGATCGTGCCGGCACCGATGCCGGCAAGGAGGATGGCGATGAAGTGCGTGAAGGACATGTGGCTCACTCGGTGGGCGAAGCTCGACGGTCGGACCGCCAACGTACGGTCCGAATGGCGAGCGCTGCATAGATGATCGGGTCGACCCCGGTTCGGAATCTCGCCTGTTCTCCGAGTTCGAACAGGACGGACACGGCACACGTGAACAGATAGAGGAAGGCGACGAGAACACCGAGCAGATCCACGCGATCGATGCTGCGTCGAACGCGCCAACGTCGGAGTGATCGCGCGAGCCACACGATGAGGGCTACGAACGCCACGATCGGAGCGATGGACAGTGGGCGGTTCACGAGGGATGCGTAGAACCTCGAGTTCCATCCACTCGTGTCGACCCGCAGGATCGGCACGGACGCACTCGCACCGAGAGCCATCCATCGATCGGCGGGGCTGGACGTCGACGGATAGTCGGTGAACCAGGCGCGAAACGAGGCCACGCGGGCGTGGAGCCAGATCCGTGGCCGCGCCATGATCAGCGATCGAGCATCACGCCCCGCTTGGTCGAAGACATCGACGAAACAGCGGTAGTTGTAGTTCGGGACGGACATCTCGGACCCGTCGAAAGGCGACACCATCGTCTCGGCCGCATACTCGGCGTCGAGGAGCCCGCTCCCCGACGCCATGCACGGGGGCATCGCTGCCCGGAGTACCGATAAGCGGCAAAGGGCGGAACACGTGCGACATCGGAGATCTCTCCCGCCGCCGCGAGCCGATCGAGATCGTCCTGTGGCACGGCCAGTTGCACCGATCGAAGCAGGTTCATGCCTTCCCACGAGGCGAGCGACGGCGAGTCGACCAGCGCCATGTTCTTGGCGACCAACGCTGCGACGAGCAGCATCGGTACGCCCACGATGACGGCGATCGTCCGGTAGGACACGCGCCGCCGGGCCACGCGAACACGAGCAGTACGCCGACGAGCCAGAGCGGGTGGTAGAGCGAGCGGGTCAACGCCAGGACCGTCACGACTGCCGACGCCCGGACCAGGCCAGCTCGATCCAGTCGGCCGTCCCGACCGAGGACGACGTTGACCGCGGCCAGGAGCAGCAGCGCGCTCGGGAGTTCGTAGCGAAGCGCGAAGACGTCGTGGAACGTGCTCGGCAACAACCCGACGCCGAGCCCGACCCAGAACGAGGCGGCGTCGGAGACTCCGCAGAGCAATGCCAGTCGGGCGACGAGTACCGCGACGCCGACACCGATGCATGCCATGAGCAGCTGGAACGAGAGGCCGTCGGGAAACGGCGACCACCGGGCCGTCAGCCCGATCACGAGGTTCCAGACAGGCGGTTGCACGTGCACCAGCAGCGACGTTCGGATCGGGCGCGCCGACAGCAGGTCGTACGGGGCGATCTGCCACCCACCGTGAGCGAACGCAGTGCTGAATCGCTGGCCGGCGATCACGAAGCACACATAGACGGTGACCCAGGCGCCCACAACCCTGCCGTACACGGCGACCGCCGGGCGCTCCACCGCTGCTCGAAGAGCCATCGTCAGCCATCGGCGCATCCGGCCGAGGCTACCGATCAGCCGACACCGAGCTGTGCGAACGCAACCGCCTTGAGCCGCTTGTAGTCGACCTTGCCGTTCGGGGCGCGGCCGATGGTGTCGACCACGACCAGGTGTCGGGGCGCCTTGTAGTGGGCGAGGTGCGACTTGACGTGCTCCGCGAGATCGTGCAGTTCCGGGACCGCGCCGTCCGCCGGCTCGACGATGACGCAGATGGTCTCGCCGAAGCGGTCGTCGGGGATGCCAACGGCCACCGCGTCGCGCACCGACGGGTGCTGCTTGACGGCCTCCTCGATCTCCTCCGGGAAGACCTTCTCGCCGCCGGTGTTGATGCACACCGAGCCACGGCCGAGCAAGGCGAGGGTGCCGTCGTCGTTCACCTCGGCCCAGTCGCCGGGCACGGTCCAGCGCTGCCCCTCGAAGATCCGGAACGTCTGCGCCGTCTTCGCCTCGTCCTTGTAGTAGCCGAGCGGGATGAAGCCGGTCACCGCGACCAGACCGCGCTCACCCGACCCGGGAGCGACGCGGCGACCGTCCTCGGTGAACACCGCGCACGCCGGGCCGATCTGGAAACGGGCCGTCTGGCTGGTGCCGTCGGCGGTGGAGACGGACGCGCCCATTCCGACCGCCTCCGAGGATCCGAAGGAGTCGAACAGCGCGGCCTGGGGCATGTGCCGTAGCAGGCCCTCCTTGTTGTCGTGCGACCACATCACGCCCGAGGAGGACATCATCACGACGCTCGAAAGGTCGTAGCGGCCGGGCTCCGCGTCGAGCCGCTCGAGGATCGGACCGGCGAAGGCCTGACCGACGATGATGACCGAGCTGACACCGTTGCGCTCGATCTCCGACAGCAGCTCGTCGACGTCGAAGTGACGTGATGGCAGGGTGACCACGGAGCCGCCGAGGTTCATCGCGATCAGACTGGAGAACTGACCGGTGCCGTGCATCAGCGGGCAGGCGGACAGCAGCACCCGGCCGGGCACGTCGGGAGACAGTCGCGACACGACCTCGTCGATGGAGTCCGCCGGGGGGACGCCGAGCACGGCATTGCCGCCGGCGCCGAGCACGTTGAACAGGTCGTCCTGGCGCCACATGACACCCTTGGGCATCCCGGTGGTGCCGCCGGTGTAGAGCAGCAGGAGGTCGTCACCGCTGCGGCCCCACGGGCCGCGAACGGGGCCGTCGACCTCGATCGCGACCACCGACTCGTAGTCGACCGCCCACGACGGCACCGGCGCGGTGCCGTCGGCGACGCAGTACCAGCGGCGCACCTTGGGCAGGTCGTGGCGGACCTGCTCGACGAGGTCGACGAACGCGGCGTGGAACACCACCGCTTCGGCGTCGGCGTTGTCGAACAGGTACAGGATCTCGTCGTGCCCGTACCGATAGTTCGTGTTGACCGGCGCGAAGCCACCCTTGAACGCGGCGACGTACGTCTCGAGGTATTCCGGCCCGTTGTACAGGTAGGCGGCAACCTTGCTCTGGTGCCCGAGGCCGGCAGCGAGCATGTCGGCCGCCAGCGCGTCGGCGCGTGCGTCGAACTCCGCCCACGAGATGCCCCGCTCGCCCTGCACCTGGCACGGGTGATCCGGCACGGTGGCGGCCACCGCCTCGTAGACGTCAGCAAAGTTCCAACCGGTCACGCAAGTCCCCCTTCGTCGCCCGGTCATCAGCATGGCAGCGCCAGGAGCCCCATGTCCCACCGGACGCGAACGAGGGGCCCCGTGACCGGGACCCCTCGAAACGACCTGGAGGCGACGATGGGAATCGAACCCATGTGGAGGGCTTTGCAGGCCCTTGCCTCAGCCACTCGGCCACGTCGCCAACCGCTGCCGGGTCTCCCCTGCAGCGCCTGCACGATAGCGGCGCTCCCCGAGCCTCGCACCGCCGGTTCGGACGCGACGGCCGGTTCAGGCAGCCGCGAACGCCGGCCGGCTGAACACCTCGCGCACCATGGGCTCGAAGTGCTCGAGCGGCAGCGTGTCGTAGTCGGGGTCGAACGATGCCTGGTCCCAGCGGTCGCAGAAGCGATCGCAGCTGTCGAACCAAGGGTGATCGCGATACGCATCCCGTGCATTCGGGTCGACGCCGAGATGCTGCCCGTAGTACTTCTGCTGGAAGATGCCGTGCATGTTCACGACCCAGGTCACCTCGTCGCGGACGTACGGGCGCAGGATGGCCGCGGCGAGCTGCGAGTGGTTCTCCGGTGCAAGCGCGTCACCGATGTCGTGCACCAACGCGGCGACGATCCAGTCGATGTCGGCGCCGTCACGCTCCGCCCTGGTTGCGGATTGCAGGGAGTGTTCGAGTCGTGTCACTCGATACCCGTCGAGGCCGCCCTCGAGCAGGCGCAGGTTGGCGAGGATGCGGTCGGGCAACTCGGCGATGTACGCCCGCTCGAACCCGTGCAGGAACTCGTACTCATCCTTCGTGCCGTCGGCCATGCGAACGAACTCCACCTGCTCCATCACAGCACTCCTGGTCGCTTGAGCATCCGATAGCGGCTGCGGGGCGCGTCGCCGTCGATGTAACAGCCCTGCAGATGACGACGGCCCTCGTGCGGGTCGAACCCGGTCCGACCGTGCAGCACCCGCGAGTTGTCGAACATCTCGACCTCGCCGGGTTGCAACACGAACTTGATCTCGAACTCGGGGTCGACGAGCAACTCGGACAACCGGCGGCGTGCCTGCTGGTACGCACGCGTGTCGGCCGGCGACATCACCGGGAGGTAGTCGAGGCGGGGACTGTACGCGAGGCCGGTGACTTGCCCGGCGTGGTCGCGCATCACGACGGGGCGCACGTAGCGAAGGTCGTCGGTGGCATCGACGAACCGGAACTGCACCGGCACGGTGGCCAGCAGCTCGAACCCGTCGGGATCCTCGTGGCGCAGCTGATCGGTGACCGCGATCGCGTCGACCAGGGTGGAGAGCCCTCCGCTGGTCTCGTTGACGAGGCAATGCAGCAGCTGGATGCCCGGCGTGGGATCGCGATACGGGTTGTCGGTGTGGGGGCCGAGCGGCACAGCCGTGTAGGCGAGGTCGTTCGGGTTGGGGACGGAGCGCACGTCGAACAGGCGACCCCAGTTGGTGTCGCGCACGATGCCGAACCGCTCGGCGACGGTCAGTACCGCTCCGGGCTCGCTCGGAACACCGGCGACGACGATGGTGCCCCTCGCGAGGAAGTCAGCGAGCGCGTCGAGCAGGGCCTTGGGTTCGGAACGGACGGCGTCCCAGTCGTGGAGCTGCGGGCGGCCGGCGTCGGCGCGCCACGGCATCGGCGCCGGGATGCCGTCGGGCATCCCGAGCGTGCGCGCCAGTTCGGCGAACGCGAACGTCTCCTCGTGGCCGTCGCTGAAGTGCACGTGGACGGCTTCGCCCACCACCTCGGCGGCCTCGATCGCGAGGTCGGCCGACCATCGATGGGGATCGACCAATCGCTGCTGAGTCCCAGCATCCATCTGGTCCGGGGCAAGCGATCGCTCGCGCAACCAGAGGGGCGGGAGCACCTGGGTGCCGGAGACGTCGTGGAGCAACACCTCGACGCCGTTCGAATTGATGTCGACGCTGATCATCACAGGTCAGATCGTACGACGCGGAGGGGTCTACCCTGCAGCCATGGCTGACGATTCTGGTGATCTCCCGCTCATTCGTCAGCACGTCGCAACGCTGTGTGAGCAGTTCGACGACGATTACTGGGCCGCCTGCGACACCGAGCACCGCTTCCCGTGGGACTTCTACGGAGCGATGGCGGCCGGAGGATGGATCGGCATCTCCATCCCCGAGGTCTACGGCGGGGGTGGTCAGGGCATCACCGAGGCAGCAGCGGTCCTCCAGACCGTGGCTGCGTCCGGCGCGGCGATGAACGGCGCATCGGCCATCCACATGAGCATCTTCGGGATGCAACCCGTCATCCGCCATGGGTCCGAGGCGATGAAGGCGGCCTACCTTCCGGGCGTCGCCGACGGGAGCGTCCACGTGGCCTTCGGCGTCACAGAGCCCGACGCCGGAACCGACACCACCCGGATCACCACCAGGGCCGTCCGTGACGGCGACCGGTATGTGATCAACGGGCGCAAGGTCTGGACCTCGAAGGCCCTCGAAGCGGATCGAATCCTGTTGCTCACCCGGACGACCCCGCTCGAGGAGTGCGCCAAGCCCACGCAGGGAATGACGCTCTTCCTCGTCGATCGCCACGCACAGGGCATCGGGGTCGCGCCGATCCCGAAGATGGGTCGCAATGCCGTCGCATCCTGCGAGACCACGTACGACGACGTCGACGTACCCGTCACGGATCGCGTCGGCGAAGAGGGTCGCGGGTTCCACTACCTCCTCGACGGCCTCAACGCCGAACGGGTGCTGATTGCGGCCGAGGCCATCGGCATCGGTCACGCGGCGCTACGGCGAGCGGTCGCGTACGCGAAGGAGCGAGTGGTGTTCGGCCGACCCATCGGTCAGAACCAGGCGATCGCGTTCCCACTGGCCGAGGCGCATGCTCGGCTGCGCGCTGCCGAGTTGATGGTGGAAGAGGCTGCTCGGCTCGTCGACGCGGGACTACCCTGCGGCGAGGAAGCGAACATCGCCAAGTACCTCGCCGCCGACGCCGGCTACTTCGCCGCCGACCGCGCCGTGCAGACCCTCGGCGGATTCGGGTACGCCACCGAGTACCACGTGGAGCGCTACTTCCGCGAGGCCCGGTTGATGCGCATCGCGCCCATCAGCCAAGAACTGATCCTCAGCTACGTGGCCGAGCACGTGCTGGGCCTCCCTCGGGGATACTGACCCACCCGACGACCTTGAGGTTTCTGGCGTCACCAGGTGACGCCGTAACCCTCAAGGATGGGCGGTGCGCCCCACGTCAGTCGTCGGCCAGCGCCGCACGGAGCCGCTGGTGCACCCAGTACACGCCGCGCTCCTCGACCGTGGCGAGGACACCGTCGGCATCGACGCCGGCGTCGTGCGAGCGCTGCACCGCGGTGCAGATGTCGACGTCCTGCAGGTGCACCAGGCGGTGCGCTGCCGTCTGCGCATCGACGGCCGCAGCATCTGCGGAAGGGTGTGCGTACAGGCGCCGGTGGACGAGCGTTCGGTCCGCCGCGAGCGGCTCCATCCACATCGCCAGCGCGGCGTCGGGGAACACGTTCAACATCAGGTTGGGCCAGATGCTCAGGTAGCTCCCCACGTCGTAGGGCATCGACGGCGTGGCCGCCGCGATTGCGTCCCAGCCGGACTCGCCGGGCAGCAGCGACGCCAGCCGCTCCCCCACCTCATCGGAAGGGCGCAGCGGCCGGTCCCATGCGTACAAGACGGGGCCGTCGCTCACCATCGGGTAGTCGTGGCTCGACGAGCTGTCGATCTCCGGGTGCACGAACGGCGTGTGGTAGTTCTCGCTGTAGTTCTCGAGGAGCACCTTCCAGTTGAACGGTCGTTCGTGCGTCTCGCTCAGCACCACGTGCATCGACTCGACGGGGTACCCACCGATCGCGTCGGCGAGCGGGCCCAGATCGAGGTCGTCGGCGTCAGCGTCGGCGTGGACGAACACCCACCGCCGCCATGTCGCGAGACCGAGCGGCCGGAGCGAGACGTCCTCGACATCGAAGCCATCGGGCGTCCCGACACCCTGCGCGCGGGCAAGCGATCCGTCCAGCCGATACAACCACGCGTGGTAGGGGCAGCTGATCGCGGCCCCCGATCCCTGATCACCGACGTCGCACAACGGTGCTGCCCGATGCCGGCAGACATTGAGGAACGCCCTCAGCGTGCCGGCACGATCTCGCACCAGCAGCACCGGCCGGCCGGCCACCGTGAGCGCTCGCCACGAACCGTCCTCCGGCATGTCGGAGTGGTCGCCCACACAGATCCAGCTCCGCCGCCAGACACGATCGACCTCGCGTTCGAAGTGCGATGCAGTGCCGTACCACGCGGCCGGCAACGTGCGGGCAGAGCGGATTCCCACCGGATCGTCGATCACCCGAACTCGTGCTTCCACCGCGCCCTCCTGACCCCACCTCGATTGTTTGTTATTCTGACTCATGAGTCAATCAACTCCTTGGGGGACACATGACCACATCACGACGGCAGTTCCTGGCCCGATCCGCGCAGATGGGGGTGTTGCTCGGCGCAGGCGTGCCACTGCTGCAGTCCTGCGGCAAGAACTCGTCCTCATCGGACCGCAAGGTCACCAAGGCGATCGCCGACGGGCTCCAGCCCGAGAAGGGCCCACTGCGCATCGTCAACTACGCCGACTACGTGAACCCGGACGTGATCGCCGACTTCGAGAACGAGTTCGGCGTGAAGGTCGAGATCTCGACGTTCGACACCGACAGCGAGGTGATCGCCAAACTTGCGTCCGGTGCGCTCAAGGCCGACCTCGACCACTCGGTGGCCAACGACACGATCGGCAACATGATCAACGGTGGACTGCTCCAGCCGCTGAACAAGAGCTACATCACGAACACGACCAACATCGTCTCGACGTTCAACGACCCCTGGTACGACAAGGGAGCGACGTACTCGCTGCCGTACACGTTCTTCGGCACGGGCATCGGGTTCCGCGCGGATCGCATCGACGCGGCGACGGTGGCCGATCAGGGCTGGGACACCATCTGGAACGCGACCGATTTCAAGGGCGAGGTCTCGGTGCTCGACTCCGATCGCGAGGCGCTCGGCATGGCGATGCTGCGCAACGGAGTGCTCGACATGAACAGCAAGGACCAGAAGGTGATCGATCAGGCCGTGTCGGACCTCCTGCAATTGATCGACCTGGTGAACGTGAAGGTCAACATCGAGGGCTACAAGGACATCCCGGAAGGGTCCACGACCATCGCCGAGACGTGGAGTGCCGACCTCATCACCGGTGCCGCCGGTTACCTTCCCGACGGCGTCACGGCCGACGTTTTGGGGTTCTGGCACCCGCCCGCCGGTGAGTACGTCGTGACCAACGACTCGATGGCCGTCCTCGCCGGTGCCGAGAACCCTGTCCTCGCCCACCTCTACATCAACTACCTGCTCGACAACGACGTCGCCGAGAAGAACTTCAGCTGGGTCGGCTACCTGCCGGCGCTGACCAAGTTCGACGCCGACTACGTCATCAACGGTGGCTATGTCCCGGAGAACCTGCGCAACTGCGTGCCGACCCAGGAGGAGATCGACAAGGGGCTCTACTACGCGCCGCTGGATCCCGACACGAAGGCGATGTACGAGGCAGCCTGGTCGAAGTTCACGGCCGGAGGCTGAGTCCGTGGCCCTCGCGGTCAGCTCTCCCGCACGCCGCCGCAACGTCTTCTGGGCCACGTTCGCCGCACCCGGCGTCGCATGGCTGATCATCTTCTTCCTCGTCTCCGTGTATGCGGTGATGGCAGTCGCGTTCGGCACCGTGGATCCGATCCTGCGAACCACGATCCCAACCTGGAATCCGTTGCAGTGGGACTTCTCCGCGATGGGCAAGGTGCTCGACCGCGTGTTCAGTGGAGATCTCCGGCACGTGTTCCAGCGCACGTTCACGTTCGTCGGACTCTCGCTGCTCGGGTGCGTCGTCATCGGGTACCCGGTCGCGTACTACGTCGCCCGCAAGGCCCAGCGCTCGCGCGGATTGCTCCTCGCGGCGCTGGTCCTGCCGTTCTGGATCAGCTACCTCATGCGCATGCTGGCGTGGACGAACCTGTTGCAGATCGACGGCTACGTGAACGACGTGCTCCGCTGGCTGCACCTGCAGAACGATCCGCGCAACTGGCTCGACGGCGACTGGTACACGGTGGTCATCGGGCTCGTCTACGGCTACATCCCGTTCTTCATCCTGCCCCTCTACTCGGCGCTCGAACGGCTCGACGGGCGTCTCATCGAAGCGGGCCGCGATCTGGGGGCGAACGCGTTCCACACGTTCGTGCGGGTCGCGCTGCCGCTGTCCGTGCCGGGCCTGATGGCGGCGAGCGTCATCACGATCCTGCCGATGTTCGGCGACTACTACACGAACACCTACCTCACCAGCGGGTCACCGAAGACGGAGATGATCGGGAACCAGATCGAGTACTACCTGCGTGGTTCCAGCCAGCCCCAGACCGGGGCCTCACTCGTCCTCGTGCTGATGGCCTTCCTCTTCGTGCTGATGGTGTACTACCTGGTCACCACGATCCGTCAACAGCGGGCGGCCGAGCGATGAATCCCTTCCGCCGTCGCAACGGGCGGGCACCCGTCCTGGCCATGATCACGTGGGTCTACGTGCTCTGGTCCCTGCTGCCGGTGCTCGTGGCCGTGCGCATCTCGCTCAACTCGGGCAAGAGCCGCTCGACCTTCCAGTCGCCGTCGTTCCGCTGGTACTGGGGTGACCCGGTGGCCTCGGTGTGGCACGACGACGCGCTCCACATCGCATTGTCCAACACGCTGAAGCTGGCGGTGATGTGCATGCTCATCGCCACGCCCATCGGGGTCGCGATGGCGATCGGCCTGCACCGCTGGCGGGGCAGGCTCTCGAACGCGGCGAACGGCTTGATGCTCGTCCCCATCGTCACGCCCGAGATCGTCTTCGGTGTCGCCCTGTTCCTGGTGTTCACCCAGGTGTACGTGGGCACACCCGACGGTCTCACTCGTCAACTCCTCGGCCACATCACCTTCACCATGTCGTTCGTCGTCGTGATCGTTCGTGGTCGCCTCGCGGCCATCGGCGACCAGTACGAGGAAGCTGCTCGAGACCTCGGAGCGACACGGATGCAGGCGATCCGGCTCGTGCTGCTGCCGATGCTGGCCCCGGCGATCTTCGCCGCGGTCATGGTCACCTTCGCGACCTCGGTCGACGACTTCGTCATCTCCTCGTTCCTGTCCACCGGGGCATCGACCGAGACCGTGCCGATCAAGATCTATTCGGGTGCGAGAGCGGGGAGCACGCCCGCGCTCAACGCGCTGGCGACCGTGATGCTCATCGTGACGCTCGCCGCGGTCGGCCTGGCCGCGCTGGCGATGCGGGCGATGAGCCGCAAGGGTGGCGATGCCGCCGACATGGCTGCAGCGGGCGGTCTGGCCGGCCTCACCGGATGAGCGACGCGCTCGACGCCGATGTGGTGGTCGTCGGCGCCGGGTTCAGCGGGCTGACTGCCGCAGCGGCACTCGAGGCCGCCGGGCGCTCGGTCCTGGTGCTCGAGGCGCGCGACCGCGTCGGCGGCAAGGTGGACAGCGTGGTCGATGTCACGGGGCACCGCGTCGACACGGGCGGACAGTTCGTCGCCGACGAGATGCACGCCGTCCAGCAGCTCGTGACGGACGCGGGCACCGCACTGTCCGACCATCGGCACGCCGGCCTCCCAGTGACCGCCCCATTCGGACACGACCTCGACTGGGATGCGGGCGAGGTCGCCTACGAGTCCCTGCGAGGGCGAACGGGGATCGAGCCATCGCAGAGGTTGGACGACTGGATCGACGCGGCGCCGCTCTCCGACGGGGCCAGGAAGGCGGTGCGATCGATGGTGGACGGGCACATGTGCATCGACCATCGCACGCTCGGTGTGGCCCACTTGGTCGACCAACTCCGTCGAACTCCGCCACTCGACACCGAGCTGCAGTACAGCGTGGTCTCCACCATGCACGCACTCGCCGAACACCTCGCCGACTCGCTGGCGGGCGAGGTGCACACCGGTGGGCCGGTTCGGACCGTGTCGTACAGAACGGGCGTCGGCGAGGTGGCGACCACCGCGGGCGGGGAGGCCCCGCCGGAAGGCCGGATCGCCCGACCGCCGGCGGCGGTAGGCGCCCACACGTTATCACCCCCCCAC
>JBBQTC010000072.1:0-18332 GCA_038234785.1 Acidimicrobiales bacterium
CTATCTATCTATTTAACCTGGTCACAGCGTTGCGGATTTTTTCACTCAACTGCGATTTTCAAGTCGGCGAGTTGGACGGTCCAACCCGTCCAACGCAAAACCGCGCTCCGTGGTGCCAACCTCACAGCCTCGTCTAACCCCCAGCACCATCCCCAACCAAGGACGCACCAATGACCACCATCGTGCCCGCCGGCGACCTCCTGGCCGTCGTGTCGCACTTCGAGATCAGAGCCGGCGACGAGCTCGGCCAAGCAACCTGCATCACCATCGAGCGCGTGCTCGCCTTCGAAATCCCCTACCCGGGCGAGCGCGACGCCAACCCCAAGTACCTCCTCGACCGCACGGGTTGGTGCACCATTCATGAGCCGATGTTCTACGGCTACAGCGAAGCCCACAGCGGGCAGCAGTACGACCTCTGGACCGAGGCCCTCACCATCGTGCCAACCGCAGCACTGCTCACCACATTGCAGGCCCTCGCCACTCCCGAGGAGATGATCGCCCACGCCATCGCCGAGAAGTGGATCGCCGAAGAGACCGAGACCGACGGGACCGCCCTCTACTACCCCGGAAATAACCGGCCGGCATGACCACGACAGCCCGCCCGTGTGGGAAGTGGGAAGTTCCCACACCCTCCCCCTGTCGCCCCTATCAAGATAATCCGATTTCTCTCTCTCTTTCCCCTGGTAGTGGCGTTGTGACGTTGCGGGTCGACAGCGGTCCCACCCTTCCCACGTGTGGGAAGTTCCCACGCTTCCCACAGTCCCCGACCCCGAACCCGCCAGCATCGTCGAAGCCGCCCGCTCCCTCTGCGGCCTCGCCACACCTCGCGCCGTCGAGCTCCTTCGCCGTGCCCTCGAAGCCATCGAAGCGGAACGAGTGAACGCCCGCCACATGATCGACCTACCCCGCCGCCCCGACTGGCACCAGCACGCTGCCTGCCGAGGCATGACCGAGCTGATGTACCCCAGCCAAGGCGACGACGTCCGACCCGCGATCGCCATCTGCAACCGATGCCCCGTCATCGAACCCTGCCTCGAGTACGCACTCGACAACGTCGAACGCTTCGGGATCTGGGCCGGCCTCTCAGAGAAGCCACGCCGACGCCTCCGCAGCCAACGCCGCCAAGCAGCCACGACCGAGGAGCGCAGCGCATGACGAGCTCACGAACACGAGCCCGAGCTCGCCAACGAGGCCGGGGCCCGGGTGGGGGACCACCGCGGCCGAGCGGAGCCAAGAGGTCAAAGGGGGCTGCGCGTTGAAGCGGGGCTGGATTTGGGATGTAATCTTGGGGGAAATGGCAGGGCCGCCCGGCTGCACGCGTGGACGGGTTTCGGACAGGGTTACGGCCTCTCAGCGCCCCACAGCCGATTCGCGGCTACCTCTGCCCGCTCGACGTTCGCAAGTGGCTGTCGCCGTTCACGAGCCGCTCGTCGTGGCCGATTCTGTCCAACCGACCTGAGGAGGTCACGTCGATGAGCGAGTACAGCAACGAAGACGACTTCGAGGACCTCGAGCGGGATCTGCTCGGCGACATGGCGCCCGCGTCGTGGCATGCGCCCGATGACTGGTGGTCGCGGCAGTACGCGGCGCTCGATGACGCCGGCCGGGCGATGCTCGTCGCGGGTGAGCTGTCGATCACGGTGATGAGTCCCAGCGGCGTCGAGAAGGTTCGGCTGCAGCCGCCGGGATGGCTGGTCGAGGAGCACGCAGCGCGGTAGGGTGCCCCGGTCGGAGTGAGGCGATCTCCTTCGACGGGTCCGGGCGCGATGCCCTGCCGAGCCAGCACCGTGCAAGTCGAGCGTGATGCTCCCTGCCGCTGGCGCCTTGCATCCATCGTCAGTCAGTGACCGAGGAGGTCCACCAACCATGCCCACTTCCACCAGTTCGTTCGACGGGTTCGTCTGCTCCGACGAGCTCGCCACGTTCGTCGCGAACGCCGCCGTTACCGGCGCGCCGTTCGCCCGCAACATCACGCCGCTGCCGACCGAACGCGGTTCGGTGTCGTTCCCGACCGCGTCGCCGGAGGGCTTCGATTGGGTCTCCGAGAATGGCACGATCCCGACGGTTGACCTCAACGACGGCGCCGACGTCGTCGCGGTCGCGAAGCTCGCAGGTCTGCTCGGCATGTCCAACGAGTTCGTGAGCGACGCCGAGCTGCCGATGTCGGATCTCCTCGCGAAGGCGATCGCCGACTCGATGGGTCCGAAGCTCGACACCGGGCTCCTGTTCGGTTCCGGCGCCCCGGAGCCCGAAGGCGTGATGGCCGTCGCCCCGGAGGCGATCGGCGGACCGGACTTCCGGTCCGATGTCATCATGGCGTGGGGTGAGCTGGTGGACGCCGGCGCCGACCCGCTCTCGATCGTCGCGTTCGCCTCGGCGAACGTGGTCGCGTGGGAGCTGTCGCGCACCACGACCGATGGTGTGCCGATCCACGCTGACGGCGCCGCCGCGATGGTCGGCCCTGGAATCCGGATGATCGCAGTTCCGTCGCTGTCGGCCGGCCAGACCCTCGTCGCGGACGTCTCCGGCCTGTACCTGGTGCTCCGCCAGGACTTCTCCGCAGAGGTCTCCGGTCATGCCGGCTTCGCGAACGACCAGAGCCTGATGCGGATCAAGGGCCGGTTCGCGGTGGCGTGCCCGACGCCCGGCAAGACGCTCCGCAAGATCACCGCCGCGAGCTGACCCCCCGCCTCGGCTGTCTCTCTCCTGGGGTCCGGCCGAGGCAAGGCCGCCCGCGAGGTTCGAGGTGATCTCCAACCTTGCGGGCGGCACCCCTCAACCGGTCATTGCAACCGGCCGTGTTCACGTCTCCCGGCCGATCGGGCGCCGAAGGTCCACCAGGAGCGCTGGATCTCACGAGACGCCACAGCGAGCTGGTCCACAGTCGAGGAATCCGCGCTCGAGCTGGCCGTCGCGGCGAGACTGGGCACCAACCGAACACGCGACAAGGGCCGCCCCGGCAAGGGCGACCCGAGTCATTGAAAGGAGAGATCATGGCCTCCCGAACCCGAGACAGTACCCGGCCCTACGACGAGCGCAAGTTCCTGCACCACGTGGACCGCACCAACCTCCGAGTGCTCGACGTCCCGGCCGCGCTGGCCGCGCTCGATGAGCTCACCCCGGAGCAGCTCGCGGACGTCCTGTGGTGCGACGCGGCCGAGTCCCGCGCTTCGTGACCGTCGACTTCGACAACCCGCCGCCCGAGCAGATCGCAGTCGAGTGCGGCTCGTGCAGCAAGCACGTCAGCGCTCCAATCACAGGCACGGTCTACACATACCAGGAGGATGCCGACCTCGGGTTCCAGGTCATCCTTGCCACGTGCCCTGCGTGCCAATCAGCGATCGTCGCCGGCCGCACCTTTGACCAATGGGGGAACCCCGGCGACGTCGACATCTCGCCGCCGCGCCGACTCTGGCCACTGCCTGTGCGGGAGCTATCAACCGACGCGCCCGCGGGGATCCGGCGAGACTTCGACGAAGCACAACGATGTATGTCCGTCAGCGCTCACACCGCGGCCGCGATCCTCGCTCGCCGACTTCTCGAAGGCATCGCCGTAGACCTCGGCGCCGAGGGCCGCACCCTCGCTGCGAAGCTCAACAACTTGAAGGAGACGGGCGCGATCGACGGTCGTCTCGTTGAGTGGGCAGACGCTCTGCGCGTGGTCGGCAACGACGCGGCACACAAGGTCGACACCGTGGTCTTACACGAGGACGCCACCGACGCTCTCTCGTTCGCCGAGGCGATGGCCGACTACGTCTACACCTTCCGAAGTCGATACGACCGCTTCCTCGAACGGCGCAATAAGGCAGCCGCACCCCCAAAGCCAGAGCCCTTCTAGCGCCGGTACCTAGTCAACCAGTCCTCGAGCTCCGGCAGCTCGTCGTCGACGACCGTCACCAGCTCGGCATGCTCACGCAGCACCCTGAACGCCCGCCGCTCCCACTCCGCCAACCGCGCCCGACTCGCGCCACCCGAGCTCCGGCGCTCAGCGCTCAAAGTCACGTGTTCCACGATGCCACCGTGACACACCCGTGACACAACATGTCGGGATTCGGGAGGAAATGACGGGAACGAAGAAGAGGCATCACCGCAGGTAGAACGCCGATTCCTCGCATCGCCGCAGGTAGCGAATGGTGCGCAGATCGTTTCCCGCTTACAGACCGACTCACCACACCATCGGCTTCTGGGCAGGAATCTTCCCAGTCGAGTTTCTGGTCCGGATCGTTCCCGGATCCCGGGAACGATCCTGGCCAGATGCCGAGCTCGAACTGGACTCAGCGGGGTGGGACGGTGTTGAACGTCGACAGGGCGGGGCCGCGGTCGCGCACGATGATGCGGGTGACGCTCGCCTGGTCGACCCAGCAACGCCAGGTGATGCCGACATCGACGCCCAGTGCCCATGCCATGGCGACCTTGACCGGGGTGGCGTGGCTCACCACGACGATGTGGCGATGGCGAGCTTCGTCGGCCAGTTCGTCGAGCGCCGCGAAGACCCGCTCACCGACCGCCCGCAACGTTTCTCCTCCCGGCGCGGCGAAGTCGGGGTCGGCGATCCATTGCTGCCACACGTCGGCAGGGACGTCGGCGATCCGGCTGCCCTCGTACTCGCCGTAGTGCATCTCCTGCCAGCGCTCGTCGACGACGGGTTCGATGCCGAACACCTCCGCGGTCTGTCGCGCACGCAGCGCCGGCGAACACACGACCCGGTCGATGTCCGACACGGCCCCGGCGAGCGCCGCGGCCTGCACGAGACCGACGTCGTCGAGCGGCAGATCGAGCCGACCCTGGAGGCGTCCTCCGGCGTTGGCCTCGGTGCGGGCGTGACGGACGATGGACAGCACCATGTCAGTGAACCACGTCGGAGAGGGTGCCTCGGCGGAGGAACTCCGCGCGACGCTCGCGGTCGGACAGACCGAAGCGCTTCCAGGCCCACCACAGCACCGCCGCGCCGGCGAGCTCCATCAGGACGTCGAGCCACAGGCTGCGCTCGACCGACGGCACCTGCACGTCGCCCCACGATCCGCTGAACGGCCACCAGAACGTCGTGGTACTGGCGAACGCGCCGTCCCACACGAGGTGCAGCAGCATGCCGATCGGCAACCCGAGCAACAGTCGCCGCACCGGCCTGCGACCCGCGGTGACGATCATGACTGCAGCCAGCGTGCCGACCGCGACCGTGAGGCTGTGCGCCCAGCGCGCCTGCCCCGCCGGCACGTCGATCAGGTCCGGCAGGAGCGCGCCGAACAGGAGCAGGCGATAGTCGAACCGTGGGTCGGTGAACACGTACCAGACGGACACCAACGCGGTGCCCAGGAACCACAGCAGCATCGGCTCAGCGCACCAGGAATCGACCGCACTGCGGGCACTCGGGCAACGATCCCTCCGGAGTCGCCTTGACCTGATCCATCTCTGCGGGCGACAGGTCGAGGTGACAGCCGTGGCATCGGTGACCCTCCAGGCGACTGATGGCCACCCCGTCGAAGTGATGGCGGGCGCGGTCGTAGGCGTGCTGCTCGTCGGGCGTGAGCGCGGCGGCCACACCGGGGCGGCGCTCGTGCAGATCCGCTGCCTCCGCATCGAGCGCGCCGGTTGCCTCGGTCAAGGAGGCCTCGGTCGCGGCGGCAGCGGCTGCCAACTCGGGGAGCTGACCGTTGAGCACCGCGAGCTCGGCCTCGCCCTCACCCTGCTCGTCGAGCGCGGCGAGTTCCTGGTCGTCGAGCTCACCACGCTGACCGTTGAGCGTCTCGATCTGGTGCATCAACGCCTCCGCTTCGCGCGGGGCGATGATCGTCTTCAGCTGCGCTTCCAACCGGGTGCGCTTGGTGGTGATGTCGGCCGAGGCGTGCTCGGCGGCCTCGATCGACGCCTGCGCGGCGTCGATGCGTCGCTGCGCGGTCGCCATGAGCGCCTGGTGTTGCGCGAGCGCGGCCGTGGCCGCCTGATGGGCGGCGAGTTCGGAAAGGCGGGGGCGGCGATTGGCGATCCCGGTGAGGGCGGAATCGATCTCTTGCAGCGCGAGGAGCGCAGCGGCGTTCACGTGGCTTGTTCTCCGATGGACGAGGGCCTGGAGGACGAGGGTACCCCAGCACCGTCGTCGGCGGTGCGGCCGCTACTTGCCTTTCTTGGTGATCACCACGTTCGGCGGCGGCTTCAGGCACGGATACACGTACGTCTTGAGATCGACCGACGGCATCGGCGCTCTCGGATCGAGGACGTTGTCGGGGACGAGCGTGCCACTGGGGATCTGCACCACGACCGCCTTGGGCGCGGTCGTGGTCGGCGGCTCGGGCGTGCCGGGCAGCGTGGTCGGCGGCACCGTCGTGGTGGTGCTGGTCGACGAGGTCGTCGGCCCCGAGGGCGGCAGCGTGCCACTGACCAACTTGGCCAGGCACTCCTCCCCCGGCACGTAGATCCGAGCCGACGGCCGACTGAGCGGTGGCGCGTCCGGCCAGTCGAGCACCTGCAGCCCGCTGTGTGCGGTCTCCATGAACGCACCCCAGATCCGCGCCGGATAGTCGGCACCCTGCACCTTGCCGTTGCGGCCCATCTCGGCGCGGAACTCCGCGATCCCGTTCATCGGTGTGTAGCCGTTCGGGTCGCCCACCCACACTGCGGTCGCCAACTGCGGCGTGCCGCCGATGAACCACGCATTCGTGTTCTCGTACTGCGTACCGGTCTTGCCCGCTGCGGGCCGCGAGAAGTTGCGCAGGTTGCGCGCACCGGTGCCGGACCGAAGGACACCCTTGAGGGTCGCGATCGTGTTCAGCGCTGGACCCGGGTCGAGGGCCTGCACTCCAGGATCCTCGTGCGTGTAGAAACGGGTGCCGTCGGCGCGATCGATCGACTGCACGAAATACGGATCGTGGTGCAGGCCGAGATTCAGGATCGTCTGCATGCCCGATGCCATGTCGATGGGTGCCATGGGGTTGTTCCCCGTCGCTGTCAGGGGCAACGGTTGGAAGGGCTCGGACCGTTCAGTGGTCGGTTGCCCTTGGTAGAAGTACGCGGAGTGCGCCATCCGGTAGACGTTGTCGACGACGCGGTGCAGGCCGACGGCGAAGCTCAGCCGCACGAATCCGCAGTCACTCGACAGCCATGTGTTGCGTCCGTTGAGCGGACCGATCTCGCTGTTGCTGTCGCCCTTCACGATCTTGATCGTCGGCTGGCCGTTGGTGTAGTCGTTGACCGAGCAAGGGCCTGGTCCGTTGATGATGTCCTTCGGTTCGGCTCCGGCCTCGTACGCGCTGGCGAGGATGAACGCCTTGATCGCCGAGCCGGTCTGGCGTGGCACGAGCGCCATGTTGACCTCGCCGCCGGGGACGTCGGGGCGAAGCCCCCGCCCCCCGACCATCGCCCGGATGGCGCCGCTGGTCGTGTCGAGCGACACCACGGCGGCGTCGAACCCGATCGTGGTGTCCGGGAGGATCTTGCGAGCCTGCTCGGCGTCGGCCTGCAAGACCGGATCGATGGTGGTGTGGATCTGCAGGCCACCTCGGTAGAGCAGGTTGGCCCGCTCCTGCTCGGTCGCGCCGAGGATGTTCGACCTGGTGAGCAGGTAGTCGCGCAGCGCGATCGTGTAGTAGGTGGGCTCGGTGCTGAACGATGCCAGCTTGCGCGCCCGGTCCGGGATCGGCCAGTTCTGGCCGAGTGACACTGCATCGCGCTCGGTCAGCAGCCCGACGGCAGCGAGACGCTCCGTCACCTGCTCGAAGCGCCGCCGTGACGGCTCCGGGTTGTTGATCGGGTCATAGCCCGACGGTGATCGCACCAGCCCTGCCAGGAACGCACCCTCGAGCATCGTCAGCTGCTCGACGCTCTTGCCGAAGTAGACCTCGGCCGCCGCCTGGAGCCCGTACGCGTTGTTGCCGAAGAACACCGTGTTCAGATAGCGCTCGAGGATCTCGTCCTTGGTCTTCTGCTTCTCGAGCATCGTGGCGTAGTGGGCCTGCAAGGCCTTGTAACGACCGTCGCGGGGCAGACCGGCGAGGAACTCGTTCTTGACCACCTGCTGGGTGATCGTGCTCGCGCCCTGTGTCGGTCCGTCGCTGGCGAAGTTGGACAGCAACGCCCGCATGAAGCCACGCAGGTTGACGCCGTGGTGCGAGTAGAACTCCGTGTCCTCGACCGCCAGCAACGCGGCGATCACCGAGGTCGGCACCTGCGTCAGCGAAATCGGCTGACTGTTCTCTCGTTCGAAGACGGCGATGACGTTGTTCGCGGCGTCGTACACCACGGTGCGTTGCGACAGCGGCTGGAACTCGGGCAGCGTGACCGGGAGTTCCTCGTGGGCGTTGGCGATGCCCCACAGCCGCGGCCCGACGCCGAGCGCCACCGCCGTCATCAGCAGCGCGCCTGCGGCGATGATCGCGGCGAATCGGAGGGGCCAGGCAAAGCGGTGCACGTCGTAGTTCACGCTAGTTGCGGCACGACCTGGACGGGGATCACCTTGTACCGTTCGGCCATGACCACGCACCGGCCCTTCCGCTTCGGCATCCAAGCCTCGTCCGCCCCTACTCGCGCCGAATGGGTGTCACTCGCTCAGCGGGCGGAGGCTCACGGTTTCGACTGCCTCACCATGCCAGATCACTTCGGCGATCAGCTGGCGCCTGTACCGGCCATGATGACCGCCGCGAACGTCACCACCGACCTGCGCATCTGCGCCCTCGTGTTCGACAACGACTACAAGCACCCGGTCGTGTTGGCCAAGGAGTTGGCGACGATGGACGTGCTCAGCGACGGGCGCGTCGAGATCGGCCTCGGTGCCGGCTGGATGGCGACCGACTACGAACAGTCGGGGATCCCCTACGACTCGCCGGGAGTGCGCATCGACCGCTTCGTCGAGGGCCTGCACATCATCAAACAGGCGATGCAACCCGGCGCGTTCTCCTTCGCCGGCTCGCACTACACGATCACCGGCTACGACGGGTTGCCCAAGCCCCTGCAAGCCGCGCCGCCCGTACTCATCGGCGGCGGTGGCAAGCGGGTGCTCGGAATCGCCGCTCGCGAGGCCGACATCGTCGGCATCAACCCGAGCATGCACACCGGTGCCGTCGGACCGGAGACGTTCGGTCACATGACGGCCGAATCGGTCGACGAGAAGATCGCCATCGTCCGGTCCGCTGCAGGCGACCGGATCGACCAGATCGAACTGAACATTCGCGCCTTCCTCGTCAACGTCACCGACGACGGCGCCGGCGCGCGTGAACGACTCTCGGGTGCACTCGGCGTGGATGCCTCGATGCTCGTCTCGTCCCCGTTCGCACTGATCGGCTCGCCCGCCGAGCTCACCGAGCGACTGCTCGAGCGTCGCGAGCGATGGGGTTTCTCCTATGTCATCGTCGGTGCCGACGACGTCGAGAAGTTCGCGCCGGTCGTCGCCGCGCTCCGCGGCAAGTGAACGCCCGGGTCGCGCTGTTCGGCGCGGGCATGATCGCGCAGGCGCACGCTGCGGCGGCTCGACACCTCGGACTGGAGGTCGCGGCGGTTGCCTCCCGGACGACGGAGCGGGCCACCAAGGTCGCCGCCTCCTGGGGCGCCACCGCGATCACCTACGACGAGTTGCCCGGCCTCGCCGACGTGGTCGCTGTCTCGACCCCACCTCAGTGCCACGCCGCCGACGCGATCCGGATGCTCGACGCCGGAGCCGCCGTGCTGCTCGAGAAGCCCTTGTGCACGACGTTGGCCGACGCCGACCGTCTCGTCGCTGCGGCGGCCGCGCACGGCGGCCGGCTGCTCTATGCCGAGAACCTTGCCTACGCCCCCGTCGTGCAATCGATGGTCGCGCTCGCATCGAAGGTCGGTCGGGCAACTCATCTCGAGGTGCGATCGTTGCAGTCGTTGCCGACCTGGGGTGCGTTCACCTCCGACGAGTGGGGCGGGGGCGCGCTGTTCGACCTCGGGGTGCACCCGCTGGCGATCGCGATGATCCTCGCCAACGCCGCCGGCGAAGGCGCGGTGACCGCCGTCTCGGCGACGCTGCGCGGCGGAAACGGGCACGGGAGCGACGAGCACGCCGAGGTGCAGCTCCATTTTCGTTCCGGCTTCACGGCGAGCGTGATCTCGAGCTGGCAGTACGGCCCTGAACCGCTCTGGGACGCACAGCTGGCCGGCGAGAACGGGGTCGTGAGAGCCGATCTGCAGCCCACCCAGGCGCTCGAGTTCAACGGCGATCCCGTCGCGCTGCCCACCCCGTCGGGCCAGCTTGCCGTCCTCGAGCAGTTGGGCTACGTGCAGCAGCTGCAGGCGCTCATCGAGGATCGCCAGTCAGGGCGTGAGCCGATGATGAGCGCGACCTTCGGGCGCGATGTGCTGGAGGTGGTGATGGCGGCGTACACGTCGGCCGGCAAGGACAGCGGACTCGTGTCGCTCCCCTTCACCGGCCCGCGTGATCGAACGCCGTTGCAGTCGTGGCGCGGCGCCTGAGCGGCCCGCCGGAGTGGATCAGACCACTCGCACCTTGAGGGCTTCGTCGCCCTTGCGGCCCTGA
Organism: Acidimicrobiales bacterium; assembly: GCA_038234785.1. Classification (GTDB taxonomy): domain Bacteria; phylum Actinomycetota; class Acidimicrobiia; order Acidimicrobiales; family Ilumatobacteraceae; genus UBA668. The sequence goes on from JBBQTC010000072.1 coordinate 10,487, forward strand.
CCGACCTCGAACTCCACGGTCTGGCCCTCTTCGAGCGACCGGTAGCCGCTGCCGTCGATGTTCGAGAAGTGTACGAACACATCGGCACCACCTTCTCGAGAGATGAAGCCGTAGCCCTTCTGAGCATTGAAGAACTTCACGGTGCCGATGGTCATTGCCTTCTCCACTTTCTGCGCCACCTCTGTGGTGGTCGCCGCCACGACGCTAGCTCACCGGTTACGCCCCGCGGCGCGTTCGGCGGCACGGCCCAGATCCCCGCAGCGTCAACGTACGAACGGGTCGTTCGGCACTGGACACTCGTGACGAAGGCGTCGCACAGTGAACCCGCGCAGTGTCGTTCTATGCTCGTCCGATGCCGCACTCGTCGCCCAACGATGACTACCCCAAAGCGCTCCTCACCGCCCTGCAGCACGAGCACCGGCTCCGCACGGAGGCCGAGGACCTGCTGCGAGCCATCCACAGGTCGCGAACGAACCGCCTCGCCACCCGCCTCTCATCGTTGCGACGAGGTTCGGCCGCGCGGCGGGTCATCCCCGACTTCCTCACCAGTCGACCGGCGCCGTCGCCGCTGCTCTACGAAGCCGCAGCCGATCTGGCCACCATCGCCGACTACACGTCGTGGTTCCACCAGCACGGCCCACGCACGTGGGACCACACCAACTGGTTCGGCGCCCGGATCGCCAAGATGCCGACGGATCTCTGGATCTATCAGGAGATCTTGTGGGACACGAAGCCGCAGCTGATCATCGAGTGCGGCACGTTCCACGGCGGGTCAGCGCTGTACTTCGCGTCGCTGTTCGACCTGCTCGGTGAAGGTGAGGTCGTCTCGGTCGACGTCACCGCGCAACCCGGCCGGCCGACACACCCGCGGATCACCTACGTCAATGGTTCGTCCACCTCGGCCGAGATCGCCGAACAGCTCCGGGCTCGAGCCGCCGGTGTGGAGCGGGTGATGGTCATCCTCGACTCCGACCACTCCCAAGCCCATGTGGCAGGCGAGCTCGAGTTGTATGCCTCGCTCGTCACGAAGGGCTGCTACCTCGTCGTCGAGGACTCGGTGGTGAACGGCAACCCGATCCTGCCCAACTACGGCGCCGGGCCGATGGAGGCGCTCCAAGCATTCCTTCCATCGCACCCCGAGTTCCGCATCGACACCGAACGGGAGAAGTTCGGCGCGACGTTCTTTCCGTCCGGCTTCCTCGAGCGCATCGCCTGATCGTCCCGCTGTGCGCATTCTGCTCACCGGAAACCTCCACTACTCACTCCCCCAGCTCGACAAGGTCGTGACCGGAGCACCCGACTTCGATCTGGTCGTCCTCGCCGGGCACCACCTCGACCTTGCCTCGACCGTGCCGTTGAAGCCGTTCCGACCGATGGCGACTCGCTGCTCATCGGCGGCACCCTCGGCGAATTCGATCTCGGGAAGGTGCGCCGACAGTTCGAGCAGGTCCGCCATGGGCGGAGCTAGAGCACGCGGACGCGTACGGACCTGGGCCCGCGAACCTGGCCGCCGGCCCACGTGACCGTGTCGGGGTCGATGACCTCGAACTCGGGCACACGGGCGAGCCACTCTTCGACCGCTACGCGCAGCTCCATCCGGGCCAGGTTCGAGCCGGCGCAGCGGTGGATGCCCGCCCCGAATGCGAGGTGACGGTTCTGTTGGCGGTCGAGGATCACCCGGTCCGGGTCGGTGAAGACCTCCGGGTCGCGGTTCGCCGCCGGGAAGTTCATCAGCACCCGCTCGCCGGCCTTGATCGGGCATCCCTTGTACTCGACGTCCTCGATCACACGGCGAGCCATGGTCACAGGGGCATACGCACGGAGGAACTCCTCGATCGCGGTGGGCATCAGCTCGGGCTCGGCGACGAGGCGTTGACGATCGTCGGGATGGGTGGCGAGATGCCACATCGTCGATCCGATCGATGACCACGTCGTGTCGATGCCGGCGATCAGCAGGAGCGCACACATCCCCATCACGACGGGGATCCCGATCGGCTCGCCGTCGTGCTCGGACTGGAGGAGCTCGGTGATGAAGTCGTCCTTGGGCTCCGCCTCCCGCTCGGCGATCGCACCCTGCAGGTAGGTGATGATGCCGGTGACGCCGCGCCGACGGCGTTCGGGGTCGTGGGCGAACTCGAGCACGTCGCGCACCCACTCGGTGAAGGTCGCCGACATGTCCTCGGGGACGCCGAGGATGTGGCCGATGACCCGTACCGGAATCTGCTGGGCGTACTCGGCAGCGGCGTCGCCTTCGCCCTGCGCCACGACGTCGTCGACGAGGCGGCGGCACAGCGCTCGGGTGAAGATCTCGTACTCGGCGACGCGGGCCGGGCTCATCGTCGGCAACACGAGGCGCCGGGTCCAGGTGTGCAAGGGCGGGTCGGAACTGATCGGCGGCACGCCTGCGGTGAGCAGCGGCGACGGGACGGGGGCACCCTGGGCCATGTCGACGAGCGGGACCACACTGATCCCGTTCCCCGACGGGAACTTCTCGATGTCGTGCGCGATCTCGCTGACGTCGGCGTAGCGGGTCGGCAGCCACGAGCCGCCCCACCGGTCGGTGTGCGCCATCGGGCAGGTCTGGCGTAGTTCGTCCCAGATGCCGTACGGGTCGGTGACGTACTGCGGATCGAAGATGTCGTAGTCCGTCGCCCAATCGGTGACCGGCGCGGTGTCGGGCCCCCGGTTGGAGTCGTTGGTGGTCGTGTCGCTCATGGCGTGCGATCCTTCACTCGTCGTTGTCAGTCATCCTGCCAGAAGTTCCGGCGGACCGTACGGTCGTCGCAGCGACGGTGGCGCATCGCCGCGACGAACCACCACCGGTCATCAGGTCGTCCAAGTGATCGGGCTGTGTGGATCGGGCACGTAGCGACAGTAGGTGCCGGTCTGCACCCCATGCTTGAGCTGTGCAGCCAGCGCAGGAGACGACTGCGCCAGTTGATCCAGCGAGTACCGGATGGATCGCGTGACTGCGGTCCGGGCCCGCTCGGAATCGCTCCCCACCGACCGCATGCGTCCACCCAACCCCACCGCAGTGGCCAGTTCGGACAGCAGAAAGGCGCGCTCGCTCTCGGCCAGGGCCCGTCGAGCCGGGTCGTTCATTGCTGCTGCGTCGTCGATGTCGTCGTCGACCTCTGCCAGGCGTCGCCGATACGCAGCCTTCGCTGCAGCATCGAGGATCTCGAGGCCGCCCCCGGCGAGTCCCTCGATCTCCACCGGCCCGACCGCCACTGACCGTGTGGGCAGTGTGCCCTGTTCGACGGCGACGAGATCCAGCACATGGAACTCGCGGCCCGGATCGGCGAGCAATCGCTCGACATACCGGAAACCCTTCAGATCGCGCACGACGGCGCTGGACGTCCCGAGCGCCACATGTCGGAGGTCGCCGTCGCGTCGGAAGGTACCAGGGTGCTCGGGCGTCACGAGAGTTGCCTCCGGCGTCGCAGCGACGGGATCGGTCGCCAGGAGATCAGCGACGTCCCCCATCCGACGGGCGCCATAGGAACGGAACGCCGAGCCCGCCGCCGTCCGTTCGGTTCTGGCCCGATCGGCGTTCCCCGCCCGTTCATAGGCGTCGGCCAGGACGAGGCGAGCCATCGCCATCTCGTACGGCGCGCCGATGTCGGCCCAGACGACGATTGCGGTGGTGCAATCCGTGATGGCCGAGCTCGTGTTGCCGGCAAGGAGAGCCGATCGGGCCTCGGCGAGGGCGGCACAGGCGCCGAGTGCACGGCTGTGGTAGCGATCGGCGATCTCGCGCAGAACACGCGCTGCATCGTCGACGGTCGAGCGGTCCGATGCGGCGAACGCGATCTCCGACTGTGCGTCGAGCAAGGGTGCCAGACGAAGCTCTCCCATTGGCGGCCGCTCCTTTGACGGCATGTCGATGGGATGCTCGATGGCGTCAGCGATCTCCGACCGTGCAGCGTCGAGATTGCCCTGCGCGAGGCGAAGCAGCGCCAGCCCGGGCTGCGGCGACCAGGCGTGCTGATGCGCTGCGAGGAAGGCCTCCTCCGCACCCTCGAGGTCCCCTTTGCGCAGCCGGATGTTGCCGAGTTCGGCGAGTGGCCAGCCGAACTCGCGTCGCATCCACGGTCGCAGGTCGTCGCAGGCGCCGAGCGCTTCCTCCTCCGCAGCGGTGCACGGTCCGGACAGCCGGAGCAACTCCGCCTTGTGCACGCGGCAACGACCGTGGATGCCGCCGAATGCGGCGCCGTGACGCCAGTGGTCCATCAGCGCGGTCCATTCGCTGGCCCGGTCGTGAAGGGCGAGTCCTTGCGCCGCGCAGACGAGCTCGCACATCATCATCCCGGTGGTCAGCGGGTCGACCTCGCCGGATGCGAGTACGATGGCGAGCTCCTCGAGTTGCGCAAGACCTTCGTCGACGGCTCCGCGAAGGATGCGGGTACGGGCGAGCGCGGTACGAGCGATGACCACCGCGGCCGGCACCTCCAGCCGCGTCCCGAGGTCGATGGCCCGGCGAGCATGTCGTTCCGCTCCCTCGATGTCGCCGCTCATGAAGCGTTCGTACGCCAGCACGGTGGGGATGAGGGCCAGCGGCGGTACCTCGCCCTGTCCGTCGAGCAATCGCTCCGCCCGACGAATCCAGCCGCGGACGGGTGCCATCATCCCGCTGTCGATGAGGAGGAACATGGCGGCCATGGCCGCCGCACGAGCCGCCCCCACCGGTTCGCCGTCGTTCACCAATCGGTCATGGAGATCCGACCACGCGGTGAGCGCGCCATCGAGGTCACCGTTGCCGTACGCAGCCTGTGCCCGCAGTTCGAGCGCTTCTGCGGCCACGGCATCCTCGTCGAGCCGGTCCAGCAGCGCGAGTGCCGTGGACCATTCGGCACGCGCTGTCGCCGCCTGGATCTTCACGAACAGCACGTCGTCGCTTCCAGAGGATCCCATTGTCCCATTGTGACATCGGTTGTCACGCCGAGAGGAGTGTCGTGTCGGGAGACGCCTGGCCGGCTCAACTGAACAGGGAGAACCAGGCCATGGAGCCCATCGATCAATTGTCGGTCATCGTGCCCGCCGTGTGTGACGTGGTGGATCGGATTCCGTTCGCGAAGCTCGGCGACCCCACCCCGTGCGAGAAGTTCGCAGTGCATGACGTGCTCAACCACATGATCGTGCTGGGCGGCACGTTCGCCGACCTCTTCCGGGGCGAGGAGCCGACGGCGATCGAGCCACCCTTCGTCTACGGCTGGGTGCCCGCCTCGGAGTTTCGGGCGAGCTTGGTGGGGCTGCTCGACGCGGTGAAGTCACCCGGGGCGATGGAACGCACGCTTCCCACGCCCATGGGACCGCTCTCGGGGGACACGTTCGCTCGATTCGTGGCGTTCGACGGTCTCGTCCACGGCTGGGACCTCGCCACGGCCACCGGCCTGCGTTACGAGATCCCCGAGTCCGTCGTGGGCGAGGTGCATGCCTTCGCCCGGCAAGCCATCGCCGCGGAGATGCGCAACGGCGACACCTTCAAGAACGAGATCGACCCACCGGTCGGAGCCACTCCGCTGGAACGACTCGCTGCCTTCAGCGGCCGTGCCGTCTGATCGTCCAACCATCCGACATCAACCCAAGGAAGATTGCCATGCACGTACAGAAGCAGGACATCCCCGTTCGTATCAATGCGCCGGGCGCAGTGGCCCGACAACTCCCCGACTTCGGGACCGCCTCGGGAACCATGGGAGCCGAGTACTTCTCGCTCGGTGCCGGCGCCGATCTCGCCCCGTTGCTCGTCGGCTTGCACGACGACTTGTGTCAGGCCGCCCATTGGGGCTACGTCATCTCCGGGACGGTCGTCGTGACCTACACCGATGGAACGGCAGAGGACTGTGCAACGGGTGACGTCTTCTTCTGGCCGTCGGGACACACGGTGCGCGTCGTGGCCGACACCGAGATGGTGCTGTTCAGCCCACAAGACGACCACGGTCCGGTGATGGACCACCTCAAGAAGGCCATGGGACTCCCCGACTGAGACCAGTGTCGCCACCGTCGAACCGATCGGGTCGTTCTCGGCGGCGACCGAGGGCGCCCGCATCGGTCTCCCCGAGCTCGACCTCGGAACGGTGCCGGCGTGGGGCGGCACCGCGCGGTTGACTCGCACCGTCGGTCGGGCACACGCCCTCGACCTCATCCTTCGGGCCAAGAAGATCGACGGGCCCACTGCATTCGCCATCGGCTTGGTGCACGAGATCCATCCGATCGGCGAACTCAAGGCACGAGCGATCGAACTCGCCGAAGAACTCGCCGCCCAGCCTCCGATCGCGTTGGCAGGTGTCCTTCGCTCCGTCGTCGGTGCGGAGCATCTTCCACTCGAGGACGCGCTGCGCATCGAACGAGAGGCGGTCCGTCGTTGCAGCGCCTCCGCCGATCAGATCGAAGGCACGAGGGCCTTCCTCGAGAAGCGCCGCCCGAACTTCGAAGGCCGATGACCCGCACGAGCGCGACTCAGGTCATGAGTTCGCCGGCATCCGCGGACACGAGTCCTGGCGGGCCGACGATCAGGGGATCGGGCACGCCGACAGCGGCATGGTCTTTCTCGGGATAGTCGAAGCGGGCGAGCACAGACCTCATGGCCTCGACACGACCGCGCTTCTTGTCGTTGCTGCGCACGACCGTCCATGGCACTTCCGTCGTGTCGGTGTAGAGGAACATCGTCTCTTTGGCGACGGTGTAGTCGTGCCAGCGGTCGAGTGACGCGATGTCGCTGGGACTGAGCTTCCACTGACGGACCGGGTCGATGCGCCGGATCGTGAATCGAGTGACCTGTTCCTTTCGTGACACCGAGAACCACAGCTTGATCACCGTCATGTCAGATGCCTGGAGTGAGCGCTCGAATTCCGGCACATGGCGCAGGAACTCGCGGTATTGCTCGGTCGTGCAATAGCCCATGACCCGGTCGACGACGGCCCGGGTGTACCACGACCGGTCGAACAACACGATCTCCCCTGCGGTGGGCAGGTGCGCGATCCAGCGTTGAAAGTACCACTGGCCCTGTTCGCGCTGGGTCGGAATTCCAAGTGCGACGACCCGCGCGAGGCGCGGGTCGAGGTGCTCCATGAATCGCTTGATCGTGCCGCCTTTGCCCGCTGCGTCTCGACCCTCGAACACCAGGCACACCTTGTGGCCGGTGTGCTGGAGCCATGCCTGCAACTTCAGCAGTTCGATCTGCAAGAGGCGCTTGTTCTCCTCGTACTCGTGGCGGCTCATTCGTACGTCGTAGGGATACCCCTCCTTCCAGGTCATGATCGGCTTTCCATCGGGTCCGATGAGGACCGGGTCGTCGATCTCGTCGAACGTGCCGTGCACCGACATGCCGCGTTCGACGAACTCGTCGGCCGACAGGTCCGCCCGCAATGCGTCGATCAATTGCTCGAGCTCGACCACACCCCCGTGATCACGCAGCGGGGAGTGCGCATCGTCGATCACGAATGGAAATGTAGGTCATTGCGCGGCGCGCGCGACGAAGTTCGCCCGTTGTTCACCACAGCCGGATGCAGTCATTGGCTGTTGGCACGAACAGCGAGTGGGCGCAGAGGGACGGCTTTCAAATTCTGCCGAACCTCTGAAACATCTGGTAGAGCGGGGTGCAGAGCGGCCTCGAAACGGCACGAAGCACGGTTCGCCGGGATCGGGAGGAGCGTTCTCGGCAGCGGACGGAGCCGCCCCAGTGGAAACGGGACGGCTTTCAAACCGGCTCTTCTCGTTGAAGTGGGGAGTGGGTTTGGGGTGAGGGTCCGCGTGCGGGTGCAGGGATCCCGTCATCGTTGGAGTTGTTCTACGACTTCGACGACGAGGAGATCCCTGCGATGGGAGACGGTAGTGGGCTGGCCGA
>JBBQTC010000073.1:0-18003 GCA_038234785.1 Acidimicrobiales bacterium
GCGGCGTAGATGCTGCCGACCAACGGATCGACCAACCGCACATGCACCTCGGCGCCGAAGCGGGACCGGACGAACGCCCCGAGCGAGTCGGGTTCGAGGCTGGTGCGTGGCCGGAACGGCTCGGTCGCGGCCCGCAGCTTGCCCGGCCAGCTCAACAGGCCCGAGCGGGCCAGCGCCAGCACGTCGGTGGGCATGCCGAGCAGCAGACCCTGCGGGATGTCGTGCAGGCGGTCCCACCACACCGCGGCCTTGCCCGCCGCAGGTGACACGAGGTCATCGCCGATCCCGACCTGGTGGGCGAGCGCCGTGCCCCACGGAATCCGGGCGAGAAAGGCGTCGGGTCCCTCGTCGATCGCCCCGTGGCCGGCGAACTCGGAGGTGAGGAGCTTGCCACCGAGTCGGTCGTCGGCTTCGAACATCGTCACCGAGATGGACGGCTCGGGGGTGACGAGCGTGAGCGCCGCCGCCAGACCGGTGATGCCGCCGCCGATGACGGCGACCCGCGGCGTTTCGCTCGTGCTCATCGACCGGCGATCACTCTTCGGGCGAGGGCGTCCATGACGCCGGGGTCGTCGTTGACGCACGCCGTGCGGGCGAACGAGATGCCGTGGCGTTCGGCGCGCTGGGTCGCCTCGATGTCGAGGTCGTACAGCACCTCGAGGTGATCCGACACGAAGCCCACGGCGCTGACCAGCACGCCGACCGGTCGGCCGGCGTCGTTCTCGGCGGCGGCGATGTCGTCGATCACCTGCAGGATGTCGGGTCCGAGCCACGGCTCGGGTGTGCGCCCCGCGCTCTGCCAGGCGATGGACCACGTGCTCCACTGCCCGAGTCCGGCCGCCGCGGCCACCGCCTCGGCGGTTGCGCGGAGCTCGTCGGGGTACCGGTCGCCGGCGGCGATGATGCGCTGGGGGAGCGAGTGCGCAGTGAAGAGCACCTTGGTGTGCACCGGCATCGTCGCCAGCTTCGCGGTGACGTCGGCGGCGATGAACTCGATGTAGGCCGGTTCGACGGCCCAGCTCTCGATGCCGTCGACGGGAATGCCGTGGGGTGCTGCGGCGGCCCGCGCCCGGTCCAGGTACTGGCCGATGGAGAACGACGAGTAGTGGGGTGCGAGCACCAGCCCGACGATGCGGCCGAACCCCTGCGCAGCGATCTCGTCGACGGCTGCCTCGATCTTGGGCTCCGCGTGCTTGAGCCCGAGGCTGACGACGTACTGGTCGGGGGCGAGGCGGTCGAGCGCCGACTGGAGTGCGGTCTGCTGGGCCTCGGTGCGCGCCGCGAGCGGGCTGGTGCCGCCGAGCGCGTCGTAGCGAGCGGTGAGCTCGGCGAGTGCTTCGGGCGTCGGTGGACGGCCGCGTCGGATGTCGGTGTAGTACGGCTCGATCTCCTCGGGCGTGCGGGGCGTGCCGTATGCCATCAGGAGGACCGCGGTGCGGGTTTCGCTCATCGTTGCGTCCGTTCGTGGACGTGCGCCACGACTGCGGTGAGCACATCGGGATCCGTCGGTGGGTGGACGCCATGTCCGAGGTTGAAGATGTGGCCGGGATGCTGGCTCCCGTCGTCGCGCTCGTTGTCGGACAGCACTGCCTCGGCGCCGGCGACGGCCACCTCGGCGCCGGCGAGTACCAGCACGGGGTCGAGGTTGCCCTGGACCACGAGATCGGCATCCATGCGTTGTCGGGCGGTGCGGATCGGCGTGCGCCAGTCGAGCCCGAGCACCGTGGGCCCGGCGTCGCGCATGGACTCGAGGAGGTGGTCGCATCCGACGCCGTAGTGGATGCCGGGGGCGTCGGGGTGGAGCGTGCGCAGCTGGTCGAACACGGCGCGCGAATGCGGGAGCACGAACCGGTCGTAGTCGACCCGGCTCAGCGTGCCGGCCCACGAGTCGAACAGCTGGAAGGCGGCCGCGCCGTTCGCGAGCTGGCTGGAGATCGAGGCCACGGCGTGCTGGACGAGGCGCGCCATCAGGGCGTGCCACAGGTCGGGTTCGGTGTGCAGCATCCGCTTGGTGTGTTCGTACGTGCGGCTCGGACGTCCCTCCACCAGGTAGCTGGCCACCGTGAACGGCGCACCTGCGAAGGCGAGCAGCGGCACCGCCGCCGGCAGTTCGGCCGCCAACGAGCGGACCGTGGACAACACGTACGGCGTGTCGGCCTCGGGTTCGAACGGCCGCAGTCGGGACAGGTCCTCGACGGTTCGGAACGGGTGGGCACAGACCGGGCCGGTGCCCGGGGCGACATCGATCCCGAAGCCCACCGCATGCGCCGGCACGACGATGTCGCTGTAGAGGACCGCCGCGTCGACGCCGTAACGGCGGACGGGTTGCAGCGTGAGCTCGGTCGCGAGGTCGGGCTGCTTGATCGCGTCGAGAATGCTGCCCTCGCCGCGCAGCGCCCGGTATTCGGGCAGGCTGCGACCCGCCTGGCGCATGAACCAGACCGGGGTGTGGGCGGCGGGTCGACCGGCAGCGGCGTCGAGGAACGGCACGCCGGAAGGGGAGGAGAGCATCGTCCGGCACGCTATCTGGCGGTGCCGTGGAGCAGGATGTCCGCCATGAACGCCACCAACGGACCCGCCGATCTCTTCTCGCTCCAGGGCAAGACCGCCCTCGTCACGGGCGGCAGTCGCGGCATCGGCGCGATGATCGCTCGGGGCCTGCTCGATGCCGGGGCGAGCGTCATCATCAGCTCGCGAAAGCAGCACGAACTCGACGAGGCGCAGGTCGCTCTGTCCGAGTTCGGACACGTCGACTCGGTGCGCGCCGACGTCAGTTCGCTCGAAGGGGTCGAGCACCTCGCCGCCGAGGTCGGCTCCCGGTTCCCGTCGCTCAACATCCTCGTCAACAACGCAGGCGCCACCTGGGGCATGCCGCTCGACGACTTCGACGAGCACGCCTGGGACAAGGTGATGGACACCAACGTCAAGGGCGTGTTCTTCCTGACGCAGAAGTTGTTGCCCAACCTGCGCGCGGCCGCGACGTTCGACGACCCTGCCCGGGTGATCAACATCGGCTCGATCGACGGGCTGCACGTGAATCCCATGGACACCTACAGCTATGCCGCCAGCAAGGCCGGCGTGCATCACCTCACGCGAGCACTCGCCCGCAAGCTCGGTGGCGAACACATCACCGTCAATGCGGTCGCGCCCGGACCATTCGAGAGCAAGATGATGGCCGCGACGCTGCGCGCGTTCGGCGACAACATCGCCAAGTCCTCGCCGCTCGGCCGCATCGGGCGGCCCGACGACATGGCGGGCGTCGCCGTGTTCCTCTCGAGCCGCGCCGGTTCGTACATCACCGGGGCCGTGATCCCGGTCGACGGCGGGATCGCCACCACGTCCTGATCACGACACGTCCTGACCGTCGTGGTCGGTTTCGAACTGGCCCGATAGAGTTTCCAAACCACGTTTTCGGGGAGTTCCCGACTCCGTGCCCCAGGTCTCATGACGCAGAATCACCCCGATCTTGCCGCTGAGCAGGACTTCATCGACTACGCCTACCGCTGCCTCGAGCAGAGCAAGGTCGACGCATGGCGAATGCGTGGCCTGCATGAGGGCACGTTGGGTGGCACCTTCCAGGCCCGATACGAGCGCGATGTGTTCGACGAGGCGGTCTTCAACCGGCTGACCCAGCTCGACCTGGGCGACGCCGCGCTGGTCTTCGGGCGCATCGACCGGTCCGACGAGACCGGCGCCGCGACGGGTGGCGAGCTCGGCCAGGACGGGTACGAGAGCTTCCACATCGGCCGGCTGGCCGTCGCCGACGAGCATGCCGACCCCGTCGTGGTCGACTGGCGGGCGCCGGTCGCCGAACCCTTCTACCGTGCCACCGGGCGCGAGCCCCTCGGGCTGGTGCGCCGCCGTCACTTCCACGTCCACGGGCGTGAACTGCTCGGCATCGAGGACGAACTGTTCGGCGAGGGCCACCTCGGCATCGGTGCCGAGGAGGGCGACGATCGGGTCCCGGTCGCGGCGCCGGAGGGAATCCGCGGCTACAGCACGTTGCTGGCGGCCCTGCAGCGCGGCCGCACCGGTCAACTCGGCGACATCGTGGCCACCATCCAGGGCGAACAGGACCAGATCATCCGCTCGCCGCAGGCAGGTGTCCTCGTCGTGCAGGGCGGTCCGGGCACGGGCAAGACCGTGGTCGCGCTGCACCGCGCGGCGTACCTGCTCTACACCTACCGCTTCCCGCTGGAAGATCAGGGCGTGCTCGTCGTCGGCCCCAACCGGGTGTTCCTTCGCTACATCGAACGCGTGCTGCCGTCGCTGGGCGAGGCCGGTGTCGAGCAGGTGGTGCTCGCCGATCTCGTCCCCGATGTGGTCTGGGCCCGCTATGCGATCGATCCTCCCGACTCGCCGCTGGCCGCCCGCGTCAAGGGTGACGAGCGCATGTCGCTCGTCATCGATCAGGCCGTCACCGATCGCGAGCGACCGCTGCGCGAGGACCTCGTGGTCCCGTTCCGCACCGGCTACGTCCGTCTGCGGGTCGACGAGTCGCAGCGGATCGTTCGCGCCGCGCAACGACGGTTCCGCCGTCACAACGCGGCCCGACGGTGGGTCGAGGGCGAGGTGTGGACCGCGATGGCGGCGTCCTCACGTCTCGCCGACGTCTCGGCGACAGACGTGAAGGAAGCAGTCCGTCAGCTGCCCGAGGTGCGCCAGGCATTCGAGCGGATGTGGCCGGTGCTCACGCCCGCCCAGTTGCTGCACGACCTGTTCGGGAGCCGGGCACTGTTGAAGCTGGCTGCCTCCAAGCACCTCACGGAAGCGGAGTACCTCTCGCTGCATCGCGAACGACTCGCCGATGTCGCCGAGGTCCGCTGGACCGAGCACGACGTGGCACTGCTCGACGAGGCTCGCAGCTATCTCGGTTCCCGACCGGTGAGGAGCGGCAAGCAGGACGAGGCCGATGAGATCCGCACCTACGGCCACATCGTGATCGACGAGGTGCAGGACCTCACTCCGATGCAGCTGCAAATGGTCAGCCGTCGCTCGCTCAACGGCAGCATGACCGTGGTCGGCGACATCGCCCAGGCCACCGGAGCGCTGGCCCCCAACAACTGGGACGACGTCCTGCAGTATCTGCCCGATCAGCGCGACGCGCGGGTCATCGGGCTTAGCGTCGGCTATCGGATCCCGGCGCAGATCATGGAGTTGGCCAACAAGGTGATGATGGCTGCCACTCCGAGCCTGCGCGCGCCCACCAGCGTCCGCACGAGTGACGAGCGCCCCGAGTACATCGAGGTCGAGCCGAACGATCTCCTCGCCACCGTCGTCGCCGCGACCAAGGAGCTCGATGCCGACATCGGCGATGGCAACATCGCCGTCGTGGTGCCCGACGCGATGTTCGATCGGGTGGCCGGCGCGCTCACCGCGGCGGGCATCGAGCATGGCGAGGCGACTCGCTCGGGTCTCGACATGGGTATCACCGTCGTCCCGGTCAGCGTGGTCAAGGGACTCGAGCTCGATGGCGTCATCGTCGTCGAGCCGGCGCAGATCGTCCGCGGCGAGCAGCAGGGCCTGCGGGCGCTGTACGTCGCACTCACACGGAGCACCAAGCGGCTCACGATCGTGCACTCCGAACCGCTGCCCGAGGCGATGCGCTAGCCCAGATCGTCGTTCAGCCGAGATAGTTGTCGACGAGTGCGGAGAGGTTCTGGAACGCCCGGTCGGCGTCTGCGGGTCGACGTCGGTCGGCAGCTGCACGGCAGCGACGCACCACGAACTCGAAGTCCTCGACGAGCTCGGGCCGGTTCGTGGAGATCTCGGGCTTCATCGCCGCCCACAGCTGTTCGATGAACGTGGCGGACTCGTTGTCGCCCTTGTTCGAGGCCACCTTCGCCGAAAGTCCCTGCACTTCGGTGAGCATCACCGGCAGCAGGTCGGCAGCGGAACCGGCCGGAAGAGTCGAGCTGGTGGAGGGCACCGAGTCGGTGGTGGCCAGCGACGAGTCGTACGTGGTCGGGCCGCACGCGGTGAGCATCGCCGCGGCCGCGAGCGCGACAAGGACCGCGCGAGAAGGTCGAGGCATCACGCGATCACCAGGATGCGGGCGCTGGCGAAGGATCCGATGCCGACGTGGTGTCCCTCGATCTCGACCGTGACCGTGCCATCGGGCGAGGCGGCCGTGAGCGTGCCGGTCTGACCGGGCAGGAGGCTCGCTTCCTCGAGGAAGTCGAGCAGACCCGGCGTGAACTCGAGCTCCTCGGGGATGCGCGACACGGTGAAGTCGTGCCCGACGGCGATGTCGGCGAGCGGGACCATCACCGGCGCGTCGTACGACGACCCGGGGATCGGGTTGCCGTGCGGGCAGGTCGTGGGGTTGCCGAGCACCCGGTCCATCGCTTCCTCGACGGCATCACTCATGACGTGTTCCCACTTGCCCGCCTCGTGATGGGCGTCGGCCCACGACAGCCCGAGCAGGTCGGTCAGGAACCGCTCGGCGAGGCGGTGGCGACGCACGATGCGTTGGGCGAGCGCCTGTCCTGCCGGGGTGAGCAGGATCGCTCGATCGGCGGTGATCAGCCCCTCGGTCTCGAGGCGGCGGATCATCTCGCTGACGGCGGGACGGCTGACCTGCAGACGATCGGCGATGCGCGCCTGGATGACGGCGACGTCGTCCTCCTCCAGCTCGAAGATGCACTCGCAGTATTCCTCGAAAGCCGGGTGGTGCTCTCCGGTGGCGGGCATGCCGCTCAGGCTACCGGCGGGCGCGACCGCCGTCTCAGCGGCGCTTCAGCGGCGGCGCAGCCAGGTCTCGCCGTAGCGCAGGCGCCGTTCGAGCTGGTCGTTGGTGGCCGCGCCGACCGAGGAGATCCCGGACAGCCGGTTGAGTTCGGCCTGGACCCGGGCGTGACTCCAGCCGGTGTTGTCGACGAGGCGCTTGGCGATCTCGGAGTTCTGCTGACGAAGCTCCTCCTTGCGCTCACCGATGCTCTTCGAGCCGGGAAGCATGTACCCGGCGTCGGTGGGCACCTCTGGGAGCTCGATGGCCAACTCGTCGACCGTCGTGGCCGCCGGCTCCGGGACGTCGGGTTCGTCGTCGAACAGCGTCAGCCCATCCTCGGTGAACGCGTGGACCGTCATGCCCGTCGCCACCGACGACAGCACGTTGAACAGCGAGAGCTGCTCGGGCAGCAGGTCGAGCTCGCGCAAGGCTTCGCGCTCGAGTTCTTCGGGGCTGAACTCGTCGTCGCGTTCGGTGGGCGGGGTCAGCACGTGCCGGCGGGCCTCGGCGATCTGGAACGCGTGCTGGCGCAGCCGCGGGTCGTCGGGGAGGAACACGTACGCCTTCTGGCTCGGCAACCCGGTGGTCCAGCGCACGAACCGTCCGACGGCCTGCCGGAAGAACAGCTCGGTGACCACCGTGCTGGCGTAGACGCCGACTCGTAGGCGGGGGATGTCGACACCCTCGCTGACCATCCGTACCGCCACGAGCCAGGGTCGGTTGCTGGTCGCGAATGCCGCGATCTTCTTGCTCGCCTCGGGGTCGTCGCTGACGACGACCTCGGCCTCGACGCGGTAGCGGTTGCGGATCAGGCGAGCGATGTCGCGGGCGTGCTCCTGGTCCGAGCAGATGGCCAGTGCTCCGGCGTCGGGCTGCGTCGCCCGGATCGCGAGCAGCCGCTCGTGCGCCTGGTCGATGACGGCCGGCAACCAGTCGCCCTGCAGGCTCAACGCGGCGCGGAGGCGGTGTGCCGATCCGGCTCGGTCGAGGTCGTCGTGAAAGTTTGCCGACAGGATGCTGCCGTCCGGGGCGCTCCACTCCATGAGACCGTCGAAGCGCGGGAAGTACACGGGGCGCACGACGCCGCCGTCGCGGAGCGCGTCGGCGTAGCCGTAGGTGAAGTCGGGTTGGGCTTCACCGCCGACGCCGGTCTCCTCGTAACGGACGAAGGGGATGCTGGCGGTGTCGCTGCGGAACGGTGTGCCGCTCAGCGAGAGCCGGCGGTTGGCGAGCTCGAACGCGGTGCGCACTCCGTCGCCCCAGGCGCGTTCGTCGCCGGCGTGGTGGATCTCGTCGAGGATGACGAACGCGTCGTTGGCGAGGCCGCGCAGCTTCTTCGCCGTGTCGGCCGTGGCGACCTGTTGGAACGTCGTGACGATGCCGTGGACGTCCTTGGCGATGCCGTCGGTGGGTGACCAGTTCGGGTCGAGGTGCAGTCCCATGGCGTGGGCCGCACGCGCCCACTGCGTCTTGAGGTGTGTGGTCGGTGCCACCACGATGAGCCGTCGGCGCTCTGCGGCGAGCGCCCAGCGAGCACACGCGAGCGCAAAGGTGGTCTTGCCCGCGCCGGGGGTCGCGACCGCCAGGAAGTCCGACTTCTCGCTGGCGGCGAATTTGTCGAAGGCCTCGCGCTGCCAGGGTCGGAGTTGGACACGGTCGTTCATGGGAACCATGGAGTCTGGCCGCGCACAAGCGCACTTTCGCGAACCCGGTCGGATCCGTTCAGACGAGACAGATGTCGAACGCCGCGACCTGCAGGTTCGCGGCAGCGGCCGCGACCTGGTCGGGGGAGGGCTCGGCGAGTTCGGGGTCGTGGGGCCTCGATCCGTGGCGCCGGAAGCCGATCACCTTGACCCGCATCGCCGGGTCGACGTCGGCCAACCACTCGCCCGTGCGGCGCAGGAGCCCAGGGTCGTCGTTGACGCCCGCGATCAGCAGCATGCGGACCTCGTACAGCAACCCCAGGTCCTGGAGTTGGCGAATGCTCGCCAGGACCGGCTCGTTCGACTGGCCGGTCATCGACCGATGGATCGTGTCGTCGAAGCACTTGAGATCGATCATCGTCCCGTCGGTGACCGGGGCGAGCCGGGTCCACGTCGTGGCATCCGTGGCGCCGTTCGAGTCGATGAAGCAGGTCAGGCGGTCCAGGTGCGGATCGGATCTGATGGTGCGGAACAGGTCGTGGACGAACTCCGGCTGCTGGGTCGCCTCGCCGCCCGACACCGTGACCCCACCCAGAAAGGGAGCGGACCGGCGGATCCGTGCAACGACGTCGCCGACCGACGTGCGGAAGTGGGTCGTGGCGGCGTGCGGGATCGTCTGCGGGTTGTGGCACGCCACACAGTCGAAGTTGCAACCCTGGAGGAACACCACGAACCGGTTGCCCGGGCCGTCGACATTGCTGAACGTGATCGTGTCGGCGACGAAGCCAGTGGTCTCAGCGGGGGTCGCGCTCATGGCACCCGATGCGCTTCACCGCTCGCTGTGTGAGGTGGTAGGAGTTCTCCGAGCCGGCGGCGAGGTGGTCGCTGGAGTGGCGGGCGCTGCCGTGGTCGGCGATGGCGGCGAGGTCACTCTTGCGGACGAGGTATCCCGTGATGCGCACGAACTCGTTGGAATCGAGGTTGAACGTGAAGTCGCGCATCCCCTCGGCGAATGCGCCGCGGATGATGTCCACGACCGCCTGCGGGTTGCGGACCGCGGTCTCGTCCATGTGGAAGATGTCGCTGATCCCGGCGGCGAAGAGGTGGTGGTGAGGCGCACAGGTGGTGATGTGCTGGAGCAGGTCGGGCTCGTCACCGACCGGGATCCGGGTGCCGGCGGTGACGTCGTTGTCGAGCTCGATGCCACTCTGGCTGTGCAGGTAGCAGCGGCCTCGTCCGCCCTCGCAGTACGGCATCGGCCGCTCGGCGACGAGCCGGGCGACCTGCTCGACCACTCGTATCGACAATGCGTCGGCGGCGGGGTCGTGGCCGTAGCGGCCTTCGAACCCGTCGTGGGTCATCAGCAGGTTCACGCACTCGGCCAGCCCGAAGATGCCGAACATCGCCGAGAAGCGGTCGATCTCGATGAGGCCTTCCTTCGCCAACCAGTGCGACTCGAAGAACTTCTGTTCCTCGACCAGTGAGCGGATCCGCGCCTCGGCGAGTTCGGACGTCAGCTCGACGAAGTGGGGGAGCGTGGCGGTCAGGAACTCGTCGGCCGTGCCGCTGTGGCGCAGGGCCGCTTCCTTCAGGTTGAGGCGCACGAGCGTGTGCGCGCCGCCACCGATCTTGAGCGAGTTGTAGCAACTGACCGCGGCGTAGCGCTCGCCGTGATCGGCGACCATCATCGGATGGTTGACGAAGTGCGGCTTGCCCGTTTCGAACACGGTGCGGACACCGTCCTCCACCAGGCTGTCGGGGGTCATCACCGCATCGACCTTGAGCGTGATGTTGGGGACCGCCTGGCGCAGCGACCGCTCCACGCGAAAGGCCGAGCGGACGATGCGGTTGTCCCGCGGGCCGAGATCGAGGTGCACGAATGCGTCGGGCAGCATCCGGTCGATCCCGATCCAGAATCGGCGCAGCGCGGCGTCGAGGTCGTCATCGCTGATCGAATCGTCGACGAACGGGGCGAGCACGGTGTCGAGGTCGCCGAGATAGACGGGGTAGGTGGTGACGCTGGGAACGTTGGCGTACATCACCTGGAGGAAGGCCAGGGCGTCGGCGAGGTTGGTGGGGGGCGGCATCTCGAGGTAGGCGAGGCCCTGCCGGAGCGCCTTCTCGTAGTCGGGAAGGATGTAGCGGGCGGTGAAGGGCGCGTGCCCCTCGAACATGTCGCAGATGATCCGCTTGTCGAGCGCTTCGCGGCAGTCCGGTGACAGCTCCGGATAGGGCAGCACCTCTGTGGCCAGGGCGGCGAGTCGTCGCAGTTTCTGGTCGTAGCCGAGCGTCACGTCCTGCACCAGTTCGCGAGCGCGTGCTTGAAGTTCATGCATCTCCACGACCCCAGTGTGCGCCCGTCACCCGACCCTGGTCAGGGCCGAAATGCCCCTGTCCGGGCCGGTAGCGTGCCCCTCGACTTCCCCGGTCGACGACGACTGGAGAACGGCATGTACGACCTGCGACAACTGGTTCGTGACGCGGGCAGCGCGAACCCCCGCATTGCCCTCGCTGCAGTGCGGGTGCTCGAGGACGAGGTGGAGTGGCTGCTGGTGCGGGCCGTCCGACTCGCCCGGACGGAAGGCTACGACTGGGGTCGCATCGGCAGACTGCTCGGGCGCCGTCGCCAGACCGTACGGGAGCGGTTCGGACGGCTTGCGCCGGGGATGAGTCCGCTCCCGCCGCACCTCCGCGAGCGGAGCGATCTCGAGCGGGCGTCGGCCGAGCTGCGGGAACGTCTGGCCGATCAGCGCCGCCGCCGCGAGTTCGAATCGGACGACCCCGTCGCGTGGTGACGCATCGCCGAAGGACCCGTCGCCGTTGCTGAAGACGTCATCGACAGGTTTCCCTGCGCGGACAAGCAGGGAAACCTGTCGCTGCCCGGGCCGTCGGCGTCCGTTGGCGCCACCGATCGCGACAGCGCCCCTCGGGCTGCCTGATGTTGCTCAGTCGCCAGGTGTGAGCTCGGTGGCTGAGACGCTGTCAGCGTCGCGCGTGGGGTCGAGTTCTGCCAGTGAGGTGCCGTTGGGGAAGATCCCGACCACGTTGGCCGACCGGCAGACTCATCGAGGGCCGTCGGCGTCCGTTGGCGCCACCGATCGCCGTGCACATCCGTAGCGGGCATGACTGTGGCACCCCTGACGTAGCCTTCCTGCATGGCCGACCACCCGGTGCTCCAGGGCTTCTCGCCCGCAGTGCGCGAATGGTTCGCGGCCTCGTTCCCGACGCCCACCCCACCGCAGATCGAGGGCTGGCCGGCCATCCGCAGCGGCGAGCACACGTTGGTCTGCGCCCCCACCGGCAGCGGCAAGACCCTGACCGCGTTCCTCAGCTCGATCGACCAGCTCGTCACCACCGAGCCGGCCGACCCCAAGGCCCGTACGCGGGTGCTGTACATCTCCCCGCTGCGCGCCCTGGCCTTCGACGTCGAGAAGAACCTCCGCTCGCCGCTGATGGGCATCCGTCTCGCAGCCGAACGCCTGGGCGTGCCGTTCCGGGAACCCACGGTGGCGATGCGCACCGGCGACACCAGCGCCCGAGATCGTCAGGCGCTGCAGCGTCGCCCGGTCGACCTGCTGATCACCACCCCAGAGAGCCTGTACCTCATGCTCACGAGCGAGGTGCGCAGCACGCTGGTCAACGTCGACACGGTCATCATCGACGAGATCCACGCCATGGCCACCACCAAGCGCGGGGCGCACCTGATGCTCAGTCTCGAGCGGCTCGAGGCCATCACCGCCCGTCCGCCCCAGCGCATCGGCCTCAGTGCCACGCAGCGCCCGCTGGAGGAGATCGCACACTTTCTCGGCGGGCATCGCGCCGGCGGGGCGCGGCGCCCGGTCACCATCGTCGACTCCGGCATCCGCAAGCCGCTCGACGTCGAGGTCGTCGTGCCGGTCGACGACATGGGGGCGATGGGGCAGGTGGTGAGCGAGTTGCGCAGCGGTCCCGCCAGCGAGGCACTGCAGGGGCAGCGCAACAGCATCTGGCCCAGCATCTACCCGCGCATCTTGCAACAGGTGCTCGAACACCGCAGCACCATCATCTTCTGCAACGCCCGCCGGCAGGCCGAACGCCTCGCCGCCCGCCTCAACGAACTCGCGGCCGATCAGGGGATCGTCGACTCCGAGGGTGTGCCCGTCGAACTGGTGAAGGCTCACCACGGGTCGCTCGCTCGCGAGCAGCGGGTCGTCATCGAGGACCAGCTCAAGCGAGGAGAACTGCGGGCGATCGTCGCCACCAGCAGCCTCGAGCTCGGCATCGACATGGGCGCGGTCGATCTCGTGATCCAGGTCGAGTCGCCCGGTGCGGTGTCACGCGGGTTGCAACGCATCGGCCGTGCCGGCCACAGCGTCGGCGAGGCCAGCAAGGGGACGCTGTACCCCAAGCATCGCGGCGACCTGCTGGAGGCGGCGGTCGTCACTCGTCGGATGCGCGAAGGTCTCATCGAGACGTCGCGGTTCCTGCGCAACCCGCTCGACGTGCTGGCCCAGCAGATCGTCGCCCACGTCTGCATGCATCCCGAGTGCACGGTCGACGAGCTGGGTGCGATGGTGCGTGGCGCCGCGTGCTTCGCCGAGCTGAGCGACGAGCTCCTGCGCAACGTGCTCGACCTGCTCTCCGGCCGCTACCCGAGCGACGAGTTCAACGAGCTGCGTCCTCGCATCGTGTGGGATCGCGTCGCAGGCACGCTGCGGGCCCGCGACGGTTCGAAGCGGCTCGCCATCATGAGCGGCGGCACCATTCCCGACCGGGGTCTGTTCGGAGTGTTCCTTCCCGACGGCACCCGCGTGGGCGAGCTCGACGAGGAGATGGTCTACGAGAGCCGTGCCGGTGAGACGTTCCTGCTCGGCGCGAGCACGTGGCGCATCGAGGACATCACCTTCGAACGGGTCATCGTCACCCCTGCTCCGGGGCAGCCGGGAAAGATGCCGTTCTGGCACGGCGACCGCCCGGGTCGCCCGCTCGAGCTGGGCAGGGCGCTCGGTGCGTTCCAGCGCGAGGTGCGACAGATGTCGGTGGAGACCGCCCTCGGCTCGCTGATGGACGACTACTCGCTCGACGCGCTCGCTGCCACCAACGTCGTGATGTACCTCGACGAGCAGGCGCAGGCCACCGGTGTGGTACCCGACGACCGCACCCTGGTGATCGAGCGGTTCCGCGACGAGATCGGCGACTGGCGGGTGTGCATTCTCAGTCCGTTCGGAACGCCGGTCCATGCGCCGTGGGCGATGGCGATCCAACGGCGCCTGGCCGAGCGCTTCGACATCCCGGTGGAGATCATGTGGACCGATGACGGGATCGTCCTGCGCCTGCCGGAGGCGGCCGACGACCTCCCGCTCACCGACCTGATCATCGACCCCGACGACATCGACGAACTGGTGATGGACGGGTTGCCCCAGACGTCGTTGTTCGCTGCCCGGTTCCGAGAGTGTGCAGCACGCGCACTGTTGCTGCCCCGTCGACGGCCGGATCAACGCACGCCCCTGTGGCAGCAGCGCCAGCGAGCGGCGGACCTGCTCGCAGTCGCCTCGAAGTACCCGACGTTCCCCATCCTGCTCGAGACGTCGCGCGAGTGCCTGCAGGACGTCTTCGACCTACCCGCACTCCGTGAGGTGCTCACCCAGTTGCGCGACCGCAGCGTGCGCGTCGTCAGTGTCGACACCGCGAAGGCGTCGCCGTTCGCCCAGAGCCTGCTGTTCAACTGGATCGCGGCGTACATGTACGAAGGCGATGCGCCGATGGCCGAACGTCGTGCGGCGGCGCTGTCGCTCGACCGCGACCTGTTGCGTGACCTGCTCGGCGCAGAGGAACTGCGCGAGCTGCTCGATCCCGGCGCGCTCGCCGACGTCGAGCTCGAGCTCCAACTGTTGGCCGACGGCCGCCGGGCACGAAGTGCGGACGAACTGCACGACGTGCTCCGTCGAGTGGGCGACCTCGCGGTCGACGAGCTCGATCTGCGATGCGAGGGGGTCGGGTGTGCAACCTGGCTCGACGAGTTGGCCCACGACCGGCGAGCGATCGAGGTCTCCGTCGGTGGGTCGACGCGATGGATCGCCGCCGATGACGCGGGCCGCTATCGCGACGCGCTCGGGTGCAACGTGCCACTCGGGCTGCCGCGTGCGTTCACCGAGCCGGCGCCCCACCCGCTCGAGTCGCTGTTCGCCCGATATGCGCGCACCCACGGGCCCTTCACGCTGTCCGACATTGCGGAGCGTTTCGGTGTGTCGCCCGAGCGGGCCCTCGGTGCGCTCGCCGCGCTCGAAGCCGAGGATCGGGTGGTGCGCGGCGAGTTCCGGCCCAACGGCAGCGGGCGCGAGTGGTGCGATGCCGACGTCCTGCGCCAGATCCGCCGTCGCTCGCTCGCGGTCCTCCGCCGCGAGATCGAGCCGGTCGAACCCGAGGCGTACGCCCGTTTCGTCCAGGCGTGGCACGGCGTCGGCAGCGACCGCCGCGGGCTCGAGTCGCTCGTCGAGGTGCTCGGGCAACTGCAGGGTGCGGCGATCGTGGCGAGCACGCTCGAGACCGAGGTCCTCCCGGCGCGCCTGCGTTCCTACCGCTCGGCCGACCTCGACGAACTGAGCACCGCCGGTGAATTGGTGTGGGTCGGCGCCGGAGCGATCGGAGCCAGTGATGGCCGAATTCGGCTCTACTTCGTCGATCAACTGCCGCTGCTCGCCGGCGCGTGGGAGCCCCTCGATCCACCGACCGGCGCCGTCCACGATGCGCTCCGCGATCATCTCACCCGACGCGGCGCCAGCTTCTGGGGGTCCCTGCGCGACGCAGCGGCCGACGCGACCGAGACCGAGCTGCTGGCCGCCGTGTGGGACCTCGTCTGGGCGGGTGAGGTCACGAACGATTCGCTCGTGCCGCTCAGAGCGATGCTCGCGTCCAAGGGCGTCGGCGCGAAGTCCGGCGGCTCCCGCTCCGCGGCGGTCCGGGCCCGCCCGCGACCCGGGCGGCTCACCCGCATCGGTCCACCGCTCGGTGCCGGCCGCTGGAGCCTCGTCGCGCCGCTGCTCCACCCGGTTCCCACGCCCACCCAGGTGGCGCACGCGTCCGCGCTGCAACTGCTCGAGCGGTACGGCGTGGTCACCCGCGAGGCGGTGCTCGCCGAGGGAGTGCTCGGCGGGTACAGCTCGGTGTACGGGGTGCTGAAGGTGCTCGAGGAGCGCGGCCAGGCGCGCCGCGGCTACTTCGTCGCCGGACTCGGCGCAGCCCAGTTCGGACTGCCCGGGGCGGTCGACCGGTTGCGTTCGGCCCGTGAGCTCACCGATCCGCACCTGCACCCCGAGTCGGTCGCGCCGCCGGTCGTGCTGGCGGCGACCGATCCCGCGCAGCCGTACGGCGCGGCGATGTCGTGGCCGGCCTCGGCGGGCCGACCCGCTCGATCGGCGGGCGCAGCAGTGGTGCTGCGCGACGGTGTACCGATGGTCTGGTTCGACCGCCGCTCCCATCACCTCGTCACCTTCCCCGCTGCCGCATCCGACGCCGGCTGGGCGGAGGCCCTGGCTCGCCTGGTGAAAGACGGCAGGTCGCGCAGCCTCGAAGTCCGCAAGGTCGACGGCGAACCGATCAGGCCCGACTCGGCGTGGGCCGCCGCCCTCGTCGCCGCCGGCTTCGTCGAGGGATATCGGGGCTTCGGCCTTCGCGCCTGACGGTACGGTGCGAGGGATGTCGTCCAAAGGCTCGTCTTCGCAACCGTTCGAGCAACTCAGCGAGCGGGGCCAGGTGATGCGACTGCGCCGAACGGCGTTGGACGTGCTCGGCCAGTATCCGGTCGAGGTGCGATCGCTGCGGCTGCTCGACCACGGGTACAACACGACCTTCCGGGTCGACGCCGTCGACGGAAGGCGGTTCGCGCTGCGGCTCAACACGAACGCTCGCAAGTCGGTCGCCAACCTGCACGCGGAGATGGCATGGTTGGCCGCACTGGCGGCCGACACCGACGTTCGCGTCCCCGTGCCCCAGGCGACGCGCGACGGTCGGTTGCACACCGAGATCCTCAGCCCCGACCTGGGCAAGATGCTCACGGTGGCGATGTTCGGATGGCTCGACGGGCCGGATCTCGCCGGTCGAGCGACACCGTCCCACCTCCACGAGGTCGGACGGGCGGCAGCGCTCCTCCACCAGCACGCGGAACGCTGGTCGCTGCCCTCCGATGCGGCGCTGATGTCGTTCGCGGACGTGTTGCCCGACACTCCCAACCACCTCGTCGAGCCGCACCCTGAGCTCACGCCGGATCGGGTCGCGGTGGTGTCGGCTGCGTTCGAGCGGGTGGACCGTCACCTCGCCGACCTGTTCGCCGACACTCGTCCGCACGTGATCCACGCGGATCTGCACCTCGGCAACCTGAAGTGGTACCGCGGCAGGCTCAGTGTGTTCGACTTCGACGACTGCGGCATCGGTGTGGCGGTGCAGGACCTCGCTATGTCCGCGTTCTACCTCCGGCCGCGAATGGAGCTCGAGGAGGCGATGCACGACGGCTACCGATCCGTGCGGCCGCTTCCGGGCGCCACCCACGACCAGTACGAGGCCGTCGTCGCCAGTCGCGACCTGGTGCTGCTCAACGACCTGCTCGTCACCCCGACGGCCGAGTTGCGGGATCTGTTGCCCCGCTACGCCGAGAACTCGCACCGCAAGCTGCGCCACTACCTCGACACCGGCACCTTCCGCCACGACCTCCCCGGGGTCGTGCCGATCTGGTGAGCGGTCAGCCGTTGCGGTGCACGGCGCGCAGACCCGCCCAGGCGAGATCGGCGATCTGCTGCCCCAGCACCTCGGGGTCGAAGGTCTCGCCGCGTTCTACGAGGTGGCGACTGACGCCTTCGGCGAGGCCGACGAGTCCCTGGGCCAGCACCCGCTGGTGCTCTGTCTCGATGTCGGCGGCGATCAACGGCGCGATCGCGTGTGCAGTCTCGGCGGTGATGCGGCGGATCGCCCGGGTGGACTCCTCGTCGCGGTTGGCTCGTGACCCGAACAGCAGCAGGAACGCGTCGTGGTCGTCGGCGACCCAGCGGAAGTACGCCTTGAACCCCATCTCCGTCTGTTCCTTGCCCGAGGCGGCGCTCGCGACCGCCTTGGTGACGGCAGTTCGCAACCGGTTGCCGGCCTCGTCGAGCAACGCCAGGTACAGGTCCTGCTTGCTGTCGAAGTGCTGGTAGAGCACTGGTTTGGTGACGCCCGCGGCATCGGCCACATCGTTCATCGAGGTCGAGTGGAAGCCCCGATGGGCGAACACCTGCACGGACACATCGAGGATCTGCTCACGGCGGGCAGGGGCGGGCAGTCGCATGCTCATAGGAGTTACTGGATGGTAACAAGCCGGAGGCGTCGGCGAAACTCGCCGCTCACAGGCCGCGCTCTCGGTCGTCGCGCTCGGCGGCCTTGACGGCATAGCCGAGGACGATCGCCGGAGCGAGCAGCGCCGAGCCGATGATGATCGAACCGATGACGATGGCGCTGACCGTGCCGTTGAAGGAGATCGCGAAGCCGATGACGAACGTGGCAATCGCCACGGCGAAGAACAGGTAGCCGATGCGGTTGGCGAGCAGGGTGTACTTGGCCACCTTGGCGCGGCGGGCACGTACGGGATCGGGACGGTCGGTGTGCATCGGCTTGGCTGGTCTC
>JBBQTC010000074.1:0-17024 GCA_038234785.1 Acidimicrobiales bacterium
GGAGGCGCTCCTCGCCATGAACGTCGCGCCGTCGGTGACGGAACGGGCCGACGGGTACATCCAGGACCTCGGTTCGCAATGGGTGGCGGCCGCAGTGCCGGCCGACGAGGGCGACACGGTGCTCGATGTGTGTGCGGCACCGGGTGGCAAGGCCACTGCCATCGCCACGAACGGTTCGTTCGTCGTTGCTGCCGATCTGCGGCCGCACCGCGTGGGGCTCATCGCCTCCAACATCGAATCCGTCGGTTCGAAGTCCGTGGTTCCACTCGTCGCCGACGGCACCTGCCCTCCATTCGCCCCGGAGTCGTTCGACCATGTGTTGATCGATGCCCCGTGCAGCGGGCTGGGAACGCTCCGGCGGCGAGCCGACGCCCGGTGGCGCATCCAACCCTCCGACGTGTCGGATCTCGTGGCGCTGCAACGCGCCATCCTCGACGCGTGTGCGCCGTTGGTCCGTGTCGGCGGGTCGCTCGTCTACAGCGTGTGCACGCTCCTCTCCGAAGAATCCGTCGATCATCCCGTCCCCGCCGGATTCGAGCCGATCACCGAGTCGCCTCCTGGGAGTTGGCGCCCGTTCGGACGAGGATGGCGGGTGCTGCCCCAGGACGCGGACACCGACGGGATGATCGTCGTTCGGTACCGTAGGAACACATGACCGACCAGGCCCGTCTCCTCGCCAAGGTGCTCACCGTCAGCGACGGTGTGATCGCCGGAACCCGCGTCGACACCAGTGGCGCGGCACTCGTCGACCTGCTCGGGGCGAACGGCTTCGATGTGGTCGAGCACGCGGTCGTCGCCGATGGCACGGCGTCGGTGGCCGAGGCGCTGCGACGGCTCACCGATGGCTTCTCCGGCCTGGTCGTCTCGACCGGAGGGACCGGGTTCGCGCAACGCGACCAGACCCCCGAGGGGACGCGCGCCGTCATCGAACGAGAAGCACCTGGACTCGCCGAGGCGATGCGCCTGGTGAACCCGCTCGGCAGGCTCTCACGCGGCATCGTCGGCGTCCGTGGGCGAGCGATCATCTGCAACACACCCGGTTCGCCCAAGGGATGCGTCGAGCAGCTCTCGGCCATTCTCGACGTGCTGCCTCACGCACTCCGGCTGTTGGCGGACACCCCCACCGCCCACTGAATCGGCACGTGCTCCAAGTCGGGCCGCCGCTAGCCTCCGTGGCGTGTTGAAGCTGGTGCTCCCCAAAGGTTCGCTCGAGAAGGCCACCCTCGACCTGTTCGATGCAGCGGATCTGCCAGTGCTTCGATCGTCGTCGGTGGAGTACAAGGCTTCCATCGACGACCCCCGCATCGACGAAGTGCGGATCTTGCGGCCCCAAGAGATTCCGACCTACGTGGCCGAGGGCCTGTTCGACCTCGGCATCACCGGGCGCGACTGGGTGGAGGAGACCGCGAGCGACGTGGTCAGCCTCGGCGAGTTGCGCTACTCGAAGGCGACATCGCTGCCGATCAAGGTCGTGGTCGCGGTCGCCGGTGATTCGTCGGTCACCACGGTCGACCAGCTGCCCCAGGGCGTACGGGTCAGCACCGAGTACCCCGAACTCACCCGCCGGTTCTTCGCGTCGAGGGGGATCGAGGCCGAGATCCGGCTGAGCCACGGCGCGAGCGAAGCCAAGATCCCCGACATCGCCGACTGCATCGTCGACATCACCGAGACCGGTCGAGCGCTGCGCGCGGCCGGCCTGCGGATCATCGAGGAGATCCTGCAGAGCTACACCGAGGTCGTCGCGAACCGCGCTGCGTACGACGACCCGGAGAAGCGCCATGCCATGGGCCAGTTGATGACGCTGCTGAACGGCACGCTCGACGCCCGTGGAAAGGTGCTCGTCAAGATGAACGTCGCCGCGGAGCAACTCGCGCAAGTGATCGCACTTCTGCCGTCGATGAAATCGCCGACGGTCAACGCACTCGCCGGCGACGGCGGATTCGCCGTGGAGACCGTGGTCGCCAAGCGGCAGATCAACATCCTCATTCCCGCGCTGAAGGACGCCGGAGCGACCGGCATCCTCGAACTGCCGATCTCGAAGATCATCCCGTGAGCACCCATCACGGCTCGGTGGTCGCCTTCGACCAGGAGGTCGGCCTCGGCGAGGTGCAGACCGCGGACGGGACTCGTGTGCCGTTCCACTGCATCGAGATCGCCGATGGAACGCGCTCGATCGCGATCGGTACCGCGGTCACCTTCGAGCTCCTCGGAAAGCTCGGGCGCTACGAGGCCGCGCAGGTCGCCCCCGTCTGATCGACGCCGATGGAAGCGCGCGACCAACGCATCCTGGCGGTCATCCGATCACTTCGCGAGGGCGAGGTGGTGAGCTACGGCGACGTTGCCGAGGACGCCGGCTACCCCCGGATGAGCCGGCTCGTCGGTCGGTTGCTGGCGGTCACCGATGACGACCTGCCCTGGTGGCGAGTGGTGAACATCGTTGGCCGGCTGGTACCGGGTCACGAACGCGAGCAGGCGCAACTCCTGCGCGACGAGGGCGTGACGGTCACCGACGGCAAGGTCCGCGCCGCCCCCGTGGGCAGGTTCAGCCGCCGTTCGCGCTCTTGATCTGCACGAACGCCAGCCGGATGTTGCTGAGTGCTTCGGCCATGGTCGGGGCGTCGGCGCCGATTCGGTCCCCGAGCCCCTCCACCAGGCAGGCCATGGCGTCGATGGCCAGCGCGGCCTCGCCGAGACGCGGCGGCTGTGCGCTCAAGTGAATGGCGCCCAACTCGTAGAGGCCCATCACATGGTTGGTGACCACGACGTCGGCAGGGACGTCGCCCAGGCGCGAACGGGCCTCGCGAATGGCGTCCTGCGCCTCGTCGACGACGGAGTCCAACTCTTGCTCCAACCCGGGGTCCGAGCCGGGGTCCGAGCCGGGGTCGGACCTGGTCTCCACGGGTTCGTCGTCGTGAGAAGTGGGTTCAGCGGTCACGTTTGGTACCCTACCGGCCTGACAACTGAGGCGAAGTGGGGTGTCGTTCGCGACACAACCCCCACCCGGCCACCCGAGGGTGCGTTCCGGGTCGACGAGTATTGCGTAGCATGCCGCCTGGTGCGGTGTGTCTCCGTCGTGTTCGGTGACTTCGCATCGCCAACACAGGAGGGGACACACCCATTGCACAGGAGTGAGCAGCCATAGCACCGCCGCAGCAACCAGAACACCGGTACAACGAGCGCATTCGCGCCCGAGAGGTACGCCTCATCGGCGCAGACGGCAATCAGTTGGGCATCAAGCCCCTGCCCGAAGCACTCACACTGGCCCGCCAACTCGATCTCGATCTCGTCGAGGTCGCACCGATGGCGACCCCGCCCGTGTGCCGGATCATGGACTACGGCAAGTTCCGCTACGAGGAAAGCCAGAAGGCCAAGGAGTCTCGCAAGAAGACCATCCAGGTGTCGATCAAGGAAGTCAAGTTCCGTCCCAAGATCGGCAAGGGCGACTTCGACACCAAGGTCCGACACATGCAGGAATTCCTGTCGGAGGGCCACAAGGTCAAAGTGACCCTCCAGTTCCGAGGCCGAGAGATGGCCCACCCGGAACTCGGCTCGAAGATTCTCGATGCGGTGCTCGAACAAGTGGGTCCGGCCGGCAAGGTCGAGACCCAGGCTCGGCTCGAAGGGCGCAACATGACCATGGTCATCGCTCCCGAGAAGAAGGCAGTGCCGAAGAAGCCGTCCGAGGCCAAGGCCCCGGCTGCCGAATCGGAACCAGACCCGGCGACGGAACCTCCCGCTGCCGACGTCGTCGCCACCGAACCAGACCCCACCTGAACCACCGATCGCGATCTCGCCCGACTTCGGTACGGACGGATCGACCAGCCCGGTGGGGCCGCGTCCCCACCACTCCAACAGGAACACGACCATGCCCAAGATGAAGACCAGCAAGACCGCCGCCAAGCGGTTCCGCAAGACCGGTACCGGCAAGCTGCGCCGTCTGCAGCAGAACCGCCAGCACTTGTTCGAGAAGAAGCCGTCCACCCGTACCCGCCGCCTCGACGGCATGGTCGACGTGCACCCCGGCGACGCCAAGAAGATCAAGCGCCTCCTCGGCGAGCGCTGATCGCCCCCGGACCCCTACGAACAAGAACGAACGAGAAGGAGAACAACAATGGCTCGTGTCAAGCGTGCCGTCGGCTCGAAGAAGCACCGCAAGCAGGTGCTCGAGCGCGCGAAGGGCTACTACGGTAACAAGAGCCGCTCGGTCAGGGCGGCGAACGAACAGGTCATGAAGAGCGGCCAGTACGCCTTCCGCGACCGTCGTGCGAAGAAGGGCGAGTTCCGTCGCCTCTGGATCCAGCGCATCAACGCTGCGTGCCGCCTCAACGACATCAGCTACAGCCGGTTCATCGCCGGCATGAATGCTGCCGGCATCGAGGTCGACCGCAAGATGCTCGCCGATCTCGCCGTCACCGACGCAGCGGCCTTCTCGGCCGTGGTCGAGCAGGCCAAGGCGGCGCTCTGAGCGCTGCACATCCCGCGGGGCTCACGTATTCGAGTCCGAAGGTTCAACGACTGCGGCGCCTCCTGGGGCGCCGCAGTGCGCGTTCTGACGAGGGTGTGTACGTGGTCGAGGGCGGCAGCCTCCTCGTTCAGGCCGTGGCCGCGGGGTGGGAGGTCGAGGCGCAGTTCGTCGCGCCCGGCGCTGACGCGGTCCCCTGCGATGCGCCGCTCTATGAGTTCGGGCCGAACGTGCTCGAACGGGTGGCGACCACCGAACACCCCCAGCCGGTGATCGCCATCGTGCACATGCGACCGCAGACGCTGCCGAGCGACGCGACGTTCGTGATGGTCGCGGACCGTGTGGCCGATCCCGGCAATGCAGGCACGATCATCCGCTCTGCAGAAGCCGCTGGAGCCCACGCCGTCGTGTTCACCCCTGGCTCGGTGGATCCGTACAACCCGAAAGTGGTGCGGGCCACGGCCGGGTCGCTGTTCCGCATCCCGGTGGTCGGCGGTACGGTCGAAGAACTGCGAGCTGCCGGGCTGGCCGTGCTCGCGACCTCGTCGCACACCGGAACGGCATACACCGACATCGACTTCACCGCGTCGGTCGCGGTGATGGTCGGCAATGAAGCACATGGCGTCGACGCCGACGCCGCCGTCGACGGATGGATCACCATCCCGCACGTCGGCGCCGCGGAAAGCCTCAACGTGGCGATGGCCGCCACGGTGCTCGCATTCGAGGTCGCCCGGCAACGGCGGGCCGGGTAACGTGGTGCCGATGGCCGTGCAACTGCTGCGATTTCGGTGCCCCCGGGTTGACCGGGGCTGTGCGCCGACGCGCTGACGCGTCACGCCGCCACGTCGCTCGGGGGAATCCTGCCCCAAAGAGTTTCGACCAGTGGAGATGAAGATGATCGACGACGTACGCGCGGCCGCAGATGCCGCAGTGGCGCGCCTTGCAGCGGTGACCAACCTCGCCGAGGCGAGGGCGCTCGAAACGGAACTGCTCGGCAAGAAGGGGCCGTTCGCGGAGTTCAAGACCCGTCTTGGCGCGCTCGCGACCGTGGACGAGAAGAAGGCAGCGGGCCAGGCGGTCAACGCGGCGACCCAGCAGGTCGGCGCGGCCATCGACGCCCGTATCGGAGAGTTGCAGCGCGCCGAGCGTGCCGTGCAACTGGAGTCGGAACGGCTCGACCTCACCGAGGTGCTCACCGCACCCGGGCGCGGGCACGCCCACATCGTCACCCAGGCGTGGCAGCGGCTGGAAGACGTGTTCGTCGGTCTCGGGTTCCAGGTGGCCGAGGGGCCCGAGGTGGAGACCGACTGGTACAACTTCGAGGCCCTCAACATGCCCCCGGACCATCCGGCGCGCAGCATGCATGACACGTTCTACGTCGACCATGGATCGCCCGGTAGCACGGTGCTGCGCACGCACACCTCTCCCGTGCAGATCCGCGTCATGCAGACCCTCCCACCGCCGATCTACATGATCATGCCGGGCAGGGTCTTCCGTAACGAGACCACCGACACGACACACCTCGCGGTGTTCCACCAGATCGAGGGCCTGGTCATCGACCGGGGCATCACCCTCGCCGACCTTGCGGGAACGATCGAGTCGTTCACGAAGGCGTTCTTCGGTGAGGGCTTCTCGAGCCGCCTGCGGCCGAGCTACTTCCCGTTCACCGAGCCGTCTGCCGAATTCGACATCCGCACCCCGGCAGGGGACTGGCTCGAGCTGGGCGGTTGCGGCATGGTCCATCCGAATGTGCTCCGCGCCGGCGGGCTCGACCCGGAAGAGTGGAGCGGGTTCGCCTTCGGTTTCGGAATCGACCGGATGGCCAAGGAGCGCCACGGCGTCGGCGATGTCCGCGAGATGTACACCAACGACATCCGTTTCCTGGAGCAGTTCTGATGAAGATCGTCCATTCCTGGCTCAACGACCTGGTTGTCGTCGGCGACGACATCGACGCGATCGCCGACGCGATCACCAACCTCGGGCTCGCCGTGGAAGACGTCGCGCAGGTGGGGGCCACCGTCGCCGGCGTGGTGACCGCCCGCGTGCTGCGGACCGAACGTCATCCGGACGCGGCCAAGGTCCATCGGGTCTACGTCGACACCGGCGACGGCGTGGAGCGCCACGTCTGGTGCGGCGCATTCAACATGCAGGCCGGCGATGTGGTCCCATTGGCGACGCCCGGCACGGTGATGCCCGACGGACGCGCCATCGAGCCCAAGCCGATCCTCGGCATCCCGAGCGAGGGAATGCTGTGCTCGGCGCGCGAACTCGGTCTGGGCGACGACCACAGCGGCATCCTGCTGCTTCCTCGCGACACACCGCTCGGAGAGCCATACGGCGAAGCGCTCGGTCTGGCCACAGAGGTGGTCTACGACCTCGACGTGTTGCGGAACCGTCCCGATGCCTACGGCCACCTGGGTGTGGCCCGAGATCTCGCCGCCCACCTCAGCCTCCCGCTCAACTCTGCGCCGCACGTGCTGGCCCACACCGAACCGGCGCGGAGCGCACCGGTGGACCTGGTCGACGGCGACCGGTGCGCCCGATTCACCACGCTGGTGATCGGCAACGTCGCCGTCGGCCCGTCGCCGGACTGGATGGCTCGTCGGCTGGCCGCGTCAGGCATGCGTTCGATCAACAACGTGGTCGACGTGAGCAACTACGTGATGCTCGAGACGAACCAGCCCAACCATGCGTACGACTTCGACACGCTGGGCGGCGGGGGTTTCCGCGTTCGCCTCGCGAAGGAGGGAGAGCACATCGTCACCCTCGACGACGTCGACCGCACGATGACGGCGACCGACCTGTTGATCTGCGACGCCACCGATCGCCCCATCGGCATCGCCGGCATCATGGGCGGCCAGAACACCGAGATCGGTGCCACCACGACCACGATCGCGCTCGAGGCCGCGTGGTTCGAACCGATGGGCATCCTTCGCAGCGTGGCTCGGATGGGACTCCGCAGCGAGGCATCTGCTCGCTTCGAGCGGGGCGTGGATCCCTTCGGTATCGATCGTTCGATCGCCCGTTTCGTCGAACTGCTCCGCCTGACCTGTCCCGATCTCGTCGTGCACGCCGGCATGGTCGACGCCCGCAGCTCGTCGCTGCCAACGCCGACGCGCGTCGTGGTCCGGCCTGCCCGTGTCGGTCACCTGTTGGGCACCGAGTTCACCGCTGCGCAGATCTCGTCGCTCATCGAGCCGATCGGGTTCAGCTGCCGTCCCCTCGGCGCCGACCTCGAGGTCACCGTCCCAAGTTGGCGGCCCGACTGCTCGATCGAGGTCGACATCGTCGAGGAGGTGGCCCGGCACTTCGGGTACGGGCGCCTCGGTCGGACCGTCCCGAAGTCAACCTTGCCCGGCGGTCTCAGCGCGGTGCAGCATCGGCGGCGGCGCCTTCGCGACGTCCTGCTCGGCCTCGGGCTGAGCGAGGCCATGCCGCATCCGTTCCTCACGGCGGACGACCTGGAGCGCGCCGGTCTGCCGGCGGCGGCAGTTCGTCTGGTGAATCCGTTGGCCGCGGGTGACGACGTGTTGCGCACGTCGCTGCGCCCGGGCCTGATGAAGGCCATCGAGTTCAACGAATCTCACCGCCAGTCCGGAGTCTCGCTGTTCGAGATCGGTCACGTGTATCCGCCCGGTGAGGGCGTCCTGCCCGACGAGTTCGAGGCACTCACGGTCGTGATGGCCGAGGTCGACGCGATGGAGGCGATGCGCGTCTGGCGTGAGCTTGCCGATGCCATGGGATGGGGCGCCCGTGTCGACCAGTCCAAGGTCCCCGGCGGCCTCCACCCCACGCGTTCTGCGACGCTCTCGATGGGCAAGCAGATGGTCGGCGCCGTCGGAGAGGTCCATCCCGATGCGCTCGACGCGTACGGCATCACGGAGCGGGTCGCCGTGCTCGAGCTCGACCTCACCCAACTGCTCGCGGTCGAGCCGAAGGTCCCGCAATGGAAGCCCACCAGCCGGTTCCCCTCGAGTGACCTCGACATGGCCTTCTCCGTCCCGGCAACGGTGATCGCCGAGAAGGTCGAGAAGGCGATCCGGCAGAGTGCCGGCGGTTCCCTCGTCGGGCTCTCCCTGTTCGACATCTATCGCGGTCCAGCTCTGGTCGACGGGGCGCGGAGCCTCGCCTACCGTCTCCGCCTGCAGTCGGCCGAACGGACGCTCACCGAGTCCGATGTCGCGCAGGTCCGCGCCAGCGTGGTCGCCGCCGTTGGCAAGCTCGGAGCGGAGCTGCGCAGCTAGTTCGTGCTGAGGTCGTCGGGGGCGTTCGCCACCCACGCGATGCGGCCGCCCTGTCGTCGGAGCACTGCCCGCCACAAGCCGTCCGGATCTGCGTCGAACACGTCGTCGGTCTCGGCGGGCAGCACCATCCAGGCTCCGTCGGCGAGTTCGTCGTCGAGTTGCATCGGACCCCATCCCGAGTAGCCGCGGAACACTCGGAGGCGCTCGACGTGGTCGGCGATCAGTACCGGGTCATGGGCGAGGTCGACCGAGCCGAGGTCGCCGACCACCGGGCTCCACGCGTCCTCGGCCGGGCCGGTGAGGCGGGCGAGTGCGATCAGCGCGTCGATCTCCACGGGGCCGCCGTCGAACAGCACGCTCGGTGGTGTCAGCCACTCCTCCCAGCGGGAGAGGGCCTCCGGTGTGGTGTCCTCGCTGGGCCGGTTCAGGACCACCCCGACAGCGCCGTCCGCGGTGTGTTCCAGCATGTAGACGACGGTGCGGTCGAAGTTCGGGTCGGCCAGCGGGGGAGTGGCCACGAGCAGACGTCCCTTGCAGGAGCCTGCGAAGCTGACGTTGTCGTCGTTGTCGTTGTCGTCGTTGTCGTTGTCGTTGTCGTTGTCGTTGTTGTCGTCGTCGTCGTCGTTGTTGTTGTCGTTGACGTCGTCGGCGCTCACCTCTCCATTCTGCACACGAAAGCGGCCGGACGGAGCGCTGCAATTGGTTGCATGACAATGCATGATGTCGTATAGTCATGCGCTATGACTCGCGTGGGCATCATCGGTGCGTCGGGCTACACCGGCGCCGAGTTGCTGCGGCTGTGTGCCCAGCATCCAGATTTCGAGGTGGTCTACGCCACCGGCGACACACAGGCGGGCACCCGTGCGGCGACGCTGTACCCCAGCCTGTCCGCTCATTACCCGGACCTGGTGTTCGAAGTCTTCGACGCCACTCGGGCAGAGGGTCTCGACGTGGTGTTCCTCGGCCTTCCCCACCAAGCGAGCATGGCGCTGGCGCCGCAACTCGTCGGGAAGGTCGGGTGCGTGGTCGACCTCTCGGCGGCGTACCGCCTGAAGGACGCATCGCTCTACCCAGGGTGGTACGGCTTCGAGCACGACCAGCCGGCCCTGCTGGAGCAGGCCGTCTACGGACTCCCCGAATTGCATCGAGAGGCGCTCCGTGGCGCGTCGCTCATCGCCACGCCGGGCTGTCACGTGACCGCCGCGACGCTCGCCCTGGCACCGCTCGTGCGTGCAGGGCTGATCGCCACCAGTGGCATCGTGGTCAACAGCATCACCGGCGTGAGCGGCGCCGGTCGGGCACTGCAGCACAACAGCCAGTTCTGCACCGCCGACGAGGACGTGACCGCCTACGGGCTGCTCGACCACCGCCATACTCCCGAGATCGAGCAGGAGATCGGCGCCCAGGTGCTGTTCACACCACACCTCGCCCCGCTGAACCGGGGGATCCTCGCCACCTGCTACGCGACGCCGACCGCGCCGACCTCGACGTCGGCGCTGCTCGAGGTGCTCTCCGACCAATACGCCCACGAGCCGTTCATAGTGGTCGGCGAGGCATCGCCGAGCACGAAGGCAACGTTGGGCAGCAACGCCGCGCATCTCACGGCGCGCTTCGACGAGCGAACGGGCACGGTCATCTCGATCTGTGCGATCGACAACCTCGCCAAGGGCGCGTCCGGAGGGGCGATCCAAGCCGCCAACGTCGCGCTCGGCCTGCCCGAGACCGCCGGTCTCACGAGCGTCGGGATGTTCCCGTGAGCGCCACACCGAGCGACAAGGCGGCGATCCTCGTCGAGGCATTGCCGTACATCCGCCGGTTCGCGGATCAGGTCGTCGTGGTCAAGTACGGGGGCAACGCGCTGGCCGGGGCCAGTGACGACGACGCGCTCGCACTGTTCGCGGAGGACATCGTGCTGATGCGCCAGGTCGGCATGCGGCCGGTGGTCGTGCACGGTGGCGGCCCGCAGATCAGCGAGCTCATGCAGCGATTGGGCAAGGTCACCGAGTTCCGCGAGGGCCTGCGGGTCACTGATGCCGAAACCGTCGACATCGTGCGGATGGTGCTCATCGGGCAGGTGAACCCACAACTCGTCGCAGCGATCAACGTCCACGGCAGTCTCGCCGTCGGCGTCAGTGGCGAGGATGCCGGGCTCATCCGGGCGGTTTCACGCAACCCCGAACTCGGCTTCGTCGGCGACGTGGAATCGATCAATCCCACCATCTTGCGGGCCTTGCTCGACGACGAGTTCGTGCCGGTCGTCGCCACCATCGGCACCGACGCTGCCGGCCAGGCCTACAACATCAATGCCGACACGGTGGCAGGTGCCATCGCCGAGGCACTCGGGGCGGAGAAGCTCGTGTACCTCACCGACATCGAGGGACTCCGCAGGGTCGTCGACGACCCTCAGAGCCTGATACGCCAGACCACACCCGACGAACTCGACACGCTGATCGCCGACGGCACCATCGCCGGCGGCATGATCCCGAAGGTGGAGAGCTGCGTGCACGCAGTGCGCAACGGTGTTCGTCGCGCCCACATCCTCGACGGCCGCATCCCTCATGTGCTGTTGCTCGAAGTGTTCACCGATGAGGGGATCGGAACGATGGTCAGATGAGCTCGCACGCATTCGCCACCGACGGGCAGGACCGCTGCCCGTTCATGCCGGTGTTCGGCGCTCCGCAGAAGATGTTCGTGCGTGGGCTTGGCACCGAACTGTGGGACGTCGACGGCAAGCGCTACCTCGACTTTCTCTCGGGCATCGCCGTCACCTCGCTCGGCCACTCGAACCCGGCCGTCGCCCAGGCCGTGTGCGAGCAGGCCACCATGCTGCTGCACGTCAGCAACTTCTTCGCCAACCCGGTGGCCACCGAGGCCGCGATCAAGGTCAACGCGCTGCTCCAGGAGGCAACCGGTGAGGTCGGCCAGGTGTTCTTCTGCAACAGCGGTGCCGAGGCCAACGAAGCAGCCATCAAGCTGGCCCGCAAGTTCGGGGGGCGCGGGCGGCACGTGGTCGTCAGTGCCTTCGGCAGCTTCCACGGTCGCACCCTCGCCGCGCTCGCTGCGACAGGGCAGCCGGCCAAGCACGAGCCGTTCCAACCCATGCCCGACGGGTTCCGGCACGTCCCCTTCAACGACATCTCGGCGCTCGCCGCTGCCATCGACCCGAGTGTCGCGGCGGTGCTCCTCGAGTCGGTGCAGGGTGAGGGCGGCGTCGTCCCAGCCGATCCCGAGTACCTCCGGGCGGTCAGGGCGCTCTGCGACGAGCGTGGCATGCTGCTCATGCTCGACGAGGTCCAGACCGGGTTCGCTCGCACCGGCACCTGGTTCGGGTTCGAGCACGCCGGCGTCGTGCCCGACGTGGTCACCCTGGCCAAGGCGATGGGCAACGGGGTCCCCGTGGGTGCCGTATGGGCCCGCCGTGAGGTGGCCGCCGTCTTCCAACCGGGCGACCATGGCAGCACCTACAGCGGCACTGCCATCGCCACGGCCGCGGTCAACGCCGTGATCGACGAGATGCGTCGGATCGACGCCCCGCGCCTGGCCCGCGAACGCGGCGCCGAACTCGCGGCGTTGCTCGGCGCTTTGCGGGGTGTGACGGAGGTGCGAGGCGCCGGTCTGCTCCTCGCCGCCGAGTTGGCTCCGGGCATCGACGCCAAGGCGGTGTACCTCGCCGCGCTCGAACGTGGACTGGTCACCAACGCGGTGAGCGGGTCGGCGTTGCGCTTCGCTCCGCCCCTGACGGTCTCGTCGGACGAGCTCCGCGAGGCGGTCGCAATCCTTGGTTCGGTCCTCGAGGGATTCGTGTCGTGATCCGCCACCTCCTCGACATCACCGACCTTTCGAGCGACGAACTGGCGACGGTCCTGGCACTCGCCCAACGTCCCGACCTTCCCCACGTGCTCGCCGGCCTGGGCGTCGCCCTCATCTTCGAGAAGCCGTCGAACCGCACCCGCCAGTCGATGGAGATGGCCGTGGTGCAGCTCGGAGGCCACCCCGTCTACACGCGCGGCGAGGAGGTCGGCTTCGACGTCCGAGAGCCCGTCGAGGACGTCACGCGGGTGATGGCCGGCTACCACGGGCTCCTCGCCGCCCGCGTGTTCGATCACGGCGTCGTCGAGCGCATGGTGGCCGTGAGCGACGTGCCCGTGGTCAACATGCTCAGCGACCGTTCGCACCCGCTGCAGGGCCTTGCAGACGTGCTGACGATGCAGCAGGTGCACGGTCCGCTCGCAGGACTGACGATCGCCTACGTCGGTGACTACAACAACGTGTCCCGATCGCTCGCGGAAGCGTGCGTACTGCTCGGGGCACACGTCGCCCTCGCTTGCCCGGTCGGGTATCACGCGTCCGACGCCGAGCTGGAGCGGCTCAACATGCTGGGGGCCGGCACGGTCTCCCAGACCCACCGCGCCGCCACTGCGGTCGCGGGTGCGACCGCCGTGCACACCGACACATGGACCTCGATGGGCCAGGAATCGCAGAAGGCCGAACGAAGGTCGGTCTTCGAGGCGTTCCGCGTCGACGCCACGCTGATGTCGTCTGCCGCCTCGACGGCCGGGTTCTACCACTGCCTGCCGGCGTACCGCGGCAGCGAGGTCACCGCCGAGGTCATCGACGGGCCGCACAGCCACGTCATCGCCCAGGCTCACAACCGTCTGCACGCCGCTCGTGGCGCGCTGGCCTTCCTCATGGGAGTTCGCTGATCATGTCGTCCAAGGTGCAACGCCAGCAGGCGATCGCCAAGCTCATCGCCAAACACGCCGTGACCAACCAACCGCAACTGGTCGATCTGCTCGCCGACGACGGCATCGCGGCCACGCAGGCGACGGTGTCGCGAGACCTCGAGGACCTCGGCGCGGTCAAGGTACGCGTCCCCGGTGGCGACACCGTCTACGCCATCCCCGAGTACGAGCCGGCCCGCATCGCGCCCGAGGATCAGCTGCGCAGGGTCATGGGGGAGTGGGTCGCCGAGGTCCGCTGCAGCGGCAACCTCGTCGTGCTCCGCACCCCACCGGGGTGCGCCCACGTGGTCGCCTCGGCGTTGGACCGGAGCGGGATGCAGGGCCTCCTCGGCACCGTCGCCGGCGACGACACGCTGCTGTGCGTCGCCGAGGACTTCGCCGCCGGCCCGGTGTTGAGCGACCACTTGCGCGAACTGGCGGGGCTCGCATGACCACCGACGCGAACGGCTCGCTCCCCGAGGCGCACACGCTCTGGCACGGTCGGTTCGAAGGTGGACCCGCGGATGAGCTGATGGCCTACACCGAGAGTCTCTCCTTCGACCGTCGGCTGTGGCCCGACGACGTGGCCGGCTCGGTCGCGCACGTCGAAGGTCTCGCCCACGTGGGCGTCATCTCCGAGCTCGAACGGGACCTCGTCCTCCAGGCGCTCGATCAGGTGTCAGCTGAGATGGCAGCGGGATCGTTCCGGTTCGAGCCGAGCGACGAGGACATTCACACCGCTGTCGAGCGTCGTGTCACCGAGCTTGCAGGCCCTGCCGGTGCGAAGTTGCACACCGGCCGTAGCCGCAACGATCAGTCCGCCACCGATGTCCGGCGGTGGTTGAAACGAGAGCTCATCGTCATTGTCCAACGGGTGGTCGAACTCCAGACCGTGCTGCTCTCCCGTGCCGAATCGGCTGGCGACATCTACCTCCCGGGCTACACGCATCTCCAGCGCGCTCAGCCGGTCCTCCTCGCCCATCATCTGCTCGCCCACGCGTGGGCACTCGGACGCGATGTCGATCGAATCCTCGACGCGCTGGACCGCATCGACGTGTCGCCGCTCGGTGCGGGCGCGCTGGCTGGGTCGTCGCTGCCGCTCGATCCGGACTTCACCGCTCACCGACTCGGGTTTGCCGGACGGTTCGAGAACTCGCTCGACGCGGTCGGGTCGCGAGACCACGTCGCAGAGGCGCTGTTCTGCCTCACCATGGTCGGGATCGACCTGTCCCGCATCGGTGAGGAGTTCGTGCTCTGGACCACCGAGGAGTTCGGCTTCGCACGTCTCGACGACGCCTACGCCACCGGATCTTCGATGTTGCCGCAGAAGAAGAACCCCGACATCGCCGAGCTCGCTCGTGGCAAGGCCGGACGGCTGATCGGCAATCTCACCGGGTTCCTGGCCACCATGAAGGGCCTGCCGCTCAGCTACAACCGCGACTACCAGGAGGACAAGGAGCCGTTGTTCGATGCGGTCGATCAGATCCGCCTCGCGCTGGGTGCGATGACCGGAATGATCGCGACGGCGACCTGGATGCCAGAGCGCATGCAGGCAGCTGCCGACGCCGAGACCTCGTCGGCCACGGATCTCGCCGAATGGCTGGTGCAGAGGGGGACACCGTTCCGCGATGCCCACGCCATCGTCGGTGCGCTCGTTCGCCGCACGCTGGCCGGTGAGGGCGCCCTGCGCGACCTCGTCGACGCCGACCCGGCTCTCGGGCCGGATGCGGCGGCGCTCGTCCGTCCTGGCATCTCGGTCCGACGACGCACCACTCCCGGAGGGGCCGGCCCCGCGCCCGTTGCCGTTCAGCTGGAGCGCTTCCGCCGCAGACTGGCCGAGCTTCGTGCAGCGGTTACCGGCAGCGTTCTCTAGCCGCGATGCCACGGTCGTGGCACCTGAGCTCCTCAACAAGCTGACGCTGATCCATGGGGTCCACGCACGGATCACAGAGGTCGAGGCGTACACCGCCGACGATCCGGCGAGCCACACCTTCCGTGGACGGACCGCCCGCAATGAGGTCATGTTCGGCCCGGCCGGGCGGTGGTACGTGTACCTCATCTACGGCATCCACCATTGCCTGAACCTCGTGACGGGTGACGAGGGCGACGGTCAGGCCGTGCTGCTCCGAGCGGTGACGTTGCCCTCCGTCGATGCCCGTTCCACCCGCGGACCCGGCCGGCTGACTCGCCATCTCGGAGTCGACGCATCCTTCAACGGCTCGCTGGCCGACCTGTTCGATGACGGGACACCTCCGCCGACGGATCCGCTGGTGACGCCTCGCATCGGGATCACCAAAGCCGTCGACTGGCCTCGCAGATGGGTCGTCAGGTGATCTGCCCGAGGACATCGGCGACGAGATCGGTCTGCCCCGATGTGTACAGGCACACCTTTCCTGTGCTGGGCCCGCTCGTGGTGACCTTGACGATCACCAGGTTGGACCGCGTCACTCCTGCGGCGTAGTTGAGGCTGGACGTCGTCGGGCGGGTCTGGTCGCACGGCCACACCGTGATGAAGCCGTTGGTCGATGGGGCGACCGCTCCCACGTTCAGGATGATCGACTTCGCCGATCCGGACACACCTCCGCGCCCGGTCACCTGCAGTTGGGTCGTCGACCCTGCGGCGCGCCTGGTGTCGACCCCGTCGTCGGGTGGCACCGGCTGACCGGGTCGCGAGTCCAGCAGTCGGGCGGGCGAGAGTGGGGTGAGAGTGGTTCCCGTTGGGACGGCGCCGACGACGTCCGCGATCACGTCGAAGGCACGGTTCGACATGAAGCACACCGAACCCCCGGCCGGTACTGCGACGAACACGGCGTTGGCCACCGTCGCTCCCGCCGAGACGTTCAGGTTGGCGGTCGGCGGAGTGGGGGACCCGCACGGGTACACGGTCAAGTAGCCGTTCGCCGGTGCTCCGGCAACCGTGACGTTGAGCATCACCGCCGTGGTTCCGGCGGGCACGCCTCCCCGACCCGACACCTGCAACTGCCGCGCCACCCCGGGAGTCAGAGGTCCGGTGCCCTGGGCGATGCCGTCGTCGGTCACCTGGCCGGCTCGGGTCTCCATCATCCGGAAGGGGCTGAGGGTGAGGTACTTGGACGCTGCAGGCATGTAGCCGTTCACGTCGACGACGATGTTCGTGGCCGACTTCGTCGAGATGCACACCTTGCCGTCCACGCCCACGCCCGCCACGACACCGTTCGCCACGGTGGAACCTGCGGCGTAGTTCAAGGTCGAGGCCGTGGGCTGCGGCTGGCCGCAGGGGTAGACACGGAGGAACCCGTTCGACGACGCGCCGGTCGCGGTCACGTTCAACGACACGGCGATGGCGTCGCCGGGGATGCCGGCGCGTCCGGTGACGCGCAGTTGGAGCACGCCGTTGGCGGGCAACGGCCCGAGGTTCTGCGATTGGCCGTCCACCGTCACGAGGGTGTTGCTGCTCAGACCGGTGGTGGGGTCGGTCGAACCGGTCGCCGGTCGCGTCTCGAGCAGGCGCGCCGGGGAGATCCCCACGAACACCGGCGCCTGTTCGAGTTCGTAGGCGCCGATGTCGCACTGCGCGTAGCCGTCGTTGTTGCCGTCGATCGCCCGGCTCAGGATGTC
>JBBQTC010000075.1:0-16603 GCA_038234785.1 Acidimicrobiales bacterium
GGGCTGGTGCCCGCGGGTGCTCCGGCCCCCCCCCCACCCCCCCCGCGCCCCCCCCCCCCGACTCGGGCACGGTCCGCGGTACCTGAAGGGCAACACGCCGCGAGACGC
Source organism: Acidimicrobiales bacterium (assembly GCA_038234785.1). GTDB lineage: Bacteria > Actinomycetota > Acidimicrobiia > Acidimicrobiales > Ilumatobacteraceae > UBA668. The sequence continues at coordinate 109 of JBBQTC010000075.1, forward strand.
CGGCGTCGAGGTGTGAACGAGTTGCGGCGGCCCCGCGTTTGGTCGGTATCGTGGCGCTGTCCTTCGGGACCCCCGCCCTCGTAGCTCAGGGGATAGAGCATCGGTTTCCGGAACCGTGTGCGGGAGTTCGAATCTCTCCGAGGGCGCCAATTCCAACGTCCTGCACATTGACGCCTCATGCAGCAGCTCGCCGATGAGGCACCCGTCCATGATGCCGACCCGCAGGCCGAGCCGACAACGGAGGACCCGACCCTCGACGACTCGACCCTCGACGAACCGGGCCGCGTCACCCGGCGGTGGTCGGGGGGGTAGCTCGAGATCGCCCGGCGCGAAGGCCGGCGCAAAGGCCGGCGCGGCCCCGTTCGCAGCGCTCTCGGTCGTGATCGGCGTCGCCGCGGCACTCCCGTCATCTCGCCACCAACTCCGTCACGTTCACGGCGGCCTGGATCCTCGCTCGCTGATCGCCGGAACCGGGCGTCGGTGATCGGCGTCGAATCCGCCATGACACGATTCCTGACCCGCACACTGGTCGCCGGCGGACTGCTCCTCTCCATGTCGGCCTGTGGCGGTTCCGACGCCACCGACGCTCCCACCATCGCTACTGCACCATCCGTCGCTCTCGAGTACTCCGAGATCGGTGGATGTCAGATGATGGGACCCAACTGCGCCACTTACGTCGTGTACGACTCCGGGAAGGTCGAGGTGTTCCGCACCGGCGAGAACGCGGCCGCCGAGATCACCGGAACGATTCCGCCCGCCGAGGTCGCCGCCTGGCTGCAGAGCCTCGAGGCGGTCGACTTCGACGCACTGGCCACGGCAGTCGGCCCCGGCGAATGCCAGTCGTGCGTCGATGGAGTCGACATCACGGCGACGATCCATGGTGCCGGCGAGCCGGTGGTGCTCGACAGCACCAAGCTCCGGTTCGACCCCGCCAACGGCGTGTTCGCCGGGCTGGAGCGGCTGATGACCGATGTCCGTGCCGTGGGCCAACTGGACCTCCGCCAACGCGGCTGACACCTGGCCGGAACGCGGCGCCCCCGCACTCACGCCTCGCACCGCCCGCATGGCAGTGTGTGGGGCGATGAGCACTCCACAGCCCGCGTCGCGGCACACCGTCGCCGTCCACGCGCACACCACCGATCGGCTGCCGTTCGGCGATCGCAGCGACTTCGAGCGCGCCAGCCGCGGCCTCCTCGCGCAGCTCGACCCACCGATCGTCGATGGGCCCGGTGGCCGACCCCTCTGGGACGTCGACTCCTTCGCGTTCCTCGATGACGCATGCCCTCCAGAGGCGAACCCGAGCCTCTGGCGCCAGGCGCAACTGAACTCCATCCACGGCCTGTTCGAAGTGGTCGACGGGATCTACCAGGTCCGCGGCTACGACATCTCCAACGTCACGTTCGTCCGAGGCACCGAGGGTTGGATCGTGATCGATCCGCTCACCGTCGCGGAGACCGCGGCCGCGGCCCGGCGCCTCGTCGACTCGTGCTTCGGCGAGCGCCCGATCTCGGCGGTGATCTACACCCATAGCCACATCGATCACTTCGGCGGGGTCCGCGGGATGATCACCGACGAAGAAGTGGAGAGCGGCGCCGTGCGTGTCATCGCTCCCGCGGGTTTCCTCGACGCTGCGATCAGCGAGAACGTGATCGCCGGCCCGGTCATGCGCCGGCGGGCGACCTACATGTACGGCGTCCTGCTGCCGAGTGCACCCGACGGACACATCGATGCCGGGCTCGGCAAACGCACCCCGTTCGGGACATCGGGCTTGATCGCGCCGACCGACTCGATCACCCACTCCGGCGAGGTGATCAACATCGATGGTGTCGAGATCGAGTTCCAGATGACCCCGGGCACCGAGGCGCCGGCGGAGATGAACTTCTACTTCCCGCAGTTCCGGGCACTGTGCATGGCGGAGAACTGCAGCGCGACGATGCACAACCTCTACACACCGCGCGGTGCCGAGATCCGCGACGCGCTCGCCTGGAGCACGTACATCGACGAGGCCCTCGACCTGTTCCTCGACCGCACCGACGTCGCCTTCGCGAGCCACCACTGGCCCCGATGGGGCACCATCGACATCGAGCGCTGGATGGGCGGCCAACGCGACCTCTACCGCTACCTGCACGACGAGACGATGCGACTCGCCAACCACGGCCACACCTCGGCCGAGATCGCCGAGGAGATCGACATCCCCGATGCCATCGGCGACGAGTGGTTCAACCGTGGCTACTACGGCACCGTCAACCACAACGTGAAGGCGATCTACCAGAAGTACCTCGGATGGTTCGACGGCAACCCGGCCAACCTGCACCCACATCCCCCGGTCGCCACCGCGTCGCGCATCGTGCGCTACATGGGCGGCGCCGATGCGATGCTCGAGAAGGCGGCCGAGGACCACGAGGCGGGCGACGACCGGTGGGTGGCGCAGGTGTGCAACTGGATCGTGTTCGACGACCCGACGAACACCGCCGCCCGCGAACTCGGCGCGGCCGCGCTGGAACAGTTGGGCTACCAGTCTGAGTCCGCCGTGTGGCGCGGGTTCTACCTCATGGGCGCTCAGGAGCTGCGCCAGGGAACCCCGCAGATGAAGGGCATCCGCCCCACCGGTACCACCGACACGCTGCGGGCGATGACCCCCCAGATGGTGCTCAACCTGTGCGCGATGAAGCTCAACGGCCCCGACGCGCGCAACGACCACTTGCAGATCGCGTTCTCGTTCACCGACGGCTGGACCACGCATCTCACCGTGGCCAACGGAGTGGTCCACTACAGCAGTCGCCGCACGGGTGCACCCGATGTCACGGTCACCACCTCCGCATTCGCGCTGGCGCTCGCCGCCAACGAGCTGAAATCGGTCGACGAGCTCGTTGCCGACGGAGAGATGGCCGTGCACGGCAACCGTGAGGCGCTCGACCGCTTCCTGTCCCTGCTCGATCAGTTCGACCTCTTCTTTCCGATCATCGAGCCGTAGGCGAACCCGACGTGGGTGCCGCGGACTGGCTTCCTGGACTCCGCCAGGCTCGTTCGTACGAGCGCTCGTGGTTCGGCCGCGACCTCGTTGCCGGTCTCGTGCTCACCGGTCTGCTCGCTCCCGCGGGCATGGCCTATGCGGTCGCTTCGGGGCTCCCCGCCGTCAACGGGCTCTACGCCTCGATCATCCCGGTCCTCGTGTACGCAGTGGTCGGCCCGTCACGCATCCTCGTGCTGGGCCCGGACTCCGCGCTGACCCCGTTGATCGCCGCTGCGGTGTTGCCGATCGTGGTGTCCGATCCGTCCAAGGCGGTCGCGACGGCGGGGATGCTGGCCGTGATCGCCGGAGTTCTGTGCGTCGCGGCGGGCTTCGCCAGGTTCGGCTTCCTCGCGGAACTGCTCTCCGCCCCCGTTCGATACGGGTACCTGCACGGCATCGCGATCACGATCATGGTCAGCCAGAGCGCGCAGATGTTCGGCTACTCCGTGTCCGGCGAATCGATCGGACGGCAACTGGGCGACCTCGTCCAGGGACTCCAGGACGGGCTGTTCAATGGCTGGGCGTTCGGCGTCGGCACGCTCTGCCTCGCGATCATCCTCGTCATGCGATGGCGGACACCGAAGCTCCCCGCCGCACTCGCGGCCGTGATCGCCGGCATCGCCGTCTCGCTCGTCGCCGACCTCGAACGCCGCGGCGTCCCCCAGGTGGGAGATCTGCCCCGAGGCATCCCTTCCCCGGCGTGGCCGGACCTCGACTGGGCACAGACGCGTCGGCTGGTCGGCGCATCGGTCGGCGTCGCGTTCGTGGCGTTCGCCGACACCAGCGTGCTGTCGCGGACGATGGCGATCCGTCGACGCGAACCCGTGGACAACAACCACGAACTGGTTGCGCTCGGCGTGAGCAACATCGCCTCCGGCCTGTTCCACGGCTTTCCCATCAGCTCGAGCAGCTCGCGAACGCCGGTGGCAGAGGCCTCCGGAGCTCGGACACAGCTGACCGGCGTGGTCGCCGCCGCCGCGATGATCGTCGTGGCCGTCGCGGCACCGGGCACGTTCCGCTACATGCCCGACGCGACGCTGGCCGCGATCGTGATGGCCGCCGCGATCTCGCTCATCGACATCCCGGCGATGGTCACGCTGTTCCGAGTTCGACGGAGCGAGTTCGTGCTGGCGATCGCGGCGATGCTGTCGGTCGCGATCTTTGGGCCGATCACCGGCGCGGTGATCGCGATCTCGCTGTCGATCCTCAACTTCCTCCGCCTGGCGTGGAAGCCCTACACGGCCGAGCTCGTGCGGGTCGACGGGTTGAAGGGTTACCACGATCGGTCGCGGCACCCGGAAGGTCACGTCGTCCCGGGCCTCCTGCTCTACCGGTTCGACGCGCCGCTGTTCTTCGCCAACGCGCGGTACTTCGCCGATGACCTCCAGGCCAGGATCGCCGAACAGGACACCCCGGTCCGATGCGTCATCGTGACGGCCGAGCCGATCACGGATGTCGACGCCACCGCAGCGGAGATGCTGGGCGACCTGCTCGCCGACCTTCGATCGAGGAACGTGGAACTGCGCTTCGCCGAACTGAAGGGAACGGTGCACGACCGCGTCGACCGGTACGGGATCTTCGAGGGAGAAATGCCCGATCACACCGCCCGCACGACGGGCCAGGCGGTGAAGGCGTACATCAGCGCCTATCAGGTGCCGTGGGTGGACTGGGAGGACCGGCGCAATCGGCGCGATTCCGACGGCGAAGGGGGATCGCCATCGGACGGGTCCGTTGGGTAGGGTCTCGCCCGTGATCCGACGCATCGTCCTTGCCGCAAGCGCCCTCCTGGCGGTGGCATCCATCTCTTCGTGCACCACGTTCAGTCGCAGCGACGCTGCCGCCGAGGTCAACGGCGAGGAGCTCACCCGCAGCGAGCTCAATGCCCTCACCAACGGCGCGACCGACGCCACCGCGGTGCGTCAGTCGATCGACGACTGGCTGCGTCTGGCCGTGATCGGCGGCGACATCTCCGGCATCACGAGCACCGACGACCTTCAGGCGCGTCGTCAGGCCGCCGTCACGGCGCTGTCGGCGCCCTACCTCGCCGATGCCCGCACGAAGTACGAACTGGGCCTCGACGGCAGCCCGGTGCTGTGCCTGGGCGCCATCCCACTCGCCACCGGCACCGACCCGAACCAGGTCCTCGCCGAGCTGCAGGGTGGGTTGAGCTGGGCCGACGCCGCCACCAAGTACTCCTCTGACCCGAGCTTCGCCCAGTCCGGAGGTCTGGTGCTGGACTCGAGCGGCAAGAACTGTCTCGACCCGGCCGGATTCACTCCCAGCCTGTTGCAGGCATTGCGCGACACCAACATCCAGATCGGCATCCCGGTCGCCATCGACCTGTCGAGCACGATCGCTCTCGTGGTGCTCCGTCCGTTCGACAGCCTGACGGCCGAGGAGCAGTCGTCGCTCGTCGTCGACCAACTGAACGCAGAGATCAGCCGGCGGCTCGCCGACACCAAGATCTACGTGAACCCCCGCTTCGGTCGGTGGGACGAGGCCACCGTGTCGGTGGTGTCGCTGGGCGCGGGGTGACCCGTCCGACGATCGTCGTTGTCGGCCTCGGGCCTGGTGGCGACGAATACGTAACCCAGCATACGCTCCAACTGGTCGAGGGCATCCCGCGGCGATACCTGCGCACCACACGCCATCCGTCCGCACACCTGGTGCCCGACGCCGTGTCGTTCGACGAGGTGTACGAGGCGGCCGACACGTTCGCCGATGTGTATGCGGAGATCTCCGAGCGCCTCGTCGCCGCGGCGATCGAACACGGTGAGGTGCTGTACGCGGTGCCCGGCTCGCCGCTGGTCCTGGAACGAACGGTGCGCGCCGTCCGCTCCGATGATCGCGTCCGGTGCATCATCCATCCGGCAATGTCGTTCCTCGACGTCGCGTACGCCCGCCTCGGCATCGATCCCGTGGAAGCCGGAGTGACGCTCGTCGACGGCCACGCGTTCGCCACCTCAGCGGTGGGTCACACCGGGCCACTGCTCGTCGCCCACACCCATGCCAACTGGGTGCTGAGCGACATCAAGCTCGCGGTGGAGTCGGCCACCGGCGACGAGCCCGTCGTGATCCTGCAGCGGCTGGGCACTCCCGAGGAGATGCTCACGAGCACCACCTGGGCAGAGCTCGATCGAACCGTCGAGGCCGACCACCTCACCTGCATCTACATCCCGTCACTGGGCGCGCCGGTGGGCGCCGAACTGGTGCGGTTCCACGAGTTGACCAGGACGCTTCGCGAGCAATGCCCGTGGGACCAGGAGCAGACGCACCACTCGCTCGTGCGGTATCTGCTCGAGGAGACCTACGAGGTGGTCGATGCGCTCGAAGCGCTCGACCCCGACGACCCAGCGACGGATGATGCACTGATCGAGGAGTTGGGCGACCTCCTGTATCAGATCGAGTTCCACGCGACGATCGCCGAGCTGGAGGGTCGCTTCACCATGGCCGACGTCGCCCAAGGCGTGCACGACAAGCTGGTGCGCCGACATCCGCACGTGTTCGGCGATGTCGTGGCCGACGACCCCGAAACGGTGATCGCCAACTGGGACGCGATCAAGCGTGAGGAGAAGGGTCGCACGTCCGCGTTCGACGGCCTGCCGACGTCGCAGCCATCGCTCTCGTACGCGTACGCGGTCCAGCGCAAGGCAGCAAAGGTCGGTTTCGACTGGCCCGATGTCGACGGTGCACTTCCCAAGATCGCCGAGGAGGCCGCCGAGGTCAGGCTCGCTGCCGACGGGGGCGATCCCCGACAGGTGCACGACGAAGTCGGGGATCTGTTGTTCGCGGTGGTCAACGTGGCGCGGCACCTCGGGGTCGAACCAGAACTGGCACTCCGCGCCGCCACGCAGAAGTTCCGCGTCCGCTTCGAGGCGGTGGAGACGCTCGCCCGTCAGCGCGACATCGACATGGCGTCGGCGACGCTGGAGACGCTCGATGCCCTGTGGGACGAGGTCAAGACTCGCGAGTGACCGGCAGCGACGGCGGTGTCTCGAGCAGCGTCGGCGCGGCGAAGGGCAGCGTGGCCGACCCAGTCGATCCCGACCCAGTCGACCCGGACGGCGCCACCGGTGCCGGCAACGGGGTTCCGGCGATGGGCGTGACGATGGGAGCCGGCGGCATCGGCATCGTCTCCTGCTCGCTCGTGACGTGGCTGCGGGTCCGCTGATGTGCGTCCGCGTGGAGCATTCTGTGCTGGGCGAGGCGTTCCGAGGTGGCGACCTGCATCGACCTCGTCGCCTCGGCCGCCATGACGACGATCACACCGACGATCACACCGTTGACGAGATACAGCATCGCGGTTCGACCGAGGTCGTCGCTCGGGCTCGGGGCGGCGAGGTCGAGCGAACCGGTGAAGACGTGATGCACCGCGAAGGCGAGCGTCACGGCGAGATACCAACGTAGGAACGGGAGGCTGGCACCACCGACGCGTGACGATGCCCTCGCGATCAGACCGAACGGTGCATACATCGCGATGGCCTGGGCCATGAGGACGAGCACCGCAACCTGGGCGGTGCGGTTCGACGAGTCGAACGCCCCGAGACCGATCAGGACCAATGGCGCTGCACCCCAGGCGACGACGGTGATCACTGCGAGCCGACGGCTGTTGCGGGCGACATGCGATGCGTTGCTGACGGCGAGGAAGGACCAGAGGATCGTCGTGGCCGCAGCACCGCCCGCCACCACCATCTCCAACACGCGGAGACGTTCGAGCAGTTGATGGAGCGACCACACCTCGTCGACGGAGAGCGAGGCTCGATCGCGATGGAGTTTCCACGCTTCGGCCACCACCACGCCGGCGCCGACCTCGATGAAGGCGAGCGCGGTCAAGAAGGACAGCACGCCGGCCCTGGCGGGCCGTACGGGCAGGAGCCCTACTCCGGAACGTGCCTGATCTGGTCCCACGGTCACCTATCGGATCTCACTGGCCGCGCTTGAGGAATTTCGCGAAGTCTTGATCGTCCTGCCGCATCATCCTGGTGCCCACGATGGCCCGGTCCATGGAGGCCATCGCCTGGTACATGGTGAGCCCATAGAGCCCCTGGACGAGTTGCCCGAACACGAACGCCCCGAGCAGCACCTGTCCCTCGACGAACCGGGCGAAGAATGCGAACACGCCGGCGAGCGCCACGGCGAGCCATGGCACGATGATCAGGCGGGTGAAGTACTTGGTCGGCGCACCGACGGCCTGTGCCGCGCTCCGGTACGTCGCCAGCGTGTTGAAGTACAACAACACGGCCAACGCGAGAGCACAGGCCTTGGCATAGATGTCGTTGTCGCCGAGCCAGCGCTGCGAGATGCCGGCACCGACCGCCATCGCCGCGACGGCGAAGTAGGTCAGGGGGACGTACCAGGGCGAGACCGCCCAACGAGCGCGCTGCGCGGCATTCAGGGCCGTCGCGATCCCCCACCACAGCCAGCCGAGGAGCATGCACAGCGCACCGCCGACGACCACGACCGCGATCATCCGGCGAGCCTGCAGATCCGGTTCGAACTTACCGCTCACCAGGTCGGCGTGACCGTAGTGGTTGAGCAGCAGCACCACCGCCGGGAACGAGAACCAGAGGAAGAAGCCCGTGATGCAGATGGCCCGAGCGATGACCGTGCTGTGGAAGTTGCCCGGCTCGACCTCCGGCTGCACCGGTGCTTCGAGCGTTGCCCGGGCGATGCGCGAGATGGGCAGGACGGTCGTCGGCGCAGCGGGAGGTGGCGCGGCCTTACGTGCCTTTCGTCCCTTCGAGTTCTCCAGCTGTTCGACCGCTGCGCGTTCGAGCTCTGCCCGACGGCGCGCCTCTTCTGCTGGGTTCCAGGTGGGCCGCACAGGATGACGAGCATCGGGTGGGGCCGTCGCCATGACGTCTGGCATCGATTCGGCCATGTCTGAACATCGGCACGCTTGACCCGAACTTGAATCGGGCTGCGCTGCTCGATCGTTGACGGGGTCGGTCGTCCGGATGGCTACCGTGGCCGCATGAGCGAGATCGTCAGCATCATCGGCCGTGAAATCCTCGATTCGCGAGGCAACCCCACCGTCGAGGTGGATGTGCTGCTGTCGAGCGGCGCTCGAGGAAGGGCCGCGGTGCCGTCCGGCGCCTCCACCGGCGAACACGAGGCGGTCGAGCTGCGAGACGGCGGGGACCGCTTCGGCGGCAAAGGTGTCACCACCGCAGTCGGGTACGTCAACGGCGAGATCGCCGAGACCCTCCAGGGCGTCGACGCGTTCGAGCAACGCTTCGTCGACAACGAGCTCGTGATGCTCGACGGCACCGACAACAAGGCGCGCCTGGGCGCGAACGCGATCCTGGGCACCAGCCTCGCCGTCGCCAAGGCTGCCGCCGACGAGGTCGATCTGCCGCTGTGGCGATACCTGGGCGGCCCCAACGCCCACGTCCTACCGGTGCCGATGATGAATGTGGTCAACGGCGGCGTACACGCCGACAACTCGATCGACATGCAGGAGTTCATGATCATGCCCGTCGGAGCGCCGAGCTTCCGCGAGGCGCTGCGATGGGGCACCGAGACGTACCACACGCTGAAGCAGGTGCTCCACGATCGCGGGCTGAGCACGGCGGTCGGCGACGAGGGTGGCTTCGCGCCGAACCTCGCCAGCAACGAGGACGCGATCCGGATCCTGGTCGAGTCGATCGAGCGGGCCGGTTACACCCCCGGTGACGACATCGCGATCGCGATGGATCCGGCGATGAGCGAGTTGTACAGGGATGGCGCGTACCACCTCACCGGCGAGGGCAAGGTCCTCAGCCCTTCCGACATGGTCGCCTACTGGGAGCGACTGGTCGACACGTATCCGATCGTGAGCCTGGAGGACGGCATGCACGAAGACGATTGGGACGGTTGGCAGGTGCTCACCGAGACCGTCGGCCACAAGGTGCAGCTCGTCGGCGACGACCTCTTCGTCACCAACGTGGCGCGGCTGCAGACCGGCATCGACCGCAAAGTCGCCAACTCGATCCTCATCAAGGTCAACCAGATCGGCTCGCTGTCGGAGACGCTCGACACCGTCGACCTGGCCACGCGGCACGCCTACACATCGGTCATGAGCCACCGCAGTGGCGAGACCGAGGACTCCACGATCGCCGATCTGGCGGTCGCCACCAACTGCGGGCAGATCAAGACCGGCGCGCCGGCCCGCAGCGACCGGGTCGCCAAGTACAACCAGTTGCTCCGCATCGAAGAGCTGCTCGGCGAGACGGCTGCCTTCCGAGGTCGCTCCGCCCTCAGCCCGCACTGACCGCGGCGCCGACGGGTGACACCGTTCGTGGCGGGCTCGCTGCGAGAATGGTCGCGATGAGCACCGGCGGTCACAAGACCTCAGCGATCCCGCGCCCCAAGGACGCGAGCCGCGCCGCCACGCGCCCGACGGACCGTCGCGACGACACGCGTTTCGCCGACTTCACGCTGCCGATCCCGCTCGAGAAGCAACTCGTCAAGGGTCGCGGGAAGCGGGGCATCATCGCCCTGGCTGCGACCGTCATCACCGCCGCCCTCGTCGCCGCACTGTTCGTGTTGCCGGTCAAGGCGTGGTTGCGCCAGCGCGACGACATCGACCGCAAACAGGTCGAACTGACGGCGCTCAACGACGCCAACGCCCAACTCGCCGACGAGGTCAGTCGCCTCGACACACCCGAGGGCATCGAGGAAGCGGCGCGAGAGGAGATCGGTTACGTCCAGCGCGGCGAGATCCGACTCACCGTGCTGCCGGCGCCCGACGCACCGGTCACGATGCCCAGCGGCTGGCCGTACGACGCGATCGCCCAGATCGTGGCGGTTCGCCAGGCCGAGGCCGTCGTCACTCCGGCACCCTGAGTGGTGACGGCTCTACGTCCTGACCTGGGCCTTGATGGAATGTTGACCGAACGGCAAGCGCTCGGTGATTGACCTCGCTGGGAGGACCTCCGAAGACTCCATCGGCGGACGGGTCATCGTGGCAGCGTCCCAGGAGGAACTCGTGAGACGTAACGGTCTGATCCTTTCGGTCGTCATCGCACTGCTGCCGCTCGCTTCGGCGTGCGGTCCCGACAAGAACGACCACGCCGATGCCGCCGGCCCCGACAGCCCACCGGCCGTCGGCAACACCGTCGACAACAAGATCACCGGCGACGTCCGCGAGTACCGGGTGTCCGTCTCCGACCTCAAGGCCAGGGCGGGCGACGTGACGTACACGATCACGAACTACGGCACGATCGTGCACGAGTTCCTCGTCGTCAAGACCGACATCGCGCCGGGGCAGATCCCGATCGGCCCCGAGAACAAGTTCGACGAGGAACAGGACGGCATCGACGTCGTCGACGAGATCTCCGAGTTCGAACCCGACACCACCGGGAACGTCACCATCAACCTCGAACCGGGCAAGTACCAACTCGTGTGCAACATCCCCGGCCACTACGCACAGGGCATGTATGTCGCGTTCGAGGTCGTCGGGTAGGCATCGCCGCTCCAACCTTGTCTAGATTGCCCATCACGTTCCGGCGATCCTGGGGGTTCACGCGTGGCTGGCAGCATTCTGGGTAATCGGGTCCTTCGCAAGGAAGACCCCAAGTTCCTCACGACCGGCGGCGTCTACGTCGACGATCTGCAGGATGCGGCGCTCGACGGGGCGGCTTTCGTCACCTACGTGCGCTCCACGGTGGCCCATGGCACGATCACCAGCATCGACGTGAGCGCGACTCGGGAGATGCCCGGGGTGATCGGCGTGTTCAGCGCGACCGACCTCGGCCTCCAACCCGTCCCGAGCGACTTCAACCCGACGATCACCCGCGGCCTGCTCGCCATCGACAAGGTCCGCTTCGTCGGCGAACCCGTGCTCGCCATCGTCACCGAGACGGCACGCCAGGGCGAGGACGCGGCAGAGACGGCGATCATCGACTACGACGTGCTGCCCGCGCTCATCGACGTCGAGGAGGCCATGACGAGCGCCACGCTGCTGTACGAGTCGACCGGCAGCAACGTCGTGTTCGACACCATGGTGCTGGGGATGCCCGACAACACCGGCGAGTCGTTCTTCGAGGGCTGCGAGGTCGTCGTCAAAGGCCGTTTCGTCAACCAGCGTGTCGCGCCGTGCCCGCTGGAGGTGCGCGGTTCGGCCGTTGCATGGGTCGACGGTGAGGGAGGACCACGCCTGCACCAGTGGCTGAGCACGCAGGGCGCCCAGGGTGCGTTGGGCACCATCGCCACGACCAACGGCGTCGAGGCGTCGCAGGTCAAGGTCATCACCCCCGACGTCGGTGGCGGCTTCGGTGCCAAGATCTCCTGCGACCCCGAAGAAGCATTGCTCGGCGTGCTCGCCAAGAAGGTCGGTCTGCCGCTTCGTTGGCGCGAGACGCGCAGCGAGTCGATGATGGCGCTCGGGCACGGGCGGGGTCAGGTGCAGTACGTCACGCTCGGGGGTACCCGTGACGGAACGGTCACCCACTACCAGTTGCACGTCATCCAGGACTCGGGCTACTTCGCCGAGATGGGCACGATCCTCGCACCCTTCATGACCCGGCCGATGTCGAGCGCGGTGTACGCGATCCCCAACATCGAGTGTCGCACCACCAGCGTCGTCACGAACGCTGCGGTCACCACGGCCTATCGAGGCGCTGGGCGGCCGGAGGCGACCGCGGCCGCCGAGCGGGCGATGGATCTGTTCGCGCTGGAGGTCGGACTCGATCCGGCAGAGCTGCGGCGCAAGAACCTCATCCCCAAGTTCATGGAGTCCCACACGACGGCCGTCGGCCAGACCTACGACGTCGGTGACTTCGAAACCGCGCTCGACAAGGCCCTCGCTGCGGCGGGGTACACCGAACTGCGTGCCGAGCAGGCTCGCCGACGCGCTGCCGGCGACGTCCGCCAACTCGGGATCGGCGTCAGCACATACGTGGAGATCACCGGCGGCGTGGCACCCTTCGGTGAGCACGCCAAGATCGAGGTGCTCGACGACGGCCGCGCCGTGGTCTACACCGGCACGTCACCCCACGGCCAGGGCCACGTGACGTCGTGGAGCATGCTGGCCCACGAGCAGACCGGCATTCCGATGGACAAGATCGACGTCGTCTGGGGTGACACCGATCTGGTGCCCCAGGGCGGCGGCACCATGGGATCACGTTCGCTCCAGCACGGTGGAGCCGCGGTCTGGAACGCAGCCATCGAACTCGTCGACAAGGCCCGCACGTTGGCCGCCAAACTCCTCGAGGCGGACGCGGCCGACGTCGTGCTCGACAAGGACCAGGGCGCGTTTCACGTGTCCGGTACGCCGTCGATCGCGAAGTCGTGGGCGGAATTGGCCGTCGCCGCGCACGGCGATGCCGAGCTCACCGAGGGACTCCAGCACGCACTCTTCTTCCAGAGCGCGGCGACGTTCCCGTTCGGCTCGCACATCGCAGTCGTCGAGGTCGACACCGAGACCGGGCAGGTACGTCACCTCCGACACATCGCATGCGACGACGCCGGCACGGTGTTGAACCCGATGCTGCTCGAAGGGCAGATCCACGGCGGGGTCGCCCAAGGCACCGCCCAGGCCCTGCTCGAGGAGGTTCGGTACGACAGCGACGGCAACCCCGTCACATCGAATCTCGCCGACTACGCCTTCATCTCCGCCGCCGAGCTGCCCAGCATCGAGGTCGTCCACATGGAGACACCGACCTTTCACAATCCCTTGGGAGCGAAAGGCATCGGCGAGAGCGGCACGATCGGCAGCACCCCGGCGGTGCAGTCCGCCGTCATCGACGCCGTCAGCCACCTCGGCGTCCGGCACATCGACATGCCGTGCACGGCGCAACGAGTCTGGCTGGCGATCGAGGCCGCTCGGAGCTGATCGAGCATCGAGACAAGCGATTCGACATCCTTCTCGCCGCTCGGCGAGCGAATCACTCGTGCTAGCCTACTGAGATGATCGATCGACAACGTCTCGCCCACCTGCATGCGCAGGAGGAGGAGCGGTTCGTGGAGCTCCATCCGGCCTCGGCCGCGCTCGCCACCGAGGCCCGCACGCACATGTTGGGCGGCGTGCCGATGTCGTGGATGACCCGCTGGCCGGGGTCGTTTCCGCTGTTCTTCGACACGGCCAACGGCGCGGGGTTCACCGACGTCGACGGCCATCGGTACATCGACTTCTGCCTGGGTGACACCGGGGCCATGACCGGCCACGCCCTCCCTCAGGTTGCCGAGGCACTGCACCGACAGGCGATGCGTGGCATCACCACGATGCTCCCCAATGCCGACAGTTCGTGGGTCGCCGCGGAACTCGCCCGTCGATTCGGACTCCCGTTCTGGCAGATGGCGATGACGGCGACCGATGCGAACCGGTTCGTACTCCGGTATGCGCGGCACCTCACCGGCCGCCCGAAGGTCCTCGTGTTCGACTGGTGCTACCACGGCACCGTCGACGAGACGCTCGTGACCACCGGCCCCGATGGCACCGCGCAATCACGCCTCGGCAACCTCGGGCCGCAGGTCGATCCTGCGCTCACCACTGTCGTCGTGCCCTTCAACGACCTCGAGGCGCTGGAGGCTGCACTCTCCAAGGGCGACATCGCCTGCGTGCTGGCCGAACCGGCGTTGACGAACATCGGCATCGTGCTCCCCGACCCCGGCTACCACGAGGCGCTGCGAGCACTCACCCGCAGGTACGGGTCGCTGCTGGTGATCGACGAGACCCACACGATCTGCGTCGGGCCGGGCGGAGCCACCGACGCCTGGGGCCTCGATCCGGACTTCTTCGTCATCGGAAAGACGATAGGTGGTGGCATGCCGGCGGCCGCGTACGGAATGACCGCCGAGATCGCGACTCGTCTGGCACCGACGCTGCTCGGAGAGTCCACCGACGTCAGTGGCATCGGCGGAACGCTCACCGGCAACGCGCTGGCCCTCGCCGCCGTGCGGGCGACGCTCGAGTCGACCCTTCGGGAGGGTGACTTCGCCCACATGGTGCCGCTCGCCACGGAGTGGGCCGACGGAGTGCAGGCGACCATCGACGAATTCGACCTGCCGTGGAACGTGCAACAGCTCGGCGCGCGAGCGGAGTACTGGTTCTGCCCGCCGCCTCGCGACGGCGCGGCAGCAGCAGCGGCGATGGACATCGAGCTCGATGCCTTCATGCACCTCTGGGCGCTGAACCGCGGCATCCTGCTGACCCCGTTTCACAACATGGCGCTCATGTGCCCCCAGCACACCGGCGCCGACGTGCAGCGACACACCGAGGTGTTCCGCGACGCCGTGGCAGCATTGCGCTCGTGAACCTCACCGATCAGATCGCGCTCGTCACCGGCGCCGGCAGCGCGAACGGCATCGGCATGGCTGTCGCTCGCGCCCTGGTCGCGGACGGCGCCACAGTCGTCATCAGCAGCACGACCGAGCGCGTCCACGATCGCGCCCAGGAGCTGAGCGAGGGTGGCGGATCAGCGTTCGGTGTCGTCGCCGACCTGATGCGGCCCGACGCCGGTGGCAAACTCGTCGAGGAGGTGCTGCGCAAGGCCGGGCGACTCGACATCTGCGTGAACAACGCGGGGATGATCGCCGTCGGAGGCGACGTCACCGACGCATCGCTCGAGACGACGAGCGATGACCAATGGCACGACGGCATCCAACGCAACCTCACGACGTGCTTCGCCGTCACCCGCGCCGCCGTGGCCGCGATGCGCCGCCGGGGGTACGGGCGAGTGGTCAACGTGGCCAGCACGTCGGGTCCGGTGCAGGCGTTCGTCGGCGACGTCGCCTACCACGCCGCCAAGGCGGGCATCATCGGCCTCACACGCGCGGTCGCGCTGGAGGCCGCCGGCGCGGGCATCACCGTCAACGCCGTCGCGCCCGGATGGATCGCCACCGGGTCGCAGACCTCGACCGAGGTGCGTGCCGGCGAGCGCAGCCCGATGCTCCGCTCCGGCACACCCGCCGAGGTGGCCGCGGCGATCCGCTTCCTGTCCGACCCGTCGGCGTCGTACATCACGGGCCAGCTGCTCGTGGTCGATGGCGGCAACTCTCTCCCCGAGGACCGCTCATGGAACCCCTGACACCGACCGTGCTCGTCACCGGCGCCGCCGGGGGCATCGGCGGCGCAGTGGCCCGCCGGTTCGCGACCGGCGGCTGGCGCGTCGCCGCAGTCGACGTTCGCCCATCGGCATCGTCGGACGACGTGATGGCGATCGTCGCCGATCTCCGACACGTCGACCAGTGTCGCCGTGCGGTCGGCGAGGCAGTGGCCTGGGCCGGTCGACTCGACGCCGTCGTCAACGCGGCAGGTGTCTGGACCGAGGGTCCTGCCGAGCTCACCGAGGAATCCGAGTTCGATCGGGTGCTCGACGTGAATCTCAAGGGCCTCTACTTCGTCACCGCGGCCGCCATCGCTCACCTCGCAGCGACGAAGGGGTCGATCACCAACCTCTCCAGCGATGCCGGGATCCAGGGCAACGCGGGGGCCGCCGTGTACTGCGCGTCGAAGGGGGCCGTGTCGATCCTCACCAAGGCGCTCGCCCTCGAACTGGC
>JBBQTC010000076.1:0-16289 GCA_038234785.1 Acidimicrobiales bacterium
CTGTATCACGGTCGTCCAGCGCCACGTGCTGCGAGTCCGCCGACCAGAAGCGAGGTGAGCAGGACGCCTCGCCGACCGTCTACAGATGTCCAGACGATCCTCCGCGCTCGATTCGGGGCTGTGCACTCGTCTGTCCCGCCACGCCGTCTGTCCCGCCACGCCGTCTGTCCCGCCACGCCGTCCGACTCGCCACGCCGTGCCCTACGTTTCGCATCGAACCCGACGCGTTCGATCGACGCCGATCCACTTGGGACGAGGTCGAGTCAAGGCGGGCATGACAGGGTCTGCCCGGTCGGCCACGGCCCGCTTCGGGAGCCGCCCTCGCTCGCAGCCAATTCAGCCTTTAGGCCCGATCGCCGTATCGATGTTGTTGACAACCGCGATTTCGCTGTAGGTGTTGTCAACGCACTCTGCCGCGAGTGCCGATGCCGCTGAACCTGCCAGGCGTTCGACATCGGCGACATACAGAAAGCCGCCCCCGCCCTCAACGGGATCACCCATCTGCATGACCTCACCGACTGGCGAGACCACCGTCTGGTTCTGTTCGTCCCACCGAGTTCCGGCCGGCCAGAGAACTGGAAACCGCTGCCCGATATCACTTTGAACGATGTACAGGCAGCCCGCCTCTAGTTGAAGTACTCCTTGCACCATGGCCGCCATTCCTTCCTTACTCGACGATGGCTGCGGATAGCGCATGACCGGGCCATCGACCGCCGCCTCTCGGTCCGAAATGGTGCTCGGTGTCGGAGTGCTCGTGGGTGAGTCGGTCGTACTCGTTGCCATATCGCCACACGCTGCCAGAACGAGCAGCATCGCAATCACAGCACCCTTCATCGGACCAGCGTGCCTGGTCCGATAGGTAAACGCAAGACTTGGTACGTCGCAGAACAACGGGTCGCCGCTAGACCAAACGCGGTCCGGCGGATCCGCACGAACTCAGCGGCCTCCCCCACTGTGAGCAGGCTCGGAAGCTTGACGATCGCCGTCGCTCGATTCGTGGTCATCTCGAACTGGCCTCAATGAATGACAGACAGGTGCCCGCGCTCCGCAGGGAGTCCACCACGACGGGATCGAGACCCACGCACTGCTCCGGTGAGTGAGCGGTCGAGTGTGCGGTTGCTCAGCGGCCGCCGCTCTGCCGGCCGCCGGCGATGACCTGTCCGATGATGTCTGCTGCTGCCCTGTCCGCCTGCTCGAGGAAGTGCGCGTACACGTTCAACGTGGTCGCCGCGTTGCGGTGTCCCAGTCGACCGGCCACTGTGCGCACGTCGACGCCAGCGCCAAGCAGCTGCGTGGCGACGAAGTGGCGCAGGTCGTGCAGCCGCACGTCGTGCAACCCTTCGCGGACGCACAGCCGCTTGAACGATCGGCTCACCGAGTCGGGGAACCACGGCTCGCTCCCGTCGGGTGAGTTGCTGAACACGAACGCGTCCGCGACGAGCGAGGTCCCGCACATCTCCGCCCGGGCGTCCATCAGCGCACGGTGAGCATCGAGCGCTGCCAGGGTTCCGGCGTCGAGCGCAACACGACGCACGGCGTGGGTCTTGGTGTCGTTCTCGACCAGGCCGTCAGGCCCGAACACCATCCCGCGCTCGATCGACAGAACTCCCTGATCGAACTCCACGTTCCGCCAACGCAGCGCCACCACTTCCGAGCGGCGAGCTCCAGTGGCGGCCGCGACCAGCAGGTAGCACGCCAGCTCGGGCGACTCCTCGGCCGCACGGCGCAGCACCCTGCCGAGCGCCTCGCTCGATGGCGGCTTGATCTCGGGCTGCGGCACACGCGGCGGCGAGGTGGACGCGGCCGGGTTCACTCCCATCCAACCCCACTTCAATCCTTGCCCCAGCGCACGCCGCAGGATGCCGTGGATGCGGCGCACGGCCAGGCCGCGGTCTGCCTCGGTGATCATCTCGTTGAGCACCCGCTGGGCCTCGCGCTTGCCGGCGCTCACGGTGCGGGTCGCGTAGCGCTGCTTGCCGGTGACCGGGTCGGCGCCCAGGTAGACCCTCGGCTCCCAGGCCTCCTGCCATTGGCAACGAGGGGTGAAAAACCAGCGAGCCACTCGACTCACGATGGAGGGAGTGGCTCTGACCTGGGCTTTCTTGGCAGCCCCAACGGGATTCGAACCCGTGCCGCCACCTTGAGAGGGTGGTGTCCTAGGCCACTAGACGATGGGGCCAAACTGGCCCTCCGGCGAACCGGTGAGCTGGTTGGGGAGCAAGGAATCGAACCCTGAATAACAGAACCAGAATCTGCTGTGTTGCCTGTTACACCACTCCCCATCGGGTTTCCCCGAAGGCGGAACGATCCTAGCAAGGCACCCTGCGAACTCCCACCGCGAATCTCAGCCGGTGATCGACAGCAACCGGTCGAAGCCGATGATGCGCCCGACCGACACTCCCCCGGCTTCCTTCACCTCGCGCCAGAACGCGGTGCTGCCATGCACCGGGCTGGTCCTCGTCGGCGACACGTACGCCGTCAACCCGAGTTCCTGGCTGACCAGCCGGATCCGCAGCGAGTGGTAGGGATCGCTCACCAGCAGCACCCGGTTCAGGCCCTGCGCGCCGAGCAGGTCCCGAGCCGCCGCCAGCGAGTCGTACGAGGTCGCCCCGCCGACCTGCTCGATGGCCGCCGCGGGAACGCCGTGGTCGACCAGGTACTTCGCCGACGCCTGGGACTCCGTGAACCGGTCGCCAGGACGGTTGCCACCGGTCGTGATGATGAGTGGCGCATACCCCTCGCCCCACAGTTCGACGACGTGGTCGAGGCGCGCGGCGAGCTGCGGGGACGGACGGCCGTCGTACTGGGCCGCACCCATGACCACGATCGCGTCGACGCGACGAGCCTGATCACTCGTGCCCGTGCGATGCACGAGCAACAAGTTGACGAGGTAGTAGCCGACCAGCAGCGACGCGATCACTCCGAGGGCGAGCAGCACGCGCCGCAACCGCCTCGTCCGGCCAGGTGTCGTGATCGGTGTCGCGTCCGACGTCGCCGGTTCCGTCTCGATCGGGTCGGGGACCGCGGCGTCGATCACGTGTGGCACGTCGATCAGCCGAGCGTCGCCATCGCGGCTCGGAGCCGACGAAGCGTCTCGTGACGACCCAACTGCTCCAGCGACTCGAACAGCGGCGGCCCGACCGTTCGGCCCGTGATGGCCACCCGGATCGGCGCTTGCGCCTTGCCGGGCTTCAGGTCGTGCGCGACGGCGACGGCTTCCAGCACGGCCTTCAACGGCTCGGCGCTCCAGTGAGCGAGCAACTCGTAGGCATCGAGCGTGTCGCGCAGCACGCCCACCGACTCCGAGGTGGCCGTCGCCTTCGCCCACGCGTCGGCGTCGATCACCGGGTCGGCGAGGAAGAGGAAGTCGACCACGGCCGCTGCGTCGGCGAGAGTGACACAGCGCGGCTGGATCACGGGTGCCATCGCGAGGAACACCGACTCCTCGAAGCGGTCTGCGGGGAACGGCGCGTCCGGGGCGAACAGCCACGGCCGGCACGCATCGAGGAACTGGCGCGGTGTGAGCGCTCGGATGTACTCGCCGTTGAACGCGGCGAGCTTCTTGAGATCGAAGAAGGCCGACGAGTGGTTCACGTCCTCGAGCCGGAAGTCGGTTTGCATTCGATCCCACGGCTGGATCTCGACGTCGCCCTTGGGAGCCCAACCGAGCGTCATCAGGTAGTTCACCATCGCTGCGGAGAGGTAGCCCTCGTCGCGGTACATCTCCAGAGCGACCTTGTCGCGCCGCTTGGACAGCTTCTTGCGGGCCTCGTTGACGAGGACCGACACGTGTGCCCACACCGGGGGCTCGTGGCCCAGGGCTTCCCAGATCATCTGCTGCTTCGGAGTGTTGGGCAGGTGCTCCTCGGCACGTACGACGTGCGTGATCCGCATCGCCGCGTCGTCGACGACGTTCGCGAGCAGGAACATCGGGCTGCCGTTGCCGCGGAGGAGCACGAAGTCCTCGATGAGGGCGTTGTCGAACTCGACATCGCCGCGCACGAGATCGTGGACCAGGGTGACCCCGCTGGGAACCCGAAAGCGGAGGGCATGGCCGGGGCCGGGACCCAGTCCGCGGTCACGGGACCAACCCTGATACCCCTGTGTTCCCTCCGCCTTGTTGCGGGCCTCGATGTCGGCGCCGGTCATGTCGCAGTAGTAGGCGTGACCCTCGGCGAACAGCTGCTCGGCAGCGGCGACGTGCTGGTCGGCGTACTCGCTCTGGAAGTACGGGCCCTCGAAGTGGGGATCGTCGGCGTGGATGCCGATCCAGGCCAGCGCGTCGATGATGCCGTGGGTCCATTCCGGGCGGTTGCGTTCGGCATCGGTGTCCTCCACACGCAGCACGAAGGTGCCACCTTGGCTGTGGGCGAGTGCCCAGTTCCACAGCGCAGTTCGGGCACCGCCGACATGGAAGAACCCGGTGGGTGACGGCGCGAATCGGAAGCGGGGACCAGTCATGACCCTCCGAGGCTATCTGGGGAGGTTCACGCGAGGAGGGCGAGGGTACGCAGCTGCCGGACGGCGACCGTGAGCGTGGTGAGGTCGTGCGCATCGACGCGTCGGAGGTCGGTGAAGATCGCCACCGATGTACCGATCAGCCGCTCGTTCCGGTCGAACCAGTCAGCCACGGTTCCCACGGCCAACGCGTCGGTGGTGAGCTCGGACAGCGCGGTCACGAGGTCGTCGCGCAAGGCGGCGCGCGCCTGCGTCTGCCAACGAGTGCTGCGCGGGAGGCTGCCCACTGCATCCCACAGCCACGCCAGGTCGAGTCGCTCGAACATCTGCCAGTACGCGGCCGCGACCTGGGCCACCGGACGCGACGAACTGGCGGCGAGGTCGATGACATCGAAGCCGGTGTGCAGCAGTGGCCATTGGACGCTGCGCTGCGCGAGGTCCTCGGGAACACCCGCCGCCAGCCGACCCGCCTCGATCGCGAACGCCGCCTCGCGCATCCGGCCGTGGAGGTGGCTCTCCAGTGACACCGACAACTGTCCGATCCCGGTGCGGAACTCGTCGACCGCGGCGCCGATGTCGAGCGGCAGCGCACGGTGTCGCATGAGCCACAGCGTGGCGCGCTCCGACATCGATCGAAGCTCGAGGAACAGCTCCATCTGCACGTCGACCTTGATGTTGCCGGTCAACGCCTCCACCCGATGCCACAGGGACTGCATGTCGAGGATGTCCCGGGCCGCGACCCATGCCCGCGTGGTGTCGACCACGCTCATGCCCGTCTCTTCGGCGATGCGATGGTCGAACGAGATGCCCGACAGGTTCGACATCTGGTTGCCGACGCGCGTTGCGATGATCTCCCGACGGAGGCGGTGATCGTGGATCTCGTCCGCGAACTCCTCGCGCACACGCGTCGGGAAGTAGCCCACGAGCTCCGGCAGCAGATATGGATCGTCGGGGAGTTCGCTCTGGGTGATCTCGGAGATGTTGGCGCTCTTGGTGTAGGCGAGCAGCACGGAGAACTCAGGAGTGGTGAGGCCGGTGCCCGACGCCTGCCGCTCGGCGATCTGGCGATCGGTGGGGAGGAATTCGAGCGTCCTGTTCAACCAGCCCTCGGTCTCCAGCAGGTTGAGGTATCGGCTGTGCACGTTGACCATCGGCAGCGCCTGGCGGCGGGCGATGGCGAGCGCCAGCGTCTGGGCACGGTTGTCGTCGAGCACCAACTCCCCGACCTCGTCGGTCATGCTCGCCAGCACCTCGTTGCGTTGCTCGACGGTAAGCGTCCCCTTCTGCACCGCAGCACCGAGCAAGATCTTGATGTTCACCTCATGGTCGCTGCAGTCGACACCCGCCGAGTTGTCGATGGCATCGGTGTTGATCAGGCCGCCGGCGAGCGCGTACTCGACCCGACCGCGCTGGGTGAATCCGAGGTTGCCGCCCTCGCCCACCATTCGACACCGCAGCTCGGATCCGTTCACCCGCAGCGCGTCGTTGGCGCGGTCGCCGACATCGGCGTGTGTCTCACCGGTCGCCTTCACGTACGTGCCGATTCCGCCGTTCCACAACAGGTCGACCGGGGCACGGAGGATCGCGGCCATGAGATCGTTGGGCGTGAACGAGGTGCGGTCGGTTCCCAAGCGTTTGCGTGCCGCCTCGCCGAGCTGAATGGTCTTCAACGTGCGCGGGTAGACGGCGCCGCCGTCGGACAGGAGCGACGTGTCGTAGTCGGCCCAACTCGATCGGGGAAGCTCGAACAGACGGCGCCGCTCGGCGAACGAGATCGCCGGGTCCGGGTTCGGGTCGATGAAGATGTGCCGGTGGTCGAAGGCCGCGACCAGCTTGACGTGCGCCGAGCGCAGCAGTCCGTTGCCGAACACGTCACCGCTCATGTCGCCGACGCCGACGACGGTGAGCTCGTCGCGGTCGACGTCCTTGCCGAGCGTCGCGGCATGACGGCGCACGCTCTCCCACGCGCCCCTCGCGGTGATGCCCATCACCTTGTGGTCGTAGCCGACGCTGCCGCCGGACGCGAACGCGTCGTCGAGCCAGAAGCCGTACTCGTGGGCGATGCCGTTGGCGATGTCGCTGAACGTGGCCGTGCCCTTGTCGGCGGCGACGACGAGATACGGATCGTCGCCGTCGTAACGGATCGTCGACATCGGCGACACCACCTCGCCGCCAAGGATGTTGTCGGTGAGGTCGAGGAGTCCGGCGATGAAGAGCCGATAGCAGGCGACGCCTTCGGCTCGCATGGCCTCCGGTGCGCCGGGAGGACGCTTGAGGACGAACCCACCCTTGGCGCCCGTGGGCACGATCACCGCGTTCTTCACGATCTGTGCCTTCACCAACCCGAGGATCTCGGTGCGGAAGTCCTCGCGACGATCACTCCAGCGGATGCCGCCGCGAGCGATACGCCCATTGCGCAGATGCACGCCCTCGACTCGCGGCGAGCACACCCAGATCTCGAACATGGGACGCGGCAGCGGAAGGTCCGGCACCTTCGAGGTGTCGAACTTCACGGCGATCACGTCGCGGTGCCCCGCGTTCGGACCGGCCCGATATGCGTTGGTGCGAACGGTCGCATCGATCAACGCGAGCAGGGCTCGCAGGGTGCGGTCGTCGTCGAGGCTCGGCACCGCGTCGAGTGCATCGGTGACGGCGGTGCGGGCCGCCTGCAGGGCATCGGCTTCGGGCCGGTCGCCGTCGGGGTCGAAGCGCAAGCGGAACAGTTCGACGAGCTGCGACGCGATCCGATGGTGCCGTGCGAGCGTGGCCTCGATGTACTGCTGACTGAACGGGAACCCGATCTGGCGCAGATACCGGGAGTACGCCCGGAGAATCTCGACCTGACGGGCGGTGAGGCCGGCCAGCAGCACCAACCGGTTGAGGCCGTCGACCTCGACGGTGTTGGTGAACTCCGCGACGAACGCCCGCTGCACCTCCTCGCGCACCTCGGGTGTGAGCTCGATCTCGGAGGGCAGTTCGACTCCGACATCGTGGAGCCACACACCGTGTTCGCCGAGCACGAAGTGGAACGCACGCTCGTCGATGGCCCGGAAGCCGAGTTGGTCGAGCAACGGCAGCAGGTCGGCGATCGGGACGGCGGACCCACAGTGATACACCCGGAAGCGCCACTCGTGGGGCAGCGCCTCAGTGAAGTGCATCATCGAGGTGGCCACGGCGTCGCCGTCGGTCAACGCGGCCAGACGGTCGACGATGGGGAGATCGATGGCAGCGCTGTTCGGCCAGTTGAGCTCGTCGTAACCAGCGGGAATCACCGGGAGCAACCGCGCCATGAGGTTGTCGGCGGCGGGGGCTCCGAGATCGGCGAGCAATGCTTCGCGTACGGCCGCCGACCACTCGTCGGCCACCTCTCCGGGTGCGAATCTGATGCCCACTGGAACCGTTCCTTCCCGACGACGCTGTCGTGATGTACGTGCGATCAGTGTGCCACAGGGGCAGGCTGGGGACCCGCCGTGCCATGAGGGCTACATTCGCACCATGAAGCAGATCAACGTCCTGGGCGAAGAGCTGCAGCCCTGCTCGCTCGACCCTGTCACCGGTTACTACCGAACGGGGTGTTGCGAGAACCGTGGCGACGATCCGGGGCTCCACGTCGTCTGCATCGTGTGCACCGACGAGTTCCTCGCGTACTCCGCCACCGTCGGCAACGACCTCAGTACCCCCATGCCGCAGTACGGGTTCGCCGGGCTGAAGGCCGGCGACCAGTGGTGCCTGTGTGCGAGCCGCTGGCAGGAGGCCTTGGAAGCCGGCACCGCCCCCCGGGTGCGTCTCGCCGGCACTCACGTCTCCGCACTCGAGTTCAGCTCGCTCGCCGATCTGCGGGCTCACGCGGTGGACGCCGTCGGATGAGCGTGCACGTCCGCACCGACGGTGCCGTCCAGGTGGTCACCATCGACCGGCCGGAGGTGCGCAACGCCGTCGACGGGCCGACTGCCATGCTCCTCGCCACCGCATTCCGCGAGTTCGAGGCCGACGACACGTTGTCCGTCGCGGTGCTCACCGGCGCCAACGGCACCTTCTGCGCCGGGGCCGACCTCAAGGGGATCAGCGACGGCCGCGGCAACCGGGTCGAGCGCGACGTGTCGCTCGACGGGCCCATGGGACCCACCCGAATGTCACTGGCGAAGCCGGTCATCGCCGCGGTCGAGGGCTTTGCGGTCGCCGGGGGACTCGAGTTGGCGATCTGGTGCGACATGCGCGTCGCTGCGTCCGATGCCACCTTCGGCGTCTACTGCCGACGCTGGGGCGTGCCACTCATCGACGGCGGCACCATCCGGCTGCCGCGTCTGATCGGGCACAGCCATGCGCTCGACCTCATCCTCACCGGTCGCGGGGTGACCGGCGACGAAGCGGTGCGGATGGGTCTCGTCAACCGCTCGGTCGAGCCGGGCACGGCACTGACCGCGGCGATCGAGCTCGCCCAGGAGATCGCGGCGCTCCCGCAGGGCTGCCTGCGCAACGACCGCCGCAGCAGCTACGACCAGTGGTCGCTCTCGATGGACGAGGCGATCGCCAACGAGACCGAGCTCGGTCTCGCCACCATTTCGAGCGGCGAGACGCTCCAAGGAGCGGCCCGCTTCGCGGCCGGCGCGGGCCGCCATGGCCAGCGGGTGGCGGAAGCGACGTGACCGGTGTCCCGCTCGTCCACCTCGACCGGTGGCTCGACGGCAGCGACCGAGCCGGGGTGGCCTCGGCGGTCGACGACGCGCTCTCGTCGTTGGGCTTCTTCATGGTCGCCGGCCACGGAATCGACGCCGCGCTGATCGCCGACACCCGTCGGGCGTTCCTGGAGTTCTTCTCGCTGCCCGCCCACCTCAAGGCTGCGGTCCGCATGCCCACGCTCGGCATGTCGGGGTGGGCCCCGATGGGCATGGAGGCCAACGGCTACTCGTTCGGCCACGAGACCCCGCCCGACCTGAAGGAGAGCTACCGGCTCGGAGCGCACGAGTTGACGGGACGTGTGGCCCTCCGCGGTCCCAACCGCTGGCCGTCGGCGCCCACCGACCTCCGCGATCTGGCCATGGCCTACATGGCCGAGGTCGATCGCCTGCACATGGAGCTGTTGCGTGTCTGCGCCGCAGCGGCAGACCTCGCAGATCTGGAGACGTTCGCGCGCTGCGCCACGCGCAACGACAACACGCTCAACGTCAACTGGTACGCCCCCGCCAACCATCTGGGGCGACCGGTACCGGGGCAGTACCGAATCGGTCCCCACACCGACTTCGGCAGCATCACCGTGTTGCACCGCGAACCAGGGTCGTCGGCGCTGCAGGTGCAGCGGCCCGACGGACGGTGGGTCGAGGCACCCGTGGTCGACGACGCGCTGACCATCAACGCCGGCGACATCCTCGCCCACTGGTCCGGCGGGCGATGGCGCTCGGCAGTGCATCGAGTGCTGCCTCCCGTCGACGAACGTCCCGACGAGTCGCTGCTCTCGCTCGTGTACTTCTGTGACCCCGATCCCGACACCGTGGTCACTCCGCTGAGCGGGAGCGCACCGCCCGTCGTAGCCGGTGACTACCTGCGCGCCAAGATCGAAGCGATCACGATGGACGTCGGAATCGACTGAACGACGCGGGGAGACTTCGCCAGATTGCCGGCCGTTCGAATCTGCGACATCTCTCCGACCCCCCCCCGAAGGATCTTCAGGGGCCCCATTGGGTACAATGTCGTGGTTTCGCTCATATTTCGCAACGCTCGCATCATGGATGCGAGCAAGGCCGGACTCATGACTCCACTCGCAGCGTGCACGATCGTCGCACACAACTACCTTCCGATGGCACGCATCGTCGCTCGATCGTTCCTCGCGCAGCACCCTGAAGCGACGTTCTACGTGGTGGTCGTGGATCACCCGCTGCGGGCTCGGCTGATCGACGACGAGCAGTTCCACGTCGTTGCCGTCACCGACATCGATTTCGGGCCCGAGGGCTTCGCCAACATGGCCACGATGTACGACGTCACCGAGTTCTCCACGTCGGTGAAGCCGTTCGTCCTTCGTCAGTTGCTGACCTCGCACGACTGCGTGCTCTACCTCGACCCCGACACCTTCCTGCACGAGCGCCTCGACCCGCTCATCGATGCGACGATCGCCGCAGGATGGTCGATCACACCGCATTGCCTGCAGCCGATCCCCCAGGACGGCACCTCGCCCACCGAACGTGAGATCATGCAATCGGGCGTCTACAACCTCGGATACATCGGCGTCACCCGCGACGCCGACGACTTCCTCCAATGGTGGTCCCAACGACTCCGGCGTCACTGCATCAGCGACCCCGAGCAGCAGCTCTTCACCGATCAGCGCTGGATCGATCTCGCCGTGCCGATCTTCTCGCCCCACATCGAACGAAGCCCCGCCTACAACGTCGCCTACTGGAACATCGACCAGCGACGCCTCTGGCACGACGGCCAGCGGTACATGGTCGACGACGAACCGCTCCGGTTCTTCCACTTCTCCGGATACGACCCCGACATCCCCTACTGGCTCAGCAAGTACTTTCCGGGATTCCCACGAGTGCTCCTCAGCCAGCACCCTGCACTGGCAGCTCTGTGCAGCGAGTACCGCGACGAATTGCTCGAGACTCGCGACATCACGGGCCCGGCATTGCCATACGGATGGGCGGATGCCTTCCCGGGCATTCCCCTCTTTCGTGGGCTCCGACGGATGTACCGAGCGGAGGTACTGAACGCCGACAGGTTGGGCGCTCCCCTGCCCCCCTCGCCCTTCTCCCCCGGTGGCGCCGCACGCTTCCGCCGGTGGCTCCTGTCGATCCCCGCGGGCAGCATCCGGTGCATGCCCCGGTATCTCGCTGCCGTCTACGACGAGCGCTCTGACGTCAGAGCGGCCTTCCCAGAGGCCGAGCACGGTGACCTCCTCCGATTCAACGATTGGGTCGAGCGCAGCGGGCGTGCCGACTACCCGATGGTTCGGATCCTCGCCGACAGCACCGACGACGATCCGTGGGATCAAGCCGAGGACGCCGGCCGCTCGAGCGACGGCATCGACCTCATCGGCTACCTCCAGGCCGAACTGGGCGTCGGCGAAGCCGGCCGACTGGCGTCGACCGCGCTTGCGGCAGCGGGCGTCAGCGTGTCGACGATCTCGTTCGATCGCACCCTCAATCGACAGACACACCCGTTCGAGTCACACGGAGTTGCCGCACACGACGTCGTGCTCGTGGCCGTGAACGCCGATCAGATCGGCGTGGTCCGCCGGGAGTTCGGAGGTCCGTTCTTCAGCGGCCGCTATGTCGTGGGGCAGTGGTTCTGGGAACTCGACGAGTTCCCGGCGCAGCTGCATCCGTCGTTCGCTCACGTCAACGAGGTCTGGGCCGCCACCGAGCACATCCGAGCGTCGGTCGCCAAGCATGCGCCAGAAGGGTTCGCTGTCGTCCACATGCCGTTGCCCTTGATCGCCCCTGCGGTCAGGCCTGACGTCCTGAAGTCGACGTTCGGGCTCGACGACCGGTTCACGTTCCTGTTCACCTTCGATCTGTGGAGTGTGTTCGACCGCAAGAATCCACTCGGTGTGGTGGAGGCGTTCATGCGCGCCTTCCATCCCGGCGAGGGACCGCAACTCCTCGTCAAGGTCATCAACGGGCAGGCGCACCCCAAATCGCTCGAACGACTGCGCTGGGCGGCCATGGGCCGTGCTGACATCACGATTCTCGACCAGTACCTCGACCACGATCTGATGGGCGCCCTCACGCAGGCCTGCGACTGCTACGTCTCGCTCCACCGCGCCGAGGGCCTCGGACTCACGATGTCGGAAGCCATGACCCTGGGCAAGCCGGTCATCGCAACCGCATACTCGGGCAACATGGACTTCATGACAGAAGAGACCGCCGCGTTGGTTCCGTGGACACCGACGGCCGTGGGTCCGGACTGCGCTCCGTACTCGCCTCACGCGATCTGGGCCGAGCCGGACCTGGACGCCGCGGCTGCGGCGATGCGACGGCTCGCCGGGGATCCAACGTATGCCGAGCGCCTCGGCCTGGCCGGGCAAAGGGATCTGCACCGACGGTTCAGCGAGACCGTGACGGGCGAGCGAATGCGCAAGCGCCTCACCGAAATCCGGAGGACTCACCATGAATAGCCCGACCAGCCAGCTGAGAACTCGATTCGGCGCGGCCATCAACTGGAGGGTGCGCGACGCCCTCGCGGTGCAACTGCCGGCGTCCGGACTGGCATCGGCGACCGACCTTGGTGAGCTGAAGGCGGAGGTCGTCGCATTACGCATCGCGCTCGCTGACGCCTCGGCCTCCTTCGCCGATCGGATTCGCTCGCTCGAGCTGCTCGTGGAGCAGCTCGATCGACAGCTCGCGTCTCGGTCCTGACCAGCACGACCGCTCGGCGCGGCGTCGCCACGATCGGCCGCCCCTAGGATTCGGGCATGATCTCATACGCGCAGAACCAGGAGGACGTCGTCCTTTTCAGGCTTCGAAGCGAGGTGGATCGTGGCACGTACATCGATGTCGGAGCGGCGCACCCCATCATCGACAACGTCACCTACGCGCTCTACCTCGAAGGGTGGCGGGGCATCAATGTGGAGCCGATGGCGCGGGAAGTGGCACTCCTGCGGTCCGATCGACCCGACGACACCACCCTGCAGATCGCGCTCGGCGAAGCGCATGGCCGCATGGAGCTCTTCGAGGCTCCTCTGGAGAATCGAGGCGCGACGACCTTCGACCGCGAGCTCGTCGCCCGGTACGAGGCGGCGGGGCAGACATTCCGCCCGTTCGAGGTCGATGTCTGGACGCTCGACGAGGTGATCGCAGAACACCATCAGGGCGACCTCCACATCGTGAAGATCGACGTGGAGGGCGCGGAGGCGTCCGTGCTCGCTGGGTTCGACCTGGCCCTGCACCGGCCGTGGGTGCTCGTGATGGAGGCGACCTTGCCGAACTCGAGAGTCGGCAGCCACAGCGCATGGGAGCGGCAGATCGTCGACGCGGGCTACAACGACGTGCTCTTCGACGGCCTCAATCGGTTCTACGTGAGAGACGACCTGCCCGACGTCGCGTCGCTGCTCTCCGTCCCGGCGAATGTGTTCGACGAATGGGTGCCGATGAGAGTCGCCGCGCTGGAGGCCGAGCTGGAGAGCACGATGGCAGCCCACACGGCGCACGTGGCCCAAACCGAGGAGTACGTGCAGGATCTCCTTCGACAACACCGGGAGTCGAAGACCCAAGCGGCGGCCGCCGATGAGTACGTGCAGGCGCTCGTTCGGCAATACCGTGAGGCAGAGAGCTACGCCAAGTCGCTCGAGGTCGAAATCGCCAAGCTGCGAGCGTCGCTCACCGCCACCTGATCGGGATCAGTCCGACAGTTCGATCCGCTGCAGCAACAGTGGCCGCTCGTAGGAGACCCGCCGGTACTCGGCAGGACCTGGCGTCGCATCGAGTTCCATCATCGCCCTGGTGGCCGGTTGCCCGATGGGGAGGCCGACCGTTCGTTGCACGGTGAAACCGGCCGAGATCACCCAGTCCTGCAAGCAGCGGATGCTGGGCGACCACCAATTCGACCCGTCACCGCCAAGATCGTCGAGCCGGTGGAACTGCGCGAGTGGCCCGGCATCGGGGAACGCGTGGTCGCAGACAGCGCTCTCGAGCATGACCCTTCCGCGGGAAAGCCTTCGCAGGGAATCGAGCCCGAGCAGTGGGTGGCGAAGGTGGTACAGCACACCCCAGAAGATCACCAGATCGAACTCCTCCCGAAGGGTGTCCGCCAGTTCGTAGACGCTCGCCTGCACGAACTGAACGTTCGACTGCAGCAGTTCAGCGATCGCCGCGAAGCCGAAGCGGCGATCGTCGAGAATGTCGACGGCCACCACCCGGGAAGCTCCCCTCCGCTCACACTCGAACGCCACCGCCCCGTTGGTGGTGCCGACGTCGAGCACCGACTTGCCCTCGAGCGATGCCGGCAGCGGCGTCACCTGAAGAAGGCTGTCGATGTTGTTGACGCCCGGGGCAAGGACATCCGGCGCGAGATGGAATCGCTGATGCCAATGGAAGGTGGCGTGTTCGACGAACTCTCGTGCCACTGCCGATTCCGGAACGATCATTCACTGGCCCTTTCGTTCGCCGACCTCCGCCCGCAGCCAATCTAGGCGACCAGTGCCAGGTAGTCTCTTTCGAGGTTGTCCGTGATCCATTTCATACACGACCGAGTGAAGAGAGTGTCGATGGTTCCGCACTGGCGAGGGCAATTGACGGAACTCGCAGCTGGCGGCCAAGAAATCGGGTTGCACAGCCACACGCACCGGTTCCTCGCCGAGCTCGGACCAGTCCAGTTTGCGGGCTCTCCGCGTAGGCGTGGGGAGCCAGCATTCTCGCGACGCGAAGGACAGTCCTGGAGCTTTTCGAAGCTGTTGTTCGCACGACGCGAACTGATGCTCGACCGCACCCTCGAACTGGCCGGTCCAGAGAGCGTTTCACTCTCCACGTTGGCCATCTATGAGACCTTCCTCGACTCACTCTCGACACTCGAGTTGCCATATTCGGACCAGCAGTCGTGAGCGCCCCGTCCAGCCAGGCGGTCTAAGATTAGTGTGAACTACCGCGGCCAGTCGGCCAGCTGCTATGACTGGATCCCATCTGAGCCTGGCCGCACCAGGGTGCCCTAAGGGAGCGAGACATGACCGACGAGCTGATTCCGGCGTTGCCCGAAGAGAACCTGCGCTGGAGAGTCGCAGGGGTAGAGGATGCCGACTGGTTCTGGCGATCAGGACAGATGTCGGTGGATTGCATCTCGACAATGCTGTCGATCGCCAAGACGTCGTTTGTCGACTACTCGAGAGCACTTGAGTTTGGATGCGGGAGCGGACGGATTCTTCTGCACATGAAGGAGATCGGCGAACAGATCGAACTGTATGGCTGCGATATCGACCCGGAATCCATTGGATGGGCGACGGCCAACGTCCCCTGGGTCACCTTCGCCGTCAACGATGGGCTACCGCCGCTCGACTATCCGGATCACCATTTTGATCTGGTCTTCAACCAAAGCGTCTTTACTCACCTCAATGAGGACTATCAGGATGCATGGCTCTCCGAACTGCAACGAATTGTGAAGCCAGGAGGGATGCTGGTGCTGTCAGTGTCTGGTCACCATCCGTTCTTCAGCCTCATGGAGACGTGGCGAGACGCAAATGTGGATACGACGGAGATTGAGGAGGCGTATCGGACAAAGGGGATCATCTTCATTGAGGACGACATGTGGATCAATGGACCCTTCCCGGACTTCTATCACTCGACGTTCCACAATCCGGCCTACATCTTCGATCATTGGTCCAAGTTCTTCGAGATCAAAGCATATGTCCCGCGGGGCTCACTCGATTTTCAGGATTATCTTCTTCTTCAGCGGCGCTAACCGACCTCGGGCGTCACTGTGAGCTGAGACCCTCGTAGTGGCCCGGGTGTTGTGTGACGGTGTTGCCCCGTGAGGGCAGGAAGTATCACAGCACCATGACATCTCGTAAGCCTCAATCCACCGATTGGTCGGGTGTGAGGTAGGTCGCGTATCCGGCGCTTCGGATCTCAGCGGGGTTTGATGGTGGCGAATAGGTCCCAGTTGGGTCTGCCGGCGTAGAGCACGGCGCGAGCGCGGTAGTGGCGGAATTAGCGCATCCCGAACGCGACTCGCTTGATGCGCTTGATCAGGTTGTTGAGCGCTTTGGTGGCTCTTCTCATCTGAGTGGGGAGCTGCGTGTTCGGATTCGTGGCGGTGATGGTCGTTCGGGCCAGGTGACGCCGCCGGTGTGGAGCAGCACGCGGAGCCGGTAGTTGTCGAATCGTCGGAAGCCGTGGCCGCAGCGCTTG
>JBBQTC010000077.1:0-15970 GCA_038234785.1 Acidimicrobiales bacterium
CTCCGACAAGCAGGTCGTCGCCACGTTCAAGACCGTCTACGCGCCGTACCGTGGCCTCTTCGGTGGTCTCATCAAGCACGACGCCGTTGCGGACTGCAACGACGTGTCGGGTGACCTCCAGACCGACTTCCCGTTCTCGAACCGGCCGTACAAGCTGCAGTCGTGGAGCGAGAACCAAGAGGTCCTGGTCGCCAACGACAACTACTGGGGCGACGACAAGGCTGTCGTGCCGAAGGTTGTCATGGTCCCCAAGGCCGACCAGGAGACCGAGATCTCGTCGCTCCTCGCCAGCGAGGTCGACTTCATCTACCCGCAGTACAGCCCGGAAACCGCTGATGCCGTCAAGGGTGACCCCAACGTGAAGGTGTCCATCCAGTTCGGTGGCGACTACGAGGCCCTGTACTTCCAGCAGCAGAGCGGGCCCTTCGCTGACCCGATCTTCCGCCAGGCATTCGCCCAGTCGGTCGACATCGAGTCCATGTTCCAGCAGGTCTACGCCCCGATCGTCGACGGCGCCAAGCCGCTGACGTGTGGCCCGATCGTGCCGGGTCGGTTCTGCGACGAGACCACCTTCCAGAACACCTACGACCCCGAAGCCGCTGCCACGCTCCTCACGGACAACGGCTGGGCCAAGGGTGGCGACGGCATGTGGGCCAAGGACGGCGGCACCGCCCCCGAGGTCCGCTGGATGATCAACGCCGGCAACAGCCGTCGTGAGAACGCCCAGGCCTACCTCATCCCGCTGATGCAGGCCGCCGGCTTCAACGTCGTGGCCGACAACTGCGATGCTGCCTGCGTGTTCCAGAAGCGCCTCCCGGCGCTCGACTACGACCTGGGCATGTACATCAGCACCGCCCCGCCGGACCCGCAGTACCTCACCAGCAGCTTCACCTGCGACCAGATCCCGACCGAGGCCAACCAGTTCGCTGGTCAGAACAGTCAGGGCTGGTGCAACCAGGAAGCTTCCGACCTGCTCCACAAGGCTGACGCCACCATCGATCTCGATGAGCGCGCCGGCTACATCAAGCAGGCCATCGCCGACATGCGTAAGGACTGGGTGTTGCTGCCGACGTTCCAGTTCCCGAAGTCGGGCGTCTACCGCACCGACAAGATTGGTGGCCCGGTGGAAGCCGAGCTCAACAACTACTCGGCGTTCATCAACTTCAACCAGTGGACCGACGTCGACGGTGACGGCCAGATCATCATCGGTGCCGAGCAGTGGCCCGGTTGCCTCAACCCGATCACCGAATGTGCCAACTCCAGCTGGTACGTGTGGACGATCGGGTTCCCGCTGTCGATGGGTGTCTACGACACCACCAACGACAGTGACTACAAGCTCACGCCGATGATGGCGTCCGAGCCTGTCGTCGAGATCCTCTGATCTCGTCACCTGGAGTAGTTTGAGTTACCCGTGACAGCGGGGTCGGTCCCTCGATCGACCCCGCTGTCCGATAAAGGAGGCAGGCCTTGCTGAGATTCATTCTCCGCCGATTGCTGTGGGCGATCCCGACGTTGTTCCTCGTGACCTTCGTCGTCTACTGCGCCCTCCGGTTGGCAACCAACCCGCTCGCCAGCTACGCGCGCACGAATCCGAACATTGCGCGCAACCCGAAAAAGATGGAAGCGTACATCAACGACAACGGCCTGTGGTCTGGCTTCGGTGGCTACATCCGCGGCTATTTCAATTGGCTGGGGGGTTTCCTCACCGGCAACTGGCAGCGCAGCATCAAGGGCAGCCGTCCGGTGTGGCCGAACCTGAAGAACGCGCTCGTCAACTCGATGCGCCTCGGCCTCATCGCTTCGGTCTTCGGTATCACCATTGGCCTCTCGCTCGGCATCTTCGCTGCCCTGCGGCCTGGCCGCTTGCGCGACACCGCGGTGAACACCGGCGCCCTCATCGGGTTCTCGGTACAGCCGTTCATCAGCGCGGTGCTGCTCCAGTTGTTCTTCGCCGTCCAGTGGGCAAAGTGGTTCGGCCAGCCGTTGTTTCCCACGTCAGGCATGTACCCGCCCGGGCACGAGGGGTTCGATCTCCTCCTCATGCTGAAGTACATGGTGCTCC
The DNA here is from genome assembly GCA_038234785.1 of Acidimicrobiales bacterium. Lineage (GTDB taxonomy): Bacteria > Actinomycetota > Acidimicrobiia > Acidimicrobiales > Ilumatobacteraceae > UBA668. The sequence continues at coordinate 2,063 of JBBQTC010000077.1, forward strand.
CCATCATCGTGGTCTCGATCCAGACCATCGCGGCCTACAGCCGCTACATGCGTGCGTCGCTGCTCGACGTGCTCAACAGCGACTACCTCCGTACCGCTCGCGCCAAAGGCATCTCCGAGCGCCGTGTGTTGGTCAAACACGCGTTGCGCAATGCAATGGTGCCGATCGTGACGCTTGCCGCACTCGACGTCGGTGCCATCGTCGGTGGTCTGATCATCACCGAGAACATCTTCGAGTACCCCGGCATGGGCAAGTACTTCCTGACCGCCGAAGCCAACGGTGACTTTCCCGAACTGATGCCATGGATGGTCATCATCACGACTTCGGTCATTCTCTTCAACCTCCTGGCGGACCTTGCGTACGCCTGGCTCGACCCGAGGATCCGCCTTGACTGACATGCATCTCCACGAGGAACTCGTCGACTCGGTGTCGTTGCCCCCGGAGGATGAATCGATCGGTGTCCTGAAGGAATCGATCTCGCCGAAGAGGATGGCGCTCAAGCGCTATCTCAACCACCATGCTGCGGTGGCGTCAGCGATCGGGCTCATCATCATCATCTTGTTCGTGGTGCTGGCGCCGATCACCGCTCGCTACGGCGTCAACGAGTCGATCTTCAAGGCCGAGGCCGGTCTCCGCAACCAGAACCTCCCGCCTCGCGCGGCGGCATGGTTCGGCACCGACTCCAACGGACGCGACCTCTACAGCCGCATCATCTACGGTGCCCAGGTGTCGTTGCTGATCGGGCTGTTCACAGCCGTCGCATCGGTTGCCATCGGCTCGTTGGTCGGCGCCATCGCCGGCTACAAAGGCGGCTGGCTCGACGACGTGCTGATGCGCGTCACCGACGTCTACCTTGCACTTCCGCTGCTGGTGATCCTGGTTGTTGTTCGCGGCATGTTGAAGAACGTCGACTGGGTGACGGCGATCATGGGGCCATCCACGTCCGTCCGTTTCCTCGTGATCCTGCTGACGCTGGTGGGATGGATGGGTGTCGCGCGCCTCGTGCGAGGTCAGGTCAAACAGTTGAAGGAACGCGAGTTCGTGGAGGCCGCCAAGGCCCTCGGCGCATCGACGCCGCGGATCATGTTCCGCCACCTTCTCCCGAACTCGATCGGTCAGATCATGGTGGCCCTCACGTTCGCAGTCGTCGGGGCCATCACCGCCGAAGCGACGCTGAGCTTCTTCGGATTCGGTCCTGACGCCGGCTCGGGCATGACGTCGCTCGGATTGCTCATCCGCGACTCGAAACGAGCGGTGCCGCCGGGTTACTGGTGGCTGGTCGTCTATCCCGGCGTGTTCTTCATCATCCTCTCGATCTGCATCAACTTCATCGGTGACGGTCTGCGCGACGCCGTCGATCCGAAGATGCAGCAGGAAGTGAAGTGATGGCAGCGGCATTGTCGGTCACCGATCTCCACGTCACCTTCAAGACCTTGCTCGGCAGGGTGCAGGCAGTTCGTGGTGTCTCCTTCGACGTGGAGCCGGGCGAAGTGCTCGGCGTCGTCGGAGAGAGCGGCTCGGGCAAGTCCGTGTCGTTCCTGGGCGTCATGGGTCTCCTCGGCCGGTCGGCAATCGTCGAAGGCTCAGCCCTCGTGGGGGACACCGAACTCATCCACAGCTCACCGAAGACCCTCCGCAGGGTTCGCGGCGCCGAGATGGCGATGATCTTCCAGGATCCGCTCTCGGCGCTGAATCCGGTCCAGCGTGTCGGACACCAGGTCGCCGAGATGATTCTCTCGCACCAGCAGGTGTCGAAGTCGGCGGCCAACCAGCGCGCGGTGGAGCTTCTCGACATCGTCGGGATCCCCCAGCCTGAGCAGCGCGCCAAGCAGTACGCCCACGAGTTCTCCGGTGGCATGCGTCAGCGCGTGATGATCGCGATGGCGATCGCCAACGACCCGAAGGTGCTGATCGCCGACGAGCCGACGACGGCGCTCGACGTGACCGTCCAGGCGCAGATCCTCGAGGTGATCGACCGGATTCGCAAGGAGATGGGAACGGCGGTTGTGTTGATCACGCACGACCTCGGGGTCGTCGCGCGGATGGCCGACCGGGTGCAGGTGATGTACGCCGGGCGAGTGGTCGAGCGTTCCGATGTGTCGTCGATCTTCCACTCGTCGGACCATCCCTACACGCGAGGCCTGTTGATGTCGCAACCCGGGCTCGGCAGGGAGCGGCTCACGCCGATCCCCGGCGCCCCGCCGAACATGTTGCAGCCGCCGTCGGGCTGCGCGTTCCGCGCGCGTTGCCCGCATGCTCAGCCGGTGTGCGCCGGCGAGATCCCCGAACTGGTGAAAGTCCGTCTCACGGAGACGGCGTGTGTGCGCGCCGTTGAATTGGAAGAGGTAGCGGTATGACCGAACCGGTCCTGGAGGTCACGAACCTCGCCAAGAACTTCACGGTGAAGTCCAGCAAGGGACTGCGAGTCGTGCGCCGCACGGTGCAGGCGGTCTCGGACGTGAGCTTCACGGTGGAAGCAGGACAGACCGTCGGCCTGGTGGGTGAGAGCGGCTCCGGCAAGACAACGGTGGGCCGGTGCATCCTGCGACTGATCGAGCCCACGTCGGGTTCGGTGAAGTTCAAGGGTCAGGAGCTCGTCGGGCTGCCGGCGAAGGATCTGCGCAAGCTGCGTCGGGAGATGCAGATCGTGTTCCAGGACCCCTATGCGTCGCTGGACCCCAAGATGACCGTGGGTGCCTCCATCGCTGAGCCGTTGACCATCCAGAAGGTCGAGGGCAACCACGACGACCGGGTCGCCGAACTGCTCGAGCTCGTCGGTCTCGCGCCTGATCACTCCCGGCGCTTCCCGCATGAGTTCTCCGGCGGACAGCGCCAGCGCGTCGGTGTGGCACGGGCGCTCGCCCTGAACCCGTCGTTCATCGTGCTCGACGAGCCGGTGTCGGCGCTCGACGTGAGCATCCAGGCCGGCGTCGTCAACCTGCTGCAGGACCTGCAGGAGCGGCTCGGCCTGAGCTACCTGTTCATCGCCCACGACCTGTCCGTGGTGCGCCACATCAGCGATGTTGTGGCCGTGATGTATCTGGGCAAGCTGATGGAGATCGGTCCCGCGGAGGAGCTGTACTCGGGTGCGGCGCACCCGTACACGAAGGCCCTGTTGTCGGCGGTGCCGCTGCCGAACCCCGAATCCGAGCGCCAGCGCCAACGGATCATGCTGCACGGCGAGGTGCCGAGCCCGATCAACCCGCCGTCGGGTTGCCGGTTCCGTACCCGGTGTCCAGTCGCCCAGGAGGTCTGCGCGATCGAGGAGCCGGCGCTGGTCGATCGCGGCCAGGGACATGCCGTGGCCTGCCACTTCGCCGACACCCTGCCGATGTTCGAGCGCATCGAAGCGTCAGTCTGATCTGCCGCCGATAGGATTTCGAACCGTGCGCGACACGATCATGTATTCGACGATTGTCATCAACGTCCTGTCCCTGTTCGGGATGATCGCCGGCGTGCTCATGCACAGCGGCCGTGGCGGCGGTCTCAGCGACATGTTCGGCGGTGGAGGTTCCACGGCGCTCGGCAGCACGGCTGCGGAGCGCAACCTGACCCGCATCACCACCGTGCTGAGCATCGTGTGGATCGGCACCGTCGTTGCGCTGAGTTTCCTGTTGGTGCGCTGAACGCGCTGCGGTAACCTCAATTGCTCACCACGTCGAAGTGGCGGAATAGGCAGACGCGCTAGCTTGAGGGGCTAGTGAACTTAGGTTCGTGGGGGTTCAAGTCCCCCCTTCGACACGACGAAACCCCAGGCCAATGGCCTGGGGTTCACTCGTTTTGGGGCGAGTGGTCACTTCGGCGGGGAGACGGCACCCCACAGGACATGACCTGAGAACGCCCAGTCCTGGGCCAGTGCGATCGGGCTGACGACGGCTGCGGTGGCGAAGGACAGCCACCAGCGCGGGGTGAGCTCTCGGCGGATCTGGACGAGATAGGGCACGGCCATGCCGAACAGCGGGAAGACGTACCGGTACAGCGCCGTCCGCGGTGAGATGGCGACGGCGAAGGTGGCACCGAACGCAACGGTCGAGCCGATCACGACGAGCCACCTCGGCCCGCGAGTTCGGCCTGGTGGCGTCATCGGTCGCCGCACTGGTGTGCTTCGCCGTCTCGCTCGGCGCTTGGTAAGGTCCGGTTCGAATCGTCCCGCCGGTGATCGCCGAGCGGTCGATCCGAGGGGGCACGATGACCATCACCGATGGACGTGACGTCGACGTCACGGTCACACCACACGCGGCGACGATCGGCGCGACCATCGGCGGAGTCGACCTCGCCGAACCCTTGTCGGGCGCTTCGATCGCGGCCATCCGGCAGGCGTTGCTCGACTGGAAGGTGCTCTTCTTCCGCGATCAGCCGATCACCACCGAGCAGCACCTTGCGTTCGCCCGCCGTTTCGGCGACCTCGAGGTGCATCCCTTCGCGCCCGACAAGCCGGGTTATCCCGAAGTGCTGGCGATCACCCACGACGAGGCGGTGCCGGGCCAGGAGAACGGTTGGCACTCCGACGTCACATGGCGCCTACAGCCGTCGTTGGGTTCGGTGCTGCGGATGGTCGAATGCCCACCGATGGGTGGCGACACGCTGTTCTCGGACATGTACGCCGCGTTCGATGGGCTACCCGCCGACGTGAAGCGGCAGGTCGAAGGGCGCACCGCTCGTCACGACTTCGCCGCCTTCCGCGACCGGTTGCGCAAGCGTGGTGCCACCGATGCCGAGATCGCCTCCTTCGACGCGCAGTACGCCAACCCCGAGCACCCGGTGATCCGCACCCACCCCGAGACGGGGCGCAAGGCGATCTACGTGAACGCCGCGTTCACCAAGGAGATCGTCGGGATGGAGCCCGCCGAAAGCGCCTCCCTCCTCGACTTCCTGTACCGTCAGGCGGCGATCCCCGAGTATCAGGTCCGATTCCGCTGGGAGCCGAATTCCATCGCCTTCTGGGACAACCGATCGGTGCAGCACTACGCCGCGTCCGACTACTGGCCGAACGTGCGTCGGGTCGAGCGGGTGACCATCGTCGGTGATACGCCGTACTACGACCCCGAGCAGGTGGCGGTCGACCATCCGCCGTACCCGTTCCGAGGGAAACTCGCCGCATTTCGCGTCGAGTGACCGGGGCGCGCGGAACGGGTTGCAGTAGCGTCGCCAGCCGTGGAGACCGTCGCGGTGGGGGCAGCAACAGCGCCGCCGAGCGCCGAGTTCCGGGCGGACGTCGAGGGCTTGCGGGCGATCGCCGTCGCACTCGTGGTGGCGTTCCATGGCGGCTTCCGAGTGTTCGGTGGTGGCTTCATCGGCGTCGATGTGTTCTTCGTGCTCTCGGGTTTTCTCATCACCGGCCTGCTGCTACGTGAGCTCTCCCGCACCGGCACGATCTCACTGGCGAACTTCTGGGCGCGGCGAGCACGGCGTCTCCTGCCGGCCGCAGGGCTGGTGATCGTGGCGACGTTGGTCGCCAGCAGGTTCACCCTCGATGGGCTCTCCCAGGCCGATCTTGCCCGTGATGCGATGGCCGCCTCGGCGTTCGTGGTGAACGTCCGCTTCATGGTCGTCGGCACGGACTACCTCACGTCGCAACTCCCGCCGTCGCCGCTGCTGCACTACTGGTCCTTGGCGGTCGAGGAGCAGTTCTATCTGATCTGGCCCGGTCTGTTGCTGGTGATGGTGCGCCTGCTGCGCCTGACTCGACGCGCCCTCGGGTCGGTGATCCTGGTGATGTGGTTGGCCTCGCTCGCGGCGTGCGTCGTGCTCACGACGAGGTCACAACCGTTCGCGTTCTTCATGCTGCCGACCCGAGCTTGGGAGCTGCTCACCGGCGCGGGCCTGGCCCTTGCCGGCGGGACGTTCGCGCGTCTCGGTCGGGATCTGCGCGCGAGTCTGGGGTGGGTGGGTGTCGGCCTCATCGTCGCCTCGGGGATCCAGCTGACGCAATCGACGGCCTTCCCCGGCTGGGTTGCGCTGGTGCCCGTGGTGGGTACCGCGCTCGTCGTCGGCGCGGGCGGTTGGCACGCTCCGAACGGTCCGATCCGACTCCTCCGTGCGCGCCCGCTGCAGTGGGTTGGCGCCCGTTCGTATGCGATCTACCTCTGGCACTTCCCGGTCCTGATCCTCGCCGATCGAAAGTGGGGTCCGCTGTCACCGAACGCTCGGGTCTCGCTGCTGGTCCTGGCCGTCGTCCTCGCCGCGATCAGCTATCACCTGGTGGAGAACCCGGTGCGGCATTCGGCTGTCCTCGCCGCGATGCCCGTTCGCAGCCTGGTGATGGGGGCGTGGGTCGTGATCATCGGCGCCGGCGCGTCGATGGTCCTCTTGAACAACCCTCCGCCGCTCGACGCGGGCGTGGCGGCCGCAGCTCCGACACTGGTCGCTGCGACGACGTCGGATGCGCCGACCCGCACGATCACGACCAGCACGATCACGACCAGCACGATAACGACCAGCACGATCACGACCAGCACGATCACGACGAGCACGGTCATGACCGCGCCGCCAACGGTGCCGACGGCCGCCGTACGTGTGCCGACAGCGGACGCATCGCACGACAACCCGCCCGAACTCGCTGCCCTCATCGAGGCGAACATGCCCGTGCTGGAACAGGGCGTGCAGACCACGAAGGTACCGAGCAACCTGGACCCAGGGCTCGCCCGCGCCCGCAACGACCTGCCACCGATCTACGACAACGGCTGCATCCTCGACCTCGGTGTGTCGACGCCGAAGTCGTGCATCTACGGCGACCCCAACGGCTCGGTGACGATCGTGCTGTTCGGCGACAGCCATGCGGCGGAGTGGATGCCCGCGCTGAACAAGGTCGCCACCGACCATGACTGGCGGCTCGTGGTGCACACGAAGAAGGCCTGCCCGAGCGCGGAGATCCCCACCGAGAAGGACCCGAATCGGACGGACTGTGCTCGATGGAGAGCCGCGGTCATCGATCAGATCGGTGCGTTGCATCCCGACCTCGTCGTGATGTCGTCGTATCGGTACAAGCAGGTCGGCGCGGCAGCGGGACGTGACCCGGACACGGTGTGGAAGGAAGGCATCGACCGCACGGTGGCGAAGCTCCAGCCATTGGCGGCCCACGTGCTCCTGCTCGGCGACTCTGCGACGCCACTGGGCGACGTCCCGAGTTGCCTCGCCGGCCATGTGACGAGCGTCGGCGCGTGCATGAACTCCCGGTCGGGAGCGGTTCGTCCCGGCCGCCTGGGGGTGGAGCGGGAGGTGGCTGCCAAGTACGGCGTCGAGTTCATTCCCACGAGCGATTGGATGTGCACCGACTCGGCGTGCCCGGTCATCGTCGGCAACGTGTTGATGTACCGCGACAACAGCCACATCACCGCCACGGCGTCGGTGTTCCTGTCGCCCTACCTCGATGCAGCGCTGCAAAGGATTCTGGCCGGCTGAGCAGCACCAGGTCCCTCGCGGCAGCTGTACCGGCGGGAAGCGTCACGGCATGGGTGTGTCGGCGGCGGTCCTCTCGCCCTCGTGCGAGCACACATCACGTCATGACGTAGCTCCCTTGGGTCGGTATCGCAGGGCGACCGCCCCCGACGGGAACTCGTGGCGATCGACCAGCTCGAGCTGGATGCGTTCGCGCAGACCGGCGAGCAACGTCGGCCCGTGTCCGGCGAGGACCGGCTGCACCAGGAACTCGTACTCGTCGATCAGCCCGAGATCTGCCAATGCCAGGGGAAGCGTCACGCCACCCACGAACAGGCCGTCGCCGGGCTCCTGCTTGAGTTGCTCGACCGCTTGCCCCAGGTCGCCTCGCACCAGCTCGGCATTCCAATCGACCTCGCTCAGCGTGCTCGACACGACGTATTTCTTCACTCGGTCGATGGTCTCGGCGAACGGAATCTCCCACTCATCCATCCAGTCAGGCCACGGGCCAGTGGCCGGCCGTCGCCACGCCGACTCCATCATCTGGTAGGTCACCCGGCCGAACAGCATGGCGCCGGCTCGTTCCATCTGAGCGGTCCAGTAACGCATCGATTCCTCGTCCGGGGGGAGCCCTGCCTCGTGATGGCAGCAGCCGTCGAGCGTGACGTTGATCGAGTATCGAAGTGGTCTCATCTCGTTGCTCTCCTTGACGCGGGTGTCCAGCGGCCACCAGTCTGCTCGTCGCGAACGTAGGCCCGAAACCATCCCCAGTGGGCATGGTTTCGGGCCTGCGGTGCTTTGGGGGATACCGTTCCTCGTGCGGCCCGCCCATGATGCGAGGCCGGACGGAAGAAGGTCCTGCCATGTATGCCCTGCTCGCTGACTCGGGTTTCGGAATGCGCCACGACTTCGGAGATGGCCGTGGCCATCCGTTCTTGATGCTGCTCTGCTTGATCGCCATCGGTGCCGCCATCGGCCTCGCCGTCGTGCTGATCGGCAGGCGTCGCCCGGTCGTCGCCGCCGGCCACATCGCGTCGCCGGCACCCCTGGTGTCGTCGACCACTTCCGCGGCAGAGGCGATTCTGGCCGAGCGGCTCGCTCGGAGCGAGATCACTCCCGACGACTACCGCTCGATGCTCGCAGCGCTCCGCGAACCGGGTCCGCTCTCCTGACGCACCACTAAGGTTCGGCGATGGTCCGTCCCCTGAGCGTCGGTGTGCAGCTACCCGAGGTCGAGCGGCGAGTGCCGTGGCCCGAGCTCATCGCCATGGCACAGCGTGCCGAGGCGGTCGGCTTCGATTCGATCTGGCTCGGCGACCATCTGCTGTACGACCTCGAGGACGGCTCGGCGCGTGGACCGTGGGAGGTCTTCACGTCGCTCGCCGCACTGGCGGCTGTGACCACTCGCGTACAGCTCGGTTCACTCGTCGCATCGCTCGGCTTCCACGATCCGCCGATGCTCGCCAAGATGGCGGCAACCGTCGACGCGATCTCCGGCGGTCGGCTGATCCTCGGGGTCGGGGCGGGCTGGAACCGCCGCGAGTACGAGGCGTTCGGCATCCCGTACGACCATCGAGTCGACCGCTTCGAGGAGGCCTTCGGCATCGTCAGCCGCCTGCTCGCCGGCGAGGTCGTCTCCCACACGGGCGCCTACTACCGCCTCGACCGCTGTCTCGTCGATCCGCCGCCGGCCCGCCAGGGAGGGCCGTTGCTGATGGTCGGTTCCAACAGCCCGCGGATGCTGTCGATCACCCTCCCACGCGTGCACATGTGGAACGTGTGGTGGAGCATCTATGGCAACACTGCGGACGGATTCGCCGCCGTGGCGCGCGACGTGAGAGCTCGGTGCGAGGCGATCGGTCGGCCGCCGGACGAGGTCGAGGCCACCGCCTGTGTCTACGTTCGAGCTCCCGACGGAACCGGCAGAACCATGGGCGACACGAACACGGCTGCCCCGCCCTTCGGCGGTACACCACGCCAACTGGCCGAACAGCTCGCGGCGTTCGCAGGGGCGGGTGCGTCGCATCTGCAGTTGGTGGTCGACCCGATCACCGAAGCCTCCATCGAATGGCTCGGCGAGGTGCTTGCGGAGCTCGACGCCGGCTAGCTGGTCGACGAGTTGCCGATGAGTTCGGCGACGAGCCGTCCGTCGCGGACGACCACGCGATCGTCGAGCAGCACGGTGCAGTCGCGCATCGGCAGATCGAAGTGCCCTGCGGTGTATCGGCCGGCGGTCTCGTTGGCGCCGGTGGAGTAGAGGAAGTTGCCGGAGTAGGCACGAGCCTCGGTGCCCCATGTCTCGCGACGGTCGTAGAGCTGGGCCGACTCCCAACGGGCGAACTGGTTCATGCCCCAACCGACGTGGCTGGTGGCGTAGCTCTCCCGATCTCCGAACGCGTCGAGATATGTCCTGAACAGGATCGCGTCGACACCGTCGCCGACGATGTCGACGATGTGGTCGTCAGCGATGTGCAGCACCACCTTCGTCTCGACGAGCCGATTGAACGTGAGGTTCATGTCGCCCGGCGCCAGCACGACGGTTCCGTTCACCGAATGTGCCGCCGGGAAGGCGAGGACGAGTCCGCCCGGCCAGTGGGCGATCGAGCCCGGTCCGGCAGTGAGCCCGGTGGAGCCCGCCGTGAACGCTCCGGCGAGCCGGACCTCGAGCTCGGTGCCGGCGGCGCTGGTGACCTGCATGGTGGCGGCGGCCTTCATCCACTCGTGGCCGAGGTCGACCCGCCGTGGGAGGTCGTCATCCCATCCCAAACGTTCGAACACCTCAGGGTGCTCGTTGGAGATCATCAGGACACGGGCCGACCCCGACAGGATTCGCCCGAGGTCGGGGGAGTGGAGGAGCCCCTCGACCGTGCAGTCGATGACGAGACCGCTGGTGGCGAGGGCGGCGATGACCGCATCGTTGCCGGCGATGGCCTGGGAGGCGCCGGTCGAACGAATGGGCACGGCATGCGACGCCGGCGGGGTGGGCACCACCACGTCGAACACGCGGGCACCGAGTGACTGTGCGGCGAGACGAGCAGTCTCCACCAGCGCCGGCCGGCTCTGCGACTCGCTGAGCAGGGCGACGACCTCGCCTTCCTGGAGGCCGCAGCGGAAGAAGTGGGCGGCGAACGCGGCGACGAAGCGCCATTCGGTGGCGGGCTGGTTCATACTGCCTCCGCGGCTGCGAGATGCTGGCTGATGATGGCGTTGACGTCGTCGGGTGCCTCGACGTTGAGCAGGTGTCCGGCGCCGGGAATCACGTGCAACCAGGATCGAGCGATGTGCTCGGCGAGGTACTGCGAGTACGCCAGAGGTGTCTCGTCGTCGAGTTCGCCGATCAGCACCGCGGTGGGTGCCGTGATGCGCGGCAGATCATCGCGGGTGTCGTGCGTGACCAGGCACTCGATCGAGGCCCGCAGCGCGTCGGCAGAGATCCGCGCCATGGCCGCCTTCTGCTCGGCCAGTGCTGCAGGGGAGATGGTCGGTCCGGCGATGGCACGGAGCACTCGATCGGCGAAGTCGCCCGGCCGCATCCCTTCGTCGAGCGGGGCCAGGCGCGCTGCCTGCCAGTCCTCGGGGCGCGTGCCGTCCATCCCGAAGGCGGGACTCGTCGACAACAGCGTGAGGGACCTCACCATCGTCGGCCTGAGCAGGGCGAGGTGCTGGGCGATCATGCCGCCCATGGAGATGCCGACCACATGCGCGGTGGATTCGCCGAGCGCCGTGATGAGGTCACCCGCTGCCCAGGCGAGATCGCCGAACAACACGGGTCGGTGGTCGAGCGCGGCGGCTGCACCGTACCCGGGCATGTCCCAAGCCACCACCCGTCGATCCGCACCCAACGAGGCAAGCTGTGGCTCCCACGAGATGCGGCTGCCTCCGAGGCCGTGGAGCAGGAGCACGAGCGACCCTTCGCCCGCTTCGCGCCAGGCGAACCGCTCGCAATCGACGTCGATGGGGCCGCGCATGGACGCGAGTATGCCAGACCGGAAGCGGGTGTCAATCACGCTGTCAACAACGTTGACAAACCTGGCTCGTTCTGGTGAGATGAACGGCCATGGCACGACTGACACGCGACGGGATGGTGGGCTTGGTCCGGGCGCTTGGCCCGGTCATGAAGGAACGAGCGGTCAAGTACGACCTCGAGGCCAGCTTCCCGTTCGAGAACTTCGCGGACTTCCGCGCAAATGGCCTGCTCGGCGTCTGCATCCCCGCTGCGTACGGCGGACTCGGGGCCAGCTACGCCGACTACGTGAGAGTCAGCGAGGAGGTCGGCCGGCATTGCGGCGCGACCGGCCTGACGTTCAACATGCACAACGCCACGATGCTCTGGTGCGGTGAGGTCAGCGACCTGCTGGACATGACCGACGAGCAGCGAACCCGACACGAAGAGATCCGGACCGAGATGTACCGCGGGGTCATCGAGCGCGGTGACATCCACAGCCAACCATTCTCGGAGGGTCTCGCACCGGGTGCCACCGCCGGGGTCGCGACGAAGGCGGTGCCGGTCGACGGAGGGTGGCTGGTCACGGGGCGCAAGATCTTCGCCAGCCTGTCCGGTGCGGCAACCTTCTACAACGTCACCTGTCAGGTGCCCGGCGAGGACGAGATCAGGCTGCTGGGTGTGCCCTCCGACGGCGACGGCGTCGAGATCGTCGACGACTGGGACCCACTCGGCATGCGCGGCACCGTGTCGCGCACGCTCCTGATGAAGGACGTCTTCGTCCCACACTCGAAGGAATGGATGCCCGCCGGTCTGTACAACCAGGCAGCGAACCGGTTCCCGTGGTTGTTCCTGTCCCTGTGTCCCAGCTACCTGGGCCTCACCGGAGGCATCCTCGACGCAACGCGTTCCTACCTGCGCGGCGAGCTGCCGGGCCAGACGGCAGGATCGCGACGCGACCACCCGATCAAGCAGGTCGGCTGGGCGCAGATGCAGCTCAAGCACCAGCAGTCGCAGGCGATGATGTATCGGGCCATCGACGAGGCCGTCATCGACCCCAGCGTGGACGACCTCGTCCGTGGGTGGGCCACAGCGATCACCGTGATGGAGCACGCAGCCGAGGTCGCCAGCATGTCGATCCGCGTATGCGGCGGGCAGTCGATGTTGAAGACGATGCCGCTCGAGCGGATGTACCGGGACGCCCGTCTCGGCAGCACGATGTTGCCCTGGAGCGCCGAGGTCTGCACCGAACGGCTCGGCACGGCCGGACTGTTCGACTGATGGCACGGCCGGCAGCGCTCAGCCGTGAGCGCATCGTGGAGGCGGCGGCCGCCCTTGCGTCGCGCGACGGTGCCGAGCAGTTGACGGTTCGTGCGCTCGGCGACGAGCTGCGCTGCGACCCCACTGCTCTGTATCGCCACTTCCGCAATGTCGAGGAGTTGCACCGCGCCGTCGGCGACCACTTCTTGGCCGACGTGTCCGTCCATCCGCGCCCACGGGAAGGTTGGCGTACGGCCGTGCGGCGCCTGTGCGTCGAACTGCGACGAGCCCAGCTGCGCCAGCCGAAGCTTGCTGCACTCGTGCGATCTGCTCCCACTCGACTGGGCAACGAGCTCGCCATCACCGAAGCGCTCCTGCGCGAGTTGCAACGCGGCGGCTTCCGTACACCCTCGGCGGTGCGGGCTTACCACTCGCTCATCGAACTCACCGTCGGATCCGCAGCGATCGACGCAGCCCTGTCTGCGCAGCCGGTCGTCACTCGCGAGGCGACGTATCGGTCGTGGCGCAACGACTATGCCGCGCTCGATCCCGAACGCTTTCCCTCGATCGCGGCCGCCTCCGGAATCCTCTATCAGGGCTCCGCCGACCAGCGCTTCGAGGAGGCACTCGACGTGCTGCTCGCGGGCCTCGTCGCTCGCCGCAAGTAGCGCCCAGCCGGTAAGGTCACCCGCGTTCGAGCTCGGGTCCAGGAGGGGTCATGGCACAGAAGGTTCGCGGAGTGGTCGCACGCAGCAAGGGCGCACCGGTGACGATCGAGACCATCGTCGTCCCGGATCCCGGGCCTGGCGAGGCCGTCGTCAAGGTGCAGGCGTGCGGCGTCTGCCACACGGACCTCCACTACCGCGAGGGTGGCATCAACGACGAGTTCCCGTTCCTGCTCGGCCATGAGGCGGCCGGTGTCGTCGAGTCGGTCGGCGAAGGGGTCACCAACGTCGTGCCGGGTGACTTCGTCATCCTCAACTGGCGTGCCGTGTGCGGTACCTGCCGCAGCTGCCTGCGTGGTCGGCCCTGGTACTGCTTCAGCACGTTCAACGCGACCCAGAAGATGACGCTGGAGGACGGCACGGAGCTGTCGCCGGCGTTGGGCATCGGGGCCTTCGTGGAAAAGACCCTGGTCGCCGCCGGTCAGTGCACCAAGGTCGATCCCGCGGTTCCCGCCGCCACCGCCGGTCTGCTCGGCTGCGGCGTGATGGCGGGCATCGGGGCCGCGATCAACACCGGCAACGTCGGCCGCGGCGACTCGGTCGCAGTTTTCGGCTGCGGCGGCGTGGGCGACGCGGCCATCGCCGGCGCACTGCTGGCAGGCG
>JBBQTC010000078.1:0-15481 GCA_038234785.1 Acidimicrobiales bacterium
CACGCCGGACACGTGGCCTCATAAGAGCCTGCCCTCACCCGAGTGGCCCATCACTGGCCTGCCCGAAACACCGGCAACAACCACCTTGACAAACATAGGAGCGTCGCTATCCCGCTGGACACGAGCGTTCAGTTCGGGCAATAGGAGCGGTTGCGGAAACTCTGATCCACGGTGCGGTATCCTTACATGCAGCCATGAGTAAGGAGATGTGATGGAGATCGCAGCGAAGATGAGCTCGAAGGGTCAGATCACGGTCCCGAAGGCGGTCCGTGACGCGCTCGGAATCGGTGAGGGAGACAACGTGGTCTTCCGCGTCGAGGGCAACCGCGCCGTGCTCGCGCGCACGCCGGACTTCCTGTCGCTGGCCGGAACGATCAAGGTCCCGGCGGCCCGACGCAACGCAGCGTGGGACGACGTCATCCGCAAGACACGCTCGGCCCGCACTGACGCACGCCGATGACGGCGTTCGTCGACACAAACATCCTCGTCCGGCACCTCACAGGTGACCCGCCAGCGATGGCCAAGCGAGCCACCGCACTCCTCGCCCGCCAACCCGAGTTGTACCTGGCCGACCTGATTGTCACCGAGACCGTGTATGTCCTCGAGTCGTTCTACAAGGCGCCCCGCGACCAGGTCGCCACTGCGATGCGGTCGCTCATCGCCCTGCGCTCGATGATCACCGTCGACCCCGCACTGATGCTTCGCGCCATCGAGGTCTACGAAGTCGACCGCTTGGACTTCGCCGAGGCGTACCTCGTGGCATGTGCGGAGAGTACCGGCATCGGCAGGATTGCCTCGTTCGACAAGGCCATCGATCGCGTCACTACCGTGAACCGGATGGAACCTTGACCCGCACCGAACTGCCGCTGTCATCTGGCTGCTGATCGGTACCTCAGCGCCGATAAGGCCTGCGATACTTCTGTGGTGACCGCTCCGTCTCAGTTCTACACCGGCCTGGTTGCGGAGCTGTATGCGTCGCTCCGGTCAGCTGATCCTGATGTAGAAACGTGCGCACGGTTCGTCACGCGAAACGGCACGCCGGCATTGGAGCTCGGATGCGGTGATGGCGATCCGCTGCTCGAGTTGCGACGACGGGCGCTCGATGTGGAGGGCCTCGACTCGTCGGCGGACATGCTCGACCGTTGTCGGCAACGCGCTGCGGCGCTCAACCTCGACGTGACCCTGCATCATGCCGAGATCGAGAACATGGACCTCGACCGACGCTTCCGCTCGATCTTCCTTGCCGGCGCGACCTTCAACCTGATCGTCGATGACGCTACGGCTGGGCGGGCGCTTGAGCGGATCGCTGCCCACCTCGAGCCGGGCGGTGCCGCGTTGATCCCGTTGTTCGTCCCGCCGCCCGTGCCGGCCGCCGACATAGGCCGGGTCAGTGAGCGGATCGTCGAGGGCGGTCACACCCTGAGATGCACCACCATCGCTGTTCAACGCCGCGAAACGGAGCGGCTGCAGACGGCGACGTTGCGGTACGAGCGGGTGGACAACGACGGCGAAGGATCGACCATCGACCGTGACTGGACGCTCCACTGGTACACGCCCCCGCTCTTCGCCGAGCTCGTGGCTGCGGCCGGGTTGCGCCCGCTGCGGGTTGTCGATGCCGACGGCGCCCCTGCACGAGCAGAGTCGACCGCGTTCGCGTTCGTCGTCGCTCCTGCTTGAACGACAGAACTGTCGATCTGGCGCAATGAATCCCGGTGGAGCGAATCGAACGCTCCTTCGACAGCGCGAGCGCGGTCGGCCCACCAGGGAGCCGGGACGGGACGAGGCTACGCCAAGGGCAGGCGTGCAGATCTGCTGATATGCCCGCTGGACAACGCCAGCCACTTGGGGCACTCGGCGCTATCCGGACAGTCCGCCGGTGTATGCATCTTTGAGGACACGGTGGACGCTCGTCGAACTCCATGTGGTCAACGACCGCTTGGACAACACCGTCGAAACGCATGCCTCTCGCACGCCGTCTGGCGTGGAATGCTCACGCGATGGTCGATCCGGACATCGCTGCGCACTACGCACTTGGATTCGAGTCTGCACGTCTGTTCGTCGATGGACGACCGCGCCTGGAATACGTTCGCACGCTGGAGCTCCTCGATCGGCATCTGCCGTCGCCTCCGGGTCGGATCGTGGACGTCGGAGGCGGCACCGGTGTCTACGCGGTGCCGCTCGTCGAACGTGGCTTCGAGGTCCACGTCGTCGAACCGATCGAGCGACATGTGGAGCAAGTCGTCGACACGGCCCGACGCCGGAATATGCGCGGTCTGACGTCCGAACTCGGAGACGCTCGAGACCTCTCCGGTGTCACTCCGGGCGCAGATGCTGTACTGCTGCTCGGCCCGCTCTACCACCTCACCGAAGCCTCCGACCGCGTCAACGCGCTTGCCGAAGCGCGACGAGTTGTTCGTCCGGGTGGCGTCGTTGTCGCCGTGGGGATCTCGCGATTCGCTTCGCTGTTAGACGGGCTCAAGAGGAGGAACCTCGACGACCCGATCTTTCGACCGATCGTCCAACAGGATCTCGAGTCAGGCCAGCACCGCAACCCTGAGGTGCACACCAGGCCCGAGTACTTCACCACCGCCTACTTCCACCGTCCGGACGAACTCCGTGACGAGGCGCTCAACGCTGGCCTGGTCGATGTGAGTCTGTTCGCCGTCGAGGGACCGAGCTGGATCGTCGAGGACCCAGCGGACCTCGACAACCAGCTCTTCGCTGCGCGAGCAGTCGAGTCCGAGCCCACCCTCATCGGCGCGACATCGCACATCATGATGATCGGCCACCGGGCAGACCCGGGCTAAGCCGTCGGCCTTCATTTGCGAGTGAGCACTCGCTCATACCTGCCTGGTCGATGATCTTGAACCGCCCCGGGAGCCGACCTGCCAAGGAGCGCCCACATCGTCTCGCTGGCTGCAGTGCCGAGCCTGCGATTCCACTCGCGCTGCGTCAAGCCGGGGGGTGGATCGGTGCCCAACACGTCAGCATGGGATTCCTGGATCACATCCTTGCTGAGTTGCGGAAGCCCGAGCGCCGCCGCCAAGTCGGGGGCGAGCGTGGACTTCCCGGTAGCTGGGAGTCCGTTCACCAAGACGATCATGCGTGGCACGGGTGTGACATCTACGCGGACGACGGAGCCGCATCAGTCGACAGCGGACGCACGCACTAACGGTCGGGGTAGCGCCCGCGAGGGTCGCCCCACAGGGCCTCGAGCACATCGCCGGCGAACTCCTTGCGGCACACGAGGAAGTCGGGCAGCCAGGGATCGCGTTCGTTGTAGATCAACGGCGTTCCGTCGACGCGACTGACGTGGAGACCGGCCGCCTCGGCGACACCCGCGGGCGCTGCGCTGTCCCACTGGTACATCCCGCCGTCGTGGACGTAGATGTCGGCCTCGCCGACCACCACGGCCATGGCCTTGGCACCGGCGGAACCGAGACGGACTGCATCGGCGCCGAGCGCGTTGGCCACGATGACGGCGGCCGGTGGGTTGCGGGTGCGGCTGGTGATGACGCGAGGGCGATCTCGTTGCGGCTGGGGCAGCACCGGTGCCGGGTCCGTGCCGAAGACCAGGTCGAGTGCGGGCAGGCTGACCGCCGCGGCAGAGAGCCTGCCTGCCTCCCAGAGCGCGATGTGGACGGCCCAGTCGTGGCGGCCGCGCTCGCCGAACTCGTTGGTGCCGTCGAGCGGATCCACGATCCACACCCGGTCGACCTTGAAGCGTCGAGGGTCTTCGACTCCCTCCTCGGAGAGGACGGCGTCGTCGGGGTGGATGCGCTGCAGTTGTTCGACGAGGAACCGGTGGCTGGCGAGATCGCCGGTGTCCATCACCTGCCATGCGGGCGCATTGCGCTCGGTCAGATCCTGGCGAACCTGCTTGAGGAGCTGTCCCGCCTCGACGGCGAGGCGCACAGCGAGTTGGGCGTCGGTCTCGGTCATCGGCGACCGATGCGCATCGCGTCGCGCACGAGCGCGCGCACCTGATCCTCGGGAGCACCCTGGGCGACGAGCGAACCCACTTGCTGCTCGAGCTGCTCGGCACGTGCCTCGTCGAACGGCTCGATGCGATCCTTGGCGGTGACAGCCCCGTAGGTCAGCAGGGCGATGGCCGCGAACACGATGACCAGTCCGATGGAGAGCACGACGCCGGCGTTGTTCCCGGCGACCGAACTGATGATGAGCCCGGCGATGCCCGCGACGAAGATGCCCGAGCAGACCCGCGGGATCCAGCGTCGTGCCACCGTCAGCGCGCCAACGGCTTGTACTTGATGCGGTGCGGTTGATCTGCGCCGACACCGAGCTCCTTGTGGCGCCACGCTTCGTACTCGCTGAAGTTGCCTTCGAACCAACGGACCTGACTGTCGCCTTCGAAGGCGAGCACATGGGTGGCGACGCGGTCGAGGAACCAACGATCGTGGCTGATGACCACTGCACATCCGGGGAAGTTCTCCAGCGCGGTCTCCAGTGCCCGGAGCGTGTCGACGTCGAGGTCGTTGGTGGGCTCGTCGAGGAGCAGCACGTTGCCACCGGTCTTGAGCACCTTGGCGAGGTGGACGCGGTTGCGCTCGCCGCCCGAGAGATCGCCCACCCGCTTCTGCTGATCGCTGCCCTTGAAGTTGAAGCTGGCGCAGTAGGCGCGGCCGTGGATCTCGCGGTTGCCCACCTTCATGAACTCGACACCACCGGTGATCTCCTCGAACACCGTGGCGTCGGGGTCGAGGGTGTCTCGGCTCTGGTCCACGTAGCACAGCTGGACCGACTCGCCGATGGTGACGGAGCCCGAGTCGGGTGCCTCCTGCCCGGTGAGCATCTTGAACAGCGTGGTCTTGCCGGCGCCGTTGGGGCCGATGATGCCGACGATGCCGGCCTTGGGGAGCGAGAACGACAGGTCCTCGACGAGCAGACGCTCGCCGAACCCCTTGCGAAGGTGCTCGACCTCGATGACGGTGTCACCCAGGCGCTTGCCCACCGGGATGGTGATCTCCAGCTTGTCGGGTCCGCGCTCGGCGGCCTCGGCCTCTTGCTGCAGCTTGTCGTAGGCCGTGAGTCGGGCACGGCCCTTCGCCTGACGCGCCTTGGGCGACATGCGCACCCACTCGAGCTCGCGGGCCAAGGTGCGGGCCTTGGCCTCGTTGGTCTTCTCTTCGCGAGCCAACCGCTCCTGCTTCTGCTCGAGCCAACTGGAGTAGTTGCCCTCGAACGGGATGCCGCGACCGCGGTCCAGTTCGAGGATCCACTTGGCCACGTTGTCGAGGAAGTAGCGATCGTGGGTGATCGCGACCACGGTGCCGGTGTACTCCTGCAGGAAGCGCTCGAGCCAGTCGACGCTTTCCGCGTCGAGGTGGTTGGTGGGCTCGTCCAGCAACAGTAGATCGGGATGGCTGAGCAACAGGCGACACAGGGCGACTCGGCGCCGCTCACCGCCCGACAGCGTGGTGACGTCGGCGTCGTCGGGCGGGCAGCGCAGCGCGTCCATCGCGATCTCGACGTTGCGCTCCAGGCTCCAGGCGTCGGTGGCAGAGATCTTGTCCTCGAGGTCGGCCTGCAGCGCGCCGACCTTCTCGTAGTCGGCATCGGGATCGGCCCACATGCCCATGACCTCGTTGTAACGGTCGATGAGGCCCTGGACCTCGGCGACGCCGTCCATCACGTTCCCCTTCACGTCCTTGTTCGGATCGAGCTGGGGCTCTTGGGCCAGGTAGCCGACCGAGAAGCCAGGTGTGAGGCGGGCCTCGCCGCTGTAGCCGTCGTCGAGGCCGGCCATGATTCGCAGCAGGCTGCTCTTTCCGGCACCGTTGCTACCGAGGACGCCGATCTTGGCGCCGGGATAGAACGAGAGCGAGATGTTCTCGAGGACCGTGCGGTCCGGTGGGTAGAAGCGGGCCAGCTTGTAGCAGGTGTAGATGAATTCGTGCGCCATGACGAGAAGGCAGGCTAACGGTTCGCTCTACCACACGGGTTTCGCGATGTGGCATCGCGCGAGTGCTACGTTCACAGCCAATTGGTTTTCACAAGGAGGGGGTACTGAAAGTGCTTGCGGATTACAACGGCTTCTTCAGTCAGCAGGGTCTCGGGGACTTCGGCTTCCGCTGGCTGCACATCTTGTCCGGCATCACCTGGATCGGATTGCTGTACTACTTCAACTTCGTCCAGGTCCCAGCGTTCGCCTCCTACGGCGACGAGGGGCGGGCCCGCAACATCGCCATCGACAAGGTCGCCCGCAAGGCGCTGTGGTGGTTCCGCTGGGCGGCGCTCAGCACGTTCGTGACCGGCATCCTCATCACGATGGTCTCCAAGGACTACTTCAGCAACGAGTTCGGCAAGCGCGCGGGCGGCATCGGCATCAGCACCGGCATGCTCCTCGGCACGATCATGATGCTCAACGTGTGGGGCATCATCTGGCGGGCGCAGAAGGTCGTGCTGGCGAACGCGGTGAACGTGCTCGCCGGCGGCGAGGCCGATCCGGCCGCTCCGGCCGCCGGGCGCAAGGCCATGATGGCCAGCCGCATGAACACCATCTTCTCGGTCACCATGCTGTTCTTCATGGTCTCCAAGACCCACTCACCCCGCAGCGGCGAGATCGTCAGCTCCGGCAGCATGGGCGCCTACTGGGCCATCGCGATCATCATCATCGTGGTGCTCGAACTGAACGCCCTGGGCATGATGCCGTGGAAGACCCAGCCGAACAAGGGCCTCAACGTCATGTTCGACGGCCCCGGCGTTCGCAACCCGATCGTCGCCTCGTTCGGTCTGTGGGTCGTGTTCCTGATCCTCACCGAACTGCTGCTGAAGGCCTGACCTTCACGACACGATCGCCGACGCGATCGACCGAACATCGAGGCTGGCCACTGCGCCGATCACGATCACCGAGGGTGATTCGATCGGTGCGGTGGCCAGTTCGCGTAACGAGCATCGCACCACGCTCTCGTCGCCGGTCGTCGCCCGATGGACGGCAGCGGCGGGCGTGGCCGCATCGAGCCCACCGTCGATGAGCGCTTGGGCGATCTCCGCGCGCTGGGCCACCCCCATGAGCACGACGAGGGTGCCGCCGATCGCGGCGAGGGCCGCCCAGTTCACCGGATCCTCCCCGCGCCGGCGGTGGCCCGTGACCACCGTGAACGACGCCGACAGTCCGCGGAAGGTGACCGGGATCCCGGCGGCGCCAGGCGCGCCGATCGCCGACGAGATCCCCGGCACGACGTCGCAGGCGACGCCGTGCTCGGCGAGTGCCAGGGCTTCCTCGCCGCCGCGCCCGAACACGAAGGGATCGCCGCCCTTGAGCCGCACCACTCGCTTGCCCTCCTGAGCGAATCGCACCAGCAGCAGGTTGATGAGGTCTTGCGCGACGCCTTGGCCGGGTCGCTTGCCGACATCGACGAGTTCCGCGTCGGGGTGGGCGAGTGCCAGGACTGCGTTCGTGACGAGGGCATCGTGCACGACGACGTCGGCCTCGCCGAGGAGACGGGCCGCCCGAATGGTGAGCAGGTCCGGGTCGCCCGGACCGGCACCGATCAGTGTGACGAGCGCGGTCATGGGGCCACCTCCACGTGGTGGACCATCGCCGCCGCCGCAGTGGTGTTGTCGGCCGGGTCGACCAGGATCATGCGGCCGCTCTCGGGCAGCGAGTGGTATCGGTCGGCCACGATCGAGTCGCTCAACAGCAGACGGAGCCGACCGAGGTCGTTGAGTCCCAGTGCGTCCACGTGCTCGAGATCCAACGAGGTCGGGTCCACGCGATGCTGCACTTCCGTCACGACGGCGTGGCCGGTCCGTGTGCCGTGCTTGAACCACCACCTGCTCCCGGCGTCGACCTTCCGGTCCACCATCCAGCACACGTCGACGACGACGTCGGCCCCGACCACCGGACCGCCGCCGGCCGCCACGAGGACGTCGCCGCGCGCTGCGTCGATGTCGGTGGCCAACTGCACCACCACGGCATGCCCCGGTCCGGCCTCGTGCACCGGGGCACCCCATCGATGGAGCGCGGCCACGGTCGCGGTCTGCCCGCTCGGGAGCACCGTCACCTCGTCACCGATCCGCAACCAGCCTCCGGCGACCACGCCGGCGTGGCCGCGGAAGTCGCCCTGCGGTCCGCCCTGGGGGCGGATGACGCGTTGCACGTGGACTCGGGCGCCGCGGTCGATGTGCGCTCGGGTCTCGAAGTGCTCGAGGAACTCGAGCAGCGCCGGGCCTTCGTACCACGGACTCCGCAGCGAGCGCTCGACGACGTTGTCGCCGAGCAGCGCAGAGATGGGGATGGCGGTGACCGGAACGGGGTGGGCGAGAGCGTCGACGAACTCGTGGACCTCCTTGCTGATCGACAGGAAGTCACCTTCGTTCCAGTCGACCAGGTCCATCTTGTTGACGGCGAGGACGATGGCGTCGACGCCCAGCAGACCCGCGATCATCGCGTGGCGGCGGGTCTGGTCGACCACGCCGTGGCGGGCGTCGACCAGCACGATCGCGACATCGGACGTCGACGCGCCCGTGACCATGTTGCGTGTGTACTGCGCATGCCCGGGCGTGTCGGCGACGATGAAGCTGCGCCGAGGTGTGGCGAAGTACCGGTGCGCCACATCGATGGTGATGCCTTGCTCGCGCTCGGCGCGCAGTCCATCGGTGAGCAGCGCCAGGTTCGTCTCCCCGTCGCCGTAGCGCCGACTGGCCTTGACCACGGCCTGCAGTTGATCCTCGAACACCGTCTTGGTGTCGTGCAGCAACCGTCCGATGAGCGTGCTCTTGCCGTCGTCGACCGATCCGGCGGTGGCGATGCGCAGGGTCGTGGTGGGTGTTGTCGTCGGTGTCGTGACCAGCATCAGAAGTACCCCTCACGCTTGCGGTCTTCCATCGCCGACTCACTGAACGTGTCGTCGGCGCGGGTCGCGCCCCGTTCGGTGATCCGGGCCGCGGCGACCTCGGCCAACACGGCGTATACATCGGCTGCCTCGCTCTCGACGGCGCCGGTGCAACTC
Organism: Acidimicrobiales bacterium; assembly: GCA_038234785.1. GTDB lineage: Bacteria > Actinomycetota > Acidimicrobiia > Acidimicrobiales > Ilumatobacteraceae > UBA668. The sequence continues at coordinate 8,976 of JBBQTC010000078.1, forward strand.
GCATCTCCCACGGTGCGATAGCGAACGACGGCGACGAACGGTGTCTCGTCGGGTTCGGGAACCACCGGCCCGCCAACCGCGAGCAGCATTCCGTCGCGCTCGACGACCGTTCGGCGATGGGAGTAGTAGATGCCGGGAAGCGGGACGCCGTGGCGTTCGATGTAGCGCCAGATGTCGAGTTCGGTCCAGTTCGACAGAGGGAACGCCCGGAGATGCTCTCCCTTTCGGATGCGCGGGTTGAGCAGCGCCCAGGGTTCTGGCCGTTGCTGTCGAGGATCCCAGCGTCCCTGACGATCGCGGAAGCTGAGGATGCGTTCCTTGGCTCGCGCCTTGTCCTCGTCGCGGCGGCCCCCGCCGAATGCGGCATCGAAGCCGTGCGCTGCGATGGCGTCGAGCAGCGTCACCGACTGCAGGCGGTTCCGGCTCGCACGAGGCCCGGCGTCCTCGACCACGCGGCCCCGATCGATGCTGTCCTGCACGCTGGCGACGACGAGACGAACTCCCCAGTCGCGCACCAGCCGATCGCGATACTCGATGACCTCGGCGAAGTTGTGGCCGGTGTCGACGTGCATCACCGGGAACGGGAGTCGCGCCGGCGCGAACGCGAGCACGGCGAGATGGAGGAGCACCGCGCTGTCCTTGCCGCCGCTGAACAACAGGACCGGGTTCTCGCACTCGGTGGCGACCTCGCGGATGATGGTGATCGCCTCGTCGGTCAACGCGTCGAGGTGCGCGCCCGACGACGATGCACCGGTGTGGGTGACGGCGCTCATGCGTGGAGCCCGCATTCGGTCTTCGCACTGCCGGCCCAGCGGCCGGCTCGCTTGTCCTCGCCGGGAGCCACCGGCCGGGTGCACGGCCAGCATCCGATGCTCGGATACCCGCGCTCACTGAGCGGGTTGCGAGGCAGGTCGTACAGGTCGTGGTACAGCTGCACGTCGGCATCGGTCAACGTCGCCAACGGGTTCACCTTCACCAGGGCGTGGGCGATGTCGAACGCGGCCACGGGTGCGTCGGCGCGGGTCGGCCCGTCGGCTCGGCGCACACCGGTGATCCAGGCCCGTTTGCCGAGCAGGGCGCGCTGCAACGGCTCGACCTTGCGAACCTGACAGCAGGTGGCGGTGTCGGTCTGCCACAGATCGTCACGCTCGACATAGGGGAGGGGATGCACGATGCGCAGGTTGAGGTCGAGCCGGCGGCGCAGTTGGTCGGCGAACCACTCGGTCTCGGCGAAGAGGTACTGCGTGTCGAGCAGCACGACCTCGACGCCGGGCACGGCGGTGGCCGCGACATGGACGAGGATCGCATCCTCGAAGCTGGCGGTGACGACGAGGCCGTCGACGCCGAACTGGTCGGCCGCCCAGCGCACCACGTCGGTGGGGTGCAACGTATCGAGCGCGGTGGGGATGGTGATCGGGGACATCGCAAGACCTCACGGGAGGGGGGCCACCGTTCTACCACAAAGTTGACTAAAGCGATCATGATTAGGGTGAATATCGCGACTAGCCTGCCGGGATGTCGTTCGGATACCCCGTCGTGCTCGATCTCACCGATGTTCCCGTGCTGGTGGTGGGTGGTGGACAGATCGCCGCTCGCAAGGCTGTCGGGCTGATGGAGGCCGGCGCGACGATCACTGTGGTGGCCCCGGACGTCGTCCCGGAGCTGGTCGCACTCGCGTCACGCGTGGTGCGGCGCGGCTATGAGGCGGCCGACATCGCCGGACACCGACTCGTGATGACGGCGACGGACCATCCTGAGGTGAACCGCGCCGTGGCCGACGACGCGCAGCGCGCGGGCGTCTGGGTGAACAGCGCCGACGATCCCTCGAACTGCTCGTTCATCCTGCCTGCGGTCGCCCGGCGAGGACCGGTGGTGGTGGCGGTCGGCACCAACGGTTCGAGTCCGGCGCTGGCGAGGCACCTGAGAGATCAGATTGCGCGAGACGTGTTGAGTCCCGAGGTCGAACAGGCTGCGCTCGAGTTGGCGCGTCAGCGCGACGACCTCCACGCGTCGGGCATCAGCACCGAGACGGTCGAGTGGGCGGAGCGGGTTCGCCTCGCCCTGGTGCCGCGGGGGGACGGCACCGAGGGCGGGATCAGTTGACCGTGAGGGTCGAGTTCATGTTGTTGTGCCCCGGCACCTTGCACACGATGTGGTAGGTGCCCGGTGCGAGCGGCAGCACGACCGTGCCGTTCGAGCCCCGATGGGGGAGGTCGACGTTGGTGCCCACGACCTTGTCGTTGGCGTCGATCACGTACATGTTGTGGGCGATGCCCGAGTCGTTCACGGCGTAGATGGTGACGTTGCCGTTGGTGGGCGTCGCGGTGAAGCTCTTCTGGTTCCAAGCGATTCCGTCGAGGGCGTGCACTTCCACGTCGACCCCTGCGGGGACGGTGCCACCCGTGGAGTCGCCGCCACCGCATGCGCTGAAGGCGAGGAGGCCGAGGGCCAGAACGGGAGCGGCAAGCCGGAGTTTCATGGCGGCGATTGTATAAGTGTTGACTTCGGAAATGCAAACATCCGGGCGGTGTCGACAGCACCAGGAACGCAGTCATGCCGATGCCGGAAGTCGCAAGTACCATGACCAGCAATGACTACCTCCGAACAGCCGGCTGCCTTCGGCGCCAACTCGTGGCTCGTCGAGGAGATGTACGAGCAGTTCCGTGCAGATCCCGCGTCGGTCAGCGCGACGTGGCGCGAGTTCTTCGACGACTACAAGCCGAGCAGCCCCGCCGCGGTGACGCATGCTCCCGCAGCGCCGCCCGTCGCCGAGCCGACTGCTGCCCCGCCAGCGGCCGCCGTCGCCCCGGCCAGCTCGGCCGCACCTGTTGCCGAGGTCGGTGAGCCGATCCGCGGCGCCGGTGTCGCCATCGCCGCCAACATGGAGCGCAGCCTCGGGGTCCCCACGGCGACGAGCTTCCGCAACGTGCCCGCCAAGTTGCTCGAGGTGAACCGCTCGGTGATCAACGGCTACCGCAGCCGGACCGGGCAGGGCAAGGTCAGCTTCACCCACCTCATCGGTTTCGCCATCATTCGCGCCATCGCCGATGCCGTGCCGAACATGAACAACTCCTTCGCCGCCGACGCCGACGGCAAGCCCCGCATCGTGCGCAACCCGCACGTCAACATGGGCCTCGCGGTCGACGTCTCCAAGTCCGACGGCTCACGCACGCTGGTGGTGCCCGTGTTGCGCGAGTGCGACACCCTCGACTTCGCCGGGTTCCTCGGCGCGTACGAGGACCTCATCCGCAAGGTCAAGAGCAACAAGTTGGCGGTCAGCGACTTTCAGGGCGCGACCATCAGCCTCACCAACCCTGGCACGATCGGCACGGTCCAGAGCGTGCCGCGCCTCATGCCCGGCCAGGGCGTGATCGTCGGCGTCGGCTCGATCGACTACCCCGCGGAGTTCCAGGGCTCTGACGAGCGCACGCTCGGCGCGCTCGGGGTCAGCAAGGTCGTCACGATCACCAGCACCTACGACCATCGCATCATCCAGGGTGCCGAGAGCGGCGTGTTCCTGAAGCGGGTGCACGAGTTGTTGCTCGGCGAGCACGACTTCTACGACTCGGTGTTCCGCAGCCTCGGAGTGCCCTACGAGTCGGTGCAGTGGCGCGTCGACCAGAACCCGGTCAACAGCGAGGAGGCGATGCTGCACAAGCAGATGCAGGTCGCCACGCTCATTCGCGTCCATCGCGTCCGCGGGCACCTCATCGCCGACCTCGATCCGCTGCGATGGAAGCACCCCCACATGCCGCCCGAGCTCGACCCGGCCACCTACGGGCTCACCATCTGGGACCTCGATCGCGAGTTCCTCACCGGTGGCGTCGGCGGCAAGGAGAAGCTCACGCTGGGCGATCTGCTCCATGTGCTCCGCGATGCGTACTGCCGCACCATCGGTGTGGAGTACATGCACATCCAGGACTTCGTCGAGCAGCGCTGGATCCAGCACCAGTTGGAGGGCGCGCACTACGAGCTCTCCAAGGACCGCAAGCGCCGCATCGTCGAGCGCCTCAACGCGGCCGAGGCATTCGAGAAGTTCCTCGCCACCAAGTACGTCGGCACCAAGCGGTTCGGCCTCGAGGGTGCGGAGAGCGCGATCCCGATCCTCGACCAGATCCTGTCGATGGCGGCCGAGGCCGGTCTCGATTCATCGGTGCTCGGCATGGCTCACCGTGGTCGGCTGAGCGTGCTCGCCAACATCATGGGCAAGAGCTACGACCAGATCTTCAAGGAGTTCGAGGGCCACGTCGACCCGAGCACCGTCCAGGGGTCCGGCGACGTCAAGTACCACTTGGGTGCGAGCGGCAAGTACGAGGGCCCGGGCGGGGAGAGCATCCGCTTGGAGCTCGCGGCCAACCCGAGCCACCTCGAGACCGTCGACCCGGTCGTGCTGGGAATCGTCAGGGCGATCCAGGACAACATCGAACCGGCCGGCTCGTTCCCGTCGTTGCCGATCCTGATCCATGGCGATGCGGCGTTCGCCGGTCAGGGCATCGTCGCCGAGTGCCTGGCGATGAGCGACATCGCCGGCTATCGGGTGGGCGGCACGATCCACCTCATCATCAACAACCAGATCGGGTTCACCACCAGCCCGCAGCACTCGCGCAGCTCGCTGTACTGCAGCGACGTCGCCAAGACCGTGCAGGCGCCGATCTTCCACGTCAACGGTGACGACCCCGAAGCGTGTGTGCGCGTCGCCGAGCTGGCGTTCGACTATCGCCAGAAGTTCCACAAGGACGTCGTGATCGACATGGTGTGCTACCGGCGCCATGGTCACAATGAGGGTGACGACCCGAGCTACACCCAGCCCCTCATGTACAAGGCGATCGCCGAACGACGCAGCGTGCGCAAGCTCTACGTCGAGGCGCTGGTGAAGCGTGGCGAGCTGTCCGTCGAGGAGGCAGAGAGCGCGCTCGCCGACTTCCAGAGCAAGCTGCAGGTCGCGCTCGACGAGACGCGTGCGCATGCACCCGAGACGATCAAGGCCGCCAAGCCGCCCAAGCCGATGGGCGTTCGTCCCCACGTCGAGACGGGCGTGCCGCGCGAGGTGATCGACGCGATGTTCGATCACCTCACCGAGTATCCCGACGACTTCACCCCGCACCCCAAGCTGGTCCGCCAGTTCGAGAACCGGGCCAAGATGTACCACGAGGCCGGCGAGGTCGAATGGTCCACGGCGGAGACGCTGGCGATCGGATCGCTGGTGCGCGAGGGCACGCCGGTGCGGCTCGCCGGCGAGGACAGTCGTCGCGGCACCTTCAGCCAGCGCCACGCGGCGCTGATCGACTACGAGGACGAGAAGTCCTGGGTACCGATGGCAACCCTTCCCGACGGCAGGGCGACCTTCTGGGTGTACGACAGCCTGCTCAGCGAGTACGCGGCACTCGGGTTCGAGTACGGCTATGCCCACGAGAACCCCGAAGCACTCGTGATGTGGGAGGCGCAGTTCGGCGACTTCGTCAACGGGGCCCAGGTCATCATCGACCAGTACCTCGTGGCCGCCGAGGACAAGTGGGGCCAGATGAACGGCCTCGTGCTGCTGCTACCGCACGGCTTCGAGGGTCAGGGTCCCGAGCACAGCTCTGCCCGCATCGAGCGCTTCCTCACGCTGTGCGCCGAGGACAACATCCAGGTCTGCAACGCCACCACGGCCGCGCAGTACTTCCACCTCCTGCGTCGTCAGGTCCGTCGGGACGTCCGCAAGCCGCTCGTGTTGTTCACCCCGAAGGCGCCGCTGCGGATGAAGGAGAGCCGGTCGAAGGTCGACGACCTCACGAACGGCTCGTTCCAGGAGGTCCTCGACGACCCGTTCGTGGCCGATCCTTCGTCGGTCCGCCGGGTCGTGTTCTGCAGCGGCAAGGTCGTCTGGGACGCGATGTCCGAGCGCGACAAGCGCAACGCCCCCGTGGCGATCGCCCGCGTGGAGCAGCTGTACCCGTTCCCCGGCGAGCAGATGCGGGCGGTCCTCCAGCACTATCCGAACGCCCACGAGGTCGTGTGGTTGCAAGAAGAGCCCGACAACATGGGTCCGTGGCGCTTCGTCGAGGCCAGGTTCTGGCGGATCAAGGAGGAGGGCTACGACCTCCGCCCGGTCTGCCGCATCGGCACCGGCAGCCCGGCCACCGGCAGCAAGGCCGTGCACGACCAGGAACTCGCCGATCTGATGGACGAGACCTTCCAGGATCTCTGAGTCAGCCGTCACCGAGGAGTGCCTGGAGATCGCCGATCGCTTGCGCAGCCGATGTCACCTTGATGGTCGCCATCCCCATCGCTGCCGCCGGCTTCAGGTTGATGCCCAGGTCGTCGAGGAACACGCACTGCGGCGGTGTCACGTCGAGCAACTCACAGGCGATCTCGTAGAACCGCGGTTCGGGTTTGCGCACGCCGACCTTGCTGCTCTCGACCACGACGTCGAATCGCGCCATGATCTCGGCGATCGCGGCGGCCCTCGGACTCTGGTCGCCGGTGGCCGTCACGTTGTTGGTGAGACAGGCGGTGCGGTAGCC
>JBBQTC010000079.1:0-15175 GCA_038234785.1 Acidimicrobiales bacterium
ACCTGTCCGTGCACACCCAAGACGAACTCGACGAGATCGCCGCCCTCTTGAACGGGCGCCCCCGCAAAACCCTCATGTGGGATACTCCAGCCGAACGATTCGCAGAGCTTGTCGCGGCCACCGCTTGAATTCGCCGGGAAGATTCCTCCCCAGGAGCCGGGACGCGCGCTGTTCAGAGGTCGGTGAGAGCTGCCCACTGGGCATTCGTCATCGCCGCGACGTGGCGGCTGATCTGCTCCAGATCGGCGACGGGGAGCGGTCCCGTCAGGGTGAAGAGTTCACCGTCGGCAGACCACATGAAGACGGACTCACCGGTGTCGGCGAGGCGACCCGACACCCGACCGACGATGTCGACCTCCACCAGACCGTCGGTGAAGTACGACAGCACGGCGGAGTGTTCCAACAGTTCGGCGCCGGGGGCCATCCGCAGCACGACCACCTTGCCATCGGCAGTGAGATAGCTCACCGTGGCGTTCGCTTCGCCGACCATCGCTTCGGTGGCCCGTCGATAGTGGGCCACATCGGTGAGGCCGAGGTCGCGCAGGACACGGGCACCGTCGAGCAGATCACCCCGGCCGAAGATCAGGCCGTCGACGAATCGCACCAGCGTCGCATCGTCGACCAGATGGGCAGTGATGCTGGCCGACCACGAGTCGTTCGAGATCTCCACCAGCGTGCGCGTCGGTTGGTCGGTGGGCGTGATCAGTTCGAAACCGTCGACGGTGCGACGACGTCCGTCGGGGAACAGGTGGGGCAGGCTCTTCCTGGCCGTGCCCTCGACGGCGATCCAGACACCCTCCGGGCCGCCGGCCGCCCAGATCCGGAACACGCCCGATCGCGACAGGGGTTGCGCCAGGTCGGCTGCGAACGGTGTCAACGACGGGTCGACCACCGCATAGAACCCCGATGGCGCTGCGGCCCCGGGGTCGACGGGTGGCACCGTGGTGACGGCGGCCGTCGAGGTCGTGGTCGTGCTGGAGCCGTCGCGACCGACGAACGCAGCGGCCACGACGGCGAGCGCGACGGCGACCCCGGCCACCACCATGACGCGACCGGATCGACGCGGCGGAGATGCCGTCGCGACGGGAGCCGACGGCTCGGACGCGCCATCCCACGGGGACGATGGATCGTCGAGGTGCAGAACCTCGACGATCTCGACCGGGTGAGGTGGCCGACGCATGTGCACAGTGTGGCACTGTCGGGATCCACGCGCATTCCGCGGGCGAACCTCACCCCGCTCCAACCACGCTGTCGGACACAGTTCCCATGACTCCCGATGACCACACCACCGATCACCTGCACACGCCCTGCTCGCCGGGGCCGACGACACCGGCACCGTGACGCTCCAGACGATCTTCCCCGGCTGCTACGACGGCCGGTGGCCGCACATCCACTTCGAGGTCTACCCCAGCGTCGACGGCCGACGGCTACGAAGTGGCACTGACCCTCAGCGTGTGAGCCAGGCCAACGGCGGCCGCTCGGAGAGGTTGAGTGGTACCGCCGAGCCGTCGGCCCGCTGCAACGTCGGCTGCTCCTCGGTGAGCAGGCTGCCCGACGGCACGCGGGCAAGCATCGTCGCCATCACCTCTGCGGCCTGCACGGACAGCGCGTGCAGCGACCGGTGGCGATGCTCACGCGTGCCCAGGTCGACCTGGGCGATGGCCTCGGGACCGAACCGGCGGGCGATGTCGATGAGCATCGCGATCTCCACGCCCCAGCCCTGCACGAACGGCAGTTGCTCGAGCACCGTGCGACGGCCCGCGTACTCCCCCGCCAACGGCTGATGCAGCCCGGTGAGCTCCGGGTAGTACAACGACAGCAGGGGCCGGGCGACCAGTTCGGTGGTACGCCCACCACCACCGAGCCGAGTGGGCCGGTGCGACAGCGCCTTGACGAGCGCCACCGAGTCGTCGTCGAGCATCGGAGCCAACAACCGGACGATCCAACTCGGCTCGAAGCTGGTGATGTCGCCGTCCATCCAGACCACGAAGTCACCCGTGCTGGCGACCAGGCTGGCCCACAGCGCGTTGCCCTTGCCGTGGCCCTCGCCGTGCAATGCGTGCACCGACTCGATGGGCACCACCCGGGCACCCGCACCAGAGGCGACGGAGGCGGTGTCGTCGGTGCTCCGGTCGTCGAGGACGATCAGCTCGTCGACCAGCGGCACCCGCCGGATCAGCTCGGTGCGGATCGCACTCACGAGCGGGCCGACCGTGGCAGCCTCGTCGCGGCACGGGATGCACACCGAGACCGTGCGGGTGCCTTTGGCCTCGACCATCATGTCGAGCGCGCAGTCGTCGATCTCGAACAGTCGAACGGATCTCACCAGTAACCTCCCGGCTCATGTCCACCCACGGCATGTTCCTCTACGGCGTCGTCAACGCGAGTCCCGACTCGCTCAACACCGATTCCATCGCCACCACGGTCGACCAGGCGTTGGCACGTGCCCGAGGCCTGCTGGCCGACGGGGCCGACGGCATCGACCTGGGAGGTCAGGGCAGCACCGACGTGGCCGAGGTGGTGCCCTGGGAAGCGGAATGGCAGCGCCTCGCCCAGCTCGTGCCGGCGCTCGCCGCACTCGGCGTGCCGATGAGCGTGGACACGTGGCGCCCGGAGGTGCTGCGGCGGGCGCTGCAGGCCGGGGCGACGGTGATCAACGCCGCCGACGGCATGCAGAGCGACCTCATGTGGGAGGTGGCCGCCGACTTCGACGTCCCGATCGTGGTGCCCTTCTTGAGCGGCCCCAACCCACGTGCGATGGAGATGGTCGACCGCGACCCCGTCGACGCCATCATCGAGTTCTTCGACGCCCGCTTGCGGGATGCGGAGCGTTACGGCCTGCGGCACCGTTGCGTGCTGGACCCGGGCACCGGCTTCGCACCGTCGAACTGGCCGTGGGACGAGCGCTACCTGTACCAGAAGCGCGTCTACAGCAACCTCGACGCGATGCGGGTCTTCGATCTGCCGCTCTACATCGCCTTGCCGTGGAAGGAGACCGCGCAGCACGACGAGCTGCTCGAGATCGTGGTGAAGGGCAGACCGGAGTACGGGCGGGTCCACTACCCGGCGAAGGTCCGTGCCTTCGAGCGTCGACTCCTCGTCGACTGACGGTCGCACGAGATCAGACCGCCAACGGCCCGCGCGCGAAGATCTCACTCGGCGGCAGCGACGTCTGCCACCCCTGCGGGCACCGCTCGGGAGCGATGTCGCTGAGCGGCGTGAGGACGAAACGCCGCTCCTCGATACGAGGGTGCGGGACCGTGAGCCGCTCGCTGGAGATGTGGACGTCGTCGTAGAAGAGCATGTCGACATCGAGCGTGCGCGGACCCCAGTGCACGACACGCTGGCGCAGGGCGTTGGCCTCGATGCGCTGACAACGACGGATGAACGCATACGGGTCGAGCGAGGTCTGCACCTTCACCACCATGTTGAGGTAGGCACCCTGACCGTCGGGACCGCCGATCGGCTCGGTCTCGTACACCTGCGACATGGCGACCACGTTGCCCAGCTCGCCGACGGCGAACCGAAGATACCCCTCGCGGTCACCGAGGTTGCTGCCGAGGGCGACGATGACCTCGTGGTCCTCCAACGGAGGTGCGGCGGCCTCGGCGCGGGACCGGGTGATGTGCACCGCGGTGCTCTGCACTTCCTCTGGGATCGGTGGCCGAAGTTTGGTGAGGGTGACGTCGACCACCTCGACGAGGTCGAACTCGAGCACGACGTCTGCCACCTTGGCGGCCAGACGCTCCAGGAGGACGTCCTTGCTGTCGCGCACGAGCTCGCTGACCCGCTCGCAGACGAGGCCGTAGTGCACGGTGTCGTGCAGTTCGTCGCTCCGACCGGCGTTGCGCAGGTCGAGCCCGATCGACAGGTCGATTCGAACGGGCTGGGCGATCTCGCGTTCATGGGGCAGGGCGCCGATGACGGTGAGGACACGCAGGTCATCGATGAGGACACGATCCATCAGGACCTCCTTCGGTGATTCGGGTCACGCTACCCCCCTACAGTCGGAGCATGGCCAACTATGCGGACCAGTTTCCGACGCTCTCCTTCGATCGGCCGGCGGCCGGAGTGCTGCGGATCACGCTCGACGCACCGGGCTTGAACGCCGTGTCGCCCGAGGGTCATGCCCACCTCGCCGACGTGTGGCTGGCGGTCGATCGAGACCCTGACGTGCGGGTCGCTGTCATCCAGGGAGCGGGAACAGCGTTCAGCGCCGGCGGCAGCTTCGAGCTGCTCGACGAGCTCACGACCGATTACGCGGCCCGCACGCGCGTCCTGCGCGAGGCACGCGACATCGTCCACAACGTCATCGACTGCAGCAAGCCGATCGTCTCGGCGATCCATGGTCCGGCGGTCGGCGCGGGTCTCGTCTGCGCCCTGCTGGCCGACGTGTCCGTGGCCGGTCGCACGGCACGGATCATCGACGGTCACACCCGCCTCGGCGTCGCCGCCGGCGATCACGCGGCGATCTGCTGGCCGCTCCTGTGCGGCATGGCGAAGTCGAAGTACTACCTGCTCACGTGCAACACGCTGACCGGCGAGGAGGCCGAGCGGATCGGCCTCGTGTCGCTGTGCGTCGACGATGCCGACGTGCAGTCTCGGGCGCTCGAGGTGGCCGTGCAGTTGGCCGGCATGTCGCAATCGGCCATCCGCTGGACCAAGCACACCTTGAACCACTGGTACCGCCAGGCCGGGCCGATCTTCGACGCGAGCCTCGCCTACGAGTTCTACGGCTTCGGCGGACCCGACGCCGCGGAGGGCCTGGCCGGCCACCGCGAGAAGCGACCGCCGGTGTTCGACGGCCCGACCAGCGAGTGACGCGACGAGGCCCCGCCGGGTGTCCGGCAGGGCCTCGTCGTTGTCTTCCGGGTGGAGGTGAGGGGAATTGAACCCCTGGCCTCAACAGTGCGATTGTTGCGCTCTGCCAACTGAGCTACACCCCCGTTGGAGTGCCCGAGTGTATCGGCCGTCAGGCGGCGTTGAACCAGGTTTGCTCGCCGTACTGGCGGTCCATCTCGAGGCTGCGGATCTGCACCAGCTTGTACGTGTAGCCGCACAGCGAGATGAACGAGATCGCAAAGGCGTACACCATCGGCGTGGCCTTCGTGGTGGCCGCCAGGAAGCCGGAGATGCCGACGGTGACCACGAGCAGGAACAGCACGTTGGCGCGACGGCGGCGAACCAACTCGCGCTGGCTGACCCGGTGCAGGTGCATCTGGCGGTGCTGCGACGGGGCCCCGGGGCGACGATCGAGCGTGGCGCTCTGCAGGTGCTCACGGGCCGGGGCGGCACTGCGGTGCACCTGGCCGGGATGGCCGTGCGTGCGGTGCGCCTGCGGCGACTGGGTGAGGGGCCGGGCCATGCCCCGCATGGGCACCATCGTGCGGGTGGGCACGGCGCGCTGCAGTGTGGACAGCTGACGGCGGAAGTCGGTGACCGACGAGTTGGGGCGGTTCTCCACTCGCGACCGCAAGAGCGGCGGAATGATGACGGCGGCCCAGACGGCGGCGACGGCGAGAAGGACGACGGGTTGCATGGCTTACCGTGTCTCCTGCGAGAGAGGAAGGGCTTTGGACATGATGTTCACGCGATCTGTGGTGCCGGGCTGATGAACAGCGTGGAACGTTCCGGCATCCGTTTCATTACGGTTCTACTTCATTCGTAACAACGGATGCAATGTTAGCGGGCCGGCGGTAGGTCCCGCTGCGCCCGCCGGTTTTCTCCCAGAGCGCCAGTTCACCGATCACCATGGCGCGATCGGCGGACTTGCACATGTCGTAGATGGTGAGCGCAGCGACGGCGCAGGCGTGCAAGGCCTCCATCTCCACACCCGTGCGGTCGACGGTGTCGACCTGCACCTCGATCTCAATGGTGTCGTCACCGATCTCGAAGTTGACGCTCACCGAGCCCACGAGCAGCGGGTGGCAGAGCGGGATCATGTCGCTGGTGCGCTTGGCGGCCTGGATGGCGGCGACCCTGGCCACGGCCAGCACGTCACCCTTCTTGACCTCACGGTTGGCGACCGCGGCGGTGGTCTCCGGGGACATGAACACCTTGCCCCGAGCCACGGCTCGCCGGTGGGTGGGCTCCTTCGGGGTCACGTCGACCATGCGGGCCCGACCCATGGGATCGAGGTGTGTGAAAGTGAGGTCACTCATCCGTCACGGAACTGTAGTACGCGCGGCGAGCGTCGGTGCATCACCGAGCGTGCCGGGTCCGCCCGTCAGCGCGAGACGGTGCAACTCTGCACCGCTGTCGAGGAGATGGTGGGACCGGTCACACCGAAGGTGACGCGACATTCCATCCACGTCACGTCGCCGATGTCCGCCGTCACCGTCACGTCACCCGGATTGAGTGCGCCGTTGTCGAGGGCGACGATCGGCACGGCAGCCGTCGACCCGGTGGTCTTCACCGACAGCACTCGAACCACGACCCCGAGGGTGGAGAACGCCGTGGACAGGTTCGGCACCTGGAGCGACACCTTGGCTCTGGGGAGGTACACCTCGCCGTCGAGCCACAGCTGGTTCTTGTTGCCCGACGACGAGATGACGTCGCAACCTCCAACGGCGACCACGCATCCGGACTGGGCCGACATCGTCGCGCCGGCCGCCGCGTAGCGAAGGACGAGGCCGTCCACGCTGACGGTCCGGGTGCTCCCGCTGTTCGGGGCGGTCGCCACCAACTGCACGGTCAACGGGGCGACGAGCGCTCGACTGCAGGAGAGGTCGATCGACACCAGCGACAGCGCCGAGGTGGGCAGTGAGCCGGAGGGGCCGGTGCACGCCGTGGAGCCGTTCGCGTTGAGCACCGTCAGGGTGAACGTCGTCGTCGCGGTGGTGAGGCCGGTGAGCTCCGCCGTCAGCGTGGTCACTGCGGCCGGGATGGTCGTGCTGCCTTTGACCGCCCTGAACACCAACGCCGTCGAGGACTTCTTCTTCGCCAGTCGGTAGGTCGCCACGGCACCATCGATCGTTCGGGCGTACTCGGGGTTCGACCAGTTCTTCCCCTCCGGGTCCTCGGTGGTGGCCAGGGTGTCGGACTCGGTCGTGCCGACGTCGCTCGTCAGACCGAACACGGGCAACTGCACCGACCGGCCGAGCGAGGGTTGGCTCACGGACAGCCCGCAGACTTCGACGGTGCCCGAGCTACCCGAGAGCGTGAGCGTCGAGGTGCCGCCGAACACGAGCATTGCGCCCTTCGTCGGCGAGCCTCCTCGCTGGCACGCCTCACCGAACGCCGAGGTCGTGATCTTGCCGGCGAGTGCTCCGGCCACCACACGACCCTTGACGGTCCATGACACGGAGTCGAGGTAGTGGATCCCCGGCTCCATCCAGATGTAGTCGCACGAGCCGATCGCAGCGTTCAGCGTCGCCGACGTCCAGGTGCCGGGTTGCAGGTCGGCGATCTTCGTCGTGGTGTTGCACGAGCCGACAGCCGCCGCGGGGGCCGCGGCGAGACCGGTCGTGTAGCCGGGGTCCGCGGCCGGTGCGGTCGCGACCGTGCAGGACGGCAGCGCCACACCGTCGACGATCACCGTGCCGGTGCACCCTCCGCGCGCCTTGACGGCCCCACCGTTGACGACGAGCGAACCCTGCTTGGCGATGGCGATGGACGAGTTCGCGTTCACGTTGCCGTTGACCACCAGTCCCGCCGACCCGGCCACATCGAGGCCGACCTCGGATCCGGTGGCCAGCGTCTGGAGGCCCCAACTCGACCCGCCGCCCTTCGTCGTCAGCGAGTCCGAACCCTGGGGGCAGATTTGCACGGTCACGGGCTCGCCATCCACCTCGCCGTAGGTGCGGACCTCCTTGCAACCACCGTCGGCCTGCGAGCGCCCTTCGGCCGGATGCGCGAACACGTAGGCGATGGCGGCCTTCGTCGCCGCGTCGGCGGTGTAGAGACGTTCGCGGGCGGGCACGTAGCGACGGGCGGTCGCGTTGAGGCTCACCGCCGAGTAGCTGAGCGCCCCGGCGATGACCATCCCGACGACGGTGACGAACACGATCGCCATGATCAACGATGAGCCCTGGTCCGGCTCCCCACGGTCTGCTCGGCTCCTCATGACGTCACTCCTCGCCGCCGGACCGTGAGGGTCCAGCTCTGGCCGGCGATCGAGTCGGTTCCCGCCGCACTGAACGTCACCGTCACGGTCGCCGCCGTGCACGGTGAGGCACACGCCGCCGGAGTGAACGAGTCGATCCCCGTCGCCACCACCCTCGAAGCGGCCGTCGCTCCGTCGACGCACGTACGACGGATGAGGTCGTTCCCCAACCTCGCCCACACCGTGATCGTGTCCGGCGCGCCGGCGGATGCCGACGACCGCGACCACAGCTTCAGCGGGGCGGTGCCGCCACACGTCGCGTCGGTGGCGCTGTTCACCAGGACCGGACCCTCCGCCGACAGCAGGTCACCGGTGAGGAAGCGGTTGATCGACATCGCCGCGTTGCTCTGATCGAGGCGCGTGTAGGTGTTCGTCGTGGTCCGGAACCCGAGGAACAGCGCGGCGCCGACCGAGGAGGAGATGACCACCATGATCGAGACGACGACGATCAGCTCCACGAGCGTGAATCCGCGATCGCGGTGAACGGTGCTCATCGCGACTTCCCGACGACGAGCGTGCCCGAGACCCCATCGGTGCCGGTCAGGACGATCGTGATCTGCTGCAGCCCCAGGTCCGTGGAGCACGCGGAGGTGTACACGGCGGGCAGATCTCCGTTCCAGTACGCGACGGTGACACGGGGCGTGAGCCCCTTCGGGGCGGCGACCGCCGCATACGAGCCGGCAGCGGCGCACTCCACGTACGGCATGCCGAGCACGGACTCGGCATACGTGCGCAGCTCGGTGTCGATGCGGGCATTCGAGCGCTGCACGCTCTCGGTCCGCAAGAACAGCCCCATGCCGCCGAACACCGCGGTGAACGCGAGCCCCATCAGGACGATCGTCACCAACAGCTCCAGCAGGGTCACGCCCCGGTCGGAGGCACGGCGGCTCATGGCGTGGGCTGCCCGCCGCCGAGTGAGCCGTACATGGCCTGCACGAGTGCGACGGCGACGAAGCCGACCACGACGCCCACGACCACGATGATCGCCGGCTCGAAGTAGCTCGTGACCCGACGCAGCTTCGTTTCCAGCTCACGTCCGTAGAAGTCCGCCGCGTTCTCGAGTTGCTCGGCGAGCGTGCCCGTCGCCTCACCGACGATGATCATCTGCACGGCGGCATCCGGGAAGAGCCCGCAGTTCGCCAGTGGCTCGGCCAGACCTTCACCGGCCAGCACCGCCTCCTGGACCGGGATCAGTCGCTCGGCGAACACGGCGTTGTCGGCGCTCTGCACGGCCGCCGCCATCGCATCGGTCACCGGCACGCCCGCCGCCCACAGCGCCGAGAGGATTCGACACACCCGCTCGACACCGGCGAAGAGCACGATCTCACCCACCACCGGCAGGCGGAACACGATGTGGTCGAGCAGGTTCCGACCGCGCTCGGTGCGCCGCGTCCAGATCGACACTGCGACCAACCCCGCCAGCAGGATCGGGTAGACGTACCAGTAGGTCTGCGACATCTGGGCAACGCCCATCAGCGTTCGCGTGCTGAACGGCAGGTCGGCGTGGAGTTGGTCGAACAGATCGACGAACTTCGGGAGCACCCAGACGGTGAGGATCACCACCGACACGAGTGACATGGAGATGATGACCATCGGATACGCAAGAGCCGCCTTGATCCGTCCACGCGCCTCGAGCTCGCGCTCCATGTACGTCGAGATCTGTTCGAGGGCCTCGTCGAGGCGTCCGGTCAGGCCGGCCGAACGAACCACTCCGAGGTAGTACCGGGGGAGGATGTCCTCGTGTGCGGCGAGCGCGTCGTCGAACGGGACGCCCTGACGCACCTGATCGCGGGTGTCCAGCAGCGCGTGCGACAACGTCGGGTTGGACGAGGTCCGGGCGATGATGCCGAGCCCGTCGACCACGGTGAGGCCGGCGCGGAGGAACGCCGCCAACTGACGGCTGGCATGAAGGATCTCGACCGGCTTCACCCGGACCTTGGGCCCGAACTCGCGACGGAGGAGCGACGTGTGCCGCTGCAGCGACCGGACGTCGAGGTTGGCGAGCAGGAGCTGTCGCCGGGCTTCGACCTCGTCGTCGGCTTCGATCTTGTCCTTGATCGAGTTCCCGTCGACATCCGTCGCGGCGTAGTCGAACTGAACCATCAGGCCACCACCACTGTTCGGAGGACCTCGGCGAGTGTCGTGGTCCCTTGGATCGCCAGTTGGACCGCCTGCCGAGCAAGCGTCCGCATGCCCTGTTCCTCGGCGACCCTGCGCACGTCGGTCTGGCTGCCGTGCTCGACCATCAACCGGCGGATGTCATCGGTCACCTCGAGCACTTCGTAGACCCCGACGCGTTCGAAGAAGCCGGTATTGCGACAGAACTTGCAACCGGTCCCGCGCCGGAAGGTCGCCTCGGTCACCGACCCGAGAACTCGCTCGAGAAACGCGAGCTCCTCCACACCGGGCTCGTACGCCTCGGTGCAACGAGGACAGTTCCGACGCACGAGGCGTTGTCCGACGACGCCCGTCAGCGACGACGCCAGGAGGTATGGCTCGATCCCCATGTCGAGGAACCGGTACAGCGCCGCGCTGGCGTCGGTGGCGTGCAGCGACGACATCACGAAGTGGCCGGTCAGAGCGGCTTGGACCGCGATGCGAGCTGTCTCCACATCGCGGATCTCGCCGACCAGGATCTTGTCGGGGTCCTGGCGGAGGATCGCCCGCAGGCCGCTGGCGAAGGTCAGTCCTGCGGCCTCGTGGATCTGGAGCTGGCTGATCGTGGGAATCACGTACTCCACGGGATCCTCGATCGTGGCGACCTTGAGCGTGTCGCTGTTGACCGCAGCGAGGGTGGCGTAGAGCGTGGTGGTCTTGCCGGCACCCGTGGGGCCCGCGCAGACAACCAGCCCGAACGGCATCCGGATCAGTTTGCGGTAGCGAACCTCGGTGTCGGCGGGCATGCCGAGCTTCGACAACTCGAAGAAGCTCTTGCGCTTGTCCAGCAGTCGGAGCACGCACGTCTCGCCGAACAGGGTGGGAGAAGTCGCGACCCGTACGTCGACCTCTCGACCGAGCACCTCCGTGGCGAAGTTGCCGTCCTGGGGCCGGCGGCGTTCGACAATGTTCAAGTTGGCCATCACCTTGATGCGCGACAGCAGCGCCAGCGCCATCTCCTCGGGCAGCGTCATCACCTGGTGCAGCGCTCCGTCGGTGCGGACGCGGACCCGCACGTCTCCGTCGGAGGGCTCGATGTGGACGTCACTGGCCCGCTCACGGACGGCGTGCTCGAGGATCAGGTTGATCACGCGCACCACGGGCGCGTTCTCGTCGACGACCGTGATCTCGGACGACTGTTCGCTCGCCAGCCGCCGGCGCTGCTCGGTCCGTTGTTCGAAGATGCGCAGTGCGTCGTCCATCTCGTCGAGCCGAACGTGCAGCGAGGACAGGGTCTGGAGAATGTCCGACCCCGCCGCGACCTGCAACCGCACGGGCGCGTCGAGCCGCGCGATGAGCTCCTTCTGGAGTCCGTCCGCATACGGGTCGGCGACGGCGACGAGGATCCGCTCGCCTTCGCGTCGGATCGGGATCACTTCCAGCCGCTTGGCCTCTGCCTCGGGGAGCAGCAGTGCGACGTCGCGGTCGATCTCCTCGTGCGCGAGGTCGACGAGGCCCAGACCGGACTGCTCTGCCAATGCCTCGGCCAACTCGCGTTCGGTCAGAAGACCGAGGCTGACCAACGTGGCGCCGAGCTTCGTGCCCTGGGCCGACTGGGCGAGCAGCGCATCGCGGAGTTCGTCGGTGTTCACCAGACCGCGGGCCGCAAGCAGTTCACCGAGTCGCGGTGGCGTGGTCGACGGCGTGGTCGACGCCGTGCTCTGATCGGACGACGAGCGTCCCTTGTTCCGCCAGGGTGCCTTACCCGTCCCGGACGGCGGCGCCTCCGAGGAGGTGGTGGGGACGGTCGTGTTCGCAGGGCTCACCTTGTGACCTCGCCAATTTTGAGCGACCGATGCCGGTCACTCCTCTATCGGCCCGGACCCGTCGCGACTTGAGAAGAACTTGACACTTCTCGGCGGGCTCAGCCGGTGCGAGCGGGGCCGCTGGCAACGACCTCGAACGCCGTGCCAGGAACGGCCTTGAGCTGGTCGAGGCTGGCGTCGTCCCACCGAGGGTCGGTGCCACCCTGGAAGAACCAGTTGCTGCCGTTGTCGGCGACCATCAAGCCGTAGGTCTTCATCGCTTGGGCGATCACTCTGGCCTGCCCGGTGAACCCGGAGATGTCGTAGCTCGCGGCCAACCGCAAGCGCATGCCCATCGGCGGCGCATCGATGTCGGTGACGCTCGACGCGAAGTGGGTGGCGGGGAGGATGAAGCCGCGTTGGGTCCGGTCGAACGTGACGCGGATGGCATGGTCGACGTGGCCGGCCGCCACCTCGTCGTAGCGGACGAGACCGGGGAGGATCGGCAGGCCGGCCGCGTCGGCGCTGGTCCAACCGATCGGCCGCAGCTCGTTGGTCCGCAGATCGAACCGTGCGCCGCTGGCGGCGACCCACCCGGCGCCGCTGCGCCGTGCGACGTACAGCTCGAACAGATCGCACGTGCCTTGCCGCACGACGAGCACGTGACGGTCACCGCCACCTTCGACCGGCGCGTTCAGCGGGATGGGAAACGGTCCCGGATCGCTCTGGTCGCCGTATGCGTCGTACGTGATCGGCACGGTGGCCTGCCCCTGGGGCACCACCACGTACGGGATGCCGTAGGCGGGATCGGAACCGAAGTCGGGGTGCAGGAAGTCGCCGCCGTGCGACTGGATCGAGGCGATGATCTGCGCGCTCCGACCGTTCAGTGGCGCCTTCGACACGTCGACGTTCCACTGGCTGTCGTTCGGGAACACTCGGCAACCGCCGATCGACGGTCCCGGTGGTGGGGTCAGTCGTACGGCGACGTTGGCGGCGATGGCCGGCACGTCGATCGTGTCGGCGCCGACCGACGAGGCCAGCGCAAGGGCGCCGACACAGGCGAGCACGACCGCCGACCGGATGCGCACGGTCAGTCCCCCGAGCCTTCCTGCGTGCACGTGACACCGGCCGGATCCGTGGGAACGAAGCGGTGACCGTCTGCGTCGGCCACCCATGCGACCCTCGGCGCAGCCTCGGGCAGGTTCATCGGTCCGACACCGATCGCGAGCGTCCCATCGCCGCGTCGGCAGTCGATCTGGGTCGCCTCGCCGGCAGCGCGGGCCGGCATGATCTGCGCGGCGACGACCCGCCAGATCGGAGCGCCGGTGTCGTCCCAGCCGACCGCATCCTCCCACCAGACCACTTCGTCCGAACCTCTGCTCAGCAGGCTCAGGGCCTGGTGAGGGCCGATCAGGCGCCCGCCGAGGTCGACGAACGCGGTCGCGACCGGTGTCGGTGCCCCGATGTCGAACGTCGGCGAGACCCCCATCACCCCGGCGTGTCGCGCAAGCATGCCGGTGCCATCGGCAGACGAAGGCCCGCCCTTGAACCGGCCGCACCCGGTGGTGAGCGGCTCGACGGGCGTGAACGACCCCATGGATGCTTCGATCTGCCAGGCGTCGACGATGGTCGGGCCCTGTGGCCCGAACCGCAACCGGAGCACGTGGGTGAAGTCGTCGGGACGGTCGACGTCGCAACGGCTCGCGACCACCATCCCGTCCCCCGCCGGCACGGTGATCGGGATCGCCGTCTGCACCGTGTAGCGCTCGCCGCTCACCTGATCGCTCGCGCTCGTCAACAGCATGACGACCCCGTCGAACTCCTCCGTGACCACGTCGCGCTGCTGGCCGCGGCCCGACCGCTCTGCGAAGCCGAGCAGCACACCGCCCGGCGATGTGCCACGCACGGGAATGCGGGTGCCGGAGAACAGTCCCGTGGGCGCACCGTCGGCCCCGTAGTACTGCTGGAGCCTTCCCGGTCGGTCCCACACGGCGGTGAGCGTCGACCCGACGATGTCGAGCGGCGCGACCATCGTCGTCGTGCTCGCAGTCGTGGTGGTTGCAGTCGTGGTGGTTGCAGTCGTCGCGGTTGCAGTCGTGGTGGTTGCAGTCGTGGTGGTTGCAGTCGTGGCGGTCGCGCCCGGCTGCGTGGAGCACCCCGCCGCGATCGCCAATGACGCGATCATCCGACCGCGTCGCACGGTTCAGCCGCCGATCTGGCTCATGCTGCGCTTGGGGCGGACGAAGGTGACCTGGTTGATCTGATGACCGGCCCACTTCGTGCCGACCGCACGCTGGATCTCGGTCGCGAGTTCGGCGTCGGTGGCCCGGTCGCGCATCAGCCGCAGCAGGTCGAACTCGGTGGTGGCGAACAGGCAGGTGCGGAACTGACCATCGGCGGTGAGTCGCACCCGGTCGCAGTCGTCGCAGAACGGCTTGGTGACGGTGGGGATGACGCCCACGGTGCCCGCGCCGTCGAGGTAGCGCCACTCGTTGGCCGGCGCCGAACCGCGTGACGGGAGCGCCTCGATCGGGAACGCCTCGTTGAGGGCGGCGACGATCTCGTCCTGGCCGACGACCTTGTCGTTCATCCAGTGGCCGGTGGCGTCGAGCGGCATGAACTCGATGAAGCGCACCTCGACGTCGTGGTCCCGGCCGTAGCGGGCGAGGTCGACGATCTCGTCGTCGTTGACGCCACGCTCGACCACGGCGTTGATCTTCACCGGCGAGAAGCCGGCCTCCTTGGCCGCCTCGATGCCGTCGAGCACGCAGACGAGCTCGTCGCGTTTGGTCATCCGCTCGAACTTGTCGCGCTGCAGGGTGTCGAGGCTGATGTTGACCCGGTCGAGGCCGGCGTCGCGCAACTCGTGGGCGAGGAGTCGGAACGTGGCGCCGTTGGTGGTCATCGAGAGATCCGGTTTGCGGCCCGCGTACGGCGACGCCGACGAGGCCGGCACCCGCAGCTGTGCGAGCTTCTGGACGAGCACGGTCATGTGGGCACGAATCGTCGGCTCACCGCCGGTGAGCCGCAGACCATCGACCTCGAAGTGCTCGACGAAGATGCGGGCGAGCCGTGCGATGTCGGAGAACGTGAGGACGAGCGGGGGGGGGGGGGGCGGCGGGGGGCGGCGGGGGGGGGCGGGGGGGGGGGCGCGGGCCGGTCGGGCGGG
>JBBQTC010000080.1:0-14875 GCA_038234785.1 Acidimicrobiales bacterium
GACCGACCACTTCGGGGATGACGTCGCCGGCCTTGCGGACGACGACGGTGTCCCCGGGCCGGACGTCCTTGAGACGGACCTGGTCCTCGTTGTGCAGCGTCGCCATTCCCACCGTCGACCCGCCCACGAACACGGGCCGCAGCACGGCGAAGGGAGTGGTGCGGCCGGTGCGGCCCACTGACACCTGGATGTCCTCGAGGATGGTGGTGCGTTCCTCCGGCGGGAACTTGAAGGCGATCGCCCAACGGGGAGCCCGAGAGGTGAACCCCAACGTCTCCCGCTGGGCGAGGTCGTCGATCTTCACCACCGCGCCGTCGATCTCGTACCCGAGGTCGTGACGATGCTCCTCCCAGTGACGACAGAAGGCATCGACCGCATCGAGGTCGTCGACCACTCGGATCTCGGGGTTCACCGGAAAGCCCAGCGCCGCCAGGAAGTCGAGCGTCTCGTGGTGGGAGGTGAAGTCGGGACCGCCGATCACCTCACCGAGCTGGTAGCTCCAGAACGCCAGCTCGCGTCCGGCAGTGACGGCCGGGTCCTTCTGGCGCAGGCTGCCCGCCCCGGCGTTGCGAGGGTTCACCGGCACCGGCTCGGGCTTGCGTCCGGCGGCGACCCGCACGACGTTCTCGGCCTCCTTGGCGGCCTGCAGACGCTCGAACGCGTCGATCGGCAGGTACACCTCGCCGCGCACCTCCAGCACCGGCGGTGCGCCGGTGAGCACCTTGGGCACCGAGACGATCGTGGCCACGTTCGCCGTGACGTCCTCCCCCACCCGTCCGTCCCCCCGGGTCGCGGCCTGCACCAGGCGACCCCCTTCGTACCGCAGGCTCATCGCCAGCCCGTCGATCTTCAGTTCGCACACGAACTTGGTCGACGCACCGTCGAGACCCTTCGCGATCCGCTCGCCCCACGCCGACAGCTCGTCGCGATCCATCGCGTTGTCGAGACTCGTCATCGGCTCCCGATGGGTGACCGGGGCGAACGCTGTCGAGAGGCCTCCGGCTCCGACAATGTGAGTGGGCGACGCCTCGTCGACCAGCTCGGGATGCTCGGCCTCCAACGTCGCCAGCTCACGGACCAGGAGGTCGTACTCGGCGTCGCTGACCTCGGGTGCGTCGTCGGAGTAGTAGCGCTCGTTGTGATGGGCGATCTGGGCGCGCAGCTCGCGAATGCGTTCCTCGGGCGTCATGCCCACAGTGTGCCCGACGCGCTACGCGCCGAGCGCCCAGCGGCTCGCGTTCGCCTGGTCCCGCACCCGTCGGCTGACCTCGGCGGCGATGCGGTGCACCCGTTCGGCGACCGCCGGAGTGTGCGACGAAAGGCCGCACTCGGGAGTGATGAGCGACTGCTGACGCAACAGCGCCGGATCTGCACCGCGTTGCACGAGCTCGCACCACAGCTGACACAGCTGACGCCACGGCCGCTCGGCAGAGGTGGTGATCGGCCCGCTGGTGGGCACCACGCCCCAGGCGACATAGCCACCGCGCTCCATGAACCGAACCAGATACCCGGCCGACTCGGCAACTTCCTGGCGCACCGGCAGGGACAGGACGGCGGGCCCGGCCGCCAGCTGCGACGGGATGTCGCCCAGCCCGCAGACGTGCAGACCCGACACGGCCGAGGTCTCGATCGCGGCAAGGGCACCCGAGACGAGATCGATCGCGGTGTCGGGGGCGATCGGGAAGCCGGGGGTCATCAACTCGGCGAGATCCGCCTCCTCGATGAACACCAGCTGCTTGCATCCGGGCAGTGCATCGTCGACGTACTCGATGAGATGCTCGATCCGGTCGCGCACGCATCGCACGGCGGACTCGAAGGCTTCGCTCATCGGCACCCCGGCCCGCATCAACGCCAGTCCGAAGGTGACCGGACCGACGAACTGCCACTTCACCCATCCGGTTCGTCCGTGAGCGGCCTCGAGAAAGGTCCGGAAGCCGACGAACGCATCGTGCTGGAAGTCGGTGACGAGCGGCGCCAGAGGATCGACCTGCGCCGCATCGACGGAGATGCTGCCGTACTGCCCGATCGTGATGCCCTGCATGCCGACCATCGCCTGGGCGATGGCCCCCTCGGCCGGACTCCGCCGGGGCAGGGTGGGGATGGCGGGGAGCTCGAGGTGGGCGAGCACGAAGGCCGCCGCGTCGCCGGCGTCGCGGTGGGGCAGGCCGCCGATGCCGGTGGCGATGCCACCGGGAAGGTTCACAGGCTTCATTCGGGGCCTCCTCTCCAACTGTCGGCCGTATTGGATCAATCGTTCCACGACGATGCTGCTGAGAGCGAAGTGAGGAGCGGCGTGGCCGATACGTTGGCCTGATGCGTTGTCCATCGGCAAATCTGATGCGGTGCTCGTGAACGGAGCGTTGCTCTCTCCTCGCTCATCTGTGTCGATTCTGCGCGTCCTGTGGATCGGCCTGGCAGTGTCGATGGGGCTGGCGATGTCCGCGACCGGTCTCGCCGCGCTGATCGCCTGGTGGGCGGCCGTCGCCGTCGGGGTCGTCGCGCTGATGGTGCCGAGCGCGTTGTCGCTCACCTGCCTGCGCATCCTCTCCCCCGCCGCCGTGCCGGCTGCCGTGGTCGCGCTCGTCGGAGGTGCGACGGTCGGGCTCGGGCTGCTCGCGTTGGTCCTCGCCGTCGTCACGACGCTGATCGTGTTCTCCGGAGAGGCGGGTGAGGCCATGGTGCAGGGCGCTGCCTACGGCGACGAGCGACGCTTCCCGCTGCGAGTGCCTGCCGCAGTGCTCCTCCCGGCGGCACTCAGCTGGGTGGTCTGGGCGGCCGCGACCCTCACGGCAGCAACCTTGCTGGCCTCCCGATCCTGGGCCGCCGGTGCGCTCGTCGCGCTCATCGCTGTGGTGCTGACGTGGCTCCTCGTGCCGCGCTTCCATCGGCTGTCACGACGCTGGCTCGTCCTGGTACCAGCGGGGGTGGTCCTCCACGACCGGTTCATGCTGGGCGAGACGCTGATGGTGCAGCGCACCAACGTCCGACTGGTACAGCTCGCACTGGAAGGAACCGAGGCCGCCGACCTCACCGGTCCGTCCGCCGGCCATGCGCTCGAGGTGGCTGTCGGCGAGTCGGTGCTGGTCGTGTTTCCCAGCACCCGCGAGCACCCCAAGGGACGCGCCATCCACGTCCGCTCGTTCCTTGTGGCGCCGACCCGTCCGGGTCGAGCGCTGCAGGCGATGTCCGACACCGGCGTTCCCGTCGGCTGACGGGAACGGCCTAACGGGCGATGCCGCCGCCGAGCACGTAGCTGTCGGTGCGGTCGTAGAACACCACGCTCTGGCCTGGGGCGACGCGGCGCTGCGGGTCGCTCCAGCGAACCTCCACCTCATCACCGGACACGGCGATCACGGCCGGGTGTGTGGCGCCGTGCGCGCTGCACTGGACGAGCACCTCACCGTCGACGGGAGTGTCGGCCCAGACCATCGCGCGAACGAGCATCGCGTCGCGGTCCAACATCGACTCGTCGCCGA
Source organism: Acidimicrobiales bacterium (assembly GCA_038234785.1). GTDB lineage: Bacteria > Actinomycetota > Acidimicrobiia > Acidimicrobiales > Ilumatobacteraceae > UBA668. The sequence continues at coordinate 3,477 of JBBQTC010000080.1, forward strand.
CCATGACGGTCGCCGTCTCGTGATCGATGTCGACGACGTATCGCTTCGGCCCACCGCCGGGGAGCCCGATGCCACGACGCTGGCCGAGTGTGACCATCTCCAACGCGTCGGCCTCGCCGAGGGCTGCGCCGTCGAGCGCGTCGACGACTGTGGCCCGTCGGAACGGGATACGCGTCCCGAGGAACTCGGTGCGGCCACCCGTGCTCGTGATGAAACAGACGTCCTGGCTGTCGGGCTTGGTCGCCGTCCGCAGTCCGAGCGCGGCCGCGCGGTCGCGCACGTCGGCCTTCGTGAGATGGCCGATGGGGAAGAGCGTCCGGGCGAGTTCGCGCTGAGGGAGCATGTGGACGACGTAGCTCTGATCCTTCGCCGGGTCCTCGCCGCGCGCCACGAAGCGGCGGCCGTCACGCTCCACGATTCGGGCGTGATGGCCGGTCGCGACCGCATCGAACCCCAACACGTCGGCACGCTCGCTGAGCCGGTGGAACTTGAGATGACGATTGCACTCGATGCACGGATTCGGTGTGACGCCATCGCGGTGCGCCTGCACGTAGGGCTCGACGACGTGCTCGTTGAAGTCGTCGGTGAAGTTGAAGACCAGGTGGTCGATGTCGAGTTGCTGGGCAACCCGACGCGCATCGTCGACATCGGCGACCGAGCAGCAGCCGGTGTCGCTGTCGCCTCCCCAGAGTCGCATCGTGATGCCGACGACCTCGTGGCCGTCGCGCAGCAGTTCGGCCGCGGCGACCGACGAATCGACTCCGCCGCTGAGGGCCATGAGCACCTTCATGACACCCTCCGCAACCTGCGCACCGCGCCGATCACCGCGTCGGCACCTCGGTCGACATCGGCAGCGGTGGTGGTGCGGCCGAGCGTGAGTCGCAACGCTCCGAGCGCCCGCTCGCGCGACACGCCCATCGCGGCCAGAACGTGCGACGGCTCCATCGCCCCGCTGGCGCAGGCAGAGGCGGCGCTCGCGCACACACCCGCCTCGTCGAGCAGGAAGAGCAACGACTCGTTCTCGATGCCGTCGATGCACACGTGCGCCGAACCAGCGACCTTCTGCGACCGATCCACCGTCTCGGTCACGTCGGGAAGTTCGGCGAGCAGCGTGTCGATCAAGCGGTCCCGCAGGGCCGCGAGGCGAACCAGTTCGCCGGCACGATCGAGATCGGTGAGCCGCAACGCCTCGGCGAGCGCGACGATCCCCGGCACGTTCTGCGTGCCGCTGCGACGGTCACGCTCCTGGCCCCCGCCGACGAGCATCGGCGCGAACGACGTTCCCTGCTTGGCCATCATGACCCCGACGCCCTTGGGCCCGCCGAACTTGTGGGCGGACAGCGAGAGCAGGTCGACGTGCCGCGTGATCGTCCGCAGATCGACCCAGCACGGGGCCTGCACCGCATCGGTGTGGAGCAACGCCCCTGGTGCGTGTCGGCGCACGACTTCCGCCACTGCGGCAAGGTCGTTGACGGAGCCCACCTCGTTGTTCACCGTCATCACGCTGACGACCGAGACGTCCGGCGTCGCGGCGAGTGATTCACCCAACGCCACCAGGTCGACCTGACCGGTGCACGTGACCGGCACGACGACTCCGTGCACCTGCTCGACCGAGGCGAGCACGGCGTGGTGTTCGGCAGCCGGACACACGGCGACCCCGCCATGACGCGCCACGGTGCCGAGAATCGCGGTGTTGTCACCCTCGGTGCCACCGCTGGTGAACACGACCTCCCCAGGCGCGCAGCCGATGACCTCTGCCACCACATCGCGGGCTTCGTCGACCGCCTTGCGCGCCTCGCGGGCGAAGCGGTGGGAGCCGGACGGATTCGCGTAGTGATCGGACAGGTACGGCACCATCAGCGCGACCACCTCGGGGCGCATGGGCGTCGTGGCCGCATGGTCGAGGTAGGTGGTGTCGTTCACCCGCTCCAGGCTACGACCGTTCAGCGAGGGTTCCAGGCAGCCGGCTGATAGGCGGGGAACGTGCGGCGCTGGTACCGGGCGATGACACACAACAGGTATGCCTCCGGGTGAACACCGACGCCACGTTCGTGGTGCAGGGTCGCTGCCGCGCGGTCGGCGAGGTCGACCGCCATCGAGTACCGGGCATCCGGACTGAGCTCACGATTCCGCATCAGGAACGATCGGATCACGGTGTACTGATCGTCGGTCATCGCGGTCGGGTCGATCGACGCGGCGAAGACCTCGTACCCGGGCGGCACCGGGAACCACACGGCGGGCGGCAGCATCGTCCGATCGGGGTCGCGGATCACGATGGTGCCGGCCATCAGGTCGCCCACCCGCTGGTGACGGCGAGTGCCCAGCACCATCAGCGTGCCGGTCACGCCAAGCGGTGGCAGATAGCGGTCGACGAGCCCGCCCATCATCCGCAACATGGCGTGGCGCAGTCGGATCGGGGCACCCTCGAGCGTGACTGCACGGAGCCCCATCGCACGCTTGCCGATGGTGCGACCGCGCATGAAGGTCTCGGAGATGACCGGGTAGCCCATCAGGACGAATGCGACGAGGACCGCCGCACCCGTGTTGAAACCGGTTTCGGAGAACAGGCCGAGCATGCTCAGCCCGATCGACCCCACGAAGAGGATCCCGAGCTGGATCGCAAGGTCGATGATCCCGGCGAACACCCTCGAGGACACTCCGGCCGTGTCCATCTCCAGGACGACCGCTTCGGGTGTGATGATGCCGTCCATCCGGACAGTTACCCTAGGCCGGAGTGGACATCGACGCGTTCGTGGCGGCGCACCAGGGCGCATGGTGGCGGCTCCAACAGCTCACGGACAGGGCGCGCAAGGTGACCCAGGTGACGCCGGACGAGCTCGACGAGATGGTCCATCTGTACCAGCGCTCCGGCGCCAACCTCGCCACCGCCCGCGTGGAGTACGCAGCCGACTCCGGGTTGGTGAATCGGCTCACCCTGCTCGTCAGCGACGCGCACGGCGTCCTGTACGGCCAACGCGACACCGAGGTCCGGCGCGGGCTCATCCAGTTCGCGACGGTGACCTTCCCCGCTGCGATCTACGCGCTGCGCCGATACATCGCCGTGGCGACGCTGCTCACCGTCGTCCCGTGGGCCGGGTTCCAGATCTGGCTCGCAGTGTCGCCGACCGCGTTCGACGTGGCCGCACCGGCGGCCACCGCCCAGCAGTACATCAACCAGGACTTCGAGGACTACTACAGCAATCAGCCGTCGCAGAACTTCGCCACCCAGGTCTTCCTCAACAACATCCGCGTCGGCTTCCTCGCGTTCGCCTCGGGCATGTTGCTCTGTGTCGTCACCGTCGCACTGCTCGTGTGGAACGGCGCCAACGTGGGCAAGGCGGGTGGTCTGTTCACGCACGTTGGGCAGTGGGACAAGTTCTGGGGACTGATCCTCCCTCACGGGATGCTCGAGATCTCCGCCGTCGTGGTGGCGGGGGCGGCAGGGCTGCGCATCGGGTGGTCGATCATCGACCCCGGTGATCGGCCTCGCTTCAACGCGCTCGTCGACGAAGCGCGCCGCGCCGGCAGCGTGGTCGTCGGTCTCGTGGTCGCCTTCCTCCTCGCGGCGACCGTCGAGGGCTTCGTGACCGGTCGCCCGTGGCCGACCTGGGTGCGTATCGGCATCGGCGTAGGGGTGTTCACGCTGTTCTGGGGCTGGACGATCGCCTACGCGATCCGAGTTCGGCTGTCCGGCCGCACCGACGTCACACCCGACGCCCCCCTCTGACGCCAAACCCGGTGCCCGACGGTGGAGCGTCAGAGGCGGCCGCTGGCCTTGAGCTCGAGGTACGTGTCGACGAGTTCGGTGGCGAGGCGACCCGGAGCCGCGTCCACCACCACGGCACCCGCGGCCCGCAGGCGCGCCACCGAGCGAGCTCGTTGGGCGAGCTGGCTGACCGCAGCCGCCTCCCGGTACGCCTCGCTCGGCCACTCGTGCGCCGCTCCCCGCGCCCACTCCTGCACCGCAGGATCCTGCACCGCTGCCACCACGACCAGATGGCGGCGAGTGATGATCGGCAGAGCAGGCAGCAGCGCCTGCTCCACCACGGCCTCCACGAGATCGGTGAGCACGATGTACAGCGACCGGCGACGGAATCGAGCGGCGGCGTACCCGAACGCGACGTCGTAGGCGCTCTCGCTGTAGTCGGGCTCGAGGAGATACATGGCCTCCGCCGCGCGACCCAGCTGACTCTTGCCGTTGGTCGGCACGAGGATGCTGCGCACCTGGTGATCGAAGGCCAGCATGCCGACGCGGTCCCCGACCTTGGTCGCCGCCTGCACGACCCCCAGCACGGCGTCCATCGCGTGTTCCACCCGGGGTACGCCGCCGACGGTTCCCGCCATCACCCGTCCGTTGTCCAGCAACAGCACCAGGTTCTGGTTGCGCTCGGCCCGGAACTGCTTCACGATCGGCCGCTGCAGTCGCACCGTCGCCGGCCAGTCGATGCGGCGGAACTCGTCGTCGGGTCGATAGTCGCGCAACTGGTCGAACTCGGTGCCCCCGCCACTGGTTCGAATCGAGCGAAGGCCGATCTCGAGCACGCGCGGCACCCTGATCCTCCGCTGCACCTCCTCGCGGCTCGGATAGGCCGGCATGACCCGGATCCCGCCGGGTACGTTCCTGGTCGCCTGGCGACTGACCATTCGGAGCGGCCCCTCGACGCGCACCGTCACCGCCGACAGCGGGAAGCGACCACGACGGGCGGGCCGCAACGACGTGCGCGACCGGAGCCGAGCGCCAGGCGCGAGCGTGGCAGAGACGCGTCGACGTTCGGCGCCGAGGCTCGGCCACAGCGCGTCGGTGACCGTGACCCGCCCTCTGCGTCCACCGCGGTTGTCGATCACCCACGTCAACTCGGCGGACTCCCCCATCGTCAGCGACTCGGGCACGTCGCGTGTCACGTCGATCCGCGCCGGTGAGACGCACGCGACGGTGTCGGCCACGAACACCACGAGCACGACGATCTCAACGGCGACGAGCGCCAGCCAGCTCCGCCCTGGCCAGGCGAACAGCGCGAGACCCGACGCGGCGATGAGCGCGGCGAACCACACCGTCGGCACCGGGTACGCAGGTCGAGATCTCATCGCAGGGCGGCCGAACGTTCGGTCAACGCGGCGTCGGGACGGTGGCGAGGAGGCCGTCGAGCACGGCGTCGGCCGTCGTGCCCTCCAACTCGAGTTCGGGTCGCACCATCACACGGTGGCGCAGACAGGGCTTGGCGACCGCCTTCACCTCGTCGGGCGTCACGAACTGGCGGCCGCTCAGCCACGCCCATGCCTTCGCGGCGTGGAGCAACCAGGTGGTGCCACGGGGCGACACCCCGAGTTGCAGCGCCGGTGACTCCCGGGTGGCCCGACAGAGGGCGACGATGTACTGCTGGACGGCCGGATCCACACGGATGGCCTGGATCGCTGCCCTGCCCGCCGCCAGGTCGGCGGCGCTCGCCACCGGCCGCACGCCGGCCGCGGTGACGTCGTGCGGATTCATTCCGGCGTCGTGACGGCCGACCATCAGCAGCTCCTGATCGGCGGTCGGGTAGGTCATGTTCAGCTTGAACAGGAATCGGTCGAGCTGCGCCTCGGGAAGCGGGTAGGTGCCCTCGTACTCGATCGGGTTCTGCGTGGCGATCACGAGAAACGGGTCCGGCAGCGCCCGCGTGGTCCCGTCGAAGGTGACCTGGCGCTCCTCCATCGCCTCGAGGAGCGCCGCCTGGGTCTTGGGCGGAGTGCGGTTGATCTCGTCGGCGAGGAGCAGGTTGGTGAACACCGGGCCCTCACGGAACCGGAAGGTGATGCCCTCGGCCGACTGCGCCACCAGTTGCTGGCCGATCACGTCGCTCGGCATCAGGTCCGGCGTGAACTGGACGCGGGTGAACTTCATGTCGAACGCCGCCGCGAGGCTCTTGGCCAGCAGCGTCTTGGCGACACCGGGAACACCCTCGAGGAGGATGTGCCCGTTGACGAGCAGCGCGGCGATGGCACCGGTGAGCACACCGTCCTGGCCGACGACCACCTTGGCCACCTCGGCCCGGACCGCGAGGACCGCGTCGAGGGGGGGTCGGGCCATTTGCTCGGTCGGGTCAGTCATGGTGGGCTCCTTCGAGGACGAGATCGCGGATCTCCTGGAGGCTGTTGCTGAGTTGCAGCAGCTCGTGATGGTCGGACACGTCGCGGTGCAGCACCGCGCTGATCCGGCCGGGGGCAAGGTCGGTCCGCGCCGACACGGCGGCGTCGAGCGACTCGATCGATGTGCTGCTCGGCAACCGGAACCGCTCGCACAGGGCGCGGAACAGGTTGCCGCGCAACAGCCACCCGGCCCGTTGTGCGTGCCGGGCGCGGTGCATGAGGCTGCCGGTCGCGACCACGAGCTCGCTCCCGGCGACCGGCACCTGCTCCGGTTCCCGAACCGGCCGACCGGGGCGGATCGCCTTCGCCAACGCAAACACGAGGAACGCAATGGCCAGTTGGGTGACGGCCATCCACACGCCCGGTCGAACCAGATCGCTCAACGACTTGTCGCCGGTGCCGATGTCGGCAACCGTCTTGGGCGCTTCGGCCCCGAGCACGATGCTCAACCGCGATCCGCTGGTGGGGGCCAACAACGCAGTGGCGAGCGCCGCGTTGTCGGCGAAGCGAAGGTAGCGATTCGTGAACAACTTGTTGTCGCCGAGCGCCACCACGACTCCCTCGGCGCGCGGCCTCGCCACGGCGAACGCAGTGGAACGGCTCCCGAAGCAGGAGGACTCACCCGGGCCGACGCGGAGTTCCACGCCTTCGTAGACGTACAGCCCCCGAAGGTGCGCCATCGATCCGATGGTGCATGTGCCCGCCGGGACGTTGACCTGTTGCGACAGGTCGTTGCCCAGCACGACCTCCGACCCGTCGATCGTCGTCGCCGATCGGTCGCCCGCGAGGGGGCTGTCGGGATCAGCCATCACGACGACGCCCCCGGCGTCCGCGAACGACCGCAGGTCGCGACGCTGGTCCTGGTTCAACCGGTCCTGCAAGACCAACACCCGTCGGTCGGCCCCCGGCGTGGGCACCGAGCGCACCACTTCGACGTCGGCCCCGTACTGCCGCAGCAGAATGACGAGACCCCTCGCACCGTCGTCGGCCCCGCTGCGTGGATCGAACGGCTGCGCGTGCGGTTGGGCGCGCACCAGCAACATCATCGCGACGGCGACGAGCACGACCAGCAGGGCACTGAAGGCCACTCGGCCGCCGCCGCCTGCGTCCGCCGGAGCGCCTCTGCTCATCGACGATCACCGGAGGTGGCCAGGACGTCGCGCTCCAACTCCTGAAAGCGGTCGTCGTCGGAGGAATCCACCTCGAGATGCCCGTACCAGGCACCGTCGAACAGCTCCGCAGCCGCGGCGAAGGAGCGCCCCGCGTCGGGCCGCACACGTCGCAGCTGCGCCCGCTCCTCACCCGTGGTCCGTCCGGGGATCTCGTCGATCAGCCCCCGTCGAGCCAGGTCGGCCACCAGCGCTCGATAGCGGCACCGGAGCGCGTCGCGATACCGGCCGGCGCGGCGATGCTCGTCTGCCTCGTGTCGCCAGTTGACGGGCTCGCGGGAACGATCGACCGCCACCACCTCGCGTTCGACGGTGTCGAGGTCGTCGTCGTCGTGTTCGTCGCTCCCTCGCCGCCGAGACCAACCGCCGGCGCGACCGGCAACCGCCCGGACCAGCAGCACCACCAGTCCGATCACGGCCGCCAGGAGCAGGATCCACAGCAGCAGGGAGACGAAGCCGAGGTCCCATCCACCCCCCGAGTCGCTGCGAGGGCGCGGAGGGTTGGTCGTGACGGGCGTGCAGATCTTCTGGTTCGACGAGACGATCTTGCAGGCCTGTTCTCGCACGGCATCGGGGTTCTGATCGACGGGCCCGAGTTGGCCGTCGGGCGGCGCGGCGGCGAGCCACCACCCCGTCGTGATCGTGACCTGCCACGACCGGATCATCGACGCGACCCGAAGACGCGATCAGCTGCCATCGAGATGTCGATGCCCTCGGCGTGCACGCGCAGTTGGACGTAGAACTGGGCAGTGGCCAGCGCCGAGAACGGCACCACGACCAGCAACGCCAGTTGCGAGGCCACTCCCTGCACCAGGTAGCCGAACGAGCCGAACGTGACGAGGCCGGTGCTCTCGGCGAGGTACGGCAGTTCGGAGATGAAGAGGAACAGCAGCCCTCCGATCAGCCCGCACGCCAGGACGAAGGCGTACGCGGCCCCGAACCGGGTACGAACCAGGCGCACCGCGCGCCCGAGCGAACGGACACCACCCCCCTCGGTCATGAGCACCGGTACGACCACGAGCACCATCGCGCTGAACAGCGCAACGACGGGCAACACGAAGGTGACGGCACCCGCTGCGACAGAGGGAGCATTCACCACGCCGAGTGCGATGAAGACCGCCCACCAGTGGGTGAGCACCCAGGTGAGCACCAGCCACGGGGATCGCCGCAGCACGGCGACGACGCCGTCGCGGATCGTCGGCTGCCCTCCCATCTGATAGCGGACCAGGAACACCGCCGCGTACGCGCCGATCAAGTGGGCGGTGAACGACTCGACGACGATCGCGAGGAACACCGAGGTGTTCTCGACGCCGATGTACCCACGGTCGGCGAACAGCCCGTCGAGCGAACTGAAGTCGTTGAACGCCAGGACGGACAGAAACAGGTTCAGCGCCACCATGGGCAGCATGAACACCGCCGCGCCCAACAGGACCGTGCGTGCGTGTTGCTGCAGGACGTGCGCGCCGCCGTCGATCGAGCCGAGCACGAGTCGCTCGGTGCGCCGCAAACGAGGGCGGGCCACCGTTGCGACCCTCGGGTCCGACCCCAGGGAAGCGACGATGCCGGGCACGGCCCCGGTCCTCGTCTCCGATTCGATCCCGGCCCACTGGCTCACGGGCGTCATTCTGGTCGAAGATGGCACCATGCGCGGCTACCACGACGAGAGTTACGGCGACGGATTCGCCGATGTCTACGACGAGTGGTACGACGGGATCACCGACATCGCGGTGACAACGGCGGCCCTGCGGTCGCTGGCCGGTGGTGGCCGGGTGCTCGAATTGGGTGTGGGGACGGGCCGGCTGGCCGTCCCGCTCGCCGAAATCGGGGTCGAGGTGTGGGGCATCGACACCAGCACGGCGATGCTGGCCAAGATGGCCACCAAACCCGGTGCCGAGACCGTCCACACGGTCATCGGCGACATGGTCGACGACCTTCCGGCAGGACCGTTCGCGCTCGTCTTCGTCGCCTACAACACGTTCTTCGGACTGCTCACCGATGCCCGCCAGCAGGCGTGCTTCGATGCGGTCTCGGCGCGCCTGGTCGACGGTGGCCGATTCGCCATCGAGGCCTTCGTCCCCGACACCGAGGCCGACGCCGCGTCGAGTGTCACCGTGCGGTCGATCCAGGCCGATCGCGTCGTGCTCCACGTCAACACCAGCGATCCGGGGCAGCAACGTGCCGAAGGGCACTACATCGACATCACGGAGGCGGGCGGAGTGAAATTGCGCCCCTGGAGCATCAGATGGGCCACTCCGGTGCAGCTCGACGGGATGGCGTCCAACGCGAACATGCAGCTCACGGCGCGTTGGGAGTCCTTCGACGGCGCCCCGTTCGGCCCAGAGAGCACCCGCCACGTGAGCGTCTACGAGAAGGTTCGCACCGCAAATTCCGAGCACGTCCGCGCCTGAATCGCCTCCGGGTCGTAGGCTGATCGGGCTGTGAGCCAACTCCGACTGAACCCCCTCACGGGACGGTGGGTCACCATCGTCGCCGACCGGGCCAAGCGCCCGTCCGACTTCGCACCGCGCGCTGCCCAGGTCGAGGCCGAGCCCGACCGTCCGTGCCCGTTCTGCCCCGGCAACGAGGAAGCCACGCTGCCGGCCCTCGAGACCCTCGACGAGGGTGGGCACTGGCGCATGCGCCTCATCCCCAACCTCTACCCCGCGTTCGACGGTGACGAGCCCTTCGCCGTGCATCACCTCGGCCCTGTGCACGTGCAGGCCGACGCCAGCGGCATCCACGAGGTGTTCGTCTACACCCCCGACCACGACGGTGGCGCCCACCTGCTGTCCGACGACGACGCGGCGCAGATGATGCTGCTGCTCAGCCGGCGCCTGCAACAGCATGCGGCGAGCAAGAACGTCCGCTACACGCAAGCGATCATCAACCACGGCCGCGAGGCGGGTGCTTCCCTCGCCCACCCGCACGGTCAGCTGCTCGGTCTTCCGTTCGTCCCCGGCGAGATCCTCGAGGAGCAGCGTGCATTCTCCCGGTTCGAGGGCGGCTGCATCCTCTGCGCGACGGTCGAGGCCGAACTCGTCGACGGCACTCGGGTCCTGTTCTCCACCGACGATGTCGTGTGCGTCAGCCCGTACTGGGCAGGGTCGCCGTACGAGCTGCTGATCATCCCCCGCAGCCACGACCTGCACCTCACCGACAGCACCGACGCCACCCTGAAGGCAATGGGTATGGCCGTGCGCGACTCGCTCATCTCCTTGCGCGAGATCCACGGCGATGTGGCGTACAACCTGGTGTTCCACACGGCGCCGCACCACTACACCGGCGCGTACCACTGGCACGTGCATCTGTTCCCGAAGCTGGTCACCACGGCCGGGTTCGAGCGCGGCACCGGGGTCATGATCAACATCGTGCCGCCCGAACTCGCCGCCGAACAGCTGCGCAAGGTCGCCATCGAAGCCTGACCGGAATGTCCGGTATCCAGGTCAGCATCGAGATCGACGCCACACCCGCGCAGGTGTGGGCGGTCGTCGAGCCGGTCGAGGACCACGTGCAGTGGATGCACGATGCCGTCGCGATCAGGTTCACGACCGAGCTGACCCGTGGCGTCGGCACCGAGTTCCTGTGCGACACCAAGGTCGGCCCGTTCCGACTCGTCGACCGGATGGAGATCACCGAGTGGGTGCCGGGTGAGGTGATGGGGGTCCGCCACACCGGACTCGTCACCGGGACTGGTCGCTTCACGCTGACACCGATCGACCTCGGCCGGCGCACCCGGTTCGCGTGGCAGGAGTCGCTGACGTTCCCATGGTGGATGGCCGGCCCCGCGGGTGCCTGGGCGGGTGGCAAGGTCGCCCTGGGGCCGATCTGGCGCCGCAACCTGAAGAACCTGCGAGCGATCGTCGAGCAGCGCCCGGCCTGACCCGGCCTGACCCGGTCAGGCCACGTCAGGTCACAGCTCGGACCCGCGCGGCGAGGCCATTCTCGAGGGTTTTGACGCCACCTGGTGACGTTGACTTCAATCGGTGATCGCGACAGTCCCTGATTTCTGGGGGTTTTGTGATGCATGGTCCGCCGAGGACGTCGGTGTGGGTGTTGTTGGAGGCGGGTCGCTTGTTGCGGTCCGGGATGCGTCAGCGGGAGGTC
>JBBQTC010000081.1:0-14541 GCA_038234785.1 Acidimicrobiales bacterium
TCCTCCGGGGTGCGAGTACCCACTCGGATGGACGGTCACCACTCGGACCGACTGCGTGGCACTCGGACCGACTGCGTGGCACTCGGACGGGGAGGCGTGGTGGGCAGGGTGATCGGGCCTGGCAGTGGGCCACTAGGGTCCGCGACCATGCAGATCTCCATGGAAGGAAAGGTCGCGCTGGTCACCGGGGCGTCGAGGGGCATCGGCCAGGCGATCGCCGCGTCGATGTCGGCGGCGGGAGCGCAAGTGATGTTGACCTCACGAAAGCAGGACGCGCTCGAGGCGGCGGCTGCTGCGATGGCCGGTGAGACCGCCGTGTTCGCCGGCAACGCGGGTGACCCCGACACCGCGCGAGCGTGCGTCGCGGCGACGATCGAACGGTTCGGCGGCCTCGACATCCTCGTCAACAACGCAGCGACGAATCCGTACTACGGGCCAACCCTCGGCGTCGACGAGTCGCGCTTCGACAAGACGTTCCAGGTCAACCTGCGGGGGCCGCTGTTCTGGTGCCAGGCAGCGTGGGATCAGGCCATGCAGGTCACACCGGGCGTCATCGTCAACATCGCGTCGGTCGGGGGACTTCGGTCCGAGGCCGGTCTCGGTGTGTACAACCTCACCAAGGCGGCCCTGATCCACCTCACCCGTCAGCTGGCCAACGAGCTCGGGCCCACCCGCGTGGTGGGCATCGCTCCAGGCCTGGTCCAGACCGACTTCGCCGCCTATCTCGTCGAGAACTTCGGGGACCGGCTCGCTGCGCAACTCCCGCTCGGGCGGCTCGGCGAGCCACAGGACATCGCCAACCTGGCGATGTTCCTCGCATCCGATGCCGCGTCCTGGATCACCGGCGACACCTATGTGATCGACGGCGGCGCCGGGGTCCGCGGTACCGCCTGATGAAGATCGAGATCCCCGGCGTCGACCTGACGGTCCTGTCTCGCTGGATGGATCAGCGCGGGCTGCCGTACGGGTCGATCGTCGACCCCACGCTCATCGCCGGGGGGACCCAGAACATCTTGCTCCACTTCGGGCGCGGCGGTCGGTCGTACGTGTTGCGGCGGCCCCCGCTGCACAAGCGCAAGAACAGCGATGAGACGATGCGTCGAGAGGCGAGAGTGCTCGCCGCTCTGTCAGGCAGCGAGGTGCCCCATCCCGCACTGATCGCGTCGGAGCCGGATCCCGACGTGTTGGGCGCGGCGTTCTACCTCATGGAGCCGGTCGACGGGTTCAACCCCACCCTCGGCCTCCCCGAGCCGTTCGACCACGACCGCGCCTGGCAGCGCGACATGGGACTGTCGATGGCGGACGCGATCGCATCGCTCGCTCACGTCGACCACGACGCGGTGGGTCTCGGCGACCTGAGTCGATTCGACGGGTGGGCCGAGCGGCAGGTCGGGCGCTGGCGAGCACAGCTCGACGGCTACTCCGAACTGCCGGGCTACGACGGCCCAGAGCTTCCGGGCATCGACGACATCGGCAACTGGCTGGACGGTCACCGGCCGAGCGATGTGCGGGCCGGTCTGATGCACGGCGACTTCCACTTCGCCAACGTCCTGATCCGTCACGACCGACCGCAGTTGGCGGCGATGGTCGACTGGGAACTGGTGACGATCGGTGACCCGTTGCTGGACCTCGGTCATCTGTTGGCCACATGGCCGGACCAGAGGGCGGCGGCGGTGAGTCTTGACGCGCCGGGCCTGCCGACCGTCGACGAGGTCATCGGGCGATATGCCGCACAGACGACCCGGCCGCTCGACGACCTCCAGTGGTATCGGGTGCTCGCGTGCTACCGCCTCGGCCTGATCCTGGAAGGCACGCACGCCCGTGCGCGCGCCGGACTCGCGCCGAAGGACGTCGGCGACCGCCTCCACGCCACGACCGTCGCGCTGCTCGAGCAGGCGCTCGACCTGATCGGGTAGCAGGCCGCGGCCTGTGGCAACTCAGCTCAACGGGGGAGTCCATCGATGTTGAGGAGTGCACCCGTCGTGTACGAACTCGCGTCGCTCGCGAAGTAGAGCGCTGCACCGACGATCTCGTTCGGCTCACCGCCGCGTCCCAGCGCGAACGCCTGTCGGGCGCGTGCGTTGAACGCGTCGAGGTCCCAGGCCTTGGAGATGTCGGTGAGGAACGGTCCGGGGACGATGCAGTTCACTCGCACCTTCGGCCCGAACGCCGCTGCGAGGCTCGTCGTCAGGCTGTTGATACCGGCCTTGGCCGCGCCGTAGGGGGCTTCCGTCGGGCTCGGCCGCTGACTGGCGATGGACGACACGTTGATGATCGACCCGCCTTCTCCAGCGGCCATCCTTGTGCCGACGATCGACGAGAGGCGGAACGGACCCTTGAGGTTGACGCCGATGACCTTGTCGAAGAGTTCTTCGGACACATCGGTCAGGCTGGGATACAGCGGTGACATGCCGGCGTTGTTGACCAGCACGTCGATACGTCCGAACTCCGCGTAGGCCGCATCGGCGAGTCGGTCGGCGTCGGCCCAACTGCCCGCGTGGTACGCGATGGGCACGGCCCGTCGGCCGAGTGCGCGCACCTCGTCGGCGACGGCCTCGCAGTTCGCCAGCTTCCGGCTGGCGATGACGACGTCGGCACCGCGGGCGGCGAACGCCAACACCATCTCCCTTCCGAGGCCACGCGAACCCCCGGTGACGATCGCGATCTTTCCGGTGAGCTCGAACAAGTCCTGGGTCATGTGCGGAACCTACAGTGACCGAATGGCCATCGACTTCACCCTGAGCCCGGAGCTGGAAGACATCCGACTGCGAGTGCGCGCATTCGTCAACGATGTCGTCAAACCGGGCGAGGAAGCACTCGCCGCGATGCGCGACGAGGACCGCAGCGACTACATCACCACGCTCGTCGGCATGCGCAAGAAGGCTGCAGCGGCGGGCCTCTGGATGCCACACATGCCCAAGGAGTGGGGCGGCATGGGGCTCGGTCACGTGCAGTTGGCGATGGTGCAGGCGGAGGCGGCAAAGGCCAGCTACGGCCCGTGGGTCCTCAACTGCCAGGCACCCGACGAGGGCAACATGCACACCCTGTTGCACTGGGGTACTCCGGAACAGAAGGAGAAGTACCTTCGGCCGCTCTGCGACGGCACGGCGATGAGCTGTTTCGCGATGACCGAACCGGAGGTTGCGGGCAGCGACCCCACATTGATCAGGACCACGGCGGTGCAGGACGGCGACGAGTGGGTTGCCAACGGCCACAAGTGGTTCATCTCCAACGCGCGCCGGGCGAAGTTCGCGATCCTCATCTGCCGTACAGAGGAAAACCCGGATCTGCCGCAAGCGGCGAACACCGCCTTCATCGTCGACCTTCCCAGCGACGGCTGGAACCGAGTTCGCGAAGTGGAGACGATGCACGGCGCGACCGGTCACAGCGAGATCGTCATCGAGGACCTGCGGATTCCTGCTGCGAACATGCTGGGCGGGCGCGGTCAGGGTCACCTGCTCGGTCAGTACCGGCTCGGGCCGGCGCGCCTCGCGCACTGCATGCGGTGGATCTCCCAGGCGGAGACCGCACTTGACATGATGGTCGACCGCTCCCTCGTGCGGTACTCGCACGGCAGCGTGCTCGCCGAGAAGCAGGGCATCCAGTGGATGATCGCCGACAGCAGCATGGAGATCTACCAGGCGAAGCTGATGGTGCTCCATGCGGCGTACCTCATCGACTCCGGTGCCGACTTCAAGAGCGAGGTATCGATGGCGAAGCACTTCGTCGCGAACATGCTCAACCGGGTGATCGATCGCAGCATCCAGGTGCACGGCGCACTGGGCTACAGCACCGACACGCCACTGGCGAACATGTTCCAGCACGCTCGGTGGGCGCGCTTCGCCGACGGCGCCGACGAGATCCATCAGATGCGGATCGCCCAGCGCACCATCGCCGCCTACCGCGACCACGGCAGCACCCGCACAGCGACCGGCAACCTTCCGCTCTGAACCGAACGTGCCGCGTCAGCCGACGAGCAGCTTGACCGCGCCGAGCAGCGACAGCATCAGTACCAGCCAGAGGAAGAACCGGTCGTGGATGCGGGGCAGCAGCGCGCGCCCGGCGAACACGCCGACCACCACGAACGGGAACAGTGCGAGGTCGTAGCGCAGGCTCTCGGCGGTGAAGAACGAACCACCGTCGCTCCAGTGGCCGATGGCGGTGTACACCGGGATCTTGGCCAGGTTCACCGAGAAGTAGAACCAGGCAGACGTGCCGACCATGGCGGTGCGGTCGAGCCCGAGCCCGATCAGGTAGGTGTTCATGATCGGTCCCGCGGAGTTGCTGACCAACGTCGTGAAGCCGCCCGCCGTGCCATAGATCGCGGTCTCGGTGCCGGTGGCGTGCCGTGGGGGTGTGACGCGGATCGCGCGGATGATCTGCAGGGTGACGACCGTGATGATGCCGAGCGCGATCACCACCTCGAGGAGCCGAACGTTGCTTCCGACGGCGATGAAGAAGCCGGTGCCCAGCGCAAAGCCGACGACCACCCACACGACGAGCGGTCGTAAGAGGTCCCAGCGCGCATGATGCCGGTACCAACTGACTGCGAACACGTCGGCGAGGAGCAGTACGGGCAGCACGGTGCCCGGGATGCCGCGTCCGTCGGCGACGATCGCGAACAGCGGCACGGCGAGCAGGCCGGCACCGGGGAGTGCGGTCTTCGACAAGCCGGTGACGATTGCCGCCAGTGCACCGATCGCGAGGGCCCCGGTGGTGAACACGTCGCGCGCCCGGCTCAGCCCACGAAGAAGAGCGAGACGCCGAGGGTCAGCAGGCCTGCGCCGTAGATCCACTCGAGCTTCTCGGGGTTCATCCGGACGGCGGTGCGCGCCCCGAGACCGGAGAGCGGGATGCTGGCCGCCCCGAACACCGCGGCGACGGTCCAGTCGACATGGCCGAGGGCGGCGTGCACGATGGTGCCCGGGACCGCCAGCACCGACGCGACCGCGAGGGAGCAGGCCAGCGCCTTCTTGATCGGAAGGTTCAGGACCGCGAGGTACAGGGGCACGAGCAGGAAGCCGCCCGCGTTCGCGAGCAGCCCGGCGAGGAAGCCGACGGCGACGGCGACGAGTGCGAGGCGCAGCATGTTGTCGGTGGGCTCGCGACGCGCCGACGATTGCGCGTGACGCACGCTCTGGAAGATGATCCGAACGCCGAGCACGGCGACGATGACATCGGTGAGCTTGACGAGGAAGTGTCCACCGATCCAGTGCGTGACGAGCGCACCGGCCACCGTTGCGGGTACGCCGTAGACGAGGCTCCAGCGGATGACGCGCACGTCCGAGAATCCGCTGCCGTGGTACCGGCGATACGCGACGAGCGTGCCCGGGATGGTGGCGGGGAGGGGAGAGGCGACGGCGATGATCGCCGGGACGCCCACGGCAGCGAGGAGGGGAGTGGCGATGGCCGAACCGCCCTTGCCGAACATCCCACCGAGGAACCCGACGCCTGCGCCGATGAGGACGATCAGGAACCAGTGCACTGACCGATGAAAGCAGCCTCGGTCCGCTCGTGACAACTCGCGGGTCGGCTCAGCCCGCCAGCGGTGACTCCAGCCGGCGTTGCACGGCACTCCGGATCTGTTCGTCGAACGCACGCATGTGGGCCTCGATGAGGTCGGCGGCGCGGTCGGCCTCGCCCGCCTGGAGCGCCACCAGGATCTCCCGGTGCTCCTGGATCATGAGGTGCAGATCGGCGACGTCACCGAGGTAGAGGTGCCAGAGACGGTCGCTCTGCGCGTAGAGCATGTCGAGGGTGTCGGTGAGGAACCGGTTGTCGGCGGCCTCCCACACGATCTCTCGGCACCGACGGTCGATCTCGATCAACTCGTCGGGCTTCGAGTCCGGCGTGGCTCGCTCGAGCACCGCAGCCATTTCCTGCCAGTGTTCGTCGGTGCCGCGAGCGGCTGCCAGGCGCATCGCGAACGGCTCCAGCGTTGCGCGGGTCTCGTACAGCAGCGCGAGCTCACCGACATCGATGCTGCTGACGAACATGCCTCGGCGGGGGATCACGGTGACGAACTGGTCTCGGACCAGGCGCTGCAGTGCCTCTCGGATCGGCGTCCGTCCGAGGCCCAACGAGAGCTGGAGCGCGTCGTCGCGGATGACGGCTCCGGGCGCGAGTTCGAGCCGCACGATCATGCGGCGGATCTCGGCGTAGGCACGCTCACTGAGTGACACGGACGATGTGATATGGTAATGATATATCACCGGCCGGCGTTCGGCCACCACCGTGCTCCGATGGAGTCGTCCCAAGAGTGGAGTTCTGCAATGAGTGAAGTCCCGTCCTCCGCGTTCCCGTCGAGCGCCAAGGTCGTCGTCATCGGCGCCGGCATCGTGGGCAACTGCCTCGTCGGTCACCTCAGCCGGCTCGGCTGGACCGACATGGTGCTCATCGACAAGGGCCCGCTGCCGAACCCCGGCGGATCGACGGGACACGCGTCGAACTTCATCTTCCCGACGGACCACAACAAAGAGATGGCCTTCCTCACGGTCGACAGCCAGAACCAGTACATCGAGGCCGGACTCAACAACACGTGCGGTGGCATCGAAGTCGCTCGCGAGCCGCAGCGTCTCGAGGAGTTCAAGCGGCGGATGACGTCGGCGAAGGCGTGGGGCATCGACGCCCGGCTGGTGACGCCGGCCGAGATCAAGGAGATGGTGCCGTTCATCAACGAGGAGATCCTCCTCGGCGGCTACTACACGGCCAGCGTGAGCGTGGTCGATTCGCTCGCCACCGGCACCATGATGCGCGACGGTGCCGTCGCGGCGGGTGCGCTGAGGGTGTTCGCCAACACCGAGGTGCTCGACGTCGAGACGGAACCCTCGGCCGGTGGACCCAAGGTCACAGCCGTCGTCACCGACAAGGGTCGCATCGAGGCGGAGTACGTGGTGATCGCCTGTGGTGTGTGGAGCCCGCGCATCGCCCGGATGGCCGGCGCGAACATCCCGTTGACGCCCGCCGTGCACCAGATGGCCGACGTCGGCCCGATCGACATCCTGCAGCAGTCGGGCAAGGAGCTCGCCTACCCGATCATCCGTGACATGGACACGTTCTGCTACGAGCGCCAGTCGGCGGGCTCGATGGAGGTCGGCAGCTACGCCCACCGTCCGATCCTGATGCGTCCCGACGACATCCCGAGCATCCAGGCGTCCGCCCTCACACCGACCGAACTGCCGCTCACCTACGAGGACTTCGACCCGCAGATGGAGCAGGCCATCGATCTGATGGAGATGCTCGGCGACGCAGAGATCCGGTACGCGATCAACGGCCTGCTGAGCCTCACCCCTGACGCCAACCCGGTGCTCGGCGAGACACCCGAGGTGCGCAACCTGTGGAGTGCCGCCGCCGTGTGGATCAAGGAGGGCCCCGGCATCGCTCAACTCGTCGCCGAGTGGATGACCTACGGCTACCCGCACATGTGCGATCCGCACGGCAGCGACATCAGCCGCTTCTACCCGCACGAGAAGACCGAGTGGCACATCAACGCTCGCTGCAACGAACACTTCAACAAGACCTACGGCATCGTCCACCCGCGTGAGCAGTGGGCCAGCCAACGCGGCCTTCGGCGCAGCCCGTTCTACGCTCGTGAGGAAGCGCTCGGAGCCACGTTCTTCGACGCTCGTGGCTGGGAGCGCCCGCAGTGGTTCGCGAGCAACGAGAAGCTGCGCGACAAGTTCCCCGACGCGTTCACGCCCCGCACCCACGAATGGGACGCGCGCTGGTGGAACCCCGTCACCAATGCCGAGCACCTGCAGATGCGCGAGAGCGTCGGCCTGGTCGACCTCACCGCGTTCAACGAGTTCGACTTCGAAGGCCCGCGAGCCTGCGACTTCCTCAACTACATGTGTGTCAACAACGTCGACGTCGCCGTCGGCCGCAGCGTGTACACGCCGTTGCTCACCCCGCACGGTGGATTCCGAGGCGACCTCACCATCCAGCGACTCGCCACCGATCACTTTCGAGTGATCACCGGCGCGTTCGATGGTGGCCGCGATCACTACTGGTTCAACAAGTACCTCGCCGAGTTCACCGACGGCGACGGCTCGGTCACCTTCACCGACCGTTCGCAGGGCATCTGCACCGTCGGCGTGTGGGGCCCCAACGCCGCTGCCACCATGGCCAAGATCACCACGGACGACACCACGGCACACTACGACCTGAGCCAGGCGGGCTTCCCGTACGGCGCGGTGCGCGACGTGCTCATCGATGGCGTGCCGTGCACGATGTTCCGTATCAGCTACGTCGGCGAGAACGGCTGGGAGATCTACACCCGGATGGAGCACGGCCTCAAGGTGTGGGATGCGATCTGGGACGCCGGCCAGGAGTTCGAGATCATCCCGGTGGGCATCGGCGTCTACGCCGTCACGGGCCGCATCGAGAAGGGCTACCGCCTCATGGGTGCCGAGCTCGAGAGCGAGTACGACCCGGTCGAGGCGGGCCTCGCCCGGCCGAAGGTCAAGAGTGCCGACTTCCTCGGCAAGGCCGCATACCTGCAGGCCCGCGCCGACGCGGAGGCGAACGGGCCGGCGGCGATCATGTGCACGCTGTCAATGGATTCGCAGGCCTGCGTGGACGGGTACGACCGCTTCCCGACCGGAGGCAACGAGCCGATCCTCACGCTGTCGGGAGACCGAATTCTCGATCGCAAGGGTCGTGTCTCGCGGGTCACCACGGCCGGTGCCGGACCGTCGGTGGGCAAGTTCCTGTTGCTCGCCTACCTGCCGCCGGAGCATGCCGTCGAGGGCACCAAGCTGCAGGTGATGTACATGAACGAGTGCTATCCCGTCACCGTCGAGCGTGCGGGCGCGACGCCGCTGTTCGATCCGACCGATGCCCGCATGAAGAGCTGACCATGAACGTCCTCGTGTGTGTGAAGCGTGTGCCGGCGCCCGGCGCCAGGATCAGCATCACGGCCGACGGTCAAGCGGTCGACACGGCGTACCTCGCGTTCACGACGAGCCCGCACGAGGAGTGCGCGGTCGAGGCTGCGGTGCAACTCGTCGAGCAGCACGGGGGCGAATCCACCGTGCTCACGCTCGGCCCGGCCGAGGCCGACGAGCAGTTGCGGTACGCGGCCAGCATCGGGGTGAACAAGGCCGTGCTGCTGCCGATCGACGAGGTTGATTGGGATCCGCAGCGCACATCCGCAGCGATCACGGCGGCGATCCGCGACCTCGAGTCGGCGAACGGGCCGTTCGATCTGGTCCTGTTCGGCAACGAGTCGGCGGACTCGGGCAACTTCCAGGTCGGCGTCAGGGTTGCCCACGCGCTCGCTCGCCCGATGGTCAACGGGATCAAGGGCATCGAGGTCGAGGGTGGAACGATTCGGGCCAGGCGCGAGTCCGATGCCGGCGTCGAGGTCTACCTCGTGCCGACACCGTGCGTCCTCGGCGTCAAGGAGGGCATCAACCTTCCCCGGTATCCCACGCTCAAGGGGCGACTGGCCTCGAAGAAGGTCGACGTCGCCCAGGTGTCCCCGGTCGGCGAACCCGGTGGGCAGCAGATGGTGACGCTGCTCCAGGCCGCCGAACAGGTGAGCCAGACGGTGATGTTGGGCAACGGCCCCGAGGCAGCGCCCGCCGTGGTCGACCTCCTGGAAGAACTGGGGTTGCTGAAATGAGCGTGCTCGTCGTCGTCGAACACGATCGTGGCGCGCTGAGCCCCGCCACGTTGGAAGCCCTTGCCGCCGCTCGCACCGTCGCCGGCGAGGGCGGCGTGCATGCGCTCACGCTCGGCGCTGCGGCCGACGGAATGGCCGGGGAGTTGGCCGGCCACGGTGCTTCGGTCGTGCACCAGGTCCACCACGACCTGCTCTCGGACTACGGCCCCGAGGCATGGGGCGAGGCGGTCGCCCAGGCCGTTCGCACGCTGGCCCCCGAGGCAGTCGTCGCGTGCGGCACCGACCGTGGCACCGAGGTGATGGCCCAGGCTGCCGCTCGGCTCGACCTGCCGATGGTCGCCAACTGCACGGAGATCGGCGCCGGCGCGGAGCCATGGACGATCGTGCGCCTGCGCTGGGGCGGCTCGCTGCTGGAGCAATGCACGCTGCAGGCGTCCACGAAGCTGCTCACGGTCGCCCATCATGCGTTCGAGGCCGCAGAGGCGCCCGGTGCCGGCACCGTGTCGTCGCTCGTCGTGGATCTGGACCCGGCCCTCGGACGAACCATCGTCGTCGACCGCGTGGAGCGCGCCGCCGGCGTGACGCTGGCGACGGCGCCACTCGTCGTCGGTGGCGGACGAGGTGTCGGCTCGGCAGAAGCGTTCGCCCCGTTGGAAGAACTCGCAGGGGTGCTCGGTGGCGTCGTCGGCTGCTCGCGAGCGGTCACCAACAACGGATGGCGCAACCACACCGACCAGGTCGGCCAGACCGGCACACGAATCGCACCGGATCTGTACATGGCCTGTGGCATCAGTGGCGCCATCCAGCACTGGGTGGGAGCGATGGCATCGAAGAAGATCCTGGCGATCAACACCGACCCTGAGGCGAACATGGTCACCAAGGCCGACTATGCCGTGATCGGCGATCTTCACAAGGTGATCCCGGCGATCACCGAAGAGATCCGCCGTCGTCGCGGTGCCTGAGTAGGCTCCGCGAATGGGTTCCAACGAGTCGCTCCCCCCGCCGCCGCCCCCGGGGCAGCCGCCCTACGTGCCGCCCAGCCCGCCCGCACCGACAGCACCGGTCCCTCCCCCGCCGGCTCCTCCGGCGCCGCCGGTGTTCACGCCGGCGCCGGCGCCCCCGCAGCAGTATCCGCCGACGCAGGCATATCCGACGACGCCTGGTGGTCCGCCCGTGGGTGGTCCTCCGCCGGGCGGCGTGCCGCCGGCACCGCCCACCGGACCGGGGCCGGGGCCGAGGAAGAAGAACTGGGCGCTCATCGGCGGCGGAGTCGCCGCGCTGATCGCCATCGTCGTCGCCGTCATCGTGCTCACCGGTGGCGACGACAAGAGCACGACGCTCGGCGGCGACGTCACCGAGCCGACCACGGCGACAAGCTCCGACGTCACCGAGGTCACAGAGGCGCCCACCTCGGCGCCCGACGACACGTTGGTGATCACCGCACCTCCCACGACGATTCCGCCGCCCACGCTGACCCCCACCACCGACGGCACGGTCCCCGACATTCGGGTCACCGACGACACCAACGCGTTCAGCGTGTTGATGCCGGGCGACTGGGCCACCGACACCGGGCCGGTGGATGCGAATGGCGTGCAGTTCGCACAGATCAGCGGCTCCGGTGATCTGGGGGCCTACAACAACGATCACGACACTCTCGGCATCACCCTGCTGGGGATCCAGGCGGATCTCGTGTCGGCTCCCGCCGATCTGCTCAGCGTCTTCGATCCCGGCGTCGACGTGTGCTCACAGCGGCAGACTGCGAGCGCGGTCGACACCCTGCAGGGTCCGGCGGAGGTCCTCTATCTCGACGGCTGCGGGACCGGCGGGGCGTTCGGCAAGGTCGTCATGATCGTGTCGTTCCCCGCCAACAACGCAGTGCTCATCACGATCTCCCAGGGCAACAGCCCCTCCACCGGCCGCCTGTTCAACTTCACGAAGATCGTGGTTGAATCGGTGCAGGCACTCTGACCGGCCGATCGGGGTGAGCAGCAACTCGCTGCATTCCTACAGTCCGGCCCTTCGCCGAAACCTCGCGCTCGCCACCTGGGGGCTCTTCGTCGGGCTGGCGCTGCTGATGTTCGCCGGTGGCCTCTTCGGCACGCTGGTCGGCGTCCGATCAGAACGCGTCGGGCTCCCGACTGTCGTCAGCAGCCTCATCAGCGCCAGTTACTACGTCGGCTTCCTGGTCGGCACGGTGCTGACCCTCAGCGCGCTGGGGAGGGTCGGGCACATCCGGGTCTACGCCGCCCTTGCATCGACGCTCTCGGCGGCGATCATCGCTGCCGGAATCACCGACAGTGCGGCCTCCTGGGCACTCCTCCGACTGGCCACTGGACTGTGCACCGCGGGTCTCTACGTCGTCGCCGAATCGTGGCTCAACGACCTCGCCACCAACGAGAACCGGGGCCGGTTGTTGGCGGTGTACGGCGTGGTCACGATCGCGTTCTTCGGCTTCGGCCAGATCATGCTGTTCGCGTTCAACCCGCTCGCCGTCGCCGGGTTCGCCGTGGCCGCGATCCTCACCTCGTTGGCGGTCGTGCCGGTGTCGTTGTCGGAGGCAGCGATGGCCCCGGCGATCGCCGAGACGCAGAAGATCACACTCCGGGAACTGGCGCGACTCGTGCCGACGGGTGTGTACTCGTGCCTGTTGGTCGGGATGTGCCATGGTGCGATCACGGGCATGGCGGCGATCTACGCCACCCGCGTCGGGCTGCACCCTGCCCAGATCGGGCTGTTCGTCGCGCTCCCGAGTCTGGGTGGTGTTGCGCTGCAGTGGCCCATCTCGGCTGCGAGTGACGACATCGACCGCCGGGCGGTGGGCTCGGCGGCGGCCGGATGTGCGGCCGTTGTCGCCGCGTTGCTGTTGCTCGGTCCCGCCGATCGTCCGGTCGCACTGTTTCTCGTCGCGCTGCTCGGTGGATTCAGCTACCCGCTGTACTCGATCGTCGGCGCCTACACCAACGACTGGATCGAGCCCGAGCACCTCAGCGCCGCGGCCTCGCAGATCGTGAAGCTGTACGGCATGGGCGCAGTGATCGGGCCGTTCGTGGCCGGCGGCGCGATGGCCGTCATCGGGCCGCATGGCTTCTACTGGGCGCTGATCGGACTCCACGTGAGCGTTGCGATCTTCTTCATGTACCGCATGGTTGCCTGGAGGGCACCGTTCGCCAAGCGGCCGTGGAGCGAGGTCTCCCTGCCCGCGAGAGCGTTCTTCGTCCCGGCGACGATCGTCGCCGTCGGCCGCCGGCGCCGCCGACGCGTCGAGGAACCCGTCGGCCCTTCTTGATCGTCGCCGGCTTCTGGGAAGGATTCCTTCCAGTACGGCTTCTGGGAAGCTTCGTTCCCGGAAACCGGGAACGATCCTGTCCAGCAGCCGCCGTGCGGGCGCCGGCCGGGCTCGGAACGGGCTCTTGTCGGCGAACTAGGAGAGCTTCTCGAGCATCTTGGTCTGCCACTCAGCGGTGGCTTCGACGTTGTTGAACGTGAACAGGTGGAGTCCCTCGATGTTCAGCTCCTGCGCCTGCTTCGACAGTGGGGCGACCAGCTTCTTGGGGTCGTAACCGCCGGGGCGGAACAGTCGGCTGAGGGTGCCGCCGTTCTTCTTGACGAACCGCATGCTGTTGCCGATGCCCAGGCGCATGCCCATCGTGAAGAGCTTCGTCCGGTCGATCACGCCCGGTACCCCGATGTGCAGCGGCAGCTTGAACCCTGCGGTGCGTTCGGCGGTTGCCCACGTCGTCCACTGGGTGAGGTCGAAGCACATCTGGGTGCTGGCGAAGCCGGGGATGCCGGCGTCCTCCAGCATCGCCTGCTTGGTGTGGAGTGCCTCGTGCACGATGGCAGCGTCGATGAGCGCGTGGCCGTCGGGATAGGCGGTGATTCCGATGCGGGTGAGCCCGTGGTCGGTCTCGAGGAAGTCGCGCAGGAACGCGACCACGCCGTCGTACGGGCCGACCGGTTCCGGTGCGTCACCGGCGACGAGGAACACCTCCTTCAACCCGTGGTCGCGACAGAACGCGCCGAGTCGACGGACGCCGTCGACGTCTTCGATCAAGCGTGCGGACAGGTGCGGGACCGCCATGTGGCCGAGATCCTGCAGCCTCAGCGTGAGATCGAGGGTGGCCTGCTGGCCCTTGGCAGGACTGCACGTCACCGACACCGAACACCCGTTGGGGAGGTGCTCGATCTGGCCCTCGAGGTTCTTCATGGGGATCACCTCGTAGCGGGCTTCCGCAATGAGGTTGCGTTGAGTGGACATCGTCGTCGCTCTCTGTGTGATGGTGAAGGTGGTCAGGCGAACTCGTCGGGGAGCTCGGACTTGCGGCGAGCGACGAAGTCCTGCATCTGCTCGTCGAGTGCCGAATCCAGCGGGGGAGCCTCGTACTCTGCGAGCCGCCGCTTCCAGATCGCATTGGCGCGTTCGGCGGCATCGAGTCCGCCCTCTTCGCTCCACTGCTCGAAGCTGGAGTTGTCGGCGGTGTCGCTGCGATAGAACGCCGTCTCGAAGTTGGCCAGTGTGTGCGCCGTACCGAGGAAGTGGTTGCCGGGTTCGTGCCCGCGGATCGCGTCGACGGCGAGTCCGTTGTCGCTGGTGTCCAGCCCGCGTGCGAACGTGTGCATCATTCCCAGCTGGTCGCAGTCGAGGATGAACTTCTCGTACCCCAACGCCAGCCCGCCCTCGAGCCAACCCGCAGCGTGCAACACGAAGTTGACACCGCCGAGCACCGTGGGCTGCAGCGTGTTGGCGCTCTCGTAGGCGGCCTGTGCGTCGGGCAGCTTGGACGAGGTCAGCGAGCCGCCGGACCTGAACGGCACGCCGAGGCGACGGGCCAGCGCGGCCACCGTGTAGAGCACGAGCGCCGGTTCCGGGGTACCGAACGTGGGAGCGCCGGTCTGCATGCTCATCGAACTGGCGA
>JBBQTC010000082.1:0-14526 GCA_038234785.1 Acidimicrobiales bacterium
GAGCCCCTGCTCACCGGCGACACCGCCGCCCTGGTCCGTCAGCGCGCCCACCAGTTGGCGACGTGGTGCGACACGGATGCGGAGGCGGTGTGGCAGTGGGGCTTCATCGAGCGCGTCTCGACGGGACTGGCCAACGTCCGCGACTTCGGGTCGGCCCAGGGCGCGCCGTTCCTCGAGGTCGCCCGACGGTCACGGTGACCGGGTCAGGTGCAACCGCTGCCGCGGGCAGCGACCACTGTGCCGGTCGCGTCCAGGTCCATCAGCGACGACTCGGTGATCAGGTACTTGGGCACCAGAGCGGCTTCGCTCCGGGGCATGTGCCCTTCCAACAGGTCGAAGTTCTCGACGGCCTGCTCCAGGCTGCGGCGGGCATCGTGGCATTGCATCTCGCTCGCTTGCGCGATGCCCTTCGTTCCGGACTCCACCTCCACGGCCCGGCACGCCGGGAACGTGAGCGCGGCGCCCACGAGGATGAGTGATCCGATGCTGCGTGTCATTGTGTCTTGTCCATGAATCGGTCGACCTCCACGAGGACACGGGTGACCTTGCCTGCAGCCACCAGCCCTTTGGTATCGGACGCCGAAACCATGAACGTGAGCCTTCTGCCCTCGATTTTTTCAAGGAGGGCTTCGGCCTCCACCTCGTCGCCGACGGCGGTCGGCTGCAGGTGGTCGAGCTGGACACGCATTCCGACCGTGGTGGACCCCTCAGGGAGGTGGCCCGCCAGCGCGGCACATGTGGCCTGCTCACAGAGCGCGACGATGCGTGGGGTCGCCAGAACGGCGACCGAACCGGACTGCATGGCGATGGCCGTGTCGGCCTCGGTGACCACCATGCTCGCCACGCCTCGAAGGCCCACCACCGCACTCACGAGGCCGAAGGCTACTCGGTAGGCTGCCGCACGTGATCGACAGCGACGTGTTGGAGCGGGTGTTGGCAGCGGCGGTCCGAACGGGGGCCGACTTCGCGGAGGTGTATGCGGAGGACAAACGGTCGACGTCGGCAGGACTCGACGACGGCCGGGTGGAGCAGGTCAACAGTGGTCGTGACCGTGGCGCCGGCATCCGGGTCGTCAAGGGCGACACCACCGGCTTCGCGCACACCGCCGACCTCAGTGAGCACGGCCTCCTCGACGCGGCGGCAGCGGCGGCAGCGGCCGCCAGCCAGGGCGACGGTGGAACCCGCACGATCGCCCTCACCCGCGGTGCGGCTCGCACGGTCAGCCCGGTGGCGCAGTACCCCGACGACATCCGCAAGGCCGACAAGGTCGCGCTGCTCCAGCGCATGGATCAGTCGGCGCGCAGCGCCGGTGGCGCGATCGTGCAGGTCAGCGCAGGGTACGCCGACAGCCGCAAGCAGATCCTCGTCGCCAACACCGACGGTGTGTTCGTCACCGACGAGCAGGTGCGCACGCTCGTGCGGATCAGTGCGGTCGCGTCGGGCGACACCGGGATGCAGACCGGCTACCAGAGTGCCGGACACACCATGGGCTTCGAGCTCTTCGACCGCATCGACGTCGACGACCTCGCGCGCGATGCGGCTCGGATGGCGCTGTCCAAGCTCATGGCCCGCCCCGCACCGAGTGGCGCACTGCCCGTGGTGATCAAACAGGGCAGTGGTGGCGTGCTGTTCCACGAGGCGTGCGGGCACGGTCTCGAGGCCGACCTGGTCGCCAAGGGCGGCAGCGTCTACCGCGGCAAGAAGGGCGAGCTGGTCGCCTCGCCGCTGGTCACGCTCGTCGACGACGGCACCATGGCCGGCGAGTGGGGCGCTGTCGGGTACGACGACGAGGGCCACGCGAGCCAGTACAACGTGCTCATCCAGGACGGTGTCCTCACCGACTACATGTGGGACTACCTGCGTGCCCGCAAGGAAGGCCGCCCGCAGAGCGGCAACGGTCGCCGCCAGAGCTACCAGCACCTCCCGATGGTGCGCATGACCAACACCTACGTGCTCAACGGCGCGGAGGACCCCGACGACATCGTGCGGGCCACCGACTACGGCGTGTACGTCGCCAAGCTCGGCGGCGGCAGTGTCAACACGGCGACCGGCGACTTCGTCTTCGGGATGACCGAGGCCTTCCTGATCGAGCACGGCGAGATCACCGAGCCGTTGCGCGAAGGCAACCTGATCGGCAACGGCCCGCAGGTGCTGAGCGACATCGACCTCCTCGGCAACGATTTCGCGATGGGTGGCCCGGGCATGTGCGGCAAGGACGGGCAGGGCGTACCGGTCGGCGACGGCCAGCCGACCCTGCGCGTGAAGTCGCTCACGATCGGCGGCACCGCAGCATGAGCGCCGAGCTCCAGGAACTGGCCGATCGCGTCGTGGCGCAGGCCCGCTCGGGCGAACAGGTCGAGGCGTTCGTCTCGCGCGATCACGAGACCGACATCCGTGTCTACGAGGGTGTGGTCGAGCACTTCGTGAGCGCGCAGAGCGAAGGGATCGGCATCCGCGTCATCAGCGACGGCCGCACCGGGTTCGCGTACGCCGGGACGCTCGACCCGACCGCCATCGCCGAGGTGCTCGCCGAGGCGCGCGACAACGTCGAGTTCGGGACCCCCGACGAATGGGCGGGTCTCGCCGAACCCGACGGTGTCGACGTCGTGCCCCAGGAGCTGTGGAACGAGGCGCTCGCCGCGTACGGCACCGACCGCAAGATCGAGCTGACCAAAGAGCTCGAGCGGCTCACCCTCGCCGTCGACGGCCGGGTCCGCATCGACGACGCGAACTACGCCGACGTTGCCGTGGAGTCCGCTGTCTCGTCCACCAGTGGCATCCGTCGGTCGGGCCGCGAGAACGGCTGCTACGTCAGCGTCAGCACGATGGCCGACGACGGCGACGAGACGCAGACCGGGTTCGGCTTCAGCGTCGGCCGCTCACCTGACGAGTTCGATCTGCAGAAGGCGGCCCGCGAGGCGGCCGACCGGGCGACTCGGCTGCTCGGCGCCACCAAGCCGTCGAGCAAGCGCGTCACCGTGGTGCTCGACCCGTACGTCACCGCCATGTTCCTGGGTGTCATCTCCAGCACGCTCAACGGCGAGGCCGTGGCGAAGGGTCGCAGCCTGTTCAAGGACCGCATGGGCGATCATGTGGCGAATCCGATCGTCACCCTCGTCGACGACCCCACCAACCCACTCGCCTACACCGCCACCGACATCGACGGCGAAGGTCTGGCCGCACGGCGCAACGAGCTCATCGCCGGCGGTGTGCTGCAGGGGTTCGTGCACAACAGCTACAGCGCCCGCCGGGTCGGTGCTCGCAGCACCGGCAATGCGGTGCGTGGAGGGTTCAAGGGCACGCCCGGTGTCGGGTGTCTCGCTCTGCAGCTCGCTCCGGGCAACCGCGATCAGGCGGCGCTCGTGGCCGACGTCGACGACGGCGTGCTCATCCAATCGGTGCAGGGTCTCCACAGTGGAGTGAACCCGATCAGTGGTGACTTCTCGGTGGGCGCCTCGGGGCTCACCATCACCAACGGAACGGTCGGCGCCCCGATCCGCGAGTTCACCATCGCCTCCACGCTGCAGCGCATGCTGCTCGACGTCGTCGAGGTCGGCGGCGACATCGACTGGTTGCCGATGCGGGCGGCCGGCGTCAGCCTGGTCATCCGCGACATCACGATGTCCGGCGCCTGACCGTGCCCGCGCCGCTGTCCGCTGCGGTCGAGCGCCATCCGCACCTGGCCGATCCGTTGCCCGCAGGATGGGTGCGCGTCGATCTGCACAGCCACACGATGTGGAGCGGCGACAGCACGACGACGCCCGAAGAGGTCGACGTTGCTGTCCGCGAGAGCGGTATCGACGTGCTCTGCATCACCGACCACAACGCCATTCGGGGCGCGGTCGAACTGGCCGATCGGCTGCCCTGCCGTGTCGTCGTCGGAGAGGAACTGCGCACGCACGCGGGCGAGATCATCGGACTCTTCCTGAACGAACGCATCCCGGTGGGGACGTCGCCCGCCGATGCCGCCCGAGCCATCCGAGCCCAGGGCGGGGTGGTGTACATCCCGCACCCGTTCGACCCGATGCGACGCAACATGGCCGAGCCCGCGCTGCTCGATCTGGCGAAGGGTGGGCTCATCGATGCCATGGAGGTGCTCAACGCGAAGACCTCCCTGCGCAGCCTCAACGAGCGGGCTGCGCGATGTGCCGCCGAGTTCGACCTCGCGGCGGGGGCCGGCAGCGACGCCCACGTGCCGAACGCCCTCGGCGCCGCGTACGTCGAGATGCCCGACTTCGACGGGCCCACCGATTTCCTGGCCAAGTTGCGGCTCGGCCGGATCGCCGGTCACCACTGGGACGAGCATCGGCCCTGGACACCGCGAATTCTTCCGAGTGTGTCCACCGAGTAGAACTGACCACCGTGCCCATCTTTCATGCCATCGTGCTCGGCCTCGTTCAGGGCCTGTCCGAGTTCCTGCCCATCTCGTCGAGCGGCCACCTGCTGCTGGTCCCGTGGATGTTCGGTTGGCACGATTTCGACAACACCTCCATCGAGAAGGCCTACGACGTCGCCCTGCACATCGGCACGCTCATCGCGGTCTGCGCCTACTTCCGCAAGGAGTTGGTGGTGTACGTCCGAGAGGGCGTGCGACTGTTGGTGAAGCGGGAGAAGCCGGTCAACGCCGAAGGTCGGCTGGCCTGGTTGCTGGTGCTGTCGGCGCTTCCCGCAGCCGCTGTCGGCGCAGTCGCGGAGAAGTCGATCGACGAGAAGTTGGGCACTCCGGGTCTCATCGCGGGCTCGCTGATCTTCTTCGGTCTCCTGCTGCTGTGGGCCGACCGCCGGGCCGGCGCCCGCACCCTGGAGACGTACGACCGCGGCGACGCCCTCAAGGTCGGCACCGCCCAGATCCTCGCCCTGAACCCGGGCACCTCGCGCAGCGGCATCACCATCACCGCGGCCAGGTACCTCGGCTTCGACCGCGACTCCGCGGCTCGCGCCAGCTTCCTCATGGCCATTCCGGTCACCGCCGGAGCGGTCGTGTTCAAGATGGCCAAGCTGTTCAAGGACGGCGTGCCGCACGGACTCGCCATCCCGATGCTGGTCGGCATCGTCACGTCGGCGGTGTCCGGCTGGTTCGCCGTGTGGGGCACCCTGCGTCTCGTGCGCACCCACTCCTTCACGCCGTTCGTGATCTACCGGGTCGGTCTCGGCGTGCTGGTGTTCGCCCTGATGATCACCGGCGTGCGGTAGGCCAGGGGTAGGGAGAACCCCACCTCGGAGACGCCTGGCCGCCGGATGGTGGCGACGGCCGTGTGAACGCACGCTGGAGGCATGCTTCGACGACTTGCGCTCTCGTGTGTCCGCCACCGCCGAATGGTGGTGCTGCTCTGGCTGCTCGCTGCCATCGGCGCGGCGGCGCTCGCCAGTTCCGTCGGCGGCTCGTTCGCCCAGAACGGCCGTCTGCCGGGGACCGACAGCGATCGGGCCTACCAACTGTTGCTCACCGCCTCGCCACAGGATCCGAACGTTGCCGGCGACGCGGCGCGGCTCGTGTTCGAGGACGCCACCGGTATCGGTGATCCCGCAGTGGCCGGTCGGATCGACGACTTCCTGCGCGCCATCCGCGAGACGCCGGGCGTGATCGTCGCCCCAGAGGGGAGCGCCGATCTGATGGTGTCACCCTCGGGCACCATCGCTGCCGGTGAGATCTCGTTGCGCAAGCACGACGATGCGGTCGTCGCGTCCGTCCAGGACCAACTCGCCGAGATGAACCGTGGCAGCACCCACGTCGCTGCGGCGGGCTGGCGGTTCCAGACCGGTGGAGTGCCGGCGTCGGAGGGCTTCGGGCTCCTCGCCGCCGCCGTGATCCTGTTGATCGCGTTCGGCTCGATGGTCGCCATGGGGGTGCCCATCGTGACGGCGATCTTCGGCATCGTGGTCGGACTGTCCGCGGTGCAGCTCTGGGCGGCCGTCGTTCAGACGCCGGACTTCACCGTCCAGGTCGCGTCGATGGTCGGGCTGGGCGTCGGCATCGACTACGCGTTGTTCATCGTCACCCGCTACCGGGTGGCCCTCGCCCGATCGGGTGATCCCGCGGGCGCCGTCGCCGAGGCGATCGACACCGCCGGGCGGGCCGTCGTCTTCGCCGGCATGACGGTGATGATCTCGCTGCTCGGCATGCTCCTGATGGGGATGTCGTTCCTCAACGGCCTCGCCTTCGGCACGGCCACGTCGGTGCTCGTCGCCGTCCTCGCCGCGATCACCCTCCTGCCGGCACTGCTCGGCATGGTTGGCCACCGCATCGACCGCTTCTCGATCCATCGGCGCACCCCCCGCCACGGCGAGTCGGTGTGGCATCGGTGGAGTCGTTTCGTGCAACGACACGCCGTCGCCTGTTCGGTGACGGGCCTCGCGGTGCTGGTCGCGCTCGCCGTGCCCGCGCTGCAGATGCGGATGGCCTCGGCCGACGCCGGCAACGATCCGGCCGGCTCCACCACCCGAGTCGCCTACGACCGCCTCGCGGCGGGCTTCGGCGCCGGCTACAACGGCCCGCTACTGATCGTGACCGAGCCGGGGAGCTCTGCCGACGACGTGACCCACCTGTCCGCCGCGCTGCAGGCGGTCGACGGCGTCGCAGCCGTGCAGGCCGTTCCGACGGGTGGGGTCTCGCTGGTCACGGTGATCCCCACCACGGGTCCACAGGATCCGGCGACGAGCGCGCTCGTGCATCGCCTGCGGGCGACGATCGACCACGTCGGCGTTCCTGCGCACGTCGGTGGGCAGACGGCGAGCGATGTCGACTTCTCGGCACTGATGAGTGCACGACTGCCCGTGTTCATCGGCGCCGTGCTGGCGCTGAGCTTCCTGCTGCTGATGCTCGTGTTCCGATCGCTGTTGGTGCCGCTGAAGGCGGTGCTGCTCAACCTGCTGTCCATCGGTGCCGCCTATGGAGTGCTGGTGGCGGTGTTCCAGTGGGGTTGGTTCGGCTGGTTGATCGGGATCCACGAAGGGGCACCGATCGAGCCGTGGGCCCCGATGATGCTGTTCGCGATCGTGTTCGGCCTGTCGATGGACTACGAGGTGTTCCTGCTGTCCTCCGTGAAGGAGAGAGTCGACGCCGGCGCGTCCAACAGTCACGCCGTCGTCGAGGGTCTGGCGTCGACAGCGCGTGTCATCACCGCCGCCGCTGCCATCATGGTGTGCGTGTTCGGGAGCTTCATCCTCGGGGACCTCCGGTCGATCAAGCTGATCGGTCTCGGTCTCTCGGTCGCCGTGCTCCTCGACGCGACCATCGTCCGGATGGTGCTGGTCCCGGCGACGATGGAGTTGCTCGGCGACCGCAACTGGTGGCTGCCTCGCCCCTTGCGGCGGGTGCTGCCGAAGGTGCAGTTGGAGGTGGCGTCATGACGTTGCTCCGCCGCATCTTCGGGCCGTACGGGCGGCCGCAGGTGTGGAAGGAATCCGCCCACCTGTTGCTGGACCTGGCGATGGGCATCGCCCTCTTCACCGTCGTGATCACGATGCTGTCCTTGAGTGCCGGACTCCTCATCACGCTCGTCGGGTTGCCGCTGCTGGCGCTCACCGTCGCGATCGGCCGCTGGGTGGGCTCGGTGGAGCGTGCCCGTGCACGGGCGTTGCTCGACACACCGTTGCCCGGCTGGCCGACCCTCTCCGCGGACGGCACCTGGTGGCAGCGAGCGATTCGCTGGCTGGGTGACGCGCCGGGCTGGAAGGGACTGCTGTACGGGTTGCTCATGCTCCCCTGGGGCATCGTGACCTTCGCGGTGACAGTGGTGCTGTGGACGGTGGCGTGGTCGCTGGCGCTATATCCGACCTTCGGTTGGGCGCTCCCCGGTCAGGAGTTCGGTGACGGCGTCCACTTCACGGCCCTCGAGCAAGTCGGCCTCGCGATCGGCGGCGGCATCGTCGGGTGGCTGCTGGTCGTTGCACTTCCGTACGTGATCCACGGTTTCGCCAACGCCAGCGGCGCACTGATCCGGGCCCTGCTGTCGCCCGGCAACGAGGCCGCGCTGACACAGCGTGTGACGGAACTGCGTGAGAGCCGCGACGCCACCACCGATGCGGCAGCGTCGGAGTTGCGCCGCATCGAACGTGATCTGCACGACGGTGCACAGCAGCGACTGGTGAGTGTGGCGATGAACCTGGGCATGGCCAAGGACCGCCTCTCCGAGATCGAGGACGACCACGCGCGTGAACTGGTGGGTCGTGCCCACGACGAGGCGAAGCAGGCGATCGTCGAGCTGCGCGATCTGGTGCGCGGGATCCATCCGGCAGTGCTGACGGATCGAGGACTCGATGCTGCGGTGTCGGCGCTGGCCGCCCGCTGCCCCGTGCCGGTCACCCTCCACACCGAGCTGCCCCGTCGCCTTCCGGCGCCCGTCGAGGCCGCGGCCTACTTCGTGGTTGCCGAGGCGCTGACCAACGTTGCCAAGCACAGCGGTGCCCACGCCGTCACGGTTCGCATGGTCGACCGCTCCGACACGCTCGTCGTCGAGGTGGTCGACGACGGACGCGGTGGTGCCGACCTCTCCACCGGAAGCGGCCTGCAGGGATTGCAGGATCGCGTCCGCAGCGTGGAGGGCAGACTACGCATCGCCAGTCCGGCGGGCGGACCGACGACGCTGATCGCGGAGGTGCCATGCGGATCGTGATCGCCGAGGACTCGGTGCTGCTGCGCGAGGGCCTCACCCGGCTACTGCACGAGTACGGCCACGAGGTGGTCGACGCGCTCGGCGACTCGGAGGGGCTGCAGGAGAGCGTGGAGCGCACGACGCCGGATCTGGTGATCCTCGACGTACGCATGCCGCCGACCCACACGGACGAGGGGCTCCGAGCGGCCATCGCGCTCCGGCGGAACCGTCCCGGCACGCCGGTGCTGGTGCTGTCCCAGTACGTCGAGGAGCGGTACGCGGTCGAACTGTTGGAGTTGGGCACGGTCGGTGTCGGCTACTTGCTCAAGGAGCGGGTGGCCGACGTGCGCGAGTTCATCGAAGCGGCGAGCCGCGTCGCCGACGGTGGAACCGCGCTCGATCCCGAGGTCGTCACCCAGATCCTGGTGCGGAGTCGTCGATCGGGACCTCTCGACTCGCTCACCGCTCGCGAACGCGAAGTTCTGTCGTTGATGGCCCAGGGGCTGTCCAACGCGGCGATCGCGGAGGCCCTCGTGGTCAGCGCCGGCGCCGTCGAGAAGCACATCTCGTCGATCTTCTCCAAGCTCGACCTCCCGCCGTCCGAGCACGAGCATCGGCGGGTGCTGGCGGTCCTGCGCTACCTCGGCTGAGTGACTCCCTAGGCTGGGACGATGACGTCCTCGATCGTGCACCAGGTCGTGCCGCTGGGCTTCCAGTGGGCCACGGCGGATCCCTTTCTGTTCTGCGTCCACCATCTCGATCACTATCCGGCGGGCAACGATCAGTTCGGCCCCCAGGGTTCGCTGGCCGGTCGTTCGATCGGCAACGACTTCGAGCCGCTGAACGGCTGGCGCATGTACCACGGCGACACCGTGCCGGGCTTCCCCGAGCACCCGCACCGCGGGTTCGAGACGATCACCTTCGCCCGCAAGGGCTACATCGATCACAGTGACTCGATGGGCGCGGCCGCTCGCTTCGGCCGTGGCGACGTGCAATGGATGACGGCCGGTCGTGGTGTGGTCCACAGCGAGATGTTCCCGCTGCTGTCGCCCGACGCCGACAACACCGTCGAGTTGTTCCAGATCTGGATGAACCTGCCGGCCGCCGACAAGATGGTCGAGCCCCACTTCACGATGCTGTGGAGCACCGAGATCCCCTCGCACCGACATGTCGACGACGCCGGTCTCGAGTGCACGGTCACCGTGATCGCCGGCTCGTATGCGGGTCTCACGCCGCCCGCGCCGCCACCGGCGTCGTGGGCGTCACGTCCCGAGGCCGACGTTGCCATCTGGCACGTGGTCATGGCTCCCGGGGCGAAGATGGAACTCCCGTCCGCGAACGGTGAGGACACCATGCGGGTGCTCTACGTCTTCGACGGCGCGGCCACCGTCGGTGTCGACGACGTCGCGACCAGCACGGGTGCCGTGGTCGACGCGTCGGTCGTCGCGCCGCTCACCGCCGGCCCCGCCGGCGCCGAGATCCTCGTGCTGCAGGGACGACCGATCGGCGAGCCGGTGGCCCAGTACGGGCCGTTCGTGATGAACACGCGAGAAGAGATCGATCAGGCCTTCGCCGACTACCGGGCGACCGGCTTCGGTGGGTGGCCGTGGGATCGTCCGGATCCGGTGCACGGCGCCGACCCGGGCAGGTTCGCCCGACACTCCACTGGGCGGGTCGAACGACCGGTTGGCCTCGACGGTCAGGTGGTCGGTGGCGCCACCTTGGGCGCCGCGAACTCGTCGTAGGCGGCGAGCGCCCGCGGTCCGTACACGGTGGCGGGTCCGCCGTTCATCAGGATCGTGACCCCGATCGTCTCGGCCACCTCGGCGCGTGTGGCGCCCTTGCGGAACGCGCCGCGGGCGTGTGATGCGATGCAGCCGTCGCAGGTGTGGCTGATCGCGATTGCGAGTGCGATGAGTTCTTTGGTCTTGGCGTCGATGGCTCCTTCGGCCATGGCCGCGTTGTGCATCTCCGTGAAACCCTTGAGGACGTCGGGGATCTGGTTCCGCAGTTCGCGGCCCATCG
This sequence comes from Acidimicrobiales bacterium, assembly GCA_038234785.1. GTDB lineage: Bacteria > Actinomycetota > Acidimicrobiia > Acidimicrobiales > Ilumatobacteraceae > UBA668. The sequence goes on from JBBQTC010000082.1 coordinate 10,620, forward strand.
GTGCGAGCTCGGAGGCGACCTCGGTCGCCCAGTGACTGGTGTGTTCGCTCATACCCCCAAGGGTATACCCTCGGAGCGTCCGAGCACCACTTCTCGGGCAGCGACGGCCGAGCTGACGGCGTCTGCGCACTCCGGCGGCACGGCGAACTCCACGGTGACGTCGGTCCCGAGGCCGACCATGCCATCGCACAGACGACGGCCGACGGCGAACACGGCGATCGCGTCGCCGTCGTGCAGCGTCGGTGTGCCGTCGAGTGGGACCGAGAACGTCACCCAGTCGCGCGGTGGGGTGTGCTCGGTCGCGACGTCGGGTGGGGTGAGCATCTGGCCGGCGACGACGGAGCGGGCCGCGATCGGCAGATCGGGGAGGTCGGACAGGATCGTGGACGGCACCATCGCGAGGGGGGCGCGGCGTTGCTCGACGGCGATCGGCTCGCCCGGGTTCGCATCGTCGACGGCGACCCAGACCAGGCGCGAAGCACCCCACGACGCGCGGTCGGTCTCGGCGCGAGTGCGCACGGCGGCGAGTTGCCCCCAGACGAGCGCGGCGCAACACGCCACGACGAGCCAATAGAGCCACGGCCGGCGCGCGAACGCCAGACGCAGACGTGGGAGCAACGACATGTTCGACCTCCGCGGACGTGTGCCAACGCGCGGGGGAAGTCGTCGGCGGGCACCATACCGGCCGGGGCGACCGGCGCGGGCGGGCCTGTCAGTCGGTGCTGCTGGACGTGCTCGGTGCCGGTGCCGGTGCGGGTGTCGCAGGCGCCGGAGTGGCCGGTGCCGCGGGCGTCGTCGTACTCGAGTCGGAGGTGCCTGCCGGAGTCGCGGCCGGGGTGGCGCTGGTCTTGGCCGAGCCGCCGCGACTGTCGGTCTTGTAGAACCCGCCACCCTTGAAGGTGACGCCCACCGGTTGGAAGACCTTCTTGACCTGCATGGTCTCACCGGTGCCGGGGTGAACGGCTTCGGTCAGGGCGTCATCGGTAAAGGCCTGCAGGACCTCGATGGTCTCACCGGTCTCGACGAACTTGTAGACGTAGGTCGGCATCAGTGTGCTCCCGGGACTCCACAGGGTTAGCAGTCGGATAAGGCGAGTGCCAAGGGTAGCGCCCCGTAGCATCGAATCATGCGTGCACGGACGGCAGTCATCCCCGCGGCGGGTATGGGCACTCGGTTCCACCCGGCGACCAAGGCGATTCCCAAGGAGTTGCTGCCCATCATCGACACCCCAGCGCTGCAGTTGGTGTTCGACGAGGCGGTCGGCGCCGGCATCGAGCACATCGTGGTCGTCACCAGCCACGCCAAGCCGGCCATCGAGTCCTACGTGGCGTTCGCCCCCGAGGTCGTTGCGCGGGCGGTGCCCGAGGGTGGCAGCTTGCGGATCAGCTTCGCCTATCAGGATGAGCCGCTCGGATTGGGCCACGCCGTCGGTTGCGCACGGGAGGCCGTCGGAGGCGAGCCGTTCGCGGTCCTCCTGCCCGACGAGATCATGGGTGACAGCGGGCTGCTCGCGCAGATGATCGACGTCTGCGAGTCCACCGGGGGCAGCGTCGTGGGCCTCAAACAGGTGCCGCGCGACCAGGTGAGCGCGTACGGCGTGATCGACCCGATCGGTGACCTCGACGCGAACGGTGTCGTGCGCATCCGCACGATGGTGGAGAAGCCACCCGTCGACGAGGCGCCGAGTGAGCTGATCATCATCGGCCGCTACGTGCTCACCGCCGACACCTTCGACGAGATCGAGCGCGTCCAACCCGGCGCCGGTGGCGAGATCCAGCTGACCGATGCGCTCCGCGCACAGGCGGCGGCCGGACCCTTCCACGGGGTCCTGCGCGACATCCGGCGCTACGACACGGGCAACCCGATGGGCTGGCTGACTGCGGTGGTCGAGCTCGCGCTGGAGGACCCACAGATCGGCCCGACGTTCCGCAGCTGGCTCCGCGAGCTGCCGTGACATGAAGTCGGCTTCCCACGCGGCGGCCCTGCGGCAGCGCTACGACATGCGGCGGAACTCGCCGGGGTAGTCCACCACCAGGCCGTGCTCGTCGACCTCCAGGTCGGCGGTGTACCCGGTCTCGACGCTCTCGTAGCGCCACTGACGCTCGTCGACCCGGGTGTAGCGCTGGGTGAGCGGCCGCACCTCCAGCGTCTCTGGATCGATGTACACGACGGGCAGCTCGGCCGTGTGGCCGTCGAGGAGCGGGAGCCGTCGGATCGGCAGCGTGTTGGTGAACGGAGTGCAGGCGAGGTCGATGTCGTAGCACCCGTCGAGCTCGGTTCTGTGGGCGCCGTTCATCTCTCCCCAGCGGCCACCGCCGTCTGTGGCGAGCCACAGGTCCGGCTCCTCGAGGTCGCGGAACAGGATGAACTGGCGCACCTGCCACGTCGGCGAGAGGCGCAGCACGTACTCGACCTGCTCTCGGCCGACCACGCCCGAGACGGTGTAGCCCTCGTTCTCCCAACGGATCGTCGTGGTCTCCTGGTGGACCCCGTCCCAGGTGGACCAGCGCACGATGTGGCCGTCGGGGTGGTGGGCCGCTGGGAACGGCGCGTACGACGTCATCGGAGCCACGGTACCGTGGCGCTCGTGATCGACATCGCCGAGGCCCGCACCTACGTGTTGTCCCAGTGTCATGTGCTCGCGCCGCGGGCGATGCCATTTCGCGAGGCGATCGGCATGGTGCTCGCCGAGACCGTCGTGGCCGCCGAGGATGTCCCTCCGTTCGCCAACAGTGCGGTCGACGGCTACGCGGTGATCGCCGCCTCCGTGGCCCACGCGCCAGTCGAGCTGCCCGTGGTCGGCGAAGTGGCGGCCGGCGCGTCCAGCGACCACGTGCTCCGACCCGGCGAGGCCATCCGCATCATGACCGGTGCGCCGGTACCCGCCGGCGCCGACGCGATCGTCATGGTGGAGGACACCGAGCGGATCGACGGGGGAGCAGCGGTGCTCGTGCGGCGGTCGATCGAGGCCGGTGTCGCCGTGCGATCGGCCGGCGACGACGTGCGCGCCGGGACAGAGCTGTACGCATCGGGAACCCGCATCTCGCCGGCCGTCGCGGCAGTGCTCGCCAGCGTGAACGCGGCGGTGGTGACGGTCGTTCCCAGGGTGCGCGTCGCCGTGCTCAGCACCGGCGACGAGCTCATCGACGACGGCGGACCGCTGCAGCCGGGGCAGATCCGCGAGAGCAACCGGACGATGCTCGTCGGGCTGGTGAACGACGCCGGATGCGAGGCGGTCGACCTCGGGATCGTGCGCGACGACGAAGCGGCCCTCGAAGCCGTGCTGCGCGACGCCGCGGCGACGTGCGATGCGATCGTCACCAGCGGTGGCGTCAGCATGGGCGACTACGACGTGGTCAAGGCGGTGCTGTCGCAGATCGCCGAGATGCGCTGGATGCAGATCGCGATCAAGCCCGCCAAGCCGTTCGCGTTCGGGATGCTCGCCAGCGGCGAGCGGAGGGTGCCGGTGTTCGGGCTCCCGGGCAACCCCGTGAGCTCGCTGGTCAGCTTCGAGCTGCTCGCCCGACCGGCGTTGCGACGGATGGCCGGTCTGCTCGACCCTGACCGTCCGACGGTGGCGGCCATCGCCGACGACGGCCTCGCTCGCCGCCCCGATGGCAAGACCCACTTCCAGCGCGTGTTCGCCTCGTTCGGCGACGACGGGCGCGTGCACGTGCGCACGGTGGGCGCCCAGGGCAGCCATCAGCTGGCGGCCACCTCGCTGGCCAACGCGATCGCCGAGCTCCCCGATGGCGACGGTGTTTTGCCGGGCGGCACTGTACGGACGATGCTGTTGTGGGTAGCGTGACGCGATGGATCTGATCGACCCGTTCGGGCGCACGATTCGTGATCTCCGCATCTCGGTCACCGATCGATGCAATTTCCGCTGCACGTACTGCATGCCCGA
>JBBQTC010000083.1:0-13781 GCA_038234785.1 Acidimicrobiales bacterium
GGCTTGTGCGAATCGGCCGGCCGTGATCCAGTGCAAGGCGAGTGCCCCGTACATGTCCTCGATCGACGCGAGATCCCCTCGGCCGGCCGCCAGCGCGAACGCGGCGCCGAGGTCGGCGTCATCACCGAGCAGCTGCCGAACGGTCGCGTCGAGAGCGACGCCCTCCAATCCGATGGCGGCGGCGGCGCAGCGCTGAACCGCCCACGCGACGTAGCGGACGGTGAGCTCGTCGTCGGCGATACTGGCGCGGCGCTCCTCATCAGCGACCTCGCGCACAACGTCGAACAGCGAGAAACGCGTCGGTGATCCGCGCTCGGCCGCGACCAACGATCGTGCGACGAGACGGGCCACGGTCGCTGCAGCCGCAGCGTCGTCGACTTCCAGCATCGCTCGTGCTGTGGCCAGATCGAAACCTGCGAGCAAGATCGACAGTGCGCAGAGCGATCGCCGGTCTTCCTCGCTGAGAAGGTCGAACGACCACACCACACAGGCGCGCATCGACCGATGGCGAGGAGCGATCGTGGACGACTCGCGAGCGAGCATGTGGGTGCGTGCGGTGAGGCCGTGCGCCACATCGGCCAGTGAGAGGTGACCGAGCTGGGCAGCGGCAAGTTCGATCGCGAGCGGGATGCCGCCAACCGCTGCGCAGACGCGTTCGATCTGGTCGATCGCGGTCCGGTCAAAGGTGGGATCGACCAGCAGCGCCCGGTCAGCAAACAGCGAGGCGGTCCCCTCGTGCAGCGGCCCGAGGCGCACCAACGCTTCGCCGTCGACGCCCAGCGGTTGACGGCTCGTGCACAGCACAGTCAGCGCGCTGGCGTGTCCGATCACCCAGTGCACGAGCGCCGCGCACGTCTCGATCATCGGTTCGCACGAGTCCATGACGAGCAGCGTCAAACGCCCGCCAACGGCCGTCGCGATCGCATCGAACGGGTCGCTCGCGCGGACCTGTGCACCCAGCTGCTCGGCAATCAGGCCGGCGAGTGCATCGTCGGTCGTCGTGGCGTGCACGTCGACGAACACGCACTGTTCGAAGTCGTCCATCACCGCCGGTATGCACTCGACAGCGAGCCGCGTCTTGCCTGCGCCTCCCGGCCCCACGATCGTGACGACGCGGTTCGAACGCAGCAGCCCCTCGACGAGTACTTGCTCGGAGCGCGGCGCGAACGACGTCGGGAACACAGGGAACCCGAGCACCTTTGCCACGGCAGTGATTCTGTCACCAGCACAGGCCACCGACATCTGCCGATCGGCAGATGCGTGCACGCGATCGATCGTTCTACCGTGATCCAGGCTCATGACAAGAAGGACAACCATGATGGAACACCCCAATGCAACCCGAATCCGATCGCTCTGGCAGGCAGCGAACGCCGGCGACCAAGCGGCGGCCGACGCACTGGTCGCCGATGACATCGTCTGGTCGAACGACATCGGTGCCGGCCCCTGGCGGGAGTTGGTCGGCAAAGAAGCCTGTAACAGCTTTGCGCTGGCATGGCAGGAGTTGTTCGACTTCACCTGGGTGTACGACGTTCTCGACTCGTGCGGCAGTGATTCGAGCGTGGTGCTCGTGATGCGCGAGCACGGGACCGCTCGCGGCCACCACTTCGACAACCAAGCCCTCTACCACTTCACCCTCGACTCCGACGGCAAGGTGAACCACATTCAGACCTACGACAGAGACCGCGACGCAATCGTCGCCTTCTGGCAAGCGATCGGCCCTATCTCCACACCTAGCTGAAAGGCTGGGGGAGCGAGGCGACGCACGCGGTGTCGATGTCGGAACCTGGATGGTCGTAGAAGGCGAGGGCGATCTGGGTTGCGCAGTCGCTCAGGAACAGCACACCGTGGCCACCACCTGGGTATTGCAGGGAGAGTGCGGTGGGGAACTGAGCGAGGATCTCGTTGGCAAACACAGGTGGGGTGACAGGGTCGAGTTGGCCGTAGACGGCGAGGACTGGCACGTCACCTGCAACTGGTGCAAGTTGCCCGCCTGGTACGGGGTTGACGCCCCACGAGTCACAATTGATGTATGGCCAGGACAGCACGAGTGACGACCATCTGCCTGGTGTAGCCAGGACCTCGCGGTCGGCAGGAGTCATTGCGGCTCCCTCGTCGGCGCACGACATCACTTGGTCGTCGGCGACGGCGTAATCGTCGCGCTGGTCTGCGGACGCCGGCGGATTCACCTGCTCGGCGAGCGTCGAGAGCACGGAGGTGTCGCCGTTGGCGAGCGACCTCGCGGCGGCGGGCAGTGCGGGAATCAGGTCGCTGCGGTACATCGCCTGGATTGCGCCGTTGTAGAGATCGTCGCCGGCGATGGTGCTCGCGGGCGACGTACCGCCCGCTGGGATGACGAACGGGGTGGTGTCGAGGAGCTTGGCGGCAGTCTCGAGCTGTACGTCGATTCCGCCGTTCGCGGAGGAGCAGGTCGGTTGTGCATTGCAGGCGGCCGTGATTCTCTGGATGGCGCTCTCGGCGTCGCTGACGAGGTTGGCGGGCCCGACCGGTGCGGTGGTGACGGCGCTGTCGAGTATCAGTGCCGCAACGCCTGTGGGATCCTGGCGGTAGACCTCGCGCGCGAGACGGCCGCCATAGCTGACTCCACCGACGATCCACTTGTCGTAACCGAGTGCCTTTCGGAGGCTGACGATGTCGGCTGCGCTCTCGATCGTGTTGTATCCGTCGAGATCGATTCCGGCGGCTTCGAGCGACTGGCGGCAGGAGACGGCTGCGGCATTTGTGGCAGCGACGCGCTCAGCCCACGGGTGGGTGGCGTCGAGGCTCGTATGAAGTTCAGGGCAGTCCAACCGAGGTTCGCTGCGTCCGCTGCCACGTTGGTCGATGACCACGTCGGTTCGTGGGGTGCCGACGAAGGTGACGTTGCCGCTGATGAACGGCGTGGACGCAGTGATGCCGGGTCCGCCCGTCAGGAAGATCGCCGGAGTTGCGTCGGGTGCAGGGTCCACGGGGCTGAACACAGCGACCCATAGCCGAATCGTGCGACTCGTCGGTTGGTCTCGCCGCTCGGGAACGTCGAGCCAGTAGCACTTCGTAGGCGGGAGACCCGATGCGGTGTCGCATGTTCGTGGCACCAACATTTCGGTGGGCGGCGGCACGCCGACCGTACTGGTGGTGATCGTGGGGGCAGCGGTGCCGGCGGTGTCTGGTGAGGGTGAAGTCGAGGTCGCTGGACTGCAGCCGACGGCGATCAGGCCGAGCACAAGAACAATGATGGTCACGCGGATTTGTGATGACATCGGCGCCTCTCCGTGCTCCCGCTCATTGCGCGGAGCGTCATGTTCAGGATGGTCATGGTCGGTTGCGCAATCGTCGCGCAATCATCGCGTACCGTTTCAGGGCCCGCCGGCTCAGTGGTCGGCCAGACCAGCAGTGAGGCCTCGCACGAGCTGCTTCTGAAAGACGATCAGCAGGATCGCGAGCGGGATCATCGTCAAGACGGCTGCAGCCGAGAGCACGGTGAACGAACTGAGCTCGCCACCGGCGAGTGACCGCAGCCCGATCGGCAACGTTCGCCGGTCCGGTCGGTTGGTCACAAGGAGCGGCCACAAATACTGACCCCACGCGCCGATGAACGCGACGACAGCAAGGGCACCGATTGCCGGCCGGGCGACGGGCACCACCACGTGACGCAGCGTTCGAAGATGGCCACAGCCATCCACCTGTGCGGCCGCGATCAGATCCCGCGGCACGTTACGAAAGGCGCGAGTGAGCAGGAGCACACCGATCGACGATGCGAGGAAGGGCACGATCAATGCTGGATAGGAATCGATCCAGTGGAGGCGAGCGACAGTCCGGAAGTTGCCGACGATGATCGCCTCCGAGGGCACGACCCCGCTGCCGACGATGAACCAGAGCAGTGTTCGTCGGTAGGGAACGTTCATGAACGTGAAGGCGTAGGCCGCCAGGCATGCGGTCGCGACCTGGCCTGCCGTGATCGCGATAGACACGACGGTCGAGTTGACGAAGTAGCGCAGCATCGACCCGCGCCGTATCGCCAAGCGAAACGCGTCCAGCGTCGCCTCCTTCGGATAGAGCGGAGGCGGATACGCGAGCCGGTACTTGGGGGGCAGCAGGGCAGTCACGACGCTGAGATAGATCGGCAATAGCACGATGAGCGACATCGTGATGAGCAGTGCATACCGTGCGACCCGGCCCGGCAAGGGCGCACGACGACGGCGACGCCGACCTTCCTCACGCGGCGATGTCATCGAGCCTGCTGCGGAGGAGGCGGAGCTGCGAGGCACCGAGGATCAACGAGATCACGATCAGGCTGATCCCGAGGACCGCTGCCGAGCTGACGTCCCGATCGCGAAACGCCTTTGTGTACAACGAGTAGGCGAGCACGTTCGTGTCTCCGGCAGGGCCACCGTGGGTCAGGAAGTCGATCTCGCCGAAGCTGAGGACGCCGCTTGCCGTGCTGGTGATCGCGACGACGCCGGCAATCGGGCGGATGAGGGGAAGCGTGATGTGTCGAAATGTGTTGAACCCTCGAGCCCCGTCCAGAGCCGCGCTCTCGTACAGCACGTCCGGCACCGACTGCAGCGCAGCTGAGAAGAGAATGAATCCGAAGCCCAGGTTGCTCCACACGGTCACTGCTGCCACCGCCACGATGGCCCAGCGATGGTCGTTGAGCAGGTCGATCCGATCATCGCCACCGAGTGCACCAATGGATTGCAGTGCGTATCGAACGGCTCCGGTGGAGGGCGCGAACAGCGTGATGAACAGTGCCGAACTCAGCGCTGCCGATGTCGCCATTGTCGACGAGAAGATCACGCGGAAGAGGGAGATACCACGCAGCGGCCGATGCGCGGCCAACGCCAGCAGCAGTCCGAGCACGAGACCCGCCGGCATCGTCAGGGCAACGAACCGCAACGTTGCAGACAGGCTGGAACGGAAGTCCTCTGATCCGAGTACCTGTCTGAAGTGATCGAAGCCGACGAACCGTCCGACGTTGCCGAGGCCGTCCACGTCGGAGAACGCGTTGCGGACCGTGGACGCGAATGGCCACACGACGAAGCCGACCACGAGCAGCACGGTGGGAGCAACGAACGCGAGGGCGGCCAAGCGGTCGCCCTTGCTCTGCACACCGACGGCACCCGTGGTTGGCCTCGTCATCGTGGGGGGTCGGGTTCTGCCGGTGTCGGGCGCCGGAGCATGGGGACAGCCAACACTGCAGTGGGCTCCAAGGCCGAGCAGCCGACCACCGACACCCCGGACGCTCCCATCCGCACAGGCTCGTCGACCGCTCCTTCGATGGCATCGATGATGGCTCCCTCGAAGGCGAGCCATCGTCGTCCGGATCGTTGACTGACCTCTACGCGCCCGTCGATCACCACGTACGTCTCGGCCACGGATTGACCGTCGCGGACGAAGACCGTGCCTTTCGCGAACTCGATCTCACAGCTCTGGTCAGCCAGCCTTTGGATCATTGCGTCGTCGTGGAGGTGCTGCGGCAGCAACCGCCGCAGCACCTCGAATCGCTCACTGAGCTCCACGGCGATCATCACGCCGGGAAGCGCTCGTTGTAGGCCGCCAGGATCGCATCGGCCTTCGTCGTGGCAGCGCCCAGGGTCTTGGCGACGTCGGCGCCATCCATCACGATCGACGGCAGGGCAGCGTCGAAGAGGGCAAAGGCCTCATCGTTCGGACCGATCCTTGCGCTGGGGTTCGGCACGTACGGCGAGACCGCGGCCTGGTCGTAGCCGACCTTGAACAAGGGGTTGGCGGCCCAGAAGGCCTGCATCGCCGGCAGCTCGGCCGCCTTGGCGCGAGTTGGAATGTATCCGGTCTTCATCGACCACTCGGCGATCTGCTCGGGTTCGTTGAGCCATTTCGTGAAGCGATACGACGCTGCGAGTTTGGCCGGATCGCCGTTGGCGATGAGCCAGATCGTTTTACCCGAACCACCGTTGTTAGGGCTCTTGCTCTGCGTAAATGACGGCATTGGGCCGACTCCGAGTTGATCCACGGTCAACCCGATGCCGGCGCCAACACCGCCGTTCAGGGCGGCCACGACCTCGGCGACATTGCCGGTTGTCGAAACGGCCATCGCAGCGTCGCCTGAGGCGACCGAGAGCAGCGCGTCCGGGTTCGGCCCGGGAGCGAACGGCAGGAACTCGCCGCTGCTCGCCATTGCCTGAAGAGCGGTAGCGACCGACACGGCCAGGTCGCTGTCGCCGTTGACGTGCGTCGCCCGGCCGGCGCCGTCGGGGTCAACACCCCACGCCTGGTCGAGCAGTGCGAAGTAGCTGGCGAAGTAGCCGCCCCACAAGGTCATCGACCACCCGTGCTTCGCCGCTCCGGCCGCGACGATGGCCTTGCTGGCAGCGCGGAGCTCGTCGAAGGTGGCCGGTGGTTTGTTCGGATCGAGCCCGGCCTTGACGAACGCAGCCTTGTTGTAGAACAGCACGAGGCCGCCCTGACCCCATGGCAGCGCGACCATCGTGTCGCCGGACATCCCGAGCGCCATCACGGGCGGCAGTTCATCGGACAGATCGTCATGATCGGCGACGACACACGCACCGTACGGAACCGTGCTCTTGATGTCGATCATTTCCTGCGTGTTCGAGGCCGGCAGCGAGACCACGTCGGGCTGAGTGCCACCCGCAAGGTTGGTCTCGTACTTGCTGATCAGGTCGCCCTGGAACTGGGCGTCGACGTGAATGTTCGGGTTCTCCTTGTTGAAGCGAGCGACCAGCGATTTGATCACGTCACCAGGGCCGGCGGAGTCGTCGTGCCAGAACGTGATGTCCGTGGTTCCGGTTGCCGCGTCGAGGGCTCCCAACGGACACTGCGTCGGGTCACCGAGTTGGGCGGTTGCAACTGTCGTCCTGCTCGCGTCGGTCGTGTCCGTCGGCAGGGGTGCTGTAGTGGACGAATCGGCCACCGTCGACGGTGAGCTCACCGACGCGGTGCTCGGTGACGCTGACGGGCTCGACGAACACGCAGCGATGGATGCAATCGATCCCACGAGTAGCAATGAACATCTGAGGGTGGACCTCATGACATCTCCTCTCATCCTGCCGTTCGGCAGATTTGTAATGGGATCACCTTGCGCCGACACGATTGTGTTCTGATCGCGTCGCGCTCGCGACGGTGCAATCGTGCTCCTATGCTCGCATCACCTCACGAGGGAGCGGATCGGTTGGAGCTACGACTACTCGGCATGATGGAGTTGTTCGCTGACGACGGCAACTCCATCGACGCAGGGCCGCTCAAGCGCCGTGTCGTACTGGCAATGCTCGGCCTGCAACCCGGCCGAGTGGTGTCCAACGAACGACTGATCGATGCGGTCTGGGGTGACGAGCCTCCGCGCAGCGCCCTTGCGACGCTGCGCGGTCTGATATCGGACCTCCGCGGAACGATGGGAACCGAACTGGTCGTGACGACGGCATCCGGCTACCGCCTGATGCTCGACCGATCTGAGGTCGACGTCACTCGCTTCGAGGACGTCGCCCAGAATGACACCGGCATGGCCGATGCGTTGGCGATGTGGACCGGCGTGGCGCTCGAAGGCCTCGGTGAGTCATTGGCCATCGCGGCCGAGCGCCGCCGCCTGGAGTCGCTGCGCGGCGACGTCGTCGAACGATGGGCCGCTGCGGCGCTCGCTGCAGGTCGGCCCGACACCGTGATCGGAGAACTCGAGCGGGAGGTCGCTCGCTCGCGGTGGCGGGAGCCGTTGTGGGAGCTGCTGATGCTCGCGCTGTATCGCGCTGGGCGGCAGGCTGACGCGTTGGATGCATTTCGTCGGGCTCGTCACCACCTGGCGGAGGAGCTCGGGCTGGCTCCCGGACCCGCTCTGCGCGACCTGGAACATCGCATCCTCGAACACGACCCATCGATCATGGCACCCGAGCCGATCGGGTCAGGCCGCATCAGCCACCGCAGCAATCCTCGCACGCTGGCTGCTGCGCCGACGTTTGCGGGTCGAGTCGGTGAACTGACACACCTTCGCCATCTGTTGCCGAGCGAGTCTGGATTTGTCGCGATGGTGGTGGGTGAACCGGGCATTGGCAAGACCCGACTGCTCGACGAACTCGCCACCGAGGCCGCCACCGATGGGATGTGTGTGATCTGGGGTCGCTGTCCCGACGGCGAATGGGCGGCTCCGTACAGCCCCTTGGTGGAGGGTCTCGAACGGCATCTCGCATTGATGGACGCGCACGACGCGCGTCGGTTGATCGAGCCGTTCGCCGAGCCGTTGGCCGATGTGCTTCCCATCGTCCGTGAACTTCTACCGACCCTCGCTGCGATGAGGACCACCAATATCGACGATCTGCGGTTCGAGATCTTCGAAGCGTTCTCGGGGCTCCTCAACGACATCGCCCAGCAGCGCCCAACGGTTCTCGTCCTCGACGACCTGCACTGGGCGGACCACGCGACGCTGACGCTGCTGCCGTACGTGATTCCGCTGACCTCGCGCCTCCCCGTCTCCATCTTCGGCACCTACCGAGACACCGACCTCAACGACACCCATCCACTCCTGGCAGGCCTCGCAACGCTGCAACGCGACGTGCGGATCGAACGGGTCCGGCTTCGGGGGCTGTCGCACAGTGCGGCACGAGACTTGATCACGGCGATGACCGAGACGACACCTGCCGAAGAACGTGTCGAGGCCTTGCTGGCGAGCTCGGGCGGGAACCCGTTCTATCTGACCGAGCTGATCCGATTCGGTCAGGACGTTGGCCACGACCACGACACTGATCACGCTGCGAGTGGCCTTCCCGACAGTGTGATCGACACGTTGCAGCTGCGCATGGGCAGGCTGTCAGGCCCAACCCGCACGATGCTGCGTGTTGGTGCGCTCTTCGACGAGCAGTTCCCGCTCGAGGCGACGCGCCTGGTCGCCGACCTCGACGAGGCGACGGCGCTCGACGCGCTCGACGAAGCGATCGCTGCGCACCTCATCGAGCCCACCGATTCCATGGACGAATACCGCTTCGTGCATGCCCTCGCACGCGTGGCTGTGCAGTCGACCATCAATGCATCGCGGCTGCCGCGGATGCATCGCCGGATCGCGACCACGATCGAAGCGCGAATTGCCGAGCTACCGATGCGCACGTCCACCAATGCGACGATGACAACCAACGCACGGATTGCCGCGCACTACTACGCAAGTCGCGCCTTGGCGGGCGCTGAGCGGGGTGTCGACGCAGCGTTGGCCGCAGCTGAGCACGCCGACCAGGTGGCCGCGCATGCCGAGCGCGCTCGCTTCCTTCGTTTCGCCGAGACGCTCATGCCTGCGCACGACCTGCGTCGGCCGCAAGCGGTCGCGCAGCTCTGCCTTGCGCTCGCTCGGTCACAGCAGCCGGTCGCAGCCGCAGCCGAAGCGTTGGTCGCCTCCCGCCTCCTTGCAGATGCCGAAGGCGACGATGCGGCGTGCGCCTTCATCGGCGACATCATCACCGAGATCCGGCTTGCGTTCAACAACCCGACGCAGGAGAGATTGATGCAGCTGTACGAGCTCGGCATCGCGTACGGCGACGCCAGTCGGTCGGCCGACTGGCGCCGACTGAAGCTGCGCGCCCATTACGCACGGATCCAGGCCCTGGATGACAGTTTGTTCCGCGAACGGGCGGAGCTGTACAGCGACGTCGAGTACACGGCGCTCAACCGCGAGGCTGCGGCGATCGATTTCGATCACCGCCTCCGCGCCGACACGATCGGTTGTATCAGCGCTCGTGAGGAGGCAGTTGCACTGGCCCGGCAGTGGCACGGCGAGCTGACCGAGTTGGTCGGTGGCTGGCCTGCGGTCATCGATCACGGCGTGCGCGCCATCGAGATGTACCAGCGTCGGAGGCAGAGCGCGCCGCTGGTCCTGACCTGCTGCGGTGTTGCATCAGCACTGGCAATGTCGGGTGAGATGGATGAGGCATGGCGCCGACTCGCCGCCGCCGATGCGGCGCGAGCTGCGTCCGTCCCCGACGTGCGCCACTGGAACAACCTGATAGTCGCCACGTTCGTGCTGTACGCCCTCGCAGACGGCCCATGGGACGACTACATCGCGCGGGCGAAGCAGATGTGGCAGGTCTCCATCGAAACGCGGGCCTGGCAATCCGGCAAGGAAGAGGCCGAGGTTGCTTCGCCGGCGGGGCCAACGTCAGACGCGATGGTCGCTGTGGTCAACGCTCGAAGGGGTCGCTCAGTTCACGCACTCACCAAGCTGGAATCTCTCGTCGCGTACCTGTGGGAGGCGTCTCCACAGGAATACCGTCACGCGTTCATCCATCACAGCGCTGCCGAGGTCGTGTGGCTGACGGGAGACACGACGCTTCTTGCGACCGTGGAGGGCGCCATTCGTGCCCGCTGGCTCCCGAACGGATTCACGAACTTCGGAACCTCGGTCGAGCTCTCGCTCGCACGACTCTGCGCGGTGGACGGCAGAGTCGAGGAAGCCACCACGTGGTTCGCTGCAGCTCGTTCGATGTTCGTCGAGCAAGGGGCGCGACCGCTCGCAGCGATTGCCGATCACGACGAAGCGTGGATGCACATTCGACATCCCGGCCATGCGCCGGCGGCCGACGTTGCCGCACTGCTCGATCGGTGCATCGAGGCATCCTCCGCGATCGGCTTGCCGGGCTGGGAAAAACGCGCTCGACGACTGCGCCTCGAACTCGACAGTTGAACGATCCGGTCCTACGGCAGTCGGGGCAACACGATGGCGGCCAGTAACTTCTCGATCGCCGCAATCGAGTCGTCATCGGTGCCCTTCTGCAGCACGGTGATGGTGAACGACTCTGAGCCCGTCAGTACATCGAGCTGGATGCCGGTCGCCGACGCTGTGCCGTCGGCTGTGAGCGGTGCTGTACTGCCCATCTACTACCGGAATTTCCGGACCGGTGAGGAAAGGATGTGAAACGGATCTACTCCGCACCGTCGATCCACATGACCGGCGCCGTCGGCCGCGTCGTTCGCTGACACAGTTCGCTGTGTCAGACAACACAGCGACCCTGGAACACCAGGTCAGAAAGGGCCTGTCGTTACACTGACCTCAGACATCGATAACAGTGCCGTGACCTGCGCCTATGTCACTCGATACGCATGCCGGAGATCGCCCGGGCGATCACCAGTTGCTGGATCTCGCTCGTGCCTTCGAAGATCGTGTGGCTCACGGTCTCGTGTTTTCCTGGTGTGGTGTTGTGTGTTGCTGTGGGCGTGACCAGGTAATTCGCGAGTCGACGATTCCACCTGGTGTCACCGTTTCCACACGTTTCTAGGTCGAAAACTAGGGATTCGGCCGAATTCAACCCACTTCGATTTCGCGACATCCCTAGCAGGTGCAAAGCCACATAGGGTCGCCCTGCTCAAGAACGGTAGGGACGCCTGAGGCCCGCATCCGGCTTCGATCTTCCGACGATCTCGCGGCCATCAGTAGCTCAGCCCGAGATCCTCGTCGGCCACGGTCAACTCCCCCAACGCGGCAAGCCTGACTGCCCGCTGCTTCCGGTAGCCGAGCACGTCCTGCGCGCTGAACAGACGGCGACCTCTTGTTGTCGGGATTGTTCGGAGAACCCCTCGGTCGACGAGACGCATGACATCTGCACGACCTACATCGAGCAGATCGGCTGCCTGTTGCGCTGTGAGCTCACCATCGGTACGGACGACGTGCACGGGCGAGCCCGTCGCCAACGCCTCCAGAAGCGTCCGCACAGCGCGGTTCGCTTCGGCCGGCAGATCGACGATCTGATCGCCGACCTGGCCGCGCGCCGACAGCTGGTCGAGATCGAGCGCGGCAACGACAGCACAGTCTCCGCTGTCGAGGACGAACATCTCGGGGTGCAGGTCCATGCCACCAGTCTCGGTGATCGCCACGGGGCCATCATCGGCGATTTCCGGAAGCACCCGCGGCGCGCCGTCGCGCTGGCTCAAACCTGGCCAAGCCACCGATACACAGCGTTCCGCACCTGACCCGGCTCGTCGATCACGACAAGGCCCTGCTCCACCAAGTCGTTCATCGCCGCCCGGACATGCTTCTCGCGGGCGACACCGAGCTGCTTCCCATACACGGCGGCCGGGTTCTCCTGCAGCCGCATTCGCCCGGCAGCGCTGAGCACTTCCGCGATGCGGCCCGGCAGATACGCACGCGCTCTGGCGTCGAGCACCTTGTTGATTTCCGCTTCGCTCGGCTCCGCGTGAACTGCGAAGAGCGACGGCGTGAGCTCCTGTCGCGCGAGGTACGCCTCGTAGTCATCCGACCCGCACCGCATCAGCCAGTCGACGCTTGCCTTGCCGGCCATGTCCGCGAAGTCCCAGAGCGCCTTGCCGACGGGGTCCTGGCAGAACAGCGTCAGCATGAACAGCGGGACGTGTTCCGGTCTCTTGCGAACGGGAACGGACAACGAGGGCACCACGCACTCGGCGGCAATTGCGGCGTTGAACTGTTGAGCGACATCATTGGCCGCCTGTGTCGGCGCGCCATCGACCGGCGGTAGATCCTTGAGCGCGGAGCGCCAATCAACGGGGCCCAGCGCGCGATCGAGCTGTGTCGCGTTGCTGGTCGCGCCCGTGCCCTTCACTGCTGCCCTGCCCATGCGGGCGATGCTGAGCGTGCTGAAGTGCAAGAGCACATCGACCGGCCCAAACCGGCGGGATCGACGAAGCACTCTCGTGAGCGTCTCGTAGCTCAGGGCAAGTCCGAACGGGTCGACGAAGAGCAGAACGGCCCGGTCGGAGTACCGATCCAGAAGTTCGTCGATGACGGCCTCGAGTGGACGATCGAGCAGAACGTCGTACTCGACGCCCGCCTCTTCGAGGTTCACTGCGAGACGGCGGCGGACCGCAGCATCGGGTTCGACGAAAGCGAGCATCACATCCCGATTGATCGTTTCCGCGCGTTTCGCGCTGCTGGCCAGAAGCAGAGGAGACCCCGAGCTGCCGTCCTCGTAGCGGCCGGCACCGGAGTACCCGTCGATGAACGCCAGCCGTCCACGAGTCGCGTGCCCGGCGCGTCCAGCGAAGTAGTGCGCGTACCGGGTGAGCAGCCCGTGCTTCAGCACCGCCTGCGGATTCTTCGACTCGAAGAAGTCGCGATCCGCCATGCGCTATGAGGCCACGGAGACGGGCAACCCGTCGTGGACCGCGCCGTCCAACTCTCGGCCACCCGCCTTCGGTGTTCGGCCACCCCACTGTTTGAAGAAGAACGCCACCCCAGCGCCGTCGCACTGGTCGCGGAGGCTTCGAACCCACTCCGAATCCATGGGTCTTGCCGAAGGCCCACTCTCCCCGCCAGCGATCAACCAGTCGATGCCCTCGAGGTTGAGATTGTCTATCGGCCCGAGCAGCGGCTCGGCGCTGACGAACCGGACCGCGGCATCGACGGAGCGGAGGTGGTTGAGCCGGAACGCGTACTTGGCGGTCTCGACGCTCACACCCATCCAAACGTTCGGCGGCCATGAAAGCTGGGGGCCAAGCTGAGCGAGTCGCTTCGAGCGCTTGGTGAGAACTTGGAACGTGTGACGCGGGTTGTCGGCCATGACCGCGAAAACGCGCCCGATGAACTCGAACGGAACGTCCGGATGGAACAGGTCACTCATCGAGTTGACGAAGATCATCCTCGGCGTCCTCCACGAGCCGGGTACGTCCAAGGCGTCATCGTGAACGGTGAGTTTGAAGCCAGGGCCACTCGTACGAGGATCGCCGTCGGCCTGATACTTGCTCGATCCCATCGCCTTCAGACGCTTCGCCAACGTCAGTGCGTAGCAGTTGTCGCACCCAGGCGAGGTGCGGTCGCAACCCGTGGTGGGGTTCCACGTGGCCTCGGT
>JBBQTC010000084.1:0-13730 GCA_038234785.1 Acidimicrobiales bacterium
CAGCGGACGGGTGAAGTCGTACTGCTTGGTCGGTGTGGTCGATGTAAGCCCGCCGCCGTCGATGAGCAGGTAGTAGCGGCGTAGCAGCCGGTCGAGTTCCAGGAGCGCGAGTTCGACGTCACGGTACGTTGCCGTGACGCCGTGCCGGTCCTCGCCGAGATGGGCGAGGTGTTTGTTGACGAATCGTTTCACGACCTTGACGGCCTCGCCGAGGGATGCGAGGTCGTCGCGGACCATCGCCGGGTCGATCAGTTCGTCGCCAGGTTGTGAGAACTGGTCGAAGTCGGCATCGGCCGCACCGTGTTCCTGAAGAAACTCCGGGTAGCGGCCGACAAAGAACTCGCGGGGCATCGCTTCGGGGTGTCGGGCGACGTCATCGATCAACCTCGCGAGTGTCACCACGTCCTTCCGCCGGTCTCCCTGCCGACGTGCGCCAACGGCCAGGACGACGCCGTAGAGGTCATAGATCCAGTCGGCAACATGGTTCGGCTGCGGGATCGAAGGATTCGCGTCAATCACCTCGCGGATCTCGGCCCAGTTGGCCTGGTACAGACGCAGCGTGAGCACGTCGTCGTAGATGGCTTGGAGCCACTGGCCCCATCGCTCGCGGATTTCGTCTTCTGATTCATCTGTCTTCGTAGCCATGGCCTAAGAACGTATTTGCATCGGCGGTGTGGCGCGACCCCCCTCTTTGCCTTGGCGCGCCCAAGCCTGGTCGCTGCTGGGACCTCGTCGATCCCGCCGGGTACGGAACCGCCGCCGGCCGGCTGGTGCTTTTCCAGGCGAAGAGGCCGAGCACGGTGTCCGTTCTTCGCCGCGCACCAGTGTCGTTGTCAGCAGTGCTCCCATGAGGACATCTTTCGCGGATCGCTCGATTGGAAGGGTGCCTTCGTTACGATCCGAACGTCATGCCCGAGGCGCGTCGCTCCCGACCTACCCTCCGCTGCCTCGAGAGCGATCTCGGAGTGGAGCTTCCTGGGCTCGACGTTGATCTCGGCGGGCTAGAGCATCCGTTCATGGACGAGCTTCGACGTATCGCTCCGGCGTCGCCCGAGGGGCAGAAACGCATCCTCTCGATCGAGCATCCGCTTCGTCTACCGCATACGCGTCTCCTCCGAGCGCGGCGCTACCTGGTTCGATGAGCGGGCGAAGATCGTATGGCTGTGTGCGGCGCATCGGCGCGAGCAGGACTCCGATGACGACGCCTTCGTCTACTTCGCCGAGCTCCACGCGTCTGGCGAGTTGCTCCCGGGTGACGATGACAATCTCCGCGATCGAGCCGAGGCGGCGATCCGCCTGCAGCGAGGACTCACCGCCGACCTGCTCGAGCTCCTCGACCCTGCACTCATGGCACCGGGCGTCGAACACCACCACAGTCTCGGCGGCTGGTTGCCTTGTCGCATCCTCGTTCAGGAAGCGGACGGGATCCAGGAGATCTGGTGCGCCCTCAGCATCCGAGGCATCGACGGCACCTTCATTGCGGAGGCACTCCGCGATCTCCTCTTCGTCGCTCTCGAGGCGCACGTCGCGCCAGCACTCTTCGAGCCGCGCAACGACTGGCCGACAGGCGACGTTGAGTGGTTCGAAGTCGTTCGTCTCGGAATGCGTTAGCGGCGCACGCCGCCGGCCACCCGTGCGACTGCTTCGGGAGACTCACCGAGTAGGTGAGCAGCGATCGCGACGTCGCCACCAGCGAGGACTTCGCGGGCTCGTTCGAGGCCCTTTGCGATGACGTCGGCGTGGCGGGTTGCGTATTCAGCGACGGCGCGGTCGACGATCTCCGCTTGGGTTGCATCGGTCAGGGCAGCCAGGTAGCGGACGCGATTCTTGGTCTGCTCGTTGACCTTGATGGGCGCTTGGGTACTCATCTCGGCACCTCCTTGGTGGCCAAAGTATAGAAGTACCTAAGTATCTGGTCAACCCTAAGGCGTTCGTTGGCCGCGCAGGGCCGTATAGCAAAGCACGTCGGGTGTGTTCGCTAGGCGGCGAACATGGCGTACAGTGTGAACACCCAGACCACGCTCCTGCTGGAGCAGCAAAATGAAGGAGTTGTCATGACCGACGACCAGGCCAACGACGCCGACCCCCGTGACACGATCGAGCTGTTCGTGCACCGGCCCACGGAGCACCGCATCGAGATCCGCGAGATCCAGCGCACGATCACCGTGGCGGAGGCCCTTGACCTCGCCGACGGCGAGCGTGCGTGGCTCGAGGAGACCGAGACCGAGATCGATGTGACCGTCACCGTCGTCGAGTCGAATCTCGAACACCGCGGGCACGTTCATGTGAACCGCTGCCACGAGGTGATCACAAAGGTCACCTACAACGGAGTAGCCAAGGAACACACCTTCCACTCGGCGACGCGGATCGAGCGCGTGTTCGAGTGGGCGGTGTCGAAGCGCGGCTTCAACCTGACCCCCACCGACGCCACCGAGCACGTCCTCCAGATCACCGGCACGACGATCCAGCCCGACGTGCACGACCACATCGGCTCCTTCGTCCGCGAGCACTGCAGCGTGTCCTTCGGTCTCGTTCCGAAGATCCGCCCGCAGGGCTGACGTGCTCACGGCCCATGAACCCCGACGAGCGCACCTTCCGCCAGCACATCGCCCGCGGTCGATTCCTTCTTGGCGTCGACTGCGGCGACTGGCGACTCGTGTATGACGGATGGCCGAACCCGATCATCGCTGTGTCGGCGGCGACGCGCGATGTCGCGCCCGCCGAGTTCGCGTTCCACTTCGACCTCACCGACTACCCCGCGTCTGGGCCGACATCCGAGCCGTGGGACATCGGGACCGACGCCCCGCTCGCGCACGAGCTGTGGCCGACCGGCACCGGACGCGTGGAAGCCGTGTTCAACCCGGGTTGGAAGCCGAACGCGGATGCGCACGCGCTGTACCAGCCGATGGACCGCCTTGCGGTCGCCGGTCACACCGACTGGCCGGCGCAGGACCCGGCGAGCATCTGGGACCCGGCACGGATGGACATCGTCGACTACCTCAAGGTGATCCATGACCTTCTTCACTCGCCCCAGTTTTCGGGCATTCGTCGCACGCCGTAGCCGGGTGCGTGTCAGCCGCGAGGAGTGGGCCGCGCTCCTCACAGAACTGGGCCGGCGCGGGGGCGGTGTTCGCGAGTCCGGCGCGTTCCTGCTGGCCATGGCCGACGGACAGGAACCACGCACGATCGCCCGCGTCGTCTACTTCGACGACGTCGACCCGGCGTGCCTTACAGGTGCCATCTCTATGCATGCATCCGGATTCGACGCGCTGTGGGCAATCTGCACCGCCGAGAACCTGCGCGTGATAGCCGACGTGCACACGCACCCCGCCAGCTTCGTGAAGCAGAGTGACATTGATGGGGCGAACCCCATGATCGCCATCGCGGGGCACGTAGCCATCATCGTCCCGCACCTGGCAGCGCGAACCGTGACAGCCCGCGAGTGCGGCGTCCACATATACCGCGGGGCGCACGAGTGGGACGAGGCGTTGGGTAGGGGAGCCGCACGCCTGCTCTACATCGGGCGCTGGGCATGACGCGCTCTCTCGACGCCGACTCGTTCAGCCGGACCGCCAAGATCCTCGTCGATGCCCGCGAAGTCGCGACATTCGACGAGGCCGAGGAGCGCCTCGCCGCATTCATTCTTCAGGTGCACGTCGGTCGCGGCCTCGCGCACAACCGCTCGCGCCAGGCCGCCGTCCTCACCACCGTGAACAGCGCCGCGCGCGCCTTCAAGGGCGGCGTCCACGTGAAGATCACCAACGACGTGCGACTCCAGGTCGGGTGGAACCACGGCGAAAAGCTGTCGGCCGCCGTTGAGCACTACGGCGGAGTCATCGTCGAAGACCTCGAGACCGATCACCCCACCATCTGCATCGGCGAACCCGCGGGCAACACGCCGGGGCGGCCGGTCTTGCGCGCTACGTTCGACGGCTGGACCGCGGGCGTCGTCGAGGGGACGACCAGCCCACTCCAGGAACGCGACCTCTTCGTCCCCGCGGGAATCGCGGCGGCAGGGATCGCCGTCGCAGAGGCGTTCGAGTACCTCCGCGATACGGCGATCGCTACGGGCCGCCGGAACCAAGGCATGTCCCTGTGGCGCCCCGGCGTGCCGTGGATGAGTCTGGAGGCCACTGGACCAGACGACGTTACGTACGCCCCCAGCAAGTGGTGGCTCGCCGGGCTTGGACACCTCGGGCAGGGATACCTGTGGTCGATCGGCATGCTCCCGTACACGAAGCCCGCCGACGTATGCCTCATGTTGCAGGACGACGACGTAGTCACGACCGCCAACGAGAGCACGGGTCTCTTGCTCATACCAGGCGCGGTCACGAACCATGAGAAGAAGCACAAGACGCGCACCCTCGCCGCGCTGCTCGACGCCCGTGGCTTTTCGACGACCATCACGGAACGTCGGCTACGACCGAGCCACGGTCCGGTAGGCGACGAGCCGCGGCTCGCGCTGATCGGCGTCGACAACACAACCACACGCGCGCAACTCAGCGACTGCGGCTTCGACCTGATAGTCGACGCCGGTCTCGGCGGCGGGCCAGCGCACTACCTCGACATGCAGTTGCACAGCTTTCCCGGCCCGCGCCGCTCGGAAGCAATCACCGTGTGGCGCGACGAGGTCGCCGCTGACGAACCTGCGCTCGACCTCCCCGCCTACCGGGACCGAGCGGGCGCCGACGACGAGTGCGGCATTGTCGAGATCGCCAACCGATCGGTCGCGGCATCGTTCGTCGGCGCGACGGCCGGTGCCCTCGTCGTCGCCGAGGCGGCACGGGCCTTGCGCAACGAGCACCGATACGAGGTCATCGACGGCAGCCTGCGTGGCCTCGAGGGCCTGCGGTCGGTCGCGATGGAATCTGACCCAATCCCGAACACCGGCTTCAGCCCGCTCGGATGAGCCTTGAGGACATCGCGCGCGAGCCGCAACCTTCACCTGTACGCTCTGCGGCGAACATGGCTGACAACTCCCTCGGTGACTTCGTCCGCGACGGCCGCTCCGCCCTCAATCTGCGCCTGCGCGAGCTGGCCCGGCGACTCGATGTGACACCCTCCTATGTCAGCGACATCGAGAACAACCGGCGTGTGCCCTCGGAGGACGTGCTCACCCGCATCGCCGACGTTCTGAACCTGTCGTTCGAGGAGCTCGTGGCCCGCGCCGGGCGTCTCGGAACCGACGCCGAGCGGTACATGCGCGAGACCCCAGTGGCCACCACCCTCTTCCGCAAGATCTCCGATGAGAAGCTCACCGAGGACGAGATCCGCGACCTCCTGAATCGGGTCGCCGATCTCCGACGCGACCGTGGCGAGAACGACGCCACGGAGGGCGCGTGAAGACGTATCGAAGTCCCGGCGGCGAGCAGCGGATCTGGTTCGAGGACGACGAGATCGAACGAACCATGGAGGACGAGTTGCGTCGCGCGAAGTTGATGCCCGACGCGACCAACACGGTCGTCGATCTCGAAGCATTCATCGAAGATCACCTCGCAGCGACGCTCGACCAGTTCGCCACACTCGATCGCGCCGTGCTCGGCCTCACAGAGTTTCTGCCACGCGAGGCGCCGGCGGTCCGGATCAACAAGGATCTGACCGGCTCGGCGATGGATGCGGACTGGTGTCCGCCCGGTGTCGAAGGGCGATGGCGGGCCACGCTCGCGCACGAAGCCGCCCACGTTGTGTTGCATCGTGTGCTCTTCGAGTTCGACGAGAACCAGACGGTCCTGTTCGCAGATGACCATCCGGCGTCGGACGGTCCGCAGCTCCTTCGCTGTTTGAAGCGCGACGTCGCGCACCGAGTACGGACATCAGACTGGCGCGAAGTGCAGGCGAACAAGGGCATGGCCGCGCTGCTGATGCCGAAGACGGTGTTCATGAAGTCCGCACGCGCAGCGAATATCGGAACCTCGCCGGCCACGATCGACGCCGCAACGCGGACACTCGCGACCCAGTTCGGCGTCTCAAGGCAGGCGACGACGATCCGGCTTCGCACACTTGGGTTCATCCGCGATGACGACGCTGACTCGCTTTTCGCTCTCGCGGACTGATCGGAACGCCGAGTCGGCGCACCCTTGGCGAGGTCAGCAGCCCGGGGTCACCGTTCGCCGCCTGCCAAGCCTTGGGCGACGGCGGCGGCGGAGTAGACGGCGGCCTTAGCGGCTGCTTCGGCAGCGAGCACACCGGCTTTCGTCGTCGCTTCGGCCGCCAACGCGGCGGTCTTCGTGGCCGCTTCGACAGCTTGGGTCGCCGCCTTCGCGAGCGCCTCGGCCTGTTTGAACGCCGCCTTGACCGCCGACTCGCTGATCTTGGACATGCCCTTGACGGCGAGCTCCTGGGCGCGCAGCGCGGCCTTAGCCTGCGCCTCGGCGAGCGCGGTCGCTGCCTTCAAGTTCGCCTCGGGAATGAGCAGCGACAGCTTGGCGGCGGACTCGCCCAGCTTCATTCCCTGTTTGGACAAGGTCTCGCTGGCGGCGAACGCATTGCGGGCGAAGCGGCCGGCGGCCTCCCCCTTCCACCCGACCCCGTTGAGCCGGATGCCGTTCGCCCACGTCGTGCCCGTGCGAGCGAGTGAGTTGATCTGCGACGCCGTCGTGGCGGTGGCACTCAGATCGCCGGCGACGCGTCCGAACATCGTGGCGTTCTGCGACGCGTTCAGCTGGAAGCGGGCCTGGCCGGCGAGCTTGAGGTTGGATAACCCCCGCGCCGCGACGGCGTTCGCCTGCCGCGAGAGGGCAGTAGGGATCAGCCCGGAGCGGGGCCCGCCCATCTGGCCGCCGCGCAGGCCGAGCAGGCCCGCGGTGTTGAACGAGTCGTTGCGGAAGATGGCGCGTCCGTTCAGCGACGGGTCCTTCGACCAACCGTTGCTCTTGAAGTGGACGTGGTCAGCGCCGGCTCTCGTGAGGTTGTGAATGCCGTGCGGGTCGGCGTATCGCTGCGAGAAGAACCAGTCTTTGCCGTTGGCCGACCGGGTCGCCAACACGGTTCGTGAAGGCGCGCCCGGCGGGCGCAGCGTGAGCTTCCACGTTTCCCCACCCATGCTGCTGCGGCGAAACGGTGAGATGTCGTAAGGCACCCCAGGCCGGAGGATCCACGTGAGCGAGTTCAGCGACGAGATCGGGTTGTGACGCCCGAAGATCGCCTCGAAGAGGCCCATAGCTTCGACTCCTTCCGGGACCGGAGTGACGTCTAGGCGGCGACGCCGCCGCTGCCGTCGTCGAGGAGACGGACCTGTGGGTCGGTGGTCGCCGCCGTCGGCACCTCGATGTACTGGTCGATCAGTGCTTCGAAGTCGAGCGGCTGATACGGCTGCGCGGCCCGGTCCCGGAGCGATTCAATGCGCGCCTCCAAGTCGCTGATCTGCTGTTCCTGCACGGCAGTGAGCTGCTTATTGTCGTGACCGGCGACGGCAAGACGATTGTTCTTGCGAGCGTTGAGCTGCTTCTGGAGGTGGTCGATCTCCGCGTGGCGCAGCCGGTCGGCCTTGGTGTGCACGTGCTGGTGGAGCTGGTCGGCACGTTCGATGAGCGCCTTGTCGGTCTCGGCGCACACAATGTCGTCGGTGTTGCTCGGCGTGTGCACGAAGTACTCGACGACCATGATCACGACCGCGAGGAGCACGGTCATGAGCCCGAAGCCGGCGTAGGCGGACTTGGCGCCGGTATCGCCAGTGTCGAGCGCGGTGCGCATCATGAACATGCCGAACTGGAGGATGATGCCGAACGAGCCGAGAGCGAGCGCGCCGATCCACGCGCCGAGTGCCCCGCCGCTGCGGGCGGCCTGCGATGCCGCGGTGGCGTCGCGAGCGAGACGACCAGCGAAGAACATCGGTACGGTGCCGAGCGCCGCGAACAGGAACGCGACGGGCACGGCCATGAAGCCGAACGGCGTGCGGCCCATAACGCCGGCGATGAAGTTCGTGATGACGATGGTGTCGAGGACGATGCCGCCGAACAGCAGGCCGACCCCCAGCTTCTTGGCCTTAAGGTAGGCGCCCGGCTTGCGGAAGTAGCCGGCCGGGCGCTTGATGATCTGCTGGTAGCGGGCGTAGGCGAGCGTCGCCGGACGCAGGATGCGAGCGAGCTGCTTGGTGGCCTCGATGTGAGACGCCTCGGCGTCGACGAGGATGGCGTTGCGCATCGTCTCGCTGTCAGTGCCGCCGAGGCGGTTGACCGTTTCCGACCCATCGGCGAGGGTGGTGATCACCACGTCCTCGGTGCCATTACCGAGGTCGGGGATCTGGTCACGGACGGAGGCGGCGAACCCGTTGAGGGTTTCCTGACGGGTCTTGGTCGTCTGCTCGATGCGGTTGACCTTGTCTCCCTCGGCCTTGGCGCGGCGGACCTGCACTCTGTCGTCGAACCAGCCGAACATGCTCTCGGTGATGTTGCCGTCGAAGATGCCCATGGGTGGAGCCCCTTTCGGTGTCGGTGTGGGCGGGTGTGTGGGTTACGAGGAACAGTCCCGACGGACGGTGGCGTGGGCACAGACAGCGTGGAACAAGGCGTCGGCCGCGGCCTGCTGGGCGCCGGTGAGTCGCACAGAGCGGGGCGTGTCGAGGTGCACGCTCCCCGCGATGAGCTGCAGCGCGTTGGCGTCGACGCAGTTCTGCACGGTGCTGTCGGCGACAGTGCCGCCGCTGGGACCAGGGTCAGAGGCACGGCCTGCGTGCAGGCAGTTGTCCGCGGAGGTGTCGGTCGATGTCAGGACGAACAGGTCGTCGCTGGTCTCGGCGACGTCGGCGGCGATCTGCAACACGGACAACAACCCGGCCGCGGGTCTCGTCGGACGCGGAATCGACGCCATGCTGTCGGCGGCCGCAGCCGCGATGGTGTCGACGGCGCGGCGGCGCTGGTCGGCGACAACAGCGCGATTCGAATCCGAGTTGTCGTCGTGCAGCACCTCGAGGTCCTTGGCGTTGGCTTGCACCGTCAGCGGCGCCGCGAAGCATCCGGCGGCGGTGTAGTTGTTGTCCCCGCTGACGAAGCGCAGGTCGACGGTCAGGGGCTTGGTTGGGTCCGTGCCCGTGAGCGAGGCGCGCACGAATCGCGCGACGTCGTCCTGCGCGGCCTCGGTGTTGCCGGGCACCTTGATGACCAAGCCGCGGCGTGTTCCTTCGGCGGGGGCGGTGCGGGCGAAGCTGTCGCAGGTCGGCGGTGCTTTCAACTTGTTGGTCCAAGACAACACACCGGCG
This sequence comes from Acidimicrobiales bacterium, assembly GCA_038234785.1. GTDB lineage: Bacteria > Actinomycetota > Acidimicrobiia > Acidimicrobiales > Ilumatobacteraceae > UBA668. The sequence goes on from JBBQTC010000084.1 coordinate 9,197, forward strand.
CCGGCACCTCCGACGATGAGTACAGCGACGGTGGCCGCGGCGATGAGCACAGCGAGACGGCGACCGCGGCCGACGATCGGCTGATCGTCTTCGATTGCGACACGGTGGAGGGTGGTCACGGGGGGGTTCCCTTCTGCGTCAGGCATGGGTGAATGAGATCTCGACCTTGCGGTCCTCGGCGGAGGTGCCTGGGCCGACCGAACCGACGCCGCGGCTGACGACGAGGTTCTGCGGGTAGCCAACTGAGAGGGCAATTGCCATCGCTGCGTTGGCGGCGCGGTCCTGCGAGATGCGCTGGTTGACTGTGTCGCTGCCGGTGGCGTCGGCGTAGCCGACGACGGTGAGCACCCAGTTGCATGCCGCCGCGTCGGCCGCCACCTTGCGAACATCCGCGATGAGGGCCGCCCATTGCGGGTCCGCGGTGTCGGGCTGCGAGACGCTGCGCGGGAACACGGCGGCGTGCAGGGTGCCGATGCTGACGGTGCCCCGACAGAGCCGGAGCATGGCGACGACTTCGTCGCCGGTGGCTTGCGCGACCGCGGCGGGTTGCTCGGACCACGAGGCGGGAGGCGCATCGCGGGTCCCGCCGCATGCTGCAGAGGTGACAGCGACGGTGAGGCCGAGTCCGCACGCGGCGAGGAGGCTGATGCCGCGGCGGAGCGGGGCGCGGGCGTGATCGTTAGGTGCGAATCGCTCTGCAGCAGCAGTCGTGTCGCCGACGGCGCTGCGGGCCGGAGGTCGTCGACGATCGAGGCGTACAGGTGTACTTTTGAACACGGCCAGGCACCCCCTGGTCTGAGCGAGTTAGCGGTGCAACGCCTTCTCGCTTGTAACAGTCAGCTTGTAACAGAACCCCAGCCCCAAAGGCTGGGGTTCTGTTCGTTATAGACCCGGAAAGGGCACTCGGCAAGAAGAAGTGCGCGAGAATGCGAAGTTACATCGGTGTAACTCTTCACTTCCCGGTCGGTACGACCGATAGTGTCACGCGGCCCACTTGGAGCGTTCGTCGGACACCTTGGCCGCAACCTGGCCGCACAACGCGTAGGTCCATGCGATTACAGGGTTGCAATGCCGTCTGTTTGTGGGAAAGTGACCCAACATGCCACGGTATAACGAGCTTGAGGTGACCGGGGGCGACCGAGGGAGCCTGCTGCGGTTCGCCGCCGTCGCGACGCTCTTAGGGGGAACCAAGCCTGAAGGTCGCACGCGGCGAGGCGCGCCACAGCTTCCCGAGCGGCTAGCGGCTCCACCCCACAATTTCACGCAGACGCGGTTCACGCAGCTCCTGCGAAGCGGACCGCTGCTCGAGCAGAAGGAGAGTGTCCTCGCGGCGATCGACGAGTCGGAGGATCGACGCCTCGTCGAGCTCTATCGGACGCTTAGGGCGGCGAAGGATCCCGACAGTGTCGCCTCGGGCGTGAACGGAGAGTTTTGGACCGTCTTGAGGAGGCTCGGGACGAGTAGGCACCCGATCGACGCCGTCATAGGGGCGAGTTCGGCCGTCAACTACCTGAGCGAGGTGGCCGCACGGGGCGAGTCCGTCAGCCGGCGCGACATCCTCGCGGTCGGGCGACTCCAGCGGGGACTGTGCCAGATCGCGCTTCGGAACTACCCGTTCTCGTCCAAGGCGCTCGACCTCATCGCCGTTCTTTGTCGTTGGGAGGTGGATGCCCCTCTCGGTTACATGACATCGGTGCCGACGGGACGGCGCATCAGTCGCGCGTTTGATCGGGCCATTCGGACCTACGTCGGCGGCCAGCTGATGGACCCCGAGGCGTTCTCCGTGATGTTTCGACAGATCGCCGAAAAGGCCGTCGGTAGACCGCTCAAATCCGCACAAACGTCGACGACGTCAACCTCTGCACTGCTGCGTCTCGTTCGAGTGATCGCGCGATTCGAGAGCGACGAAGACGCGGGCCTCCGGCGTGGGAGCAGCTCGAGCTTCACAGGCGACATCGTCGACGCGCTCGCGCGCATCGCCTCGCCTTTCTCGCTCGAGAGGGACAAGAGGGAGAAGGTCGTCAACTGGGCATCCGAACGACAAGTGGCGATCGGAGTCGCGGACATCGTCGTCAGACGTGAAGCCATCTTCACGCTCTATGAAATGCAGCTCGGTAGCCTGCGAAAGCTTGCCGCCGTCGATGGTGCGATCCAGAGTGCAATCGGCGACATCCACAAGAACGGCGAGCAGCACTTGTTCGCCGACATCATTGACTGGTTCTCGGGCCGCGGCGGTGCGCGTGACATCGATCCAGTCGAGTCGCTCGATGAGCACCGCCTTCACCGCGCTCCGAATTTCCCTGACCTGGTCACGGACTCGTCGCTCAATGCAGCGTCATGGGACATCGCCCGTACATCGTTCGCGGACGTAGTCGAACGGCACCTCCCACTCTCAGAGAGCCTCGTTGGCACCTCGTGGCGCGGCCTGACTCGGCAAGTCGCGGTCGCTACGCGGGACCTCATGCGGGAACTAGTCGTCGTGCCATCAAGCGCCCGCGCACGGACGATCGCTGAGACGCTCCAAGCATCCGGCAACGATGTCACGCGCGTTGCCGCGGCAGTACTCGAGGATCTGCTGGTGGACTCGATGCAGAGCAACGCGACTCCCGTGGCAAAGCGATGTGCCTGGGCGATCGGATTCCTCGGCCAAGCAACACCGACGATGCTTCGACGCACTCTCGTGCCCGCGCTGAACGGATGCGACGCGCTCGATCGGTCAGTCGTCGCCGACGTCGCATGGGCAATCGGAGACATCCTCGCGGCAGAGCCAACATGCCCTGGCCGCGACGAGGCGATGAAGGGCCTTGCCGCGGTCGTTGACGAGGCATGTGAACGCATGGCGTTCGCGGCCGTACAGGAGCATCAACTAACACGCGGCGTCGATCCGAGCTTCCTCGTCGTGGCCCAAGCCGCCACCCACGCGCTCGCAATACAGGCCGACCCTGACACGGGCGCGCTCCTGACAAGGGTTGCTGATACGGCCCGACTGTTCAGCGATCGAGCCCCCGCCGGAGGTGTTACAGGCAGCGACTGGAAGGCACCAAAGGAGCAAGGGAATCGGCTATTCAAATTCGCGGAGTGGGGGCTGCTCCTCCTCGACCAGCCGTCCTTGCTTTCACAGGCGAGGTGGTAACCGAACCGAGTAGCGGCTCGGCCGAGACTCAGCTAGCGACCGTCACTTACATCGAAGGACCGTGCATCCGGCTACAGCCATGAAAACGGGGTTGGCGTGGGCACCATGTTGCAGGCGACCTGTTCGTGCGGATTCGAGGAGCAGGTTTCAATCGGTCCCGGAATGCTGGCGGTTGAAACCATTCCCCTCTCGTGTCGGCGGTGCCGCAAGATCCGGCATGCGTCGCGTCACGTCCGAGGGCCAGACGGTGAGCCCTACAATTTGCTCGAGATCGACGAGTGGGATCCGGCTACCGGATGCCCCAAGTGCCACCGCCCCGTAACTCCGATCGATGACGCCGGCGGACCCTGTCCGCGATGCGGCGACGACTTGATCATGACGTTCGTCGGTGTGTGGGACTGAGCGGACTCGCGCATCGCTGCCATCCCGTGAGGGTTTCGCTCCGCCCCTACGTCTCGAGAAGCTCTCGAACTGCAGTGTCCCCGGAAGTTGGTTCACGCGCGCAATCTACCGAGCCGCGGTGTCGTGCTTCGGTGGGCGCAGGTCGATTCGGAGGTCGACGAGACGTTCATCGTCCTCGGCGTACCCCTGTTGATCGAGAATGCTGAGCAGATCCTCTTGGCGAGGTTGACCGAAGGCGAGGCGGTACAGCGCGCGTTGTCGTTGGAGGCGCTGTTCGCGCTGCTGGTCTTTGCTGAGCGGAAATGATGGAATCCACCGCTCGATCTTGGAATCGCCGGGGTATGTCCACCATGGCCACAGATCGTTCATCTCCGGTTCGCGGCGCTCCTCGGCCGCCGCGAATGCTGCGATCCACGGGTCTGCGACGTCCGACCGAAGCGCTTCTTGGCGGTGAGCTGCGCCAACGTTCTTGCGGACGGCGTGGCCCTTGAAGCGATGGACGCGGCCCTCGCGCTGTTCGAAGTCAGCGGGATTGGCGGGCAAGTTCCAATGCACGAGGGAATGGCACCACCAGTGGAAATCGATTCCCTCCTGCCCGATCGACGTTGACGCGAGAACCATCGGCCAGAACGGCGAATTGAACGCGGCCTGGACGTCAGACATGCGCTCCACGGACTTCTCGTCCGTCTTGACCGTGCCCTTGGCCGATCCGTAGCGAAGTGCGAAGCGTGCGTTGAAGCGCAGCGGCGTGTCGGGACGTGAGGGATCAAATCCTTGGAGCGCGGCGACGTGAAGAGCGATCGCGGAACGCACGTCCACTGCCATCGCGAGAAGTGCTTCGTCGGTGGACGGATTGAGATTGCCCACAAGGTGGTGGAGGTACTCGTCGAGGACGGCCTGCAGGTTGCCGCCGAGGCAGTACTCCAACACGACTTGCCAGTACGCGAGTTCGGATCCCTGGCTGTCGAGGAGCGTCATGACTTCCGGGCGGTTGAAGAG
>JBBQTC010000085.1:0-13664 GCA_038234785.1 Acidimicrobiales bacterium
GTTCCCGGAATCCGGGAACGATCCGGACCAGAAGCGCGGATGGGGAGATCCCTGACCAGAAGCCGGATCAGCTGTTGCGGGCGTTGTAGTCGGCGATGAGGTTGTTGGCCTGGGTCGCGGCGCCGTCGAGCGTGGACTGCACGTCGGCGCCGTTGAAGATGCCGGCAACGGCGGTGGCGAGCACCGCTCGGATCTGGCGCAGCGGACCGACGACGGGACCGGCCGAGGTCGGCGCGTCGGGCGACGCGGCGAGCTGGTCCTCGGCCACCGAGAACCGCGGGTCGGTGGCGACGGTGGTCTTGTACGGCTCCACCTGGACGGCGTCGGAACGCACCGGCACGTACCCGGTGGCCGACGCCCACTCGCTCTGCTGCTCGGCGCTCACCAGGTAGGTGATGTAGTCCCACGCGGCAGCGGTGCGGACGGCGTCGCCCGAGTTGACGACCCAGAGCGACGCCCCACCGATGAGCACACCGGGCTTGCCGTCGGGTCCGGGCATCGGGCCGACTCCGACGTCGTCGGGGCCGAGTTGCGGGAACGTTCCCTTAGCGAGCACCGCGAGCACCGGGCCGAGCGAGGCCGAGGTGTTGATGGTCATCGCCGCCGGCTCCTTCTCGTCGGCCATCTTCAACAGGTTGTCGTACCCGCTCTGGCTGTTGTCGCCGACGTTCACCGCGAGCTTGTCAGTGATCATCGTCTGCAGGAACGTGAGCAGGTCGACGCCGGTCTGGTTGTTGTACAGCACCTGTGTCGCCCGGTTCGTGCGTCCGTTGTCGCCGTCGACGTAGAACTCCTGCGCCTTGCAGAACCACTGCTCGACGTACCAGCCGCCACCCGAGTCGAATCCGGACTCCACGGCGAGCCCGTACTTGGCGGCACCCGACGACACGATCTGCTCACTCATCGAACGGAGCTCGTCGAGCGAGGTCGGGGGCTTGTTCGGATCGAGACCCGCGGCCTCGAAGACCCGCTTGTTGTAGAACAGCACCGGGTTGGAGATGTTGAACGGCATCGACCACTGCACGCCTTGCGTGCGGTATGCGGCGAGCGCGTTCGGAAGGAACGCAGAGGTGTCGAAGCCGCTCGACTCCAGACACTTGCCGACGGGGACCGTGCTCTCGGTGTCGACGATCGACTGGACCATGTACTCGGGCATCTGGACGAGATCCGGGCGGTCACCTTGGCTCGCCAGCAAGTAGTTGTCGGCCGTCTCCTCGTAGCTGCCCTGCACGAGCTTGACGCTGACCTTCGACTGACTCGCGTTGTACGCGTCGGTGAGCTTGGTGAGCTCATCGCCCAGCGGGCCGCTCATGCCGTGCCAGAAGTCGATCGAGACGGTGCCCGACGCCGTTGCGAGCGCGTCGGTGGGGCAGTCCGGGAGCGAGTCGGCGGGCACGGTGGTGGTCGGCGGCAACGTCGCCGTCGTGCCGTCGGTCGTCGAGTCCGACGCGGCGGTGGACGTGGTGGGAGTCTTGCCCGGGTCGGTGATGTCGCCGCCGCCGCTGCACGCGGCCAGCACGGCGAGCGCGGCGACGGTGGCAACTGCGAAGGGGTGGCGAGCGCGCATCAGCCCTTCACCGCCCCGGCAGTGAGCCCGCGAACGAGCTGACGCTGGAACACGACCAGCATGACGAAGATGGGCAACGCGGCGACCACGAGTCCTCCAGTGACGAGATTGATCTTGCTGAGGTCATTGTTCTTCAGCCGTTCGAGACCGATCTGGATGGTCTCGTGACTCCTGTCGCCCCGAATCACCTGGGACGGCCACAGGTAAGCGTTCCAGGTCCCGAGGAAGGTGAACAAGCCCAGTGCCCCCAACGTGGGGCGACTCAGCGGCGCCGCCACCTCCCAGAGGAAGCGAAGGTGCCCCACGCCGTCGAGCGAGGCGGCCTCGCGGAGCTCTTTGGGGAGCTGCAGGAACATCTGCCGGACGAGGAACACGCCGAACGTACTGGCCAGCGATGGGATGATCAGCCCCTGGTAGGTGTTCATCCAGCCCAGCGAGTCCGCGGTGCGCTGGTTGATGACCACGGTCACCTCAGCCGGCACGAGCATCGTGGCGAGGAACAGCACGAACAGCGGCCCCTTGAACGGGAACTCCAGGAAGGCGAACGCATACGCGGCGAGCAGGCTGGTCGCCATGACCCCGAGCGTGACGACGCTCGACACGAACACGCTGTTGAGGAGGAGACGCCCGAGTTGGCCCTGGTCCCACGCCGCACGGATCGTCGAGAACGTCAGATCGACGGGCAGGAGTGACCGCGGGTGGTCGAGCGAGTCGGGACCGGTCTTGAGCGCCTGCATCACGATGGCGTAGATCGGGAACAGCACGATGATCGCGACGACCGTGAGCAGCGAGTAGCGGCCGAACTTACGGGCTCCGCTGACGGTGTCAGCGGCCATAGTGCACCCGCTTGCCGAACCCTCGGAACTGGACGATGGCGAACACGAGCGAGATCAGGAACAGCAGCACCGCGGCCGCGGACTTGAGGCCGAGGTTGCCGCTGATGAGCGAGTTCTTCCCATAGATGAGGTACGGGATGGTGGTGGTCGACTTCTCCGGCTCCGGGCCGCCGCCGGTGAGGAGCGCCACCTCGCCATAGGTCTGCAGCGCTCGCGTGGTGAGCACGACGGTGACGAACAGGATCGACGGCGAGAGCATCGGCAGGGTCACGTTGGTGAAGCGACGGAAGCTGCCCGCGCCGTCGACATAGGCGCTCTCGTAGAGATCCTTCGGCACGCTCTGCAGACCGGCCGTCATCACGATGAACGTGAAGCCGAGGCTCGCCCACACACTGCTCAGCGCGACCGCGGGCAACGCGGTGCCAGGGTCGCGCAGCAGCCCGGGGTTCTTCAGCGACGGGATCCATCGGCTGAACAGGTCGCTCAGCACACCGATCTCCGGTTGCAGCAGGACGAACCAGACCAGGCTGGCGACGGCGACACTGGTGGCGACCGTGCTGGAGAACAGCGTGCGGTACACGCCGATCCCCTTGAGGTGCTTGTCGGCGAGCACGGCAAGACCGATGCCGAGCACGAGGCCGAAGGGCACGGTCATCAGGGCCAGCTTCACGGACACCCAGAGCGAGTCCTGGAACTGCTGGCTGGTGAACACGCGCCAGTACTGCGACCATCCGGCGTCGGTGCACTTGCGACCGGTGACGTCACAGCTGAGGTGCCCATTCTGGACCGCCCGCACCAACGGATACACGGTCCAGAGACCGAGCAGCAGCAGCGACGGCACGAGCATCACCAACGCGGGCGGCAGGTCGCGCAGCCGGCGCTTCACGGAAGGCGCTCCCCCGTCGAGACGTCGAACCGGTGCAGATGGGCCTCGTCGACGTTGAAGCCGACGGTGTCTCCCACGACAGGAACTGCCAGGTGCGGTGGCACGCGAGCGATCAGCTTGACCTCACCGATCTCGCTGATCAGCAGAATCTCGTGGCCGAGGTGCTCGATCTGACGAACGGTCGCCTGCAGCGGGCCGACGGGGTCGAGACGCAGGTGCTCTGGCCGCACGCCGATCTGGGCGACGTCGCCTCCGAGCATTCCCGGGCGCAGCAGGTTCATGGGCGGCGTGCCGATGAACTGCGCCACGAACGCAGTGGCGGGCCGGTCATAGACCTCCTGCGGCGTGCCGACCTGCTGCAGCCGGCCCTGGTTGAGCACCGCCACCCGGGTGCCCATGGTCATCGCCTCGACCTGGTCGTGGGTGACGTAGATGAACGTGCTGTCGAGGCGCCGGTGGAGGTCGACGAGCTCGGCGCGAGTGTCGCCGCGAAGCTTCGCATCGAGGTTGCTGAGCGGCTCGTCCATCAGGAACACCGCCGGGTTGCGGACGATGGCTCGAGCGAGCGCGACGCGCTGGCGCTGACCACCGCTGAGCTGGCCCGGCTTGCGTCGCATGTAGTCGGTGAGCCCGAGCACGTCGGCCGCGCGCAGGGCTTCCATCGTCCGCTCCGCCTTGGGCACGCCGCGCACCTTCAGCGGGAACTCGACGTTGGCGGCGACCGTCTTGTGCGGGTACAGCGCATAGCTCTGGAAGACCATCGCCACGTCGCGCTGCTTGGGCTCGACGTCGTTCACTCGCCGATCGGCGATGAACACATCACCGGCGGAGGGGTCCTCCAGACCGGCGACCATCCGCAACAGCGTGCTCTTCCCACATCCCGACGGCCCGAGCAGGATCATGAAGTCGTGGTGCTCGATGTCGAGCGACACGTCGTCGACCGCGGTCACCAGGTCGGTGCCGACGCCGAACGTCTTGGAGATGTGTTCCAGTCGCACCTGCGCCACGAACCGAACCGTAGGCGATCCGCGGCCGCTGACCGACATCCCGCGAAGGGGCTGGTGGAGGACACGGTGGCTACTCTGAGGTCCACCATGGAACCGGAGACCGACGCCACCCCCGCGACGCGTGCGCCGCTCGACCTCGACGGCATCGAACGCGACCTGGCCGACGTCGAGGTCGCCCTGGCCCGTCTCGATGCCGGCACCTACTGGACCGATGAGGTGACCGGCGACCCGTTGCCCGAGTCGCTGCTTGCCGAGCAACCCACCGCCCGTCGCGCCGACGCCGGGTGAGCCAGCGGTCGGTCCGCCTTCGCCGTGCGGCACGAGTCTGGCGGCTGACCGCCCGCAACGGTGTCCGCTTCGCATGGCATCGCACGCGGCGGGTGGTGACCCACCGCGACCGACGCGAGGCGCTCGACACGCAGTTCGCGATTCGCACCGGTGAGGACGTCGCCCGCGAACTCGGCAACATGAAGGGCGCGCTGATGAAGTTCGGGCAGCTGCTCTCGTTCGCGATGGAGGCGCTCCCGCCCGAGGCGCAGCAAGCGCTGGCCGTCCTTCAGAGCGACGCCCCGCCGATGTCGCCCGAGGCCGCCGATGCAGTCGTGCGTGAGGAGCTCGGGGCACCACCCGAGCGCGTGTTCCTCGACTGGCAGGTCACACCGATCGCCGCGGCCAGCGTCGGACAGGTGCATCGTGCTGTCACACGCGACGGCCGCGATGTGGCCGTCAAGGTGCAGTACCCCGGCGTCGGCGATGCCATCCAGTCCGACCTGGACAACGCCGAGGGCTTGTACCGGTTGGTGGGGTTGTTCGCGCTGAAGGGCCTCGATACCAGAGCGCTCGTCGACGAGTTGCGCGAGCGGATGGTCGACGAGCTCGACTACCGGCTCGAGGCCGACCACCAGCGCTCCTTCGCCCACGAGTTCGCTGGCCACCCGGTCGTTCGCATTCCATCGGTCGACGCCGCCACCAGCACCCGTCGAGTGCTCACCACTGAGTGGATCGAGGGAATCGGCTTCGACGAGTTCCTCGCCACGGCGTCGCCATCGGCCAAGCGGGTGGCCGGCGAGACCATCTGGCGATTCACGCAATACGCAGTGAACCGTTGCGGCACGTTCAACGGCGACCCGCATCCGGGCAACTACAAGTTCCAACTCGACGGCTCGGTGACGTTCCTCGACTTCGGTCTCGTCAAGCGGTGGGGCCCCGGCGAGTGGGAGCGGCTCCAACCCACGCTCGATGCGATGATCGTGCGTCGCGATCCGACGGCGCTCGTGCGGACGATGGAAGCAGCGGGGTTCCTTCGCCCCGGCCACGGCCTGCCCGAGGACTTGGTGTTCGGCTATGTCAGCGCGCCGTATCTGCCGTACCTCACCGAACGATTCGCGTTCACGCGCACGTTCGTGCGCGACGCGATGAGCGCGGTCATCGATGTGCGCGGTCCGCATGCGTCGGTGATCGAACACCTCAACATGCCGGCCAGCTTCGTCATCCTCGATCGTGTGGTGTGGGGGGTCAACGCGATCCTCGGCAAGCTCGAGGTCGACGCACCGTGGCGCGACATGTTGTTGGAGTACCTCGTCGACGGTCCGCCGGCGACGCCGATGGGCGTGGCCGAGCTGGCCTGGCGGCGCGACCGCTCCGTCTGACCTGGAAGGTTCGCCAGACGTTAGGGTTGCCCCTCAGCACATGCCGGAGGGGGATTTCCGTGGCAGATCCGTACAAGCCGAGAGCACCGTTCGCGCCGTGGGATCGGCGTCAGCTACCGGGACTCTTCGACGTCGAGGAGACAGCCCGTCGCGTCGGCAACTACAAGTGGGCAGAGATGAAGCTGTTCGAGGCACTCGGCGGCTGGGTCGCCACAGTGCCAGAGCTCGACGTCAAGATGCGCCTCGGCACGCACTGCTACCACCACGCGTGGCATGCCGAGCTGTGGCACAAGCGACTGCCCGAGCTGCGCGAGATGAACCCCGACCGCTTGACGGTGCCGGCCAACGACGGCATGGTGGCGTTCGTCGCGGCACTCACCGAACCGGAGGCGCCCGAGCTCACCATCGAGAAGTTGGTGGGCGTGTATCGCGTGTTCATCCCCCACTTCATCTCGGCCTACACGTTCCACATGAACAACACGAGCGAGATCACCGACGCCCCCACCATCCGCACGCTGAAGCTGGCGCTGCAGGACGAGTTCGAGGACTGGCGCGATGGTGAGATGATGATCCAGTCCCTCATCGAGACACCAGAGGAAGTGGACCGAGCGGCCGCCCACCAGGCACAGCTCGAGAAGTTGTTGGTTGCTGCCGGCGGGATCGCCGGTCCCGGTTCCATCGGAGGTCAGTGATGCGTCAGTTCTTCCCCGTCGACAGCCTTGCTCGCGACAGCCGGTTCAACCAGATCACGATGCAGCAGAGCCAAGCAGACCCGCGCACCGTGTACCTCGGCACGCACGACGGCAAGCGACCCAAGTCCAACCGCCTCACACCCGCGCGTCCCGATGCCAGTGACGCCGCCCGCGGCCTGATGCACGGCATCTTCGTCGGCGAGATCCAGGCCCTCGAGGGTGCCGGCCGTACGTGCCACGACTTCGAGACCGGCAACTCCGATCGAGTCGACACGGTGCCCTTCGCCCTCAAGCTCGACATGGCCCGCCAGGCGTGGGACGAGGCTCGCCACGTCGAGATCAGTGTGAAGCTGAGCGAGTGGATGGGCACCGAGATCGGGCAGTACGCGGAGAACACCGTGCTGTTCGAGGCGGCCTGCAGCACCGATCCTGTGCTGCGCCTGGCCGGGGTGAACCGTGCGCTCGAAGGGCTCGCCATCGACGTGTTCACGACGATGAAGGAGTTCGGCGACATCGCCGGCGACCCCTACCTCGAGTTCTGTGAGGACTGGATGCTCGCCGACGAGGTCACCCACGTGAAGATGGGCAGCGACTGGCTGCGCCGCGTCACCGAGAACGACCCGGAGCGGCGCAAGAAGGCGCTCGAGTTCCAGAGCGTCGTCGACAAGATCTTCTCCTTCGGCGGGACTCGCAGCGACAGCGACGAGTCGCCCATCGGGCTCGCCCGTCGCTTCCGCGAGCTCGCCGGTTTCACCGAGACCGAGGTGTCCGAGATCGCCGATGTCAGCCTGCGCGCGCTCGACGAGCGCAAGGCGTTCGCCGCGGCCGAACTCCACGGCGACGGTGGCTCGTCGTCCGGGGCGTCGTGACCGTCACGGTCGAACCTCGGTCGTTCCGGTTCGTGAACTTCGACCCCGAGCTCATCGAGCGCGTGGCCGATGGCTTGGTCGCCGCGCTCGGCATCGATCGGCCGCTGCACATCGAGGTCGACGAGACCACACCACTCGCACGGGTCCGGGTGGAGCTCGGCGACACGCTCGTCGTCCACGCCGAGAGCGGCGCGTTCGAGGACTCACGTCGGCCGCGCGAGCAGAGCGAGATCGCCACCGCGAGCAGCCTCGGCCGCGTGCTCCTGCGGGCGCGCGACCGGATGCAGGGTGGCTTCGGCGAGGCACCGGCCGACGACTTGCTCACGCTCCGTCAGGTCGCCGCGTGGGAGACGTACTGCGTCGGCCGGCTGGCCCGACTCGGTCTCGACGTCAACGAGCAGCGATGGCTGTACAACTTCCGCAACCGGCACGGGTTCACCGACGCAGCCGACACCTCGTTCGCGCGGATCTGGTCCGCCGATGGGCTCACCTGGGGCGAGCTCGAAGCCATCAGTACGGCCGGCGAGACGTCGTCCGCCCCCGCATGACCGACCTTCCTCCGCCGTCACCATCGGCCGTGCGACAGCCCGGGTGGCGTCTGGCCCAGCAGGCCGACGCTCCGTTCATCTACGAGCTCGTCACCCAGGTCGATCCGCGCTGGTGGCGCTTCAGCCGCGCCGGTCTGGAACCCAGCCGCTTGCTGGCGACCGCCGGCACCATCGCTGCGGGCGTGATCGTGCACGACGCGCTGCAACGCCCGATGGCGTGCGGCGTGCTCGCCGACGCCGGCGCGTCGGGCACCGGGACCATGGAGTACTTCGCCCGCCCGACGCCGGAGGCCGAGGAGCTCGCCCGACAGTTCGCTCCCGACCTCGTGATCGCTGCTTTCTCGGGCGCCCCGATCCGGCGTCTGTACCTCGAGCGCTTCGACGGTGACCCGCGACTGTTCGGCGATCTGGAGGACGAGTTCGAGGTGGAGGTCCGCTATCCCTCGTACGCGATGATCGGCGGCGTGCTCGAAGGGCGCACGGTGTCGGTGCTCACCCACGAGCGGTTCGCCGCGTGGCGCGAGGCTCGATCGTGATCACCACCAGCCGCATCGTGTTCCGCCCCGTCCTCCCGTCCGATTACCCGCGCTTGTACGAGATCGAGTCTGACCCCGAAACCGCACTCACATGGCGCTACCGCGGCGAGCTGCCGCCCCTCGACGCATACGAGCCTGCTTTGTGGCAGCAGACGCAGCAGATCATGGTCGTCGCGGGCCGCCAGAGCGGCGCGGTCGTGGGCTACCTGCAGCTGCACGACCTCGACCTGCGTGCCGGACACGCGTGGTTCTCGCTCTACTCCGGGCCCGAGCACCGCGGGTCGGGATTGGTGATGGAAGGGCTCATGGCGTTCTGCGAGTGGGCGTTCGGTGAGTGGCCGATCCGATGGCTGTACGCCCACTCCTTCGAGCACAACGTCGGCGCGTTCGAGTCAGGGCTGCGCCGGGGAGAGGCCGTCCGGCTCGGCGTGCTGCGCGATCGCATGCTCGTCGATGGCGAACTCACCGACGTGCACGTGATCGGCATCGAGCGCGAGAGCTGGATGCAGAGCCCGCTGCGACGGCGATTCAACACGCTGCGCCATCGGCTCGAACGATAGGTGTCATCCGCGCCCCCGATGGGCGACTACGTTGGCTCCGTCAACGGGAGCACGAAGGAGCAAACCATGGATCAGACCGAATTGGACGCGCTGAAGGCCGACCTGCGCCGCATGCAGGCACGAGTCGACGAGCTCGAGCGCGCAGAGGAGACGCCCACCAACCGCCGCAACATGCTGAAGGGTCTCGGCGCGGCGGCGGCCGGAGCCGCCGTCGGCGGCCTCGCCTTCGCACGGCCGGCAGCGGCCACTGATGGCGGCAACGTCGTCATCGGCAACAGCGCGCAGACCGCGACGAGTCCGACCTGGATCGTGCCCACCACCGGCTGGAGCTCCAGCCCGTTCTCGGGCGCGTTCACGGTCAGCAACGAACCAGGGTTCACCAACATCAACGCGTCGCTCTCGTGCATCGCGGCCTATGCCGACAGCACGCAGGCCAGCGGCCACAACATCGGGGTGTTCGCGGCCAGCAAGGCCGGCGTCGGCGCCAAGCTCGACGGCCCGGTGCCGTTGAAGCTCACCGACAGCACCAACTCGGCCGCTCCCTCCCAGAGCGCCGGCTCGATCGGCCAGTTCAAGGTCACCAACGGCGACCTGTGGTTCTGCGTCAATGACTCGACCGCCGCGAACTCCCACAACTGGCGCAAGATCGCCGGCGTCGGCGTGGCCGGCGGTTACCACGCCCTCACCCCGGCCCGCGTGCTCGACACCCACTTCGCCGGGGGCTCGATGACCAGCGGCACCAACCGCACCGTGTCGGTGGCCAACAGCATCAACGTCTCCTCCGGCGCCCTGGCGACCGCCAACTTCGTACCGGCCGCCGCCTCCGCCATCCACGCCAACGTCACCCTTGTCACCAACGCCGGCCGCGGCTACGTCGCCGCCAACCCCGGCGGCGTCACCGCGGTCACCGCGTCCACCGTGAACTTCACCACTGGCGGCCAGGTCGTCGGCAACGGCATCACGCTCACGTTGAACGCGTTGCGTCAGCTCACGCTCGTGTGCAACGGCACCGGCGCCGACACGCACGTCATCATCGACGTCTTCGGGTACTACATCTGACCTCGTCATCTGATCACGTCGGCTGAGAGAATCAGCCGATGAGCAACGTCACGGTCCACCGCCTCGCTGTCAACGGGGTCGAACTCGTCGTCCACGAGGCGGGTGACCGCGACCATCCCACCGTCGTCCTCAGCCACGGCTTCCCTGAGCTGGCCCACAGTTGGCGCCACCAGATGAAGCCGTTGGCCGAGGCCGGCTACCACGTGATCGCCCCCGACCAGCGCGGCTACGGCCACTCGAGCGCGCCGGGCGAGGTCGACGCGTACGGGATCGAGCAGCTCACCGGCGACCTCTTCGGGCTCCTCGACCACTACGGCAAGGCCGACGCCACGTTCGTCGGTCACGACTGGGGATCACTCGTCGTGTGGGAGTGCGCCCGGCTGCGGCCCGAGCGCGTCCGCACCGTCGTGGGCGTCAGCGTTCCGTACGTCGAGTGGCCCGGGCCACCGACCCAGCTGATGCGGATGGTCTACGGCGACCGCTTCTTCTACATCCTCTACTTCCAGCAGGTCGGGCCGCCCGAGGCGGAGCTCGGCGCCGATGCTCGCCACACGATGGCCACCGTCCTCTACGGCGCGTCGGGCGAGGCGACGGCGGGGCGCGAGATGCCCACCGAGTTGCCGCCGATGGAGGGCACCGGCTTCCTGACGATGATGAACGACGCGCCGGCGCTGCCGTACATGGGTCCGGAGGGTGCGTGGCTGACCGCCGACGACCTCGACGTGTACGCCGCCGAGTTCGCCAACAGCGGGTTCTTCGGGCCGGTCAGCTGGTATCGCAACCTCGACGCGAACGCAGCCGTGGTCAGCGGACTCGGCGCCGACCGTTTGACGATGCCGAGCTACTTCATCACCGGCGAGGTCGACGTCGTGCGGCTGATGGACCCGACCGGGCCAGAGCGCATGCGCAACCTGCTCCCCGACTACCGCGGCGAAACCATCATCCCGGGCGCCGGGCACTGGGTGCAGCAGGAAACCCCCGCAGCATTCAACGACGCGCTGCTCGGGTATCTCCGTTCGCTGGCATGAGTCGCATTCTCGAGGGTTCTGGCGTCACCTGGTGACGCCAGAACCCTCCAGGACGATGTCAGCGGCGCTGCAGCTTGGCGAGCAGGCGGAGCAGTTCGAGGTAGAGCCACACGAGCGTCGCGAGCAGACCGAACGCGCAGTACCACTCCATGCCCTTGGGCCATCCCTCGCGGGCGCCACGCTCGATCAGGTCGAAGTCGACCGCAAGCATCATCGCCGCAAGACCCGCAGCGAACACGCTGAACAGGATGCCCATCGGGCTCGCCGAGTTGATGAACGGCACGGTCGCACCGAACAGGCTGATGACGATCGACACGAGGTAGAAGAACATCAGACCCATCGTCGCCATGATGACCAGGCGACGGAAGCGATCGGTGACCTTGATGATGCGCGACTTGTAGAGGAACAGCATCACCGCGAAGACGGCGAGCGTGGCCCCGACGGCCTGTACGACGATGCCGTTGTACTGGTCGTTGAAGACCTTCGAGATGGCGCCGAGGAAGAAGCCCTCGGCGACCGCGTAGACGGGGGCCAGCACCCGTGCCATCTGCGGCTTGAACCGCAGGGCGATCGCACAGACGAATCCGACGAGGATGCCGGCGATGGCCAGCATCGGCAGTGAAGTGTTCTGTCCGGGCAGCGCCGTCTCGGTCTGCATCCAGCCGACCGTGGCGGTGGCGAGCAGGATGACGAGCAGGACACCCGTCGCGCTCGCCGTGCCCCTGACGGTCATCGCCGGGCCCGGCCGCCACGGGCTGATCGGACCATCGGTGATGGGTGTACCGGGAATCGGAGTGTTGCGCGTGCCGGGATCAGGTGCGCCCCAGCCGGCCTTCGCCGCGTCGGCGGCAGCCTTCTCGTTCAGGATCGGGTTGGCCATTGAGGACCTCCTAGGTCTTCGGTCACGTGAACGATAATCGGATTCGCAGCGATTGCCGACCCCTGCTCGAAGCGGAGCTGAAGACCGTCTTCAGCGGAGATCGTGGGCGCTGGGTCCGTCCCACAGGTCGATGTCGGGCGCCGACGCGAGGAGACCGACGCAGCTTTTGGCCATCTCCACCATGATCGCACTGTCGAAGTGCTGACGCTGCACCTCGGGCGAGTCCCACTTCTGGATCAGCAGGTAACGACCCGGGTGGGTGTAGGACGCACAGAGATCGATGTTGCGGCAACCACGCTCCATGCGGGTCAGCACGACGTACTTCGACAGGACTGCGAGCAACGACGCGGCATCGGTGGCATCGAAGCGCATCGTGACGATCGCCAGCTCGATCTCGGTGTCTGCATCGAGGTCGACATCCTGGGCCATAGCGCCGAACGATAGCTCGTAGCTCATGATCGCTGTCCCTGATACAGCTTGTGAATCTGTGCAAACGGTGGGAGGAGCTTGACCGCCTCGGTATCGTGACCGAAATCACCCCGACCGGACACGTCCTGTTCGGGAGCCGTTTCAGTTCGACGAGGAGTAATCGTGGCGAAAGATCGCGTGGAACGGGACGAAGAAGACCTGGTTCGACTGTATTTGACCGACATCGGCCAATACACCCTGCTCACCAAGGACGACGAGGTACGTCTCGCCAAGCAGATCGAAGCCGGGAAAGCCGCCATCGCGGACCTCGACACCGCGAAGGATCTCACCGCCGCCAAGAAGCGCGACCTGCGGCGGGCCGCCCGCGAGGGCGAGGACGCCGAACGGGCATTCGTCCAGAGCAACTTGCGGTTGGTGGTCTCGATCGCCAAGAAGTACCAGGCGTCGGGCCTGCCGCTGCTCGACCTCATCCAGGAGGGCAACCTCGGCCTGATGCACGCCGTCGAGAAGTTCGACTGGCGCAAGGGCTTCAAGTTCTCGACCTACGCCACCTGGTGGATCCGTCAGGCCATCACGCGCGGCATCGCCAACACCGGGCGCACCATTCGGCTCCCGGTGCACGCCGGCGACACGCTGGCGCGCCTGCAGAAGGCCCGGGCCCGTCTCGAGCTCAAGCTGGGCCGCCCGGCCACCCTGTCCGAGCTCTCGAAGGAAGTCGAGATGCCGGAGGACAAGGTCACCGAGGCGTTGCGCTTCGCGGCCGAGCCCCTGTCGCTGTCCGAGCCGCTCCGCGAGGACGGCGACGCCGAGCTCGGCGACGTCGTGGAAGACCGCTCGGCGGAGTCCCCCTTCGAAGTCGCCGCCACGGCGTTGCTGCCCGAAGAGATCTCCCGGCTGCTGTCGCCGCTCGACGAGCGCGAGCGCGAGATCCTCAAGCTCCGTTTCGGCCTCGACCGCGGCGAGCCCCGCACCCTCGAAGAGGTCGGCGAGCACTTCAACCTGACCCGGGAGCGCATCCGCCAGATCGAGGCCCGGGCCATGTCCAAGTTGCGGCACCCGTCGAGCGAACGGGGGGCCCGCGACCTGCTGACCGCCTGACCCCGCGACGTCCGGGGACC
>JBBQTC010000086.1:0-13208 GCA_038234785.1 Acidimicrobiales bacterium
CCAGAAGCCGACGTGGGAAGACGGCTGCCCAGAAGCCGGGGGGTTGTCCACACGGTCCTCACAGGTAGTTGGCACTTTCGATCCACAGGGACGAGGGTGCACGATGCGTTCATGGAGACGATCGCACTTGCGGTTCCGGGACGGGTGACGAATCGGACGCGGGTCCGGCGGGTGCGCACGGCCCGACGCCGCTCACTCGAGGCCGCTGGGTGGCGGACCTGGCTGACCTACCGGGAGAATCATCACCGCAACGAGACCGGACGGATGGTCGCGCTCGAGGAGCGGTGGGTCGCGGAACTCGAGCACGTCGACGGCACTGCGTTCGCCGTCGAGGCCGCCACGCCGGCCGGGGCGTGGGCGCTCGCCTGGGAGCGAGCCGCGCAGCGGTGACCCGTCGTCAGGCGTCAGGCGTCAGGCGTCAGGCATCAGGCATCAGGCGTCAGGCGTCGGGCGGACCGGGTGGGGCAGCGCCGATCAGCGAGCGTCGCAGCGACTGGAGCAACCGCGCCGCGCCGGCCGAATCGGTCGCCGTACCGAAGAGGGAGAAGTCCGGCCGCTGCAGCGCCACAGTGACCTCATGACGACGGAACCAGTCGGCGTACGTCCCCGTGGGATCTCCAAGACCGCTTTCTCCGCCGAGGGTGACGATCGCCCCGCCGATGCCTTCGAACCAAGTGGACAGGAGCTCCGGTGGGTCGGCAGCGAGCGGCGCGATGGTGACGAGCCGAAATCCGACACCGACGACGTCGTCGAGGGGCTGAGGTGACGTCACCCCGACCAGGCCCTGCGGAAACAGGACGCCGGCCAGTGGGCTGCCGGGGTCGATGATGCCGCTGACGACTCCAGGGAGCGGCGGGATGTCGGTGGGCTCGTTCTCGGATGCCATCGCGCTCAGGAAGTCGTCGCGGGCGGCGGCTTCCACGGGGTCGGGGATGCAGATGACCTTGCCGAGCTCCATGGAGAAGTTGATCACGGCCTCGACGTTGGGCATCCGCTCGACCGAATAGGCGTCGAGGAGGCGATCATCGGCGTGGCCGCGCAGGACCAGGTCGAGCTTCCAAGCCAGATTGGCCGCGTCGCGCGCGCCCGAGCACATGCCCTGGCCCGCGAACGGTGGCATCTGATGGGCCGCGTCGCCGGCGATGAACACCCGACCCCGCCGCCACTCGCGGGCCCAGCGAGCGCGGAACGTGTAGTTGGCGTGACGCTCCAAGACAGCGTTGCGCGGGTGCACGTCCCACGGTTCGAGCAGCCGCCACACCGACGCTTCGCCGCTGAGCTCCTCGGGGTCCTCGCCGGGGAGCCGCATGAACTCCCATCGGCGACGCCCCGGGCCGCCCGAGACCACGGTGGTGGGCCGGCGCGGATCGCACACCTGCAGGTTGATCGGGTCGTAGGTCCGTTCGACCTGCAGCATCACGTCGACGACGAGCCAATCGAAGAAGAAGCCGAGGTCCTCGAAGTCGAGGCCGAGACGAGTGCGGACCGCGCTGTTCGCTCCGTCACATCCGACGAGGTACCGGGCTCGCTGCGCCGACACGTCGTCGGCGTCCGCTGTCGCCCGATGCCGGAACGACACGCCGGCTTCGTCACCGACGAAGTCGATCAGCTCCCGACCCCGCAGCACCTCGATGGCGGACAGCTCGCCGACGCGTTCGGCAAGGAGTTGTTCGAGAGCCGGTTGGTTGAACATCGAGGCCGATGGCCAGCCCGATACCCCGTTGCCGGGGCTCCCGAACCGCATGAGCGTGAGTCCATCTCCGTTGCGCCACTCGTACTTGTCGGCGGGCTCGATCTGGTCTCGCAGCGCGGGACCGATCCCGCAGCTCTGCAGGATGCGTCCGACCTCGTGGTCGAAGGTGACGGCCCGCGGTAGGGGATAGGGCGACGGCTGCCGCTCGATCAGGGAGACGGAGTGTCCGTGCTGGGCGAGCAGGATCGCCAGGATGGTGCCGGTCGGGCCGGCGCCGATGATCGCGATGTCGCGAGTGTCCATCACTCAGCTCGACGGGATCGGCTGGTGCCCCCAGCGGCTGATCAGGCTGTACGGACGGTTCTCGTCCCAGTCGTCGCCGATCGTGCGGGCGCCGTGGCCGACCTCCACCTGAAAACCTGCCGGCGAGACGACGTAGAAGCTGAACATCCGGTCGTTGTCGTGGCGGCCGAGACTGTTGGCGATCGGTCGTCCCGACGCAAGCGCGCGATCGAATGCTCGACCGGTGTCGTCGACGTCGGCCGTCTCGAACATGACGTGGTGCAGCGCTGTCGGCACCTCGAAGGGCAACTTGGCGATGGCCAGGCTGTGGTGGCGCGGGTTGCAGTGGTAGAAGCGCACTTCCAGTGGAATGCCAGGTGCCAGCTCTGTCTCGATCCAGTCCGACTGATGCATGCCGAGACCGTCGATCACGAATCGGTGCGCGGCGTCGATGTCGACCGTGCCGAACACGACGTGGCCGAACCCGACGCCGGACGTGACGAAGCCGCCCGGGACGAGTGGGGCGACGAACGGCTCGGCGGAGCGCTCGAGGCCGAGCACCACCTCCACGTCCGTTCCCCATGGTGCGACGGTGTGGGCGAGCGCGGCGACCCGCCGGGTACGGCACGTCGCCTCGGTGCCAGGTTGCGTCTCGAACCCTGCAGCTGCGAGGCGCGCCACAGTCGCGTCGAACGCCGCGGCGTCGGCCGCCTCGACCCCGACCGCGATGGCGTCGCCGGCAGCACCGTCGGTGACGATCACCCGGTGCACTGCGGCGTCGTCGCGCCACGTCGACGTGTCGGGTGGAGGTGAGTCGCCGGGGACGAGGCCGATGGTCTCGCCGAGGAACTGGTCCACCGCGGTTCGGTCGGGGACTTCGACGGCGAGGTAGGCGATTTCGATGTCGTGCGACATGGTTGGCTCCGATGCGGTCAGGTCGACGGGGCGACGATGTGGTTGCGGATGGTGCCGATGCCCTCGATCCACGTCTCGAGGACTTCTCCTGCGCGCAAGAAGCGCGCCGGCTGGCGCATGGCGCCGATGCCCGCGGGCGTGCCGGTGAAGACGACGTCGCCGGGCAGCAACGGCAGGATCGCGGAGAGCTGGGCGATGAGGTCGGGCACCGAGAAGATGAGGTCGTCGGTGCGCGACTCCTGCACCGTCTCACCATCGATCGAGCATCCCAGCGCGAGGTCGTTCGGGTCGTCGAACTCGTCGGGGGAGACGAGCCACGGGCCGATCGGGCCGAAGCCCCGATACGACTTGCCGAGTGAGAACTGGCCACCTGCGGCGAACTGGGTGGTGCGGTCGGAGATGTCCTGGCCGACCGCGAGCCCGGCGACATGCGACCACGCGTCGACCTCCGCGACATGGTCGGCGCGGGCGCCGATGACGACGACCAACTCGACCTCCCAATCGACCGTGGGGCCGGCCAGGACGATGTCGTCGAACGGACCCGACAGCGAGGCCGGAAATTTGGTGAACGTCGCCGGCATCGACGGGATCGCCATCCCGGACTCCTCTGCGTGAGCCCGATAGTTCAGCCCGATCGCGAAGACCTGACGGGGCATGGGGACGGGCGAGGCGAGGTCGGCCTCGGTGAAGCTCACGAACGCGCCTGAGTCGACCGCGGTGGGGTCGACGGTGCCGACGAAGTCCCTGAACTCCGACCACACCTCGTAGATCGCCTGCGGGTCGGAGGGGAATCGGCCACCGGAGAGCCGTTCGACGTCGAACGCCTGCGCTTGCACGATCACCGTTGCCCGGCCGCGAACGTTCGCCAGTTTCATGGAGCCTCCTCGGGGTTGCACAGAGTTTCTATAGATTATTTGTTCATGTCAAGTCCTCGTGCCAGAATGCTCCCGTGACTGATCTTGCACGTCCGGTCGACACCCCTCAGACGCTGGCGGAGTGGGTGGACGCGCGCCTGCGCTCGGCGATCCTCACGGGTGAACTGGTCGCCGGCTCGAAGCTGCGCGGCGAGCACCTCGCGGCGCAGTGGGGGATCTCACCCACGCCGCTGCGCGAAGCGTTCCAGCGGCTCGCCGGCGAAGGCCTGGTCGTGATCGAGCCACAGCGTGGCGCCCGCGTCGCCGCCATCGACGCCAAGGAGGCGGCCGACTTCTACGAGCTGCGGATGACGCTCGAACCCAAGGCGCTGCGCTCGTCGATGGCCGCCGCCGATCCGTCGTTCCACGACGCCGTCGACCGGGCCCACCTCGAACTCGACTCGACGCCGCGGGGAGTGCTCGCGTTTCTCGACGCACATCGCTCGTTCCATCTGACGCTGTTGTCGCGGTGCACCAATGCCCAGCTACTTCGGATGTGCACCCAGTTGCACGACCACACGCAGCGCTACCAGGTCACCGGCACCGGCCATCCTCGCGTCGGTGACCCTGCGGTCGAACACCGCGCCCTGCGCGATGCCGTCGTCGAAGGCGACGTCGACTCGGCGGTCGAGGTGCTGACGGCGCATCTGGCGGCGACGCTCGACGCCGTTCGCGCCATCGCCTGATCTCGATCCCGTCCGATCGTGATGCGGTCGCTCGGACGATGCAGGCCCCGTGCTCAGGCAGGCACCCTCGCACCGAAGAAGCCTCGCAACGCGTTGGCCATCTCGGCGCGGACGGATGCGCCGGAGATGATCACATCGACCATCGTGGCCGACGTGTGGGTGTGTCCGCGAGCCTGGATGTGCTGTACCGGCACCCCTGCCGCCTGGAGCGCGGCGCCATAGGCGTTCCCCTCGTCGCGCAGCGGGTCGAACTCGGCGGTGACGATCATCGCCGGCGGGAGGTTCGAGAGGTCGCCGTTGCGGAGTGGCGAGGCCTTCGGGTCGGTGCGGTCCGACGGGTCCGCATAGTGGTTCCAGAACCAAGTCATCAACGGCGCCGTGAGGATGTAGCCCTCGGCGTTCTCCACGTACGACCCGGTCGTGAGGTCGCCGTCGGTGACGGGCGTGAGGAGCAACTGCCCGACGATCTCCGGACCCCCGGCGTCGCGGGCGAGCTGCGCCACCACTGCGGCGAGGTTGCCGCCCGCGCTCCAGCCGGCCACGACCAGCTGCCCGGGGATCCCTCCGAGCTCGTCGGAGTGGTCGGCGATCCAGCGCACCGCGCTGAACGCGTCATCGGCGGCGGCCGGGAATCGCGCCTCGGGTGCGTGGCGGTAGTCGACCGACACCACGACGACATCGGCCCGAACACACAGGTCACGGCACAACGGATCGTCGGACTCGGCACCGCCGAACACCCATCCGCCGCCGTGGAAATAGGCGACGACGGGGTGCGGTCCAGGGCTTGCCGGCGTGTAGCGGCGATAGGCGAGCTCGCTGCCGTCGGCGCCCGGCAGCGTGCCGTCGACGATCTCGCCGACATCAGGCCCGGGGGGCCGCACGGCGGACATCGCAGTCGAGAACATGCGAGCGTCGGTGGGCGACATCGACTCCATCCGCGGCAGGTCCATCTGCTCCATCAGCTCGAGCACCATCGCCACGTCGGGCTGCAGCCGGCGGACCACGCCGTCGCGGCAGGTCGCGCCCTGCGGCCCGGTCAGCGTGAACCCCAGGAACTCGTTGGCGACGACCTCCTCGCAGACCCGTCGGTAGCCGTCGACCCCACCCAGGTACGGCAGGAACACGCGCGGCTTGCCCGGCACGTTCGCCCCGATGTACCACGAGTTGGCGGTGGGGAACAGGGTGATGTCGGCACAGTCGTTGACGTGCTGCACCCACCCCTGCTCGGCCGTCGTCGTCGGCTCGATGGTGGTCCATCCCTGGTCGCGCATGGTCGCCAGACAATCGGCGACCCAGTCGACGTGTTGCTCGATCGACACCATCATGTTGGAGAGCACCGAAGGGCTACCGGGGCCTGTGATGGTGAAGAAGTTGGGGAAGTCGGTGGTGGTGAGGCCGAGGTAGGTGGTCGGGCCGTGCGCCCACTTCTCCTTCAGGGTGATGCCGTCCCGGCCGGTGATGTCGACCGACACGATTGCACCGGTCATCGCGTCGAAGCCCGTCGCATAGACGATCGCATCGAACTCGATCGACTCGGCCGGGAGTTCGATGCCGGACTCGGTGACGGTGACGATGGGGGTGGAGCGCAGGTCCACGAGGCGGACATGAGGGAGGTTGTAGGTCGCGAAGTAGTTGGTGTCGAGGCAGGGCCGCTTGGTGCCGAACGGATGGTCCTTCGGGCAGAGCAGTTCCGCAGTGACCGGATCCTCGACGATGCTGCGGATCTTCTCGCGGATCATCTCGGCAACGATCTCGTTGGCGGCGGGGTTGACGGCCTGGTCGTTGAAGATGCCGAGGATCTCGAAGAGCTCACCCCTCGCCCACGCGGCTTCGAAGCGCTCGCGGCGGAGTTCGGGCGACGAGAGCAGCGCACTGTGCTCGGTGGGCTCGTTCGGGATACCACCCCGCGAGTACTTGGCGGCCTCGCGGTAGGCGGTCCGGTCTGCGGCGAGCCGTGCCTGGGTGTCGTCCCTCACCGGGCCGTTGTGGGCCGGCACGGAGAAGTTCGGGGTGCGCTGGAACACGGTGAGCTGCGCTGCCTGCTGGGCGATGAGTGGGATCGACTGGATGCCCGATGAGCCGGTACCGATCACTGCCACCCGCTTGCCCGTGAAGTCGACGCCGGCATGGGGCCACCGGGCGGTGGAGTAGACCTCGCCCTGGAAGCGCCCGGCGCCGTTGACGTCGGGTGTCTTGGGGAGGGACAGGCAACCCGTTGCCATCACGAAGTAGCGACAGGTGATGGTCTCGCCGGTGCTGGTGCGGATCTGCCAGGTCGACTCGGCATCGTCCCAGGTGGCTCCCTCGACTCTCGTCTCGAAGTCGATGCCGTCACGAAGTCCGTGCTTCTCGGTCACGTACTGGGCATAGCGGAGGATCTCGGGCTGGGTCGCGTACTTCTCCGACCACGTCCACTCGTCTTCGAGCGCGGGGTCCCAGGAATAGGTGTAGTCGGTGGTGGGGATGTCGCAGCGAGCACCGGGGTACCGGTTCCAGTACCAGGTACCGCCCACATCGTCAGCGGCCTCCAGTACGCGACTCGAGAAGCCGAGTTGGCGGAGACGGTGCAGGAGGTAGAGCCCCGAGAACCCGGCTCCGACGACGACAACGTCGACGGACGAACGATCGGTGGTTGTGTGCTCTGCGGTCATGCGACACCCCTTCGTCGGCGACCCTGCGGTCGCGTCTTTCCCCACGCGCATTGTCGCAGACCGCACGGCGTCATGTGCGAGCGGAGCCGGACGCGACAGTGGCCGGCTCCCGCCGGAGCCGGCCACTGTCGTCCGGAGCGGACGGGGCTCAGGTGTGCACAGCGATGTTCTTCACGACGGCGCCGCCCACCGTGATGATCTCCGCCGTGGAAAGTCCTGTCGCACCCGGACCGACCCACTGATTGGCGTACCCGTTCCTATTGGTGCGGATGTACAGCTTGTAGCTCCCGGCGACGACGGTGAACGTGTAGTTGCCGCCGGCGGTGCTGGTGACGGTCTGCAGCGACTTGCCCGTGAGGGCGTCGTAGAGACTGACACTCGCTCCTGTGAGTGTGGTGCCGTTCGAGTTGCCTCCGCTGAGGGTGAGCTTGCCCGAGAGGGTGAAGCTCGGCGCGCCGGCGAGCGTGATGTTGATGGTGGTGTTCGTCGTCACCGGAATGAGCGTCGCGTTCACCTGGTCGCTCCCGCCGTACCACTGGTTGGAGTAACCGGTCGCGTTGGGCTGCACGTACAGCTTGAAGTCGCCGGGCATCACCGAGAACGAGTAGCTGCCTGCGGCGCTGCCGCTGCCGGTCGTCGTCATATGGGCGACGTTGCCGCCGACTGCGTTGAACAGCGAGACGACCGCACCATTGAGGCCCGTGCCGGCCGCGGTGACCTTGCCGGACAGCGTGTACACCGGGTAGGTGACACTGATGCTCGACGACGCTGTCTCGCCGGCGGTGTTGTAGGCGACGATGCGGTACCTGTAGGTGCCTCCGGATGTGAGCGTGCCGTCGGCCGCGGTTGTCGCGTTCGCCAGCGGACGGGCGACGACGACGTAGGCGCCCGTGACGCTCTTGACGACCGGGGCCCGCTCGAGGCGGTAGCCGATCTCGTTCTTGGCATTGCCCCACGTCGCGATCGACGCCATGTTGACCGGAGTGCGGTCCGTCCAGGTGAACGTGCTCGTGGATCCGGACTGGCTGAGGGTCGACGCGTCGGGCTTGGTCATCTGGACCGAGACCTCGACGGGTCGCATCATGTCCATCTCCTCATGGCTGAGGAGGTGGCAGTGCCACACGTACTCCCAACCCATGTTCACCTTGGTGTTGGTGATGTTGAGGGCCACGCCGCCGGGAGCCGTCTGGTTGAACGGCGAGGTGGTGGAGCCTTCCGGCATGGTGGGGTCGAGCAAGCGGACGCTGTCAGGGACCGCCCAGGGGAGCTTCGGGATGATCGGGCGCATGGCGACGATCGTGTCCTCGAGCGGGGCGACCCTCACGGTGTCCTTCCAACCGATCTCGTCCGTACCGGGGGCCCGGATGATGCCGTCCCAGCCGACTCGGTTGATCACCTGGACGTCGTAGAGGTGCCAGTGCATGGCGTGGGTGTCGACGCCGTTGTGGGTGATCTTCCAGATCTGGGTGCCGTCGGCGGCACTGCTGATCGGTGAGACGCTGACGCCCGGCGGCAGTTGGATGCCCTTGAACGTCTCGGTCGCCGGATTGATGAACGGATACAGGTACACGTTCTGTGCGCCGGTGAGCGCGGCGGGGTCTTCCAACCCCATCATGCCGGACATCCGCCCGTACACCGGGTCGAAGGCCGCGCCCTGCTCGTCGTGCATCGCCTTCATCTCCAACGGGATGGTGAGGCTCGCCCCGCCGGCGCCGTTGGCGAGTGTCTTGAAGGTGAGCGCTCCGTCGGTCATCCGGACGTAACCGTCGTTCGGGGCCGTGGTCCGGAAGGTGGTGCCGTATGCGGTGTTGTAGGCGGCCTGTCCGACGATGATCGGGTTCTGCGAGCTCTCGAACACACCACTGCCATCGGCCTTGTGGCTGAACGCCGACACGAGGCGGCTGTAGTTGAAGGGCAACGACGGTGTCGTGGCGGCGACCTTGATCTGCATCACGGTGCGAGTGTTCGGGCCGTAACCGGGCAGTGTCGTCGGGGCGCCACCGGAACTGGTGAGATCCGCGTTGTCGGTGTAGTAGTCGTACCGAGGGTCACGGGCCGGGTTTGCGGCCGGTGCGTCGTTGTACAGGATGAGCGTCTTGCCGGCGTACTTGGAGAAGTCGACGATCACGTCGAGCCGCTCCGCCGGGGCGATGTACAGGGCGTGCTTGTCGACGTTGCCCACGTCGAACCGGGCCGGGTCCATCACGTACGAGATGGGCTGGTTGGGCACGATCACCGGCGACGGCAGGAATCCGCCTTCGGTCCCGATCTGGATGAAGTTCGGGCCGGCCGGACTCTTGGACGTGTCAGGGGTGGGGGCGATGGTCGGCTCGTCCTTGGCGGCGGCCACCTCGACCGGGTTCAGCGCGACTTCGGTACCGGTGCTGTCGGCCTGGTAGAGCCCCAGGTTGAAGTAGCGGTCGTCAGCGGCGTTCAACAACCGGAAGCGATAGGCCTTCGGCTGCAGTGTCGTGGTTGGGTAGGCGGTGCCGTTGACGAGCGGGGTGTCGTTGAAGGACTCCATGCCCATCGACACGTTGGGGACGCCCGGGATCAGCGCCGGCTCACAGGTCGCACCGGTGTCCGTGTCGCAGCTCGGGTCGAAGTAGGGGTTGTCGACGGGGCCATAGGTGACGCCGGTGGTCGGCGGCCAGAACCATGGGCCGTACGCCCACCGTCCGTAGGTGTTGGTACCGCTGCTCTGCGTCGGGTTCTGGATCGGCATGTAGACGTGCGGCATCCAGAGGTTGCCCTCTCCGCCCCACTTCGCCTTGTTCCAGGTCGGGTCTTCCTGCGCCAACTGCGCGTCGTTCGGCACGAACGTCTTGTCGGCGAGGATCAGGGGGATCTGAGTCGAGGGAAGCGTGCCGTTGGCGATCAGCTTCTGCTCGGTCGGATCGGTGATGAGGTAGCCGGCTGCCTCGCCTGCGTACACGTTGAGGCGGGTGATGCCGTAGGAGTGATCGTGGTAGAAGAGCAAACGAGCACTCTGCTGATTGGTGTAGAAGAAGGTCATCGCGCCAGGGCCCGGATCCGGCATGTCCGGCACGTTCTGCACACTCACACCCTTGGGGTAGACGGTGCTCTCGCCGGCGGGAGTGATCCACTGGTGGGGGGTGCCGTCGCTGATCCAGGGGGTGATCCCACCGTGGAGGTGGATCTCGGAGCGGTTCTCGGTGTAGCAGAACACCGGCTTCGGGGTCTCGCCGCACATCGGGTTCTGGGAGTCGGTCTCGGTCATGTTCGCGCCGGCCGGGCCCATGCCAGATCCCATCACGGTCGTGTCGACCGGGATGAACAGATCGCCGTCGACCCCGGTCGGCAGCAGGTTGCGGTACAGGACTCGCACCGGACGGTCTTTGGTGGCCATGATGAACGGTCCGTACTGGTGCGGGTTGTCGACGCCGTACACCGACAAGCCGTTCAACGTGATCGGGGTGTCGGGCTTGGTCGTGTCGAGGTTGGCGTTGCCGAGGGCAACGTGCTTGCCGGGCACCACGCTGGTCGAGAGCTGGACGTAGCCGCGCAGCAGTGTGGCCGGGATGTCGGTGTGCATCTTCTCGCGGAACTGGACGACGGCGATCTCGTAGTAGTCGCTGCCGGGGTAGGTCGTGGTGTCGGGAACCGCGATCGGGATGTACTGGCCGAGGTTGTTCTTGTTGGCCTCGCCGAGACCCGGCAGCGTGTCGACGAACTTCTTGATGCCGCCGGGGGTGACGTAGCCGGTCCCGCCGTTGACGACGTGGACCGAGACGACGGCACCGCTGACGACGGCCGTCGCGCTGGCCTGGGTTCCGAACGCGTTCGGTGCCGGGATGCTGACGGTGGCGTGCGTGTAGCCGGAGCCCGTGGTCACCATGTCGATCGACTCGATGGTGTCCATGGTGACCGTTGCTCGAACGGCTGCACCGTTGGCGTCGCTGCCGAGCTCGGTGATGAAGACCCCCGGCTCACTGAGGTACCCGGCGCCGGGGTTGGTGATGTTCACCCCGGTGACCGAGCCGTCGGTGACGACCACGGTTGCGGTGGCCTGGATGCCTCCCGGAACGGGCAGGCCATTGCCGTCGAGGGGTGCCTCGATCTCTGCAGTCGGCCTTGCGTAGCCGGAGCCGCCGAGGCCGACGACGATCGAGCTGATGAAGCCGGACATGTTGACGTCCACCGTGGCGCCACTGCCGTCACCGACGATGGTGACCTTCGGCGGTGCTGTGTAGCCGTGGCCGCCATCGACGACGGCGACCGAAGTGACGCCCTTGGCCACGGAAGCGGTCAGCGTCGCACCTGAGCCACCGGCGACCGCACTGCTCACCGTGACCGTCGGAGCCGACGTGTAGCCCGTCCCGCCGTCGGTCACGTCGACCGACGTGATGGCGCCGGTGGTCGGGTTGACGGTTGCCACCGCCCCTGCCCCGTCGCCGCTGCCACCGCTGAAGTCGATGAGTGCATCGGACATCTTCAGCGGGCTGTTGGCGTAGTTGGGATAGGGACCGTAGTAGTGGGGCACCGTGCCGGGTACCAACCCGTCAGATGCTTCCACGTGATCCGGCGTGGTCAGCGGGATCGAGCTGAACAGCATTGTCAGCATCGCCGCCATCGCCAGGTGGACTGAGACCTTCCTCATCGTCCGCTCCTTCGTTGAGTCAGGGTCTAAATCACCGAGGTGCCCGTCGCAGAGGGGTGCTTCGACCGCTGGCCCCAGCGTGCGCCGACGGAAAGTGGTTACGAAGTGTCGGAGGGTCTACCTCGCTAGGGCCTTTGTGCTCTAGAGGTCGCGGGCCTTCTGGTCCTGGCTCGACCGGCGAGAAAGGCCGACGGTGGTCCTAGCGGCATTCGCCCTCGTGCGTTTGGAGACAACGATGACTACACATTCCATCCCCCCGGTCCTTCGACACTGGCGCGTCGTCGCCGTCCTGGCGGGTGCTGCGGCCCTGATGGCCGGCAGCACACTGGCCGCGCCGAGCGACCCTGCGACCGCGATGGGTTTCCACACGATCGCCCCGGTCCGAGTACTGGACACCCGGGACGGCACCGGCGCCCCGCTGGCGCCGATCGGCTCGGATACGACGATCAACGTGATCATTCCGGGCCTTCCCGACGACGCCCAGGCGGTGGCGTTGAACGTGACCGTGCTGCACGGAACTCAGCAGTCGCACCTGAAGGTCTGGGCGAAGGGTGGTGACGTGCCGGGCACGGCCAACATCAACTGGACCAACGCCGGTCCGGTGGGCAACAGCATGGTGGTGGGCGTCGACGTCGACCACACGGTGTCGGTGTACAACTTCCGTGGCACGGTCGACGTGGTCTTCGACCTCGTCGGCTACTACGCCCCCGGCGCAGCCGGCCCGGTTGGTCCCGAGGGTCCGATCGGCCCGGAAGGCCCGGTCGGCATCGAGGGTCCGATCGGACCCCAGGGCATCCCTGGCGTGAGCCCCGGTGCAGTGTTCGCCTATGCGGCGAACGAGGCGGCCGAGACGCTGCTCCAGTACCCGGATCCGAGCAGCCTCGTGACCTTCGATCAGCCGGCGGTGCTGGCGTCGACGCTCGACAGCATCATCGTGGCGGGCCCGAGCGTGGACAACGATCTGGTCGCCGGTGAATTCCTCGTGTCGACCGGCGGTACCTACCGTGTGTCGTTCTCGGTGACCGGCACCGAGGACAACCAGTTCGACATCACGGTCAACGGCGTCGTCGTCGCGACGTTCGGAGCCCTCGGCGGCACGCCGACGGTCGGCACCGCGATGGTGACGGTTGCCGATGGCAGCGTCTTCGCCCTGCGCAACTCGACATCGACCGGTGTGCTCATCGAAGAGGTCACGGGTGTCCACCTGCCGACGCACGTCGGCGGAACGGGTGATTCGATCAACGCCTGGATCCTCATCGAGCAGGTCAGCGCTTCGACACCTGGCTGAGGGGTCCCACCGACGCAGGGCCCGCCCCACACGGGGCCGGGCCCTTCGTCGCGCACCAGGTCTCCTCGTCATACCGGTCCGAGTGCCACGCGGCCGCTCCGAGTGCCCAGCGCCATCCGAGTGGGTACTCGTCCTCCGGGGTGCGAGTACCCACTCGG
>JBBQTC010000087.1:0-13105 GCA_038234785.1 Acidimicrobiales bacterium
ACCGACGCAGAGTTCGCGGACCGCGCCACGAACACCGTCGAAGGGCTGGCCAGCAGCCTGCGCCTCGCCGGCACGGGTGCGCAGGGATCGCTGTGGCCACGGCTCAGAGAACTCAACATGCCCGTGCTGGCGATGGCCGGCGCCGACGACCACAAGTTCGCCCCGATCGCCCAGCAGATCGCCGCGACGGTGCCGCGTGGCTCTGCGGTGCTCGTGTCACACGCGGCGCATTCCGCACACCTCCAGCAGCCCGACGCGATCGTCGCCGCGATCGCAGAGTGGATCGCCGACTAGGCCGAGAGTGCGATCCCCACCGCCGTCAACAGCCCGGTGACCAACTGCACCTTGCCGGTACCGCCCAGTACAGGGATCAGCGCTCTTCCCGATGCGCCGGCCCGAATGGCCTTCACCGGCGGCACCGCCACGACCACGCCGACCAACCCGGCGGCCGCCGCCGGTCGGCCGGCGAGTGCGATCACCGCGACGAGCACGAATGCTGCACCCAGCAGCGCGGTGTAGAACCAGCGCGTGCGGGCATCGCCGAGGCGAACCGCGAGTGTCCGCTTGCCGACCTCTCGATCGGTCGGGATGTCGCGCAGGTTGTTCACCACCAGGAGAGCACAGGCCAAGCAGCCCGCCATGACGGCCGCGAGCCACGCCACGGCGGTGATCCGCTCGCAGACGACGTACGCGGTGCCCGCGGTGGCAACCAGCCCGAAGAACACGAAGACGAAGACCTCCCCCAGGCCGAGATAGCCGTACGGCTTCGGCCCTCCCGTGTAGAACCAGCCGGCGAGGATCGCTGCCGCGCCCACGACGAGCAGCCACCAACTCGTCGCGATGGCGAGCACCAGCCCGGTGACCGCCGCCAGGCCGAAGGCCACGAACGCAGCTCGCTTCACCGCCGCGGGAGTGGCCAGGCCACCAGCGACCAGACGTGTCGGCCCGACGCGCACCTCGTCGGTGCCGCGCACACCGTCGCTGTAGTCGTTCGCGTAGTTGACCCCGACCTGCAGGGCCAACGACACCACGAGCGCGAGCGCAGCACGCCACCAGACTCCGCCGCTTTCACCGACTGCCGCAGCGGTACCGAGCGCGACAGGGACCACTGCCGCAGGGAGGGTTCGAGGACGGGCGCCGATCAGCCAACGATGCATCGTTGCCATTCTCGCTGAATACGCTCGACTCCGTGCCTCATCTCGTCGCCGTTGATCTTCCGGGGGGACCTGACTTCGTCGTGGCACTCCTGCGTGAGTGGGACGCGGGGAACGCCGTGATGCCTGTCGACCAACGACTTCCGGCCGCCGCCAGGGCGACCGTGATGGACGCGTTGCAGCCGGATCGACTCGTCGATCGCAATGGCCGCCACACACGACGCGGTCGCGGTGTCGATGAGGGCGACGCGCTGGTCGTTCCCACCAGTGGGTCGACGGGCGTTCCCAAGGGCGTCGTCCTCACACACGGAGCGGTCCAGGCGAGCGCCGTGGCGACATCGACGCACCTCGGCATCACGAGCTCTGACATCTGGCTCGCCTGCCTCCCACTCGCCCACGTCGGCGGGCTGTCGGTCGTCACCCGCGCGCTGGCCACCGGCACGGGCCTCATCGTCCACGATGGATTCGACGCCGGTGCGGTCCATGCTGCGGCACGAGACGGGGCCACGGCGGTGTCGCTCGTCGCCACTGCGCTGCGCAGGATCGACCCTGCGTTGTTCCGTGTGATCGTCCTCGGCGGTGCCCGCCCGCCGGCCGAACGACCCGCGAACACCCACGCGACGTACGGCCTCACCGAGACCGGCAGCGGCGTCGTCTACGACGGCCGACCGCTCGAAGGCGTCGACGTGCGCATCGAACCCGACGGAGAGATCCTGCTGCGCGGACCCATGCTGCTGCGCGGGTATCGCGACGACACCAGTCCCCTCGACAACGACGGGTGGCTGCACACCGGCGATCTCGGTCGCTGGCTCCCCGATGGGCGGCTGCACGTGGAGGGGCGACGTGGCGACCTCATCATCACCGGCGGCGAGAACGTGTGGCCCGACGCCGTGGAGCTGGCGATCGGCACCCACCCGGCAGTCACCGAGGTCGCTGTCGCCGGTGTGCCCGACGAGGAGTGGGGCCAGCGGGTCGTCGCCTGGGTCGTGCCCTCCACCGATGCCGAGGTGGGGCAGCCGAGCCTGGCGTCGGTCCGCCGACACGTCGCCGAGCGGCTCCCGATGTTTTGTGCGCCGAAGGAACTTCACATCGTGCCAGCGTTGCCCCGAACCTCACTCGGAAAGGTCCAGCGTCACCTCCTGAGGACACCACCGCCGAACTAAGGTGCCCGAGATGGATGCATCGCCGCGGGGGACGCGGCTCGGCCTCACGGGCCGGGTCGCCTTGGTGACGGGCGCCGGGTCCGGCATCGGGAGGGGAATCACCGAGCGGTTCGTCGCTGATGGAGCGACCGTCGTCGCTGCCGACATCGACCTCGCGTCCGTCGAGTCGTTGGCCGATGCGCACGGGGCCAAGGTGGTGCCGGTGCACTGCGACGTCACCTCCGAGTCCTCCATGGCCGCAGCCTGCTCGCGGGCCGCCGAGCTCGGCGGTTTGCTCGGCAGTCGCGGCATCCGCGTCAACGCGATCGCCCCGGGCCTTGTGGAGACGAATGCCACGAGTGGCTTCTTCATGGTCCCGGGCGTGGTCGAGGAGTTCGTCGACAACACGACGCTCGGCCGCGTCGGCCAACCCGACGACATCGCGGCGATGGCGTCCTTCCTCGCCGACGACGAGTCGTCGTTCGCCAGCGGCAGCGTGTTCGCCGTCGACGGCGGGGCAGCCACGAAGCGGTATCCCGACCTTCCGTCCGCCTTCGCCCGCTTCTCCGCGCCAGCACGGTGAGCACCGCTGCGAGCCCTCGCCTGCCCGCGCCCTACTGGCGACTGTGGACCGCCAGCGCGATCTCCAACGTCGGCGACGGCGTCCTCATCGCCGCACTCCCGCTGCTCGCCGCGCGCGTCACCGACAGTCGCGTGTCGGTCAGTCTGATCTCCACGTTCTTCGCCATCCCGTGGCTGCTGTTCGCATTGCCCGCCGGGGCGCTCATCGATCGCGCCGATCGTCGGCGGGTGCTCGTCACCGCCGACATGTTCCGCGGGGTGCTCATCGCCGGGGTCGCCGTCGTGGCCGCGTTCTCCGACGTGCAGATCTGGATGCTCTGGATCCTCGCGTTCGGGTTGGGTGTCGGCGAGGTGTTCTTCGACTCGACGTCTCAGGCGATCCTCCCCGCGATCGTGCCCAGCGACCAGTTGCAGCGAGCGAACGGGCTGAGGTACTCGGTGGAGATCACCGGCAACACGTTCGTCGGTGCGCCTCTGGGCAGCGTCCTCTTCGCCGCGGCAGTATGGCTGCCCTTCGGCGTGGACGCAGCCAGCTTCGTGACGGCAGCGACGCTCGCCGCGACCCTTCGAGGGTCGTTCAAGCCCGTTGGCCAGGAGTCACGCCAAGGTTGGCGCCGCGAGATCCGCACGGGGTTCCGGTGGATGTGGCGCAACCCACTGCTGCGCAACCTCGCCGTGTCGCTGGGTCTGACCAACCTCGCGTTCGCCGCGTGTGAATCCACCTTCGTGCTCTTCGCCACCGAGGAACTGGGCGTCAGCGACCGCATGTTCGGCGGGCTCATCGCCATCGTCGGACTGGGCAGCGTGCTCGCCGGGCTCGCCGGCGGCTGGCTGGTTGCCAAGGTGGGCCGCCGGTTCGCCATCCTGGTGGCGGCGTTCACCCCTGTCGTCACCATGCTCGCCATCGGCACGGTGCCCGTCACCTGGTGGGTGGTGCTGATGACCACGGTGCAGGCCGTGATGATCACCATCTGGAGCATCATCGCCGTCACGCTCCGTCAGCAGATCGTGCCCGACCATCTCTTCGGGCGGGTGAACAGCGTCTTCCGCTGGTTCACCTGGGGATCGATGCCCGTCGGCGCACTGATCGGTGGTCTCATCGCGTCACGATTCGGCCTGCGAGCCCCGTACTTGTTCGGCGCGGCGACGATGTTCCTCGCCTACCTGCTGATCGTGGCCCAGCTCCGGGAGCGCAACATCCAGGCGGCGATCGCGGCGAACGCACCGACGCCGTTGGTCACCCTCGATCCGACACCGCTGGCCATCGACCGCCATCCGCTCGACGAGATCCTCGACGAGTTGCTGTGACCAGATTCCTCTGAACGACCCGTCAGTCGTCGTTCAGGCTCAAGATGTCGTCCGCCTCGAGCGTCACCTTCACCCGTCGGATGCGCCGGCCATCGATCTCCGCGGCGCTGAAACGCCATCCCTCGCGGACCAACGACTCGCCCTCGTCGGGCACGTGCTCGAGCGTCCCGAACAGGAACCCCGCCACGGTGTCCCAGTCGTCGTCGGGGATCTCGGTGCCGAGCAGATCGTTCAGGTCGTCGATCGACATGCCGCCGTCGACGAGGTAGTTGCCGTCCGCGAGGCGCAGCACCTCTGCCTCCTCCTCGTCGTGCTCGTCGACGATCTCGCCGACGAGCTCCTCGAGGCAGTCCTCCAACGTGATGAGTCCGGCGAGCGCGCCGTACTCGTCGGCGACGAGCGCGAGGTGGAACTTCTCGGCCTGCATCTCTCGCATCAGCCGGTTGACGGGCTTGTTCTCGGGCACGAACCGCACCGGACGGATGAGCTCGGTAACCGGTTGATCGCCGCCGCCGGCCCGCTCGAGGCGAACGAGATCCTTCACGAACGCCAACCCGAGGACGTCGTCGCCCTCGTCGTCGTTCACGACGGGCACGCGGCTGTAGCCGTGCTCGAGGGCCAGGTCGAGGCCCTCGGTGATCGTGGCCGTGTGCGGCAGCACGACGATGTCGGGACGGGGCACCATCACTTCCCGGGCGATCGTGTCGCCGAACTCGATGATGCTCTCGATGAGCTCGCGCTCCTCCTCTTCGATGACCTCGTCCTCGGCGGCGGTCTCGACGATGCCGAGCAACTCGGACTCGGACACGAAGGGGCCTTGCTCGAGCCCTTTGCCCTTGACGATGACGTTGGTCAGCTTGATGAGCAGCCGCGAGATCCACTGCAGCGGCGGGAACGCCACCAGCACCGAGGTCGGCCGGGCCGAGAACAGGGCGGCACGCTGCGGGTACAGCACGGCATAGGTCTTGGGCACGGCCTCTGCGAGCACGAAGAAGACGACGACGTTGAGCACGACGCCGACTGCCACCCCGGCGGCTCCGAAGAGCCTGCCGGCGACGATGGTGGTCAGCGTCGCCTGCACGATCTGGCAGATGTTCACGGTGAGCAGCAGCGGGTTGACCCATCGCTCGGGTTCGTCGACGAGACGCTTGAGTGCCTTGCCCGCCTTGAGTCCCTTGTCGGCCAACGAGCTCGCGCGCGGGCGCGTCATCCGCGACAGGCTCATCTCGGCGACCGAGAGGAAGATCAGCATGATCAGCAGGAAGAACGTGGCGATCACCATCAACAGGTCGACGGTGTTGAAGCCGGCTGCGATCATTCGGGCTGCTCCTGGCGGAACGCGGCGGGCGCTGGGCCGCTCCAATGGTGCGCCTCCAACAACGCGAGCTCGCGAGCCCGCATCGTTGCCAGAGCATCGGGCACGTCGTGGTCGTACCCCAGTACGTGAAGCACACCGTGCACCACGAGCAATGCCATCTCGTCGTCGACGGTCCCCGCGTGTTCCGGGGCCTGTCGTTGCGCCACCTCGGGGCAGATCACCACGTCGCCGAGCAGGAGCGGCATGTCGCCGAGGTCCGGCGGCGAGCGGTCCGGGCCACGATTCGGCGGCTGGTTGTGCAACACGATCTCCGCCTCGGCGGCGTCGATCGGGAATGCCAAGACATCCGTCGAACCCTCTTTGGCCATGTAGTCGACGTTGAGTTCGGTGATCTCTGCTTCGCTGACGAACAGCAACGACAGTTCGGCCAGCCCGCGGACACCTTCATCGTGCAACACCAGCGTCGCCAGCCGCTGCCACCGGTCGAGGTCGACCCGTACTGCGGTCTGCTCGTCGGCGCAGAAGACCTGCGGCTCGCCATCACCTCCGACGCGCCGCGGCGCGTCGAGTCGTGGTCGTGAGGGATCAGGCACGGGCAGGTCCCTTCGAGGTCCCTGCGGCCTGGGCTTCCCCGGCCTTTTCGTAGGCGGCGACGATGTCGGCGACGATCTTGTGGCGCACGACGTCGCCGGCGCCGAGGTGCACGAACTCGAGGCCGTCGATCCCGGTGAGCGTGCGCTCCAGCCCGAGAAGGCCGCTGCGGCCGTCGGGCACGTCGATCTGGGTGGTGTCGCCGGTGACGACCACCTTCGACCCGAAGCCGATGCGGGTGAGGAACATCTTCATCTGCTCGGGCGTGGCGTTCTGCGCTTCGTCGAGGATGATGAAGCTGTTGTTGAGCGTGCGGCCGCGCATGAAGGCCAGCGGCGCCACTTCGACCATCTGCCGTTCCAGCAGTTTCTGGGCGCCCTCGGGCTCGATCATGTCGTAGAGCGCGTCGTACAACGGGCGCAGGTACGGGTCGATCTTGGCCATCAGGTCGCCGGGAAGGAAGCCGAGACGTTCGCCGGCTTCGACCGCTGGACGGGTGAGGATGATGCGCTGGACCTGCTTGCTCTGCAGCGCCTGGACGGCCATCGCCACCGCCAGCCAGCTCTTGCCGGTGCCAGCAGGCCCGAGCCCGAAGGTGATCACGTTGTTGCGGATCACATCGATGTAGCGCTTCTGTCCGGCGGTCTTGGGACGGATCGGCTTCCCCTTGGCACCACGCATGATGTCGTCGGTGAGCACCCTGCTCGGCTGCTCGTTCTGGCGCATCATCTCGATGCTGCGACGAATGCTGGACTCGTCGAGGTGCTGACCCTGCTGCAGCAGAACGACCAGTTCCTCGCACAGGCGGCCCGCCTGCTCGGCCTGCGCCCCGGCCAGATGGATCTCGTTGCCCCGCGCGACGACGGTGCACTCGGGGAACGCCTGCTCGATCAGGCGCAGGTGCGCGTCTCGCTGACCGACCAGAGCGGACATGAGGTGCGCGCCGGGCACGATGACGGAGTACGGCTGTGCAAGTTGCGTCATGCGGTGCGGCCCGAAACTGGACTCATTCTTCTCTACGGTAGCGAACGACGGACCGATCGAGTGGCATGAATGTCGCGAGGGGTGCAGCGGAGAGGTCAGGCGACGGGCGCGTCCGAGCGACGCGCCCGATCTCGTTCGTCGGACGCCAGCGCCGGGGCGAAGTCGACCGCGTAGTAGTGCTGGGTCTCCAGGTGGTGGACCGGGGCGCCGCCGACCAGGCTCTTGGCCAGGCGCGACATCATCTCGGCGAGGCCGCCGCCCGGTCGTTGGTTCACGGCCGGCGTGTCGAACACCAGCAGCACCCCCTCGGACGCCTCCAGCGCGAGTCCTTCGCGGGCCAAGCGGACGATGGCGCCTTTGGCGACGTGGGACGGGTGCACGACGAGCCACATGATGTAGTGGACGGCGCTGCGTCGCATATGGTCGGGGTAGTGATGCTCGAAGTAGGCCCGGCTCAGGTACCGCGTGTTCCCGATCTCGGTGGCCACGAGCGACATCCCCACCGGGGTGGCGTCGTCCCACAGCACCCAGAGCCGGTTCGACGGGTCCGCGATCGCTTCCTCGAACTCGCTCTTGTACAGCATCTCCCTGGTCACGGCTTCTTCGGCCATGCCCTGGTAGGCGACCTCGTAGAGATGCCAGAGCTTGTCGACCAGGACCAGATCGACGACGTGGGTGTGGCGAGTGACGAACATGCGCAGCACCCCCTTTCGATCGGACCCGGCTCAGTCAGACGCGGCGCGCGCAAGGAACTACCCCTTGCGCGAAAGCCCTTGTCGCGACGTATCATATGTTCACGTAGTTTCCCGTGGGTGGATGGTCCCATGCACGCGCGGGAGGGAGGCTCATGAAGCGGGCATCGGCGCTCCTAACTTGGTGGTATCTGGCAGTCGGCGGTGTCGTGACCGTCGTCGCCATCGCCGCGCCCGGCACCGGGATCCGCGAAGCCCTCTATCTGCTGGCCTGCGTCCAGGTCGGCCCCGTCCTCATCTACGCCTGCCGGCGCAACGCCGTCTCGAACCAGTTGGCCGGACTGCTGCTGGCCGTCGGGTTGCTCTACGCCGGCGCGCAGCTCATCTCGGGCGACTCGCCCGCCTACTCCAACCCCGTCGCCACTCTCATGGGTCTGGCGGCGACGTCGTGCATCATCGCCGGGTTGGTCGTGCTGGTGCAGCGCCGCGGCGCCACCCTCGACGACGGGCTCATCGGCGACGGCCTCATCGTCGGACTGGGCGCGTGGGTCATCAGCTGGGCGGCACTGGTCCAGCCGATCGCCAGCGTCACCGGGCGCACCGCCTGGAGCACCGTGCTGTACGGCATGTACCAGCCGACCGCGTCGGTGGTGCTGTTCCTCATCGTCGTCGTGCTCCTGAACCACGCGAAACGCCCCGTGTCCATGTGGCTGCTCGCCGCTGCCCTCGGGTTCAACCTGTTGGGCGACCTGCTCTACGCACTGATGGATGCCGGGCACTTCGGAGCCCAGTTCGAGCGCATCGCCCTGCCGATGTACATCGCTGCGTACTTCTCCGTCGGCGCCGCCTTCCTGCACCCGAGCGTCGTCACCATCAGCCAGCCTCAGCCGCCCGCCAAGCGCCAGGTGCTGGGCCGCCTGATCGTCACCACCTCCTCCTTGGTGTTCCCGGTCATCGTTCTCGCCGGTACCTCACCCAACGATGCCACCGACAAAGTGGTGCGATCGCTGTCGGCCGTCGTCCTCGCCGCCGTGGTGACGCTGAGAGTCGCGCAAGCCGTGCGTGCCAACAACGCCGCGCAGGCCGAACTGCTCCACGGCGCACAGACCGACCCGCTCACCGGGCTCCCCAACCGCAGCGTCCTGCTGCAGCAGATCAACGATCTGCTGCGGGGCTCGTGGAGCCAGGATCAGCACCCGACCCTGTTCTTCGTCGACCTCGACCGCTTCAAGAACATCAACGACTCGCTCGGCCATGCGGCCGGCGACGAGGTCCTGGTCATGGTGGCCCGCCGCCTCATGAACGCGGTGCCCGACGGCGCCACCGTTGCCCGGCTCTCCGGCGACGAGTACGTGGTGCTCGATCCCGCGGCCAAGTCGCAAGGTGCGTCGATGGCCCTCGCCGAGCGACTGCTCGCCGTGTTCCGCGAACCGCTCGCGTTGAGCCAGGGTGACGTGTTCGCCACGGCCAGCATCGGCGTCGCGGCCATCAGCGCCACGTCTGCCACGTCGGCCGAGGACCTCGTCCGTCACGCCGACACCGCGATGTACCGCGCCAAGGACGCCGGCCGCAACTGCATGGCGGTCTACGACGAGTCGATGCACGAACGGGTCGCCCACCGACTGGCAGTGGAGACCGCGCTGTACCGGGCGCTCGACCGCCGCGAGCTGCGCCTGTTCCACCAACCGATCCTCGACCTGCAATCGGGCGACGTAGAGGGGTTCGAGGCGTTGATGCGCTGGCAGCAGGCCGACGGCACGATCGTGTCCCCCGCCGAGTTCATCCCCATCGCCGAGGACACCGGCACCATCGTGCCGATCGGATCCTGGGCGCTGCTCGAGGCTCTCACCCAGCTCCGACGCTGGATCGATGACGGCGTCTGCAGCCCGACCGCGACGATGTCGGTCAACGTGTCTCCGCGTCAGCTCAGCGACACCAACTTCCCGGCGATCGTCAGCGAGGCGCTGACCCGCTCGGGAGTCTCGCCGCAGCTGCTGTGGTTGGAGGTCACCGAGAGCGTCATGATCACCGAGCCCGAGCTGGCGCTGGCGACCCTGCGTCGGCTGCGCTCCCTCGGGGTGCGGGTGGCACTCGACGACTTCGGGACGGGCTATTCGTCACTGTCGCTGTTGCAGAAGTTCCCACTGCAACGGATCAAGATCGACCGGGCGTTCGTGCACGGCGTCGCCGACAACCCGAACGACCGCAGTCTGGTGCGCACGATCGTCGCCATGGGCCGCTCGCTCGGCCTCGACATGGTCGCCGAGGGAGTGGAGAGCGTGCACCAACTGCAGGTGCTCAGCGATCTCGGCTGCATGAAGGCCCAAGGCTTCCTGATCAGCCACCCGGTGCCGGCCGACGCGATGCGCAGCACGGTCGCCGCCCTCGAGCGCCTGGGTCAGTTCCCCGGGCTGCGCTCGAACGTGACACCCGCACCGGTCACCTGACGGTTGCCGGCGCTGCCGTCACTGCTGCAACCACGAACGGAACTTGCCGAACGATGACGTCGGCGGCGTCGCGTTGGCGTGAGCCTTGACCGAGGCCTTGCCCAGGTCCCTGCGCTCGTGGCAGCTGCATCGCTGCGACTTGGGCACGTCACCGAGCACCATCTCGACGTGAGCGCCGCAACCGGCCCAGCTCGGCTTCCCACAGGTCTTGCAAGTCGTCTTTCTGCACATACCCCCCAGGGTATCACCCCCGAGGTGCGAGTGCCACGCGTTCGGTGCGAGTGGCACGCGTTCGGTGCGAGTGGCACGCGCTCGGTGCGAGTGCCTCGACACCACCGGAGTGGGTACTCGCACCCCGAGGTGCGAGTACCCACTCGGTTCCCGGAAAGGGAAGGTTTCTCCGAGAGGGAGGGTGGGCCCGTGAGGAAGGGTGTCCCCCGCGGGAAATGAAGTCAGGGGACCGGGTGCACGAGGGGGACGGCGGCTGCGGGCCGAGCCGTGGTGTCGATCCCGAGTCGCTGGATCAGCGTCGCCGCCAATCCGTCGATGCTGGACCCACCACCGGTGACGAGGACGTTCGGCATCACATCGATGCCACCCTCGGCGATGGCGTTGATCGCCGCCACGATCGCTGTGGCTGCCGAACCCAGCGCCTCCTTCTGCGCCTCGAAGCCCTCCGCCCTGGCAAGGCCGAGTGCCTCCGCGGCCTTCGCCTCGGCGAGACCGACGGCCTCGGCGCGGCTGGCCTCCGCGGCACCCACGGCTTGCACCTTGGATGCCTCGGCACGACCGAGGTTCTCGATCCTGCTGGCATCGGCGCGACCCATCACTTCCACCTTCGTGGCCTCGGCGCGAGCCGTGGTCTCCACGTAGGCCGCTTCACCCCGTGCGGACTCCGCACGTGCCTCGGCGCTGTTGTGATTGATCTCGATGCTGACCTGCGAGCTCGCCAACTGACCTTGCATGTCGGCGGTCCCGCGTGCCTTCTCGACTTCGATACGGGCGTGCTGCGCCTCGCGCTGCTCGTGGAACGTTGCCTTCTCCTGCTTCGCGATCTCTCGCTCGGTCAGGACCTGGACCAGCTCCACGGGGAAGATGACGTCCTGGATGTAGACCCCACGGGTCTCCACGTCATACGACGCGAGATACCGCGTGACCGCTTCCAGCGCTGCCTGCTGCACCTCGTCACGAGTCTCGATGAAGCGCACGGCCTCCAGACGCTGGAGGGTGTTGCGGAAGTGGTTGCCCACCGCCGACTGCAGCACCTCGTTGACGAGGTTCTGCATCGTGCCCACCATCGAGATGACCTTCGGCGCCTTCGTGTCGCTCACGTGGATCTGCACCTGCAGATCGATGGAGAACACGAAGCCCTCGCGGCTCTTGCCCGCAATGGGGCTCAGCGACGAGTCGAGGTTGTGCGCCTGGCTCGAGGCACTCGCCCAGTTGAGCGTGAGGATCGAGGTCGGCACGATCTCGGCCGCATAGATGCGGGGGTTGATCGGGTACTTGCCGGTGCGCAGCGGCTCCTGCCAGAGACCTCGACGTCCGGGCTGCACGATGGATCCGAACTTGAACTCGGCGCCGCTGGTGTCGAGTGTGGGCAGGCCCACGAAGCTCTTCATCACCGCCACCTCGCCCTGACGGACGACGAGCATCGGCACCATCTCCACGCGAATGAGGAACGGGTTCAGCAGATACGCGCCGTACAGGAGCGGGTCGTGCTGGAGGCCGATGCGACCGCCGTGCGTCATGAACGCCTGGAAGTCCTGATAGTTGTTGTGCAGCTCGTTCTTGCGGCCGAGCAGCGTGTCGATGATC
This sequence comes from Acidimicrobiales bacterium, assembly GCA_038234785.1. Lineage (GTDB taxonomy): Bacteria > Actinomycetota > Acidimicrobiia > Acidimicrobiales > Ilumatobacteraceae > UBA668. The sequence continues at coordinate 12,037 of JBBQTC010000087.1, forward strand.
TCGGCGTCGGTCGCACCCGACGCCTCCATCGCCTGCACGTCCTCGAAGCCACCGAGCCGGCTGGCGATGTCGCCGGCCGGAAGGGGTTCGCCCTCCAGGGCGGTGACGATGCCCACCATGTCGGTCGTCCCGTTCGGGGCGATGACGGTGACCTCGAGCTGATCCGGCGTGAGACCGAACACCTCGGGGGTGATGCCGCCGTACTGGCGGACGGACGCCTGCAACTCGCTGGACACCGGTGCGCCGTAGACACGGCTGGCGGTGATCACCAGGAAGGCTGCAGGATGCAGCGGCACGAGCGTGCCCGGAGGCAGCACGGGGCGTTGCACACCCTTCTGACCGCCGTGGGCGAGAAACGCGGCGAGGTCGCTGAAGTTGCCGAACTCGCTGCGGTACTCACCGCTCTTGGCGCCGATCTTGAGGGCCTCCCCCACTTGGGCGATGACCACGCCGATCTCTCCGGCGGGGACCTGCACCCACGGGTGCTTGCTGACGCTGTTGATGGGCCACAGCTGGAACCGGAGGCCCGGCATGAGCAGTTGGGCCTGGAAGCCGGCTTCCCCACGCATCGCGACGGGGTTGCCGTCCTCGAGGCTGCGGCGGGAGAGCCGCTTGTTGACGAGTCCGATCTCCGACGGACCGATGCTGTGGAGCGACCGGGTCGCGACGAGCACGACCAGGAGGACCACAGCGCTGACACAAACAAGGAGAACGATGCCAATGGTCGACACCGTCCACCCCCTTTCCTTGGGTAGGTGAACTTGGTGCCGACCAGACTTCCCGGCGCTCCGACAGGAGGATATGTATTGCACCTGTCTGGTACTTGTTCTACGCCTGCCGGATCACGCCGTCAAGCAGATCTCGCCGACTATCACGTGCGATGGAGTTCGCCGGTGAGGTGCAACTGGTGCGGTTCACCCACGGCGGCCATGTGCATCTCGTACTTGATCACTCCCCCGCGCAGCCGCAGCGAACGGCTGACGGAGTCCACCCGCTTGGCCGTGGGGGCCAGACCGACCAGCGTCGAGTGGAACTCGAGGTCGAGCCCGCCGTCGACGACCGTGAGGGT
>JBBQTC010000088.1:0-13076 GCA_038234785.1 Acidimicrobiales bacterium
CAGTGCACGAAGGTCGACGCTGCCGCCCCGGCCACCGCCGCGGGTCTGCTCGGGTGCGGCGTGATGGCCGGCATCGGCGCGGCGATCAACACCGGCAACGTGGGCCGCGGCGACTCGGTCGCCGTGTTCGGGTGCGGCGGCGTCGGCGACGCCGCGATCGCCGGGTCGCGACTCGCCGGTGCGCACACGATCGTCGCCGTCGACATCGACGATCGCAAGCTCGAACTGGCCAAGCAGTTCGGCGCGACGCACACCGTCAACTCCAAGGACCAGGACCCGGTCGCGTACATCAAGTCGGTCACCAACGGCAACGGGGCCGACGTGTGCATCGAGGCGATCGGACATCCCGAGGTCTACAAGCAGGCGTTCAACGCCCGTGACCTCGCCGGCACCGTCGTGCTGGTCGGCGTCCCCCGTCCCGACATGGTCCTCGAGCTGCCCTTCATCGAGGTGTTCGGTCGCGGCGGTCAGCTCAAGAGCAGCTGGTACGGCGACTGTCTGCCGTCGCGCGACTTTCCGATGCTGGTGACCCTGCACCAGCAGGGTCGCCTTCCGTTGGACAAGTTCGTGTCCGAGACCATCTCCCTCGACGCCGTCGAGGAGGCCTTTCACAAGATGGAGCGCGGCGAAGTGCTGCGCTCGGTCGTCGTGCTGTGAGCTGGGGTCGCTGAGTGGGCATCGAACTCGTCACCACCGACGGCATCTTCGCCCTCGACGGCGGTGAATGGCAGGTCACCAACAACATCTGGATCGTCGGCGACGACCGCGAGGTCATCGTGTTCGACGCCGCGCACGCTGCATCACCCATCGTCGATGCTGTGCACGGTCGCAAGGTTCGGGCGATCGTGCTGACGCACGGTCACAACGACCACATCAACGCAGCCATCCCATTGCGCGACGCCGTCGATGCGCCGATCCTCCTGCACGACGCGGACCGCATGTTGTGGGACGTGGTCTGGCCCGGCGAATCGCCCGATGAAGCCCTGTCGCCCGGTGAGGTGCTCACGGTTGCCGGGCACGAGCTCGGCGTCCTGCACACGCCCGGACACTCTCCCGGCTGCTGCTGCTTCCACGACGTCGCGTCCGGGGTCGTGTTCAGCGGCGACACACTGTTCTGCGGCGGCCCGGGCGCCACCGGTCGCAGCTACAGCGACGAATCCACGATCGTCCGGTCGATTCGCGATGTGCTGCTTGCGTTGCCCGACCACACCGTCGTGCACACCGGACACGGCGCCACCACCACCATCGGCGCCGAGCGCGCCGGCGTCCTGGCCCGCGCTGCCGAACTCGGGGTCTGAGCTCGGGACTCCGGTGCGCGAGTCGTCCACAATCTCGAGAGCTGAACGAAGCCCTCGCACTTCTTCGATCATGATGACGAGGTGAACACGCTCCGCTGGACCGATGGATGGTCCACTCGGCGTCGATATCGGTGGGCGATCCTCGGGGCGGCAGTCGTATCGGTGATCTGGCGGATTCGGTTCGTGTTCGCCCCGATCAGCTCCGATGAGGGTGGCTTCCTGGCGATCGCGCGAGCCTGGCGGCACGGCGCCACCCTGTACCGCGACGTGTGGGTGGATCGGCCACAGGGACTGATCGTCACCTATCGCATCTACGACGTGGTTGTCGGCAACGAGGACAGACTGCGCATCATCGCCCTCGTGTTCGGGGTGATCGGCGTGTTGGGGGTCGCGGTAGCTGTGCGCGCGGTCGCAACACCACTGGCGTCCGTGATCGCTGCTTTCCTTGCCGCCGTGCTGTCGGCAGCACCGCGCATCGAGGGCTACGCGGCAAACGGTGAGTTGCTGAGCGGTGCGTGCAGTGCCGTGGCCGTTGCCCTCGCCGCGCTCGTTGTCGTCGGCCGCCGGCCAGGTTGGTGGATGGTGCTCGCTGGTGTTGCAGGTGCGGTTGGCTGGTCGATCAAGCAATCGGGAGTCGACGGGCTGGTGGCGACGGGCATCTGGCTGCTCATCGCGCTCGCCGCCGGGTGGATGCCGCGTCGCACTGCCCTCGTCCGGCTGGGCCAACTCTGCGCGGGAGCAGCCGTCGTACTGGGTGCGTGCGCCCTTCATGCGGCACTCACCGAATGGCACGGCTGGTGGTATGCCGTCATCGGCTACCGAGCCGAGCAACGCAGCGTGTTCGTCGGCGCGAACTGGGCGCGGCTGCTGACCACAGCCAAGGACGTGTGGCCGGTGTTCGTGCCGACCGTGGCCGTCACCCTCGTCGCGACCGTACTACCCACCCGCGACAGGGCGCCTCGACAGCACGCCACAGCGCTGCTGGTCCTGTGGTTGCTGATGAGCGTGCTCGGGTTCCTCGCCGGCGGACAGTTCTTCCACCATTACTGGGTGGGTCTGGCCCTTCCGTTGGCGGCGCTTGCCGGTGTCAGCATCGGGCGTCTCGAGGCGAGCAAGACCCGTCTGTCGCTGCTGTGCGTCGTGGCGGTCGTCTCGCTGGGGTCCTGGATGTCCGTGGTGGTGCTGTCCAACGGCCAAGTGCCGATCAGTGTCAGCAATGAACCGCGTCTGGCCCAGGCCGAGATCGCCGGCCACTGGCTGCGAAGTCATCACCAACCTGGCGACTCCCTGTACGCAATGTGTGCCGCGGCTCATCTGTATGCCCACGCGGAGATGGACCCGGTGTATCGCTACCTGTGGAACGACGGCGAACATCATGCCGAGGGCGCGCAGGCGGAGCTGGAAGGTCTGTTCACCGGCGACCACCCGCCCACATGGGTGGCGATCTTCGATCGGCCGAATGGGTGCAATCCGAGTGGCGTCATCCAGGGTGTGCTGAGTGACCGGTATTTCCAGTTCAGTGTCGTCGACGGCGTGCGAATGATGCACCTCGACCCCGCCGGGTGAAGCCTCGGTCAGTCTGCCGGCTCGGGCGTGGGCGTGGGCTTGGGCTTCTTGGCCCTGCTGGGTTGCACCCGGGTGACCTCGCCCGCCATCTTCGGATACTGCGGTGGCCACGGCGCGTCGGGCAGCCCCGCCGCCTCGTCGGCGCGTGACATCTCCAGCAGCGGCTCGATGGACTGCGGGTCATCGTTCATCTCGGCCCAGGCGTCGCCGTGCTGGTCGACCCAGCCGGGCACGGTGGCGATGGTCATGTCGTGCGGACGCAACGTGGAGAGCAGCTCCCAGGGGAACGGGAACGAGACCGGTGCGTGGTCGAGGGCCCGAACCGACCAGGGGGCGAACACCGTCTTGTGTGGCGCGTTCTGGTTGAAGTCGATGAAGATGCGCTCGCCACGCTCCTCCTTCCACCACGCGGCCGTGATCAGGTCGGGGCGGCGGCGTTCGAGCTCGCGAGCCAGCGCGACCGCTGCAGCGCGCACGGCCACACTGTCGTGGTCGGGTGCGAGCCGCACGTAGACGTGGAGGCCGCGGTTGCCCGACGTCTTGATGAACGACCGCACACCGAGTTCGTCGAGCAGTTGCTTGGTCTCGACGGCGGTCTCCTGCGCCATTGCGTACGTGGTGCCGGGCCCGGGGTCGAGGTCGATGCGCAGTTCGTCACAACGGTCCTGGTCGGTCACCCGGACCGGCCATGAATGGAACCCCAGGCAACCGAGGTTCACCGCCCAGACCAGGTGTGCGAGGTCGGCGATGACCAACGCCCGCGATGGTGTCCCGTTCGGTGTCAACACCGTGGTCGTCTGCAGCCACTCGGGTGCGCCGTCCGGAATCCGCTTCTGGAAGAAGTTCGACCCGTGAGCGCCGTTCGGGAACCGTTGCAGCAGGACAGGTCGGTCCTGCATCTGACGCATGACGGCATCGCCGACCGAGAGGTAGTACTCGATCAGGTCGAGCTTGGTCTCGTTGCGTGCGGTGAAGAACACCTTGTCGGGGCTGGTGACGGTGACCGGGTGCCCGGCAACGGTCAGCTCCACGGGCTCGCTCATCCTCGCGACCTTAGGTGCCACCGAGCCGTGGGGTCATCGCAGGCCCGAAACCATGCCCAGAGCGCATGGTTTCGGGCCTGCGATCCTGAAGATGGGGTCAGAGGATCTTCGACAGGAACTGACGCGTGCGTTCGTGAGTGGGGTTGGTGAAGAAGTGCTCGGGCGTGCCCTCCTCGATGATCACGCCACCGTCCATCATCACCACTCGGTCGCTCACCTCGCGTGCGAAACCCATCTCGTGGGTGACGCAGACCATCGTCATCCCGCCCAGCGCGAGCTCCTTCATCACGTCGAGGACCTCGCCGATGGTCTCCGGGTCCAGCGCACTCGTCGGCTCGTCGAACAGCATCAGCGCCGGCTTCATCGCCAGCGACCGGGCGATCGCCACTCGTTGCTGCTGGCCGCCTGAAAGTCGTCCCGGGTAGACGTCGCGCTTGTCGCTCAACTGGACGCGCGCGAGCAAGTCCTCGGCGGTCGCGACCGCTTCGTCGCGACTGACGCCCCGCACCCGCATGGGCGCCTCGATGATGTTCTCCAACGCAGTCATGTGCGGCCAGAGGTTGAAGCGCTGGAACACGAAGCCGATCTCACTTCGTACTGCGGCGAGATGCTTCTCGGACGCCTTCACCAGGGTGCCGTTCTTGCCGTCTTGGAAGCCGACACGGTGACCGTGCACCGTGATGGAACCGGAGTCGATGGACTCGAGAGCATTGAGCGTGCGCAGGAAGGTGGTCTTTCCGGAACCCGACGCGCCGATGATGCAGACCACTTCGCGGAGCGACACCTGCAGGGTGACTCCCTTGAGCACCTCGACCTTGCCGAAGCGCTTGTGGACGTCGACCGCGTCGACGATGTAGTCGTTGTCCATCAGTGGCCCCCGATCAGCCGGCCGAGGTTTCGCCTGGCCCAGTTGCCGGACTCCATGGTGGCGTCGCGATCGCTCTCGCTGAACTTGTGCTCGATGGCCTTCTGCACGAAGCCCCACAGTGTGGTGAGGAACAGGTAGAGCACGGCGACCCCGGCGAAGTACTCCGCCGGCTTGAACGACGACGAGTATCTGATCTCGGCGTCCTGGAACAGTTCGCGCACGCTGATGAACGCGAGCAGCGACGTCGTCTTCAACATGTTGTTGAACTCATTGCCGAGCGGCGGCAGGATCACCCGGGCGGCCTGGGGCAACACGATGCGGCGCATGGCCAACGTCTGACGCATCCCGACCGTCTTGGCAGCCTCCATCTGGCCGCGGTCGACTGCGGCGATGCCGGCCCGCACGATCTCTGACATGTAGGCACCCTCGTTGATCGAGAGCGCGACCGTGCCGGCCAGCACTGCCCCATTGATCGAGAACCACAGGATGTTGGCGTCCCGTGGGAACAGGTCGAACCCGAGGAACAGGTTCGCCCCGAAGTAGATGAAGAAGATCTGCACGATGACCGGCGTGCCGCGGAAGAACCAGACATAGGTGCCCGAGATCAACCGCAGCACGCGGAACTTCGATCGCTGCATCAGCGCGGAGATCAACCCGAACAGCACCCCGAAGCACTGGGCGACGACGGAGATGCCCAGGGTCAGGTACAGCGCGTTTCGGGTGAGTTCGTCCGGGGGGAGGAGATACCCCCAGAACGTGCTCCAGTCGAAGGCGATCGCAATCATCGAGTGTTCAGCGCTACTTCTGCAGCGCCGACGTCGTCATTTCCCACTTGCCGAGGATGGTCATCATCGAACCGTCGGCGTACATCGAGTCGACGATCGTCTGGACGGCGGCGATCAGGGCGTCGTCCGGGCGAAGGGCGATGCCCACCGGGATCGGGTTGATGGCGTCGCCGCCGAACGCGAACGCATCGGACGCGGTCTTCACGTAGTAGGCCACGACCGGTGCATCACCGAAGTATGCATCGCCTTGTTCGTGCGGAGCGCGTTGGCTGCGTCGGTGTCCTTGGGGAAGATCTGGATATCGATGGCCGGCTTGCCGGCCGCCTCGAACTCCGCTGACTTGGCGGTGAGGAAGTCGGCGTTGGAGGTGCCGACCTCGACCGAGACGGTCTTTCCGGCGATGTCGTCGATCGACTGGACCGCCTTGGGGTTGCCGGCCTGCACCATGAACGACTGGCCGACGCTCATGTAGTCGACGAACGCGACCTGCTTGGCCCGTTCTTCGGTGTCGTTCATGCCGGAGATGATGGCGTCGCACTTCTTGCCGAGCAGGGCCGGGATGATGCCGTCGAAGCCGGTGTTGACGAAGTCGGCCTTGACGCCCATGCGGGCGGCGATCTCGCTGCCGATCTCGATGTCGGAGCCGACCGGTGTCGTGCCGTCGTAGAACTCTTCGGGCGGGTAGCTGATGTCGCTGCAGAACAGCAGGGTGCCGGCCGACGCGATTGCGGCGGGGGCAGCGACGACGGTGGAGCCGGTGGGGGCAGCGGTGTCGGCGGTGGTGTTGCTCGACGAGCTCGAATCACTGCCGCACGCGGCGAGGACGAGCGCGGCGGCAGCCGCGCTCATGAGGAGATGACGGGAACGCATGGTGTTTTCCTTGACCGGGTTGGACGGGAGATCCCCGGAAGATGGCGAGAATAGCGCTCCGGGCCACCCCGGCACCACCGGCTCACGGCCCGAACCGGAACCGGCAGGCGGCCGTCCGCTACCGTCGGCGCCGTGGGGGAAACCGTCGAGATCACCGCACCGATGCAGGGCACGATCGTGACGGTCGACGTCGCAGTCGGCCAGGCCGTTCGCAGGGGCCAGCAGCTGATGCTGATCGAGTCGATGAAGATGCATCACGCCATCGAGAGCGTCACCGACGGTTCGGTGACCTCGTTGCTCGTCGCCGCTGGTGCGACGGTGATGGAGGGTACGCCGGTGGCGCTCGTCGAGCCGGGAATCGTCGAGGTGGCGGCGGCTCGGGAGGAGGTCGCCGAGGATCCCGCTCACGTGCGCGCCGACCTCGCCGAGGCGATCGCCCGCCACGAGGTCGGGCTCGATGCTGCCCGGCCCGACGCGGTCGATCGGCGGCGCAAGGTCGGTCGCCGCACTGCTCGGGAGAACGTGGCCGATCTCGTCGACCCCGGATCGTTCGTGGAGTACGGACCCGTGGTGATCGCCCCCCAGCGCCGCCGCCGTTCCCTCGAGGATCTCATCGCCCGTACCCCGGCCGACGGCATGATCGGGGGCCTCGGGAAGGTCGCCGGTCACCCGATCGTCGCAATGAGCTACGACTACACGGTGCTCGCCGGCACGCAGGGCGGCCAGAACCACCGCAAGAAGGACCGACTGTTCGAGCTTGCGGAGCGGCTGCGCCTGCCCGTGGTGTTCTTCACCGAAGGCGGGGGCGGGCGTCCGGGTGACACCGACATGATGGGGGTCAGCGGCCTGGACTGTCTGGCGTTCATGTACTTCGCCGAACTGTCGGGCCTCGTCCCGATCGTGGGGATCAACGCGGGCTACTGCTTCGCCGGCAACGCGGCCATCCTCGGGTGTTGCGACGTGGTGATCGCCACTGCGGACAGCAACATCGGCATGGGCGGCCCGGCGATGATCGAGGGCGGGGGCCTGGGCGTCTTCGACCCGCACGAGATCGGCCCGATGTCCGTGCAACAGGCCAACGGCGTGGTCGACATCGCCGTCGAGGACGAAGCTGCGGCGGTTGCGGCTTCCAAGCAGTACCTCGGCTACTTCCAGGGAGCCAGCGACGGCTGGGCCTGTGCCGATCAGCGCGAGCTGCGTCACGTGATCCCCGAAGACCGCAAACGAAGCTACGACGTGCGCCAGGTCATCCAGCGGATGTTCGACACGGACAGCGTGCTGGAACTTCGCCGCGACTTCGGGCTGGGGATGGTCACGGCGTTGGCCCGCGTGGAGGGTCGACCCGTGGGTATCGTCGCCAACAACCCGAGCCACCTCGCCGGCGCCATCGACAGCGACGGAGCGGACAAGGCCGCTCGGTTCCTGCAGGTGTGCGACGCGTTCGACATCCCAGTCGTCACGCTGGTCGACACCCCGGGAATGATGGTCGGGCCGGAAGTCGAGAAGACCGCGCTGGTGCGCCACTGCAGCCGGCTGTTCGTCACCGGCGCGAACATCTCGGTGCCCACCATCAGCATCGTGCTGCGCAAGAGCTACGGCCTCGGCGCGCAGGCGATGATGGGTGGGAGCACGAAGGCGCCGCAGGCGTGCGTGGCGTGGCCGACCGGTGAGTTCGGCGGGATGGGCCTCGAAGGTGCGGTGCGGCTGGGGTATCGCAACGAACTCGCCGCGATCGACGACCCCGACGAGCGCGAGCACACCTTCCAGACCATGGTCGACCGGATGTATGAGGTCGGCAAGGCCGTGAACGTCGCATCCCACTACGAGATCGATGACGTCATCGACCCAGCCGACAGTCGCCGCTGGATCACCGCCGTGTTGTCGTCGGCTCCGACAGCGGTGCCACGGCAGGGGAAGAAACGACCGAACATCGACACCTGGTAGGAAGTGCTCGTGAAGATCGACGAAGTGGAACTGCGGATCATCGAGTTGCCCTACCGGTCACCGTTCCGCACGTCGTTCGCCGAGGAGCGGGAGAAGGTCGCGATCCTCGTCACGGTGCGGTCCGAAGGTGTGGAGGGCTACGGCGAGAGCGCGATGGACCCGTTCCCGGCGTTCCGTGAGGAGACCATCACCAGTGCCCACTACCTGCTGCGCGAGGCGTTCGCGCCCGACCTGCTGGCGCACGGCATCGACCATCCCTCCGAGCTCACCGATCGGTGGGCGCACTGGCGCGGCAACCCGATGGCCAAGACGGCACTCGAGTTGGCCGTGTGGGACGCCTACGCGCGCCAACAGGGCGTCCCGCTGCGCACACTGATCGGCGGCGACCGCACCTCCATTCCGGTGGGAGCCAGCCTCGGCATGAACTCCGTGCCCGAGACGGTCGAGAGTGTTCGCCGCCACGTGGAGCAGGGATATCAACGGGTGAAGCTGAAGATCGAGCCCGGCTGGGACCTCGAGCTGCTCGCCGCAGTGCGCGCCGAGTTCCCGTCGATCGAGCTCACCGTCGATGCCAACTCCGCCTACACCCTCGACATGCTGCCGGTGTTGCGCGAGATCGACGGCTTCGGTCTGCACTACATCGAGCAGCCGCTGCACTGGGACGACCTCACCGAACATGCGACCCTGGCCCGGCAGCTGCGCACGCCCCTGTGCCTCGACGAATCGCTCACCTCGCCGGCACGGGTGAAGTCGGCGCTCGACCTCGGCTCGTGCACGGTGGTCAACGTCAAAGTGGCGCGAGTCGGCGGTCTTCAGTCGGTCCGTGAGATCAACGACCTGTGTGTCGCCCGCAACGTACCGATGTGGTGCGGAGGGATGCTGGAGACCGGTGTGGGTCGCGCCCATAACATCCATCTCGCCACCATGCCCGGCTTCGTCTATCCGGGCGACACCGCCTCGGCGAGCCGCACCTACGTCCGCGACATCGTCGAGCAGCAACTCGAGGCCGTGAACGGCATCATGCCGGTGCCGGAAGGCCCCGGCACCGGGGTCACGCTGGACCGCACGTTCCTCCAGGAGGTCACCCGGACCACGGAAGTGGTTCGGTGACGATCGAGATCCGGTCGCTGACCACCGCCGAGGAGCTCGAGGCGCTGCCGGAGTTCGAAGACTTCATCTGGGGTGGCGACGACGAGCGGGTCTCGGTGAACATGCTGGTGGCCACGATCAGCGAAGGTGGCATGGCCCTCGGCGCCTACGACGGCGACGTGCTCGTGGGGGCCGCGTACGGCTTTGCGACACGCGATCCTCACATCCTGCACTCGCACTACCTCGCCGTGCATCCCGACCTTCGCGGCACCGGCCTGGGCGAGCGGATCAAGCGCGAACAGGGGGTGTGGTGCCGGTCGCACGGCTACACCGCGATGCGTTGGACCTTCGACCCGTTGCAACTGACGAACGCCCACCTGAACCTCAACAAGTTGGCAGCGCTGGGCGTCGCCTATCACGTCAACCACTACGGCGCGCTCGCCGGCATCAACGGGTCGCTGCCCAGCGATCGCCTGACGGTGCAGTGGAACCTGGTGGGGGAGCGTCCCGCCTTCGTCGAGTCGTTCGTGGTGGAAGTACCCCCGGTGACACCCGAGCAGATCGCAGCGTCCGCGCCCGAGGCGCTGGCGGCGCGGCTTGCGATCCGAGCGGCGATGGCGCCGCATCTCGACGACGGGTGGGTGGCGACCTGGGTGGATCGCGTGGCCCGCACCTACACCCTGTCGCGCTGACCGCTTCGCGCCGGGGCGGCGCAGGGTGGAAGACTCCGATGCCGTGACGGCAACCGAGCTCATCGTGGTGGCCGTGGCGGTCTTCGCCGGAGCGTTCGTCCTCGTGCTCGCCGGCTTCGGCTTCGCGCTGCTGGCGATGCCGATCATGACGCTGGCCATCCCGGTGCAGCAGGCCGTCGTCGTCAGCACGCTGCTCGGCATGATCAGCACGACCTGGTTGGCCTGGCACCTCAGGGTCGACACGGTTCGACCGTTGGCACGGCGGATGACCACCGCTGCGTTCTTCGGCATGCCACTCGGCCTGTTTGCACTGAACGTCGTACCGGACGAGACGTTGCGCCTGATCCTGGGCGTGGCCGTGCTGATCGCGACAGGGCTCCTCGCCGCGCGACTGAACTTCAGCCATGTCGGGCCGTCACTCGACTTCGGCGTCGGCTTCCTGTCGGGTGTGTTGAACACGTCGCTGTCGACCAACGGGCCGCCGCTGGTGTTCGGGTTGCAGTCGCGGCATCTCGAGGCCCCGGCATTCCGAGCGACGATCACCACCGTGTTCGCATTCAGCAACATCGGTGGCCTCACGCTCTTCGCGATCGACGGCAAGATCACGATGGACGGTGCCCGCGCGGCCGCCGTAGCGGTTCCTGCGTGGGTGATCGGTCAGGTCGTCGCCTGGCCGTTGCGCCGCCACATCCACGGCGAACGATTCCGCGTCCTCGTGCTCGGGCTGCTCTTCCTCGCGGGCGCGAGCACCATCGTCTTCGCACTGACCTGACATGACAAGCTGCCCGGCATGAACCCCACTGGCGCCCGCACCCCGCGGAACGTCGTCGTGGTGCTGCTCGACTCGTTGAACCGGCACATGCTGGGCAGCTACGGCGGAACCGAGTTCACGACCCCCAACCTCGACCGGTTCGCCGCTGAGCGCGCCACGCGCTTCACCAACCATGTGACCGGGTCGCTGCCCTGCATGCCCGCCCGCCACGACATCCTGTGCGGGGCGCTCGACTTCCTGTGGCGTCCCTGGGGGTCGATCGAGTTGTGGGAGCAGCCGATCACGGTGGACCTGCGCGACCACGGCGTGCTCACCATGTTGGTCACGGACCACCCGCACCTGTTCGAGAGCGGGGGCGAGAACTACCACACCGACTTCGGCGGCTGGGACTACGTCCGTGGTCACGAGGGAGACCCGTGGCGGACCTGGCTCGACCCCAGTTGGATCGGTGTTCCTGCCCCGCCTGCAGCAACAGGAGACTGGTTCCTGCGCCGCCGCTACGGCGACATGGCACCCCATCTCGAGCGCGGCTACGACCGCAGCCGTACGTTCTTCCGCGACGAGACCGACTACCCGGGACCACGCACGATGCGCGCAGCCGCCGACTGGGTCGCCGGTGCTGCCGTGCACCACCAGGATCGCCCGTGGCTGCTGTTCGTCGACGAGTTCGACCCGCACGAACCGTTCGACACACCGGAGCCGTGGCAAGGGTCGTACGAGTCCGAAGCGTGGGAAGGTGTCCGTCTGATCTGGCCGCCGTACGTCGTCGGTGGCCGCAGTGGTGGCCACCTCAGCGAGCCGGAGGCGATCCACATCCGCGGTAACTACGGGGCCAAGCTGTCGATGATCGACCACTGGTTCGGCAAGCTGCTGGGAGAGCTCGACCGGCACCGCCTGTGGGACGACACCGCGGTGATCGTGTGCACGGATCACGGGCACTACCTCGGAGAGGAGCGCGACGGCCAGGACATCTGGGGCAAGCCGATGGTGCCGCAGTTCGAGCCGCTGGGCCACATCCCGATGTTGATCCACTGGCCCGGAGTGGTGGGAGGCAGCGAGTGCTCGGCACTCACGACGGCAGTCGATCTGCACGCAACGATCGCCGACGCGTTCGGGGTGTCACCAGCGCATGCCACCCACGGCCATTCCCTGGTGCCGCTCTTGTCCGGTGCCGCGACCTCCGTACGGGACTGGGCCATCGGAGGGGTGTTCGGGAACTGGGTGCAGGTCACCGACGGGCGTTGGAAGTACGCCCGGGCCCCCGAAGGCGACAACTTTCCGTTGAGCATGTGGAGCAACCGCTGGAGCACGATGCCGGTGCACGTGAAGGGCATCACCGAACTGCCCAAGCCCGACGCACGGGCGTGGCTCGATCACATGCCCGGCAGCGAGATCCCCGTGATCCGCCAACCGTTCCAGGCGGGTGATGCGCTGCCGTTCTGGGTCAGCGGCGGCGCCAACGTCGGAAAGCACCACCTCTACGACCTTGATGTCGACCCGCTAGAAGCAGAGAACCGCGTCGGTGAATCCTCCGAGCGACGGATGCAGTCCCTGCTGCTCGATGCCCTCCACGACCTGGACGCACCCCACGAGCAGATCGAGCGGCTCGGCCTGCTCGCCTGACCACCCGCCCCGCTGACCATCGTCGCCCGGCCCCAATCGCCCCGCTGACCGCGCTTCATGTCATCCGGCCCCAATCGCCCCGCTGACCATCGTCGCCCGGCCCCAATCGCCCCGCTGACCGCGCTTCATGTCATCCGTTGAGGCAGGAATTCTGCCTCAGGGCATGACATGAACGGGGATTTCGAGCGGATTGCGGGAGGCTGTCGAGGGGCGTGGGCGACGAACCACCGAGTGTCCTCGGAATTGTCACCGGCTGAACATGGTCAGCCACTGGTCCTTGCTCTTGGGACGGAAGACGTAGTTGCTCTCGCGGATGGCGTCGATGGTGGCGCTCGACGGCAGGGAGTACCGGTGGCCCGGATACACCACCGTGCCGTCGGGCATCGCCGAGAGAGTCTGCAGGCTGTCGTACATGGCTGCGGGGTCACTGCCGGGAAAGTCGGTGCGTCCGCATCCGTCGAGGAACAGCGTGTCGCCGCTCACCAGCCGGCCGTCGACATGGAAGCACTGGCTGCCGGGGGTGTGG
>JBBQTC010000089.1:0-13046 GCA_038234785.1 Acidimicrobiales bacterium
AGCAGGCGGTTGACGTTCTCGAAGAAGAAGTAGAGAACGATCACGAACGGGATGAACCCTACGAGGTAGCTCACCCACAACCGCTGGGCCGCCTTGCCGACGTAGAACGAACCGACGCAGATTCCGACGAGCAAGAGACCCCACAGCAGCGTCTGGGGGATGGCGCTGGTGTCGTCGAACCAGCCACCGGAGAACGCATCCCCCGCCCGGGCGACTCCGGGATCGAGCGCCGTGGCGATGGTGGTCGTCGACATCGATGCGTCGGTGGTGGGCACGCTGTCGCCCGGAATGGTCTCGGGCACCGTGGAGTCGACCGTCGACGAGGTGTTCTCGGGGACGGTGGCGGTGGGCGGAGCCAGCACCTGGTCGCTCTGGTCGGGAACGAGATCGGCCTTGACGATCAGGCGGTCGCGAGCCGTGTACGCCGGCGTACAGGTGGCCAGGGTCAGCGTGGCCACCGTTGGATCCGTGGTGGGGATCACCGCCGCGTACTCGTTCGGGTGCACCACGAAGGTGCTCGTCACCGAATAGGTGAAGTGGCCGGCGAACGTGTCGATCTCGATGAGGTCGCCGGGCTGCAGTCGGTCCAGATGGAGGAACGGTGCGCCGTAGGTGGTGCGGTGACCGGCGATGGCCGCATTCCCCAACTGCCCTGGCATCGGCGTTTCCCGGAAGTGCCCCGGGCCCTTCTTGAGGTCGGGGACGCCGACGTCCTCGACGATGTACAGGTCGTGGATGCCGATCTTGGGGATGGTCATCACGCCGATCGGGTCGCCCGACGGGACCGGCGGTGTCGATGCCGCGACCGGCACGGTGCTGGTGGTGCTGGTCGACGGTGACGGACGGGTGGTGACGGGACCGGTGGTCGTGGTCGGCAGAGTCGTGGTGGGCGGAGCAAGCGTGGTGCTCTGCATCGCGTCGCGGAACTGGGCCTCGAGGTCGTTCTGCGCCTGCGCGGTCTGGATCCCCGTGCCCCACAGTTGATAGGCGACGAACGCGAACATCATCAACCCGACCACGATGAACGCCTTGCCGACCAGGCCGACACCCCACCGCCAGTCCCGAGGTGGACGGGTACGGGAGAAGTAGGGCGTGCGAGCGCGTCGGCGCGGGACCGCGGGCTCCGCTGGGCTGGTGTCCGCGCCGCTGTCCACGGGCGATGACGCTATCGGAGGGCGATGCGCCGCCGCCGTCGGTTCACCAGCCGAGCGTGCCCGGCCCGCCCTTGAACGGGCCGACGAGGTTGGAGGTGATCCACCCGCCGTAGAAGTGGCCCGGGTTGGGTTCGACCTGCTCGTCGTCGACCCAGCACTCGTCGACCTTCTGGGCGTAGAACCCGAAGA
Organism: Acidimicrobiales bacterium; assembly: GCA_038234785.1. GTDB lineage: Bacteria > Actinomycetota > Acidimicrobiia > Acidimicrobiales > Ilumatobacteraceae > UBA668. The sequence continues at coordinate 1,344 of JBBQTC010000089.1, forward strand.
AGTGGGCGATGGCCGTGAAGTCGTGGTGCGGGTCGTGATAGCTCCACGCCACGTCGGGGACGTCGTCGAGGTCCCAGTACGTCGCCGGTCCCTTCCACTCGCACCAGGTCGAGGACGTGGAGCGGTGCAGTCGGGTTCGATCGACATCGGCCGGGGGGATGTAGAACGCGGGCGGCTGACTGGTCTCCAGCACTCGGACGGCCGAGACCGTATCGGCGACGACGCGACCGCCGTGCATCACCCGTACCCTGCCGATGTAGGGGACCGAGATGGGCGGCCGTGGATAGTCCCACACTCGCTCCTGGCCCGGTACGTCGTCCTCTTGCTGATCCACTCGTTGCGCCCGCACGGAGGGGATTCTCGCGCAGGTCCCCGGGAATGGCGAGCGAAACCTCAGGATTCTGCGCGAATGGGTCGAACGGCCTGTTCGGGGCCCGCTGGATGCCCAGGTGGTCCACCCGTTAGCGTCATCTGCTGTGATGGAGCCCGTCGTCCACCTCGCCGACGTGGTCGCCGTCCTCGGTGGCTTCCCGGTGCTGGCCGGCGCCGACCTCACCGTCGAACGGGGAGAGATCGTGCTCCTCCGTGGTCCCAACGGTGCCGGCAAGACCTCGCTGCTGCGCCTCTGCGCCGGGCTGCTGCCGGTGGAGCGGGGCAGTGCGGTCGTGCTCGGTCACGACCTGGCGCTCGACCGCACCGCGGTGCGCAACCGGGTGGGCCTGCTCGGCCACTCGAACGGTCTCTATGGCGACCTCTCGGTGTTGGACAACGTGTCGTTCTGGGGAGCCACGGTCGGCGCCACGGCGGTGGAGGTCGACGCATCGCTGGTCCGATTGGGCCTCGCCGGAAGACTGGCCACCGTTCCGGTGAGCCGGCTCAGCGCCGGCCAACGTCGGCGCACGGCCCTGGCGTGCCTGGTCGCCCGACGTGCGGAACTGTGGCTGCTCGACGAACCGCACGCCGGCCTCGACGCCTCGGGTCGCGACGAGCTCGACGCCACACTGCGCGAGGCTGCGGCGTCCGGTGCCACCGTGATGGTGGCGAGCCACGAACTGGAACGTGCCGGGGCATTGGCGACTCGGGTCGTCGAGGTCGTCGGTGGGCAGGTCCGCCCGACATGAGCAGCTGGCGCATCGCCCGCCTGGTGGCTGCCAAGGACCTGCGCATCGAGCTGCGCAGCCGGGTCGTGACCAACCAGGTGCTCCCGTTCGCGGCGCTGGTGATGGTGATGTTCGCGTTCGCGCTCGACAACGACAACGTGCTCACCCGCGTCGCCCCCGGGCTCGTGTGGCTGGCGACGCTGTTCAGCCTGTTGGTGCTGGTCCAGCGGGCCTTCGCGGTGGAGACCGCCGACGGCGCGCTCGATGCGCTGCAGGTGGCCGGGGTACGCGCCGGGGGCATCTTTCTCGGCAAGTCGATGGCCCTCGCCGCCCAGCTCGCGGTGCTCGAACTGGTCCTGCTCGGAGCGGCCGTCGTGCTGTACAAGGCCGAGGTTCCCGCCAACGGAGTGATTTTGTTGATCGCGACCTACGTTGCCGCGACCACCGGACTCGCCTTCGTCGGTACGCTCTACGGCGGTCTCGCTGCCGGGGCCAAAGGGCGCGAAACGTTGCTTCCGCTCCTGATGCTCCCGGTGGTGGCACCCGTTCTCATCGGTGCAACTCGGGCAACCGAAGCAGCGCTCGGTACCAATGGGGCGTCGCCCAGTGAAGGTTGGCCGTGGATCGGTCTGCTCACGCTGTTCGCCGCTCTCTTCGGAGCCGGGGGCACGCTGGCCTTCGGCTCGCTCATCGACGAATAGGCCCACAGAAACGGACCGACATGAACTCGCCCGCCACGACATCCTCCGCATCGAAGCGACCGACCGGCACCCCGTTCACGCGGGCACTCGGCATCGCGGCCCTCGTGGGCATCGGCTGGTTGGTGGTCTTCGGTCTGTTCCTGTCACCGAACGACCGCGTCCAGAAGAAAGGCGTGCGGATCATGTACATCCACGTCCCGTCGGCGTGGCTGGCGTACCTGGCGTTCATCGTCACCGGCATCGCGTCGGCGGCCTATCTGTTCAAGAAGACGCGCAGTCTCACCTGGGACCGCATCGCCGGCGCCAGCGCCGAGATCGGCGTGCTGTTCATGGGCATCGCGCTGGTCACCGGGAGCCTGTGGGGGCGCATCTCGTGGGGCACCTACTGGACGTGGGACTCGCGCCTCACCACCACCGCGTTCTTGTTCGTCACCTACATCGGTTACCTGGCGGTGCGCGACCTCGGCGGCACCCACCATCAGCGGGCTCGGCGCAGCGCGATCCTTGCGTTGCTCGCCGTGTTCGAGGTGCCCCTCGTGCACTTCAGCGTGAAGTGGTGGCGTCCGCTGCACCAGCAGGAGACCGTGGCCGAGGGCAAGCTCAACGGCCTGATGCTGTTCAGTCTCTTCACCGGCATCGTCGCCTTCACGCTGCTCTACGTGTGGCTGCTGCTGCACCGCCAGCGGGTGCTCGCCATGGAGGACACCGTCGACGATCAGGGCCTCGACCTGGCGCTCGCCGAACGACGCGCCGAAGCGCAGGAGGTGGGCTCGTGAACCAGACCCCGTACGTCATCGCCAGCTACGTCGTCACCCTCGGAGGCATCGGCGCGTACACCTGGCGCATGCTGACCAGAGCCCGCAAGGTCGCAGCCCAGGTGCCGGAGAAGGACCGCCCGTGGACCTGAGCCCCCGCGAAGTCGTACCGACCGCGGTGGGTCGCAAGCGCAAGCGTCCGTGGGCCGCGATGGCCGTGCTGGTGCTGGTGCTCGTCGCCGGCGGGGTCATGGTCACCAAGTTCCTCACCAGCGCCATCGACTACTACTGCAACGTCGACGAGGTCGGCGTGAAGGCAGGGTGCGACGTGGGGCGCAACATCCGCATCCAGGGTGTCGTGCAGAAGGACTCCGTCGCCAAGTCCGGTGCGGTCACCAACTTCGAGATCGGCTTCAACGGCGTCGTCATGCCGGTGCAACTCGGCAGCGACCCGAGCGGTCTGTTCCAGGAGTGCATCCCGGTCGTCGTGCGCGGTCGGGCGGTGGACGGCGACGGCGGTGTCGTGTTCGAGGGTGACGAGGTCATCGTCAAGCACGACAACAACTACGACGCCGAGAACAAGGACCGCGTCGCGAAGTCCAACGCGGAGGCCGAAGCGTGCTCGCAGAAGGGGTGAACGGCCTCCTCGGCCACTCCGCACTCATCGTCGGTCTCGCTGCTTCGGTCTTCGGTGCGGGCGCTCTTGCGACGGCCACGCTCCTGCGCGATCAGCGACTCGTGCGCACCGTCCAGGCGTACGGATGGGTGGTGTTCGGCGCTGCGATCCTGGCCGTGGTGGTGATGGAGCGGGCACTCATCACGCGCGACTGGTCGCTGGCCTACGTGCAGAAGGTCGGTTCGTACGACACGCCGGCACTGTTCAACTTCACCGCGCTGTGGAGCGCGCTGGAGGGCAGCATCCTGCTCTGGCTCCTGCTCCTGGCGATGTACTCGTTCATCATCATGCGTCGCTACCGCGAGCGGCTGCCCGATCCGCTCGTCGCCTGGGCGTTGGTCGTGATGTTCGTGGTCACCGCGTTCTTCTTCTTCCTCTCACTCGGGCCCACCGATGCTTTCCGCGCCGCCGGGCTCCCCAACTTCGACGCCTGCTGTCGTGGCCCGAACCCGCTGCTGCAGAACCACATCCTGGTGTTGTTCCACCCGCCCATCCTGTACCTCGGTTACGTCGGGTTCACCGTGCCGTTCGCGTTCGCGATCGCTGCGCTCATCACCGGTCGGGTCGGTGAAGGCTGGCTGATGGAGACGCGCCGCTGGGCGCTGTTCGCGTGGGGCTTCCTCACCGTGGGCATCGTCCTCGGAAGTTGGTGGAGCTACGAAGTGCTCGGTTGGGGTGGGGTGTGGGCCTGGGACCCCGTGGAGAACGCGAGTTTCCTCCCGTGGCTCACCGGCACCGCCTACATCCACTCGGTGCTGGTGCAAGAACGCCGTGGCATGTTGCGGGTGTGGAACATCACGCTGCTGGTCGCCACGTTCTCGCTCACCATCCTCGGCACGTTCCTGACCCGCAGTGGGGTCATCAACAGCGTGCACGCCTTCAGCGACGGAACGATCGGGCCGTATCTGCTCGGGTTCTTCGGGTTCGTCGTCGTGGTGTCGATGGGGCTCATCGCCTGGCGCGGCGACCGGCTCCGATCGCCGGGTGCGATCGACTCGCCGATCTCTCGCGAGGGAGCGTTCCTCGCCAACAACGTCATCTTCTCGCTGTTCGCGTTCATCATCCTGCTCGGCACCGTCTTCCCGTTGATCGTCGAGGCGAAGGACAATCGCAAGATCGCAGTCGGCTCGCCGTTCTTCGACACGATGGCGCAGCCGATCGGGCTCGTACTGCTGTTCCTCATGGCCATCGCGCCGGCCTTGCCGTGGCGCAAGGCCAGCACCGAACTGCTGCGCGAGCGCCTCTTCTGGCCTGCGTGGTGCGGGGTCGGCACGCTCGTGATCGCCGTGCTGCTCGGTGCCACCGACTTCGCGCCGCTGCTGGCGTTCGGGCTCGCAGGGTTTGCCGGTGGTGCGGCACTTCGCCAACTCGTCCTGGCCACTCGCCGGCAGGGGTATCGAGGTCTGCTCGGTCGTGCCAACGGGGGCATGGTGGTCCACCTCGGGGTGATCCTCATCGCGGTGGGCCTGGCCGCCTCCAACAGCTACACGCGAGCCGGCGAGTTCAGCATGCACGTCGGCGACACGGTCGAGTTCGCCGGCCACAGCTTCGAACTCAAGGACGTCGTCGACTTCACGACGCCGCGGGCCGTCGGCATCAAGGCGCTGGTGTCGATCGACGGTGGCGAGCCGTACGCCCCGGCGATCAGCAAGTTCACCGCCCAGGGGATGGACATCGCGACCCCGAGCGTGCGCACCGGGCTGGCCAAGGACATCTACCTCACGCTGGAGAACGGGTCGAAGCCGAGCACCGGATTCGCCAAGCTGAAGATCTTCATCAAGCCGATGATCGTGTGGCTGTGGATCGGTGGCTTCCTCTGCCTCGTCGGCACGATCCTGGCTGCGTTCCCCGGACGTTTCCGTCGCCTTGCCACCGATCCGGTGTCGGCGCCGATCCCGCTCGACGAACCGACGACGGAGCCCGTCGATGTCTGACACGACACCGTCCGAGACGCGTAGGCCTCGCCGCGTCGCGCCGATCGTCGCGCTCATGGTCGCCGCCGTGCTCGGGGGTCTGTTCTGGGTGCTCGCCGGCAGCAAGAGCGGCACGGTCGACAAGGTCGGTCTCATCGACAGCCCGCTGATCGGTCGGCCGGCGCCGGCGGTGCGCAGCACGACCCTCGACGACGTGCCGTTCGACCTCGCCCGGCGCAAGGGCAGCTGGGTCGTGCTGAACTTCTTCAACTCCACGTGCGCCCCGTGTCGTGCCGAACAGCCCGAACTGGTCAAATTCACCGAGCAGCAGGCGACGCTCGGTTCCGCCGGCGCCGAGTTCTACACCGTGCTGCAGTACAGCGACGACGTCGACGCGGTGAAGGCGTTCTTCCTGTCGCGCGGCGGAGACTGGCCGATCATCCGTGACGACGAGGGCTCGATCAACGTCAACTTCGCGGTCGCGCAGGTGCCCGAGACGTTCATCGTCAATCCGGACGGGATCGTCGTGGTGCGTTGGGCGGGCCAGATCGACGCCAACACGTTGGCCCAGTTGGTGCAACAGCAGCGGGACGCCTTCAACCCGTCATGAGTCGCACGTCGTCGTTGAAGCGGTGGCCCGCGTGGGTGGCCATGTTCCTGATCGTCGTTGGCTTTCTCGCGTACGGCAGTACTCGCGACTCGGGTCCACGTACGCCCGAGGAACGGGTCGAGGAGATCACCAAACGCCTGGCTTGCCCGGTCTGCGACGGTGAATCGGTGTACGAGTCGGCGAACTCCGCGTCGGCGGCGATCCGCGCCGAGGTCAAGGCGCAGGTCACCGCGGGCACCGCCGGCGATGACGACATCGTCGCCTACATCGTCCAGCAGTACGGCGCGAAGACGCAGCTGCTGCCGAAGTCCACCGGTTTCGAGTCGTTGGTATGGGTGTTGCCGGCGGCTGCGCTGGTGTGTGCGGTCGTGGGTCTGTTCTTCGCGTTCCGTCGTTGGAAGATGAACGTCGACACGGTGCCCGACGACGCGGATCGGGCGCTGGTCGACGAGGCGCTGGCCGCGGAGGACACGAAGGATGATGACGACGATGGATCCTGATCGTCTGGCCGAGCTCGAGGAGGAGCGGAGGTTCCTGCTCAGGAGCATCCGCGACATCGAGCGCGAGCACTCCGTCGGTGATGTCGACGACGTCGACTTCACGACACTGCGCGATGGCTACGTGGCCCGTGCGGCAACGGTGCTACGCGAGATCGAGGACGGCCGTGCCGCGCCACCCGCGCCGTCGCGACCGTGGTGGCGTCGGCTGGTGATCCCGGTCGCGACGGTGAGCGTGGGGGTGCTGCTCGGGGTCGCGGTCAGTCACTACGCCGGCCAGCGGCTGCCCGGCCAGACGCTCACCGGTGGCCTGCCCCAGGACAAGGTGACGACGTTGCTCACGCAGGGTCGGTCGATGCTCGGCAGCGATTCCGCGGGTGCCATTGCGGCGTACCAGGAGGTCCTGTCGATCGAACCCGAGAACGTCGAGGCGAAGACGTACCTCGGCTGGCTGCTCGTGCTCGACGGCTCGAACGCGAAGGACGACGAGCGGATCCGTCAGGGCATCGAGGTGCTGCAGAAGGCGACGACCTTCGACGAGACCTACGCCGACCCGCACTGCTTCATCGCGGTGGCCAGCGGCCGGTTCCTGTCCGAGCCGGACATTCCCACGGCGAAAGCGGAGGGGCAGAAGTGTCTCGACGCCAACCCACCGGCCGACATGGTGCCGATGATCCAGGGGCTCATCGACTCACTGTGACGCTGGCGGGGTCGCAGTTCGATCCGCACACCGCGACGACGACCCGTTCGTCGACCTCGGGCACGTAGGCACCAGAGAGGATCGCCGACAACGCGGCCGCGCCACCCGGTTCGGCGACGAGCCGCAGCCGGTCCCACAGCAGGTGCTGCGTGGCGCGGATCGCGTCATCAGTGACCAAGACCGAATGCTGGACGTGGTGGCGCACCACGCTCCACGGAACCGCGCCGAGTTGGCGGGCGCCGAGTGAGTCCGCTGCCACGCCCGCCACCTGCACCGGGGTCGGCTCGCCCGCCAGGCGAGCGGCGTGGAGGCATTGGCTCGTCTCGGGCTCGACGCTGACGACACGCCGTCGCCCGGACCACCAGGCAGCCTGGCCGGCCGTGAAGCCGCCGCCGCCGCTGGCGACGATGAGCGTGTCGAAATCCTCGACCTGACGATCGAGCTCGTAGGACATCGTGCCCTGCCCGGCGACGACATCGGGATGGTCGAAGGGATGGACGGCGAGCGCACCGGTGCGGGTCTGGTGTTCGGTGGCCGCGGCTTGGGCGTCGTCGTAGAAACCGTCGACCACGTGGACGTGGGCGCCGAGCGACGAGATGCGGTCGCGCTTCATCGCCGGACTGCTCGACGGCACGAACACCTCGGCGCGAAGGCCGAGCGAGTTCGCGACGAAGGCGACGGCGGCGCCGTGGTTGCCGCCACTGGCAGCGACGAGACCGGAGTCCGGGATCGAGCCGGCGGCGAGGACACGATTGAACGCACCGCGGGGTTTGAAACTGCCGACGTGTTGGAGGAGTTCGAGCTTCAACGTGATCGGCGTGGACAGACCGAGGTCGTCGCCGACATGGATCACCGGTGTGACGCGGACCCTGCCCGCGAGGCGGCGAGCGGCGCGTTCGACATCGTCGGGTGTCACCTGCGGCTGATCGCTCATCGCCGCACTCTACGAGTCGTGAACGACAAGAGTCACGGCATCGGGGGAGCCCAGGCCGTCGCTTCCACGATCTCACCGTCCTCGCGGGTGAGCACCCACACGCTCGCCTTTCCCCAATCCGGTTCGCCCACGAAGCGGCACCCTCGGCGCTGCAACGCAGTGATCGTGTCGGGGATCACGTCGCCGTGGCTGCACAGCACGGAGCCGTCGGGCAGGCCGGCGAGCAGCTCCAGCGCTCCTTCGAATCCGGCGTCCTCGGCGAGCCGTTCGTCGGAGCGCACCGCGGTGCCCAGCTGCTCGGCGAGTGGCTGCAGCGTCTCGATGCAGCGCAGGTAGGGGCTGCTCACCAACATGCCGGTGGCGAGCGGCGCGAGCCGCTTCGCCAACGACTTCGACTGCGTCTGGCCCTTCTTGGAGAGTGGCCGCAGCCGATCGTCGCCGGTCCACTCGAGGCGGCTACCCGCTTTGGCGTGGCGAACCAGGTACAGCATCAGACGTACGGCTCAGACTTCTCGGGTCGCCTTCATGTGCCGGGCGGCGAGCTGACGGACGAGCAGGATGAAGACCACGCCGAGCGCCAGTTGCAGGACGCCGGCGATCGCAACGAGCGAAAACTTGTCCTGCAGGTTCTTGGCGATGTCGTTGGCGCTGCTGGTGCGGAATCCACCGAGGCCGCCGCCGAGGCCGACCGTGATGCCGGCGGCGAGGGAGACCAGGGTGAGTACGAGGTTGGCCACGATGATCGGGGCGACGGCGTTGCGTTTCCACGACGGATCGCCAGGAGCCGTGTCGGGGTCGCTGCCCATCCACAACTCCCGCCACATGAAGAAGTTCGCGATGCCCAGCGTGCACGTGCTGAAGATGTTGACCGCGATGGTGAGGCCCGCCTTGAACGTCTGCGGCTGGCGACCGAGGACGACGAGGTTGTTGGCCATCTTGAAGGTCCAGACGATGAGCACCACGAGCTGTGCAAGACCGACACCGGCTGCGACCAGCGCCACCACCACGTAGAGCCCGAGCTTGTTGTCGAACGAACCCGATGTGATGGTGCCGTCGAGGTAGTTGCCGGCCGAACTGCGCAGCGACAACTGGGCGAGAAGGGAGATCGCCTGGACCACCAACGCGATCCCGAGCAGCGCCACCAACCACTTCGTGAGGGTGGCCAGACGACTGAACGTCCCCTGCACCGCTCCGTACCCGCCGTAGGCGACGTACCCGGGCGGCGGTGTGAGATATGCGGGCGGCGGAGGCGGCTCGGGCGGGGGAGGGGGAGGCGGCATGTCCGTCATGTCCGTCACCTTACGCGTGGCGCGTGCCGCCAAGTGGGTGCACACTGTGCGGATGGGTTTCTTCGATCGCAATCGTCAGGAGCTGATCGACAAGGGCTACGCCCCGGAACGGCTTCCTCCGGGTCAGTACCTCACCGATCGGTTTCCGGTCCTCCACGTCGGTGACGTCCCCGAGTACGAGCCGGGTCAGTGGGACCTCACCATCACCGGCCTCGTCGACAACCCCTTCGTCATCGGCCTCGACGAGCTGAAGGAGATGCCGTCGGTGACGCTCACCTTCGACATCCACTGCGTCACCAAGTGGAGCAAGTTCGACACGTCGTGGACGGGCGTCCGGGTGCGCGATCTCCTGGACCGAGCCGGCGTGCAGGCCGGAGCCACACACGTGCTCGAGCACGCGGAGTTCGGTTACACCACCAACCTGCCGCTGGCCGACATCACCACCGACGAAGCGATCGTCGCGTACGCGTTCGAGGGTGAGGAGATCGAACCGATCCACGGTGGTCCGGTGCGGATCGTCGTCCCCCACCTCTACTTCTGGAAGAGCGCCAAATGGGTGCGGGCGCTCGAGTTGCGCGACAACGACAAGCCCGGCTTCTGGGAGCGCAACGGCTACCACATGTACGGCGACCCCTTCATCGAGCAACGCCACTGGGGCGACTGACACCTCAGCGTGGAGTGATCTTCTTCATCACGGACGAGAACATGAAGATCGGCTTGTCATCCTGTTCCAACCTCCCGTGCACGAAGGCGAGCGACTTCGTGTCGCGCACGATTTGCCCCGTCGCATTGATCGGTGAGCCGACAACTCCGGCGCCCACGAACTCGCTGTTCATGGTGACCGTCACCGCGAACTGGCTGTCCAGTTCGATGTAGACGAGCGCGCCGAGGGTGGCGTCGGCGAACGACATCAATGCGCCGCCGTGCACGATGCCGCCGCCGTTCGCGTGTTGTGCCTCCGGTATGAAGGCCCCTCTGGTGGTCCCGTCGTCGTCGGTGCGGAAGTAGTACGGGCCGAGCATGTCCTCGTAGGGATCGCCGACCCAGGTCTGCCATCCCACGAACGGACCCTCAATCACTGTCTGCCAACCATCTGTCCTGCTGCCAGAAGTCATCCCCGGACCGTACATGTCGTACAAGACCGGTTCGACCGAGCGAGTCGTCAGGGAGGCGGCAGGTTGTCCGCCGTACGGCGACCGCTTCATCGAGCAGCGTGCGTCCTGTTGCGGGACACGCCACGAGGTTGCCCGACGGCGTCAGCAGGAGCGCCCGCCCATAATGCGCGCACAGAACTACTTGCGCGCAGCGCCCATAGCGGGCAATCTGCTCGGGTGTCGTGGACGTCAGGGGAGAATGCTGACGAGACAGCGCAGCTGTACTGCCGAGCGTTTCCGAGCGACATTCGGACTGTCGCAGAGGAGGTGGTGCGCGCCCTGCCGACGTCGAAGAATCGCCTTGATCACTTCTTCGTAGTGTCGGTCGGCGGCGAGGCGCTGAGCATCCCGTATCGGATCTACAACCTCGACACGCCGGACGACACCTCGCCCGGCGACGCCACCCTCGCCGAGGTCATCCGCTGGTGCTACTACTCCCGGCATCAGAGTGGGTATGTGCGTCAACGGTGTATGCGGCACCTGCTTGCTCGCTCCGAACCCTGGGTAGTGCCTTTCGTTGTCCAGCTCATCGGGGAGTACGTCATCGAAATCATCGAGGAGATCAGGAAGGGACTGGACCTCCAACCTGGGTCCGAGACGTCCGCCCGGTACGGTCGGTTCATTGCCGACAACCCGGCATTCTTCGACCTCACGTCTCAGAGGGTTACCAGCTACTGGAGCTGCTACCACCGCTTACGCTTCCCAGTCATGCGCCCCGGGCCAGACTCCAAGTTCGAGGAATACCCCGGCTTCTTCCTCACCAGGGCGCTCAGCGCCGCCGCAGACGCGACACCCGCTTGACGCTCGACCGGTTCGAGGCCGCAAGGCTCGAAGGCTGAGCGCGTGCAGATCTGCCGGTATGCACGGCGAGTCCGTGGCGCTCTGTGACAGGATCGGCTCGTGGAGGATCTAGTCGCGGTGCGAGTAACACTCGCCTCCGGCGCAAGTCGATACTTCGTCACCTGGGGGCGCGTTCAGCACGCAGTGGATCCCACTGACTTGGAGGCGCTGGTCTTGGAGCACTGCGCCGGCTTCTCGTTGGGTGATACTGCGGTGTCCGCTGAGGTCTGCGCAAGCCTGCAGGAGGCGTGTCGGGAGCCGTACTTCTTCGAAGCCCTGTTTTCGTTCAGCCAGCGCCGTGTGCCATACGGCGACGGGTACGAGCAGTGGCAAAGAGACACTGACGATGAGATGCGCCGAGGCAAGCAGCTCTACTTCCTCGGGAGTGCATAGCTGCCAGTGAGAATGGGTTCTGCAGGTTGGCATCCCGTTCGGTTCTGGCGGGGGCTGACAGGCTGATGGTCTCATCGGGGTTCGTCACGCCCCGTTCCGGAGGGCGACTCGAGTTGCTGCGCTAACAGCTGCCCGGTCACT
>JBBQTC010000090.1:0-12682 GCA_038234785.1 Acidimicrobiales bacterium
GTCGACGCGGGTGTCGGGCACCTTGGCCACGCCGATGTTCGGGTCCTTCGTGGCGAAGGGATAGGGCGCGGCCAGCGCGCCGCCGCCCGTGAGAGCGTTGTACAGCGAGCTCTTGCCCGCGTTGGGGAGGCCCACCAGGCCGAAGCGTTCCATAACGAAGGCTGAAGGCTACCGGGGGCCGGGTGCCCGGAGAGTTTTGCCGATCCGACGACCTCGAAGTGCCCAGTGCAGATGTGAAGCTGCGCCCGCTCGTCCCCCTCGCCATCGCCGCCGTGGCGCTCTGCGGAGCCTCGTCGGTGTGGGCCGACCAGCTTGGTCGCGAGATCCCCGAGCAGTGTGTCGCCCACACGGCATTCGACGGCGGCCCGCCGGACGTGCCCGGCGACTACCGCTGTGCCGGAGTGGCGATCCAGTTCCACACAAACGGCGTGGCATCGTCACCCTTCCCCATCTGGGCGGGCCAATGGCTCTTCACCGATGACGAAGGCGAGTATCGGGTCGGCACGTGCACCTTCAATCGAGGGATGCACCCTGCGGCCGCGACCGCCTCGAACGCGGTCACCCAGCCGTTTCCCAACGACCCGACCGGAGCGAAAAGCGCATACCTCATGTGGCGCTACGGCGACTCCACCGATGCGCTCACCGCCGCCGCGATGTGGGCGGTGTTCCACTTCTACGCGGCCGACGCTGCCGGCACCAACCGCAGTGTGGACGGGGCGGCTCCGCTGATCCCGCGACTCGACGTGATCGCCGCCGACAGCGGAAGAGAGGACGTGCAGCAGCGGGCGATCGCCCTGGACGACGAGGCGACCTCGATGAGCGGCGCATGGCGCCTCGATGCCGAGATCGACGTCGATGGTGTGGTCACCGTGTCGCTCTTCGCCGGCGATGTGCCGGTTCCTGGCCAAGAGATCTCCGTGCTCGTGAGCGGGGTGGACACTCCGCTCGTTGCCACCACGGGCACGGATGGAACGGCCACGGTGGCGGTGCTACTTCCTTCGGGCACCGCCACCGTGGTCGCCACTGCTGCCGCACCTGGCCAGGTGCTCGTCTACCGCGGCACACCGGCAGCGCCCGACCCACACGGTGCCCAGACGCTGGTCACCGCCGGGCCGCCTGCGGTGCTGCGCGCCGTCGTCGAACTCGCTGTGCCGCCGCCGACGACAGTGCCACCGACGACAGTGCCACCAACGACAGTGCCACCAACGACGGTGCCACCAACGACGGTGCCACCAACGACGGTGCCGCCGGTCACGACGGTGCCACCAACGACCGTCACGATCCCGCCCACCGTTCCTCCTGTGGTGCAGAGCCCTGCGCCACTGCCGAGGACGGGCGGAGCCGGCGACGGAGGAGTTGCCCAGTTGGCCACCGCCTTCCTGGTCGGCGGGGTCGGCCTGCTGGGCACCCTCCGTCGCCGCGGAACCGGTCGCCTACACTCGCAGGGGTGACCCCGGTGGAAGCCCTCGAACGCGTCGTGCACTACCTCGATCGCGCCCACGAGACCGGCTTCAAGGCGAAGGCGTTCGTGCGAGCGCTCGAAGTCACTCGAGCGGTGCCGTCCGAAGAGCTCAGCGAGCGCGCCTCCAACGGCACGCTCACCGATCTGGAGGGCATCGGTGACTCGTCGGCCGCCGTCATCACCCAGGCGCTGTCGGGGGGCGACGTCCAGTACCTGGCCGACCTCGATGCCAAGACCCAAGTGCCGATCACCGATGATGGCGCTCGCTACCGCAACGCATTGCTCGGCGATCTGCACCTGCACAGCCGCTGGAGTGACGGCAGCGCCACCATCGAGGCGATGGCCCGCGCTGCGATGTCACTGGGCCACGAGTACATGGTTCTCACCGACCACTCTCCTCGACTCACGATCGCCCACGGTCTCAGCGCCGATCGGTTGGCCGAGCAGTTGCACGACGTGCGGGTGCTCAACGAACGACTGGCCCCGTTCCGCATCCTCACCGGCATCGAGGTCGACATCCTCGAGGACGGCACGCTGGACCACGGCCCCGAAGTGCTGTCACAGCTCGACGTGGTCGTGGCCAGCGTCCACAGCAAACTGCGGATGGACAGCGACGAGATGACCTCGCGGATGGTGCGGGCCGTGGCCAGCCCCGACGTCGACATCCTCGGCCACTGCACCGGTCGCCTCATCGGCAAGCGCGAACCGTCCACGTTTGACCCCGACTACGTGTTCGCCGCATGTGCCCAGTTCCACACCGCGGTCGAGATCAACTGTCGTCCCGAACGTCTCGATCCGCCCCGTCCGCTGCTGCAGATGGCGGTCGAGTACGGCTGCTTCTTCTCCATCGACAGCGACGCCCACAGCACCGGCCAGCTGGAATGGCAGCCCCACGGGTGCAACCGGGCCGCCGAGGTGGGTGTCCCCCTCGATCGGGTGATCAATACGTGGTCCGCCGATCGCCTGCTCCGTTGGGTCGCGGGGGAGTAGCCCGATAGGGTTGTCCACCATGTCGAAGAAGACCAAGAAGCGCAAGGCGCGCATGCGCCGCAGCAAGGCAAACCACGGCAAGCGTCCCAACATGGGACGTGGCTGACGCACCACTGGCCCCCTCGCCCGCCACCCGGCGCGGCGACGAGGCCGACGTCCTTCACGGCGTCGAGGTGCCGGACCCGTACCGGTGGCTGGAGGACGGATCGTCCCCCGACGTCGCCGAGTGGGTTGCCGCTCACAACACACGAACCCGACAGGCGCTCGATGCCCGGCCCACGTGGAGCCGATGGCACGAGCGCCTTTCCGCGCTCATGGCGCTGCCGACCGTCCTCGACGTCTCGGTGGTGGGTGATCGCCTCTTCCTCGTCCAGCGCGCCGCCGGTGCGGACCAGTACGCCCTGGTCGTCACGAGTGCAGCGGATCCCTCCGCCGGGGTGCGGACCCTGCTCGACCCTGCCACGCTGGCGGCCGACGCCGCTGTTGCGATCGACTGGTTCCATCCGTCTCACGACGGCGGACTCGTCGCCTACGGCCTGAGCGAGGGCGGCACGGAGAACAGCGTCCTGCATGTCATGCGGGTCGACACCGGCGAGGTGCTCGCCGACCGCATCCCCAACACGCGTGCGGCGAGCGTGGCGTGGCTGCCCGATGGCTCCGGCTTCTGGTACGCCGTGTATCCCGAGGGTGACGAGTACCACCGCCACATCCGCTTCCACCGACTGGGCGATCCTGCCGCCGACGACCTGATGGTGTTCGATCGGTTGCCCACGCCCCAGTCGTGGCCCGACGTCAGTGTCGCCGCGAACGGCGAGCACGTGCTGGTGCACCTCATGGTCGGGTGGTCGCAGGTCGATGTCCATCTGCTGCACGTGCCCACCGGTGCGTGGTCGGTGGTCTGCGAGGGCATCGAGGCGCAGTCCGCGTTCCACTTCTGCGACGACGCGCTCGTCGGCGTCACGACCCACGACGCCCCGAACGGTCGACTGGTCAGCGCGCCGCTCTCCGATCCGTCGAACTGGACGACGATCGTGGCCGAACGGGCCGACGCCGTGCTCGGCGCGGTGGCCGTCGACGGTTCCGAGGTCACGGTGGTCGTCGGGCATGTCGCCATCGATCACCTCGAGCGGTACCGGTCCGACGGCACCCCGCTCGGAACGGTCGACCTCGGTGCGGCTGGGGTGGCAGCGCTCGACGCCGACGGGGGCCGAGTCTTCGTCGCGGTCAACACGTTCGGGGCTCCGGTCGAGGTGATGCGGTTCACGGCAGCCGGCGGGCTCGAGCGTTGGGGATCGACCGTCGACGGGTCGGTGTTGCCGCATCTCACGGTCACCCAGGTGTTCTACCCGTCGCTCGACGGGACCCGAATCCCGATGTTCGTCGCGCACCGCATCGACGTCGTTCCCTCCGTCGACACCCCGCTGATCCTGACCGGCTATGGCGGGTTCGCGATCGCCGAGTCGCCGGCATGGATGCCCAACCTGGCCGCCTGGTGCGCAGCGGGTGGCGTGTACGCCATTGCCGGACTGCGCGGCGGCTACGAGTACGGCGAGTCGTGGCACCAGGCCGGACGGCGCGAGCACAAGCAGCGAGTGTTCGACGACTTCCACGCCGCGGCCGACTGGCTCGTGGCCGAGGGGTACACGCGCCGCGACCTGCTCGCGCTGCACGGTGGCAGCAATGGTGGGCTGCTGATGGGCGCGGCCATCACCCAGCGGCCCGATCTCGCCCCCGCGGTGTGGTGCGCGGTGCCGCTCCTCGACATGATCCGCTTCCCCCAGTTCCTCATCGCCCGGCTGTGGACCGACGAGTACGGCGACCCCGACGTGGCCGAGGAGTTCGCCTGGTTGTACGCGTACTCCCCGTACCACCGTGTGCAACAGGGCACGGACTATCCGGCGGTGCTGTTCACCACCGCGGAAGGCGACACCAGGGTCGACCCGTGCCACGCCCGGAAGATGACCGCGCTGCTCACCGCGGCGAGCCCATCGCAGAGCACTCGGCCGATCCTGCTCTCGCAGGCAGGCCGCGCCGGTCACGGAGTCGGCAAGCCCGCAGGGATGCGTGTCCGCGAGGGCGCCGACGTGCTCGCGTTCTTCTGCTGGCAGCTCGGCATCGAGGACATGGGATGACGACGGTCGGCGAGTTCCGCATCGCCGGGTCGCCCGAGCCGTGGCGACGTCTGGGGCTGAATGTGACCGCCGACGCGGCGCGCATCGGTGGCGTCACGATGCGGTTCGTGCCCGCCCTCGGCGACGAGCAGGGCATCGTCGGCTGGGGCCTCGTCGGCTGGGGTCTCGCGGGTTCACCGTCGGACGCCGTCGACATCGACGGACTTGCGACCACGCACGTCGAGCCGCCGGTGGGTGAGGCCACTGACCACGAGCTGCACATCGTCGGTTTCGATCACGTCGTGGTGATGACGTCGTCGCTCGAGCGCACCTGCGGAGCGATCGAATCGGCCACCGGTGAGCCGCTCAAGCGGGTCCGCGAGGCCGGCGCCGTCCGCCAGGGCTTCCACCGGCTGGGTGAGGTGATCGTCGAGGTCGTCGAATCGTCGCAGGTCACCAGCAATGTGGCGTCGTTCTGGGGGCTGGTGTGGAACGTCGAGGACCTGCACGAGGTGTGTGACCGACTCGGCCCCGACATCGTCGGCCTGCCCAAAGCCGCAGTGCAGTCGGGTCGATTCATCGCCACCGTTCGCAGCAATCTCGGGCTGGGACTGCCGCTCGCGCTGATGACGCCACCGTAGAATTGCCAGGATGTCGATCCACCGCTCGAGCCGCCAGGGGCTGCTGACGCTGGTTGCCGCCGGCGCAGTGCTCCTCGGCCTGTCGCAGTGCACGTCCTCGTCCGATTCCACCGGCGTCGCCGGGCAGGAGACGGTGGTGACGACCGAGTCGTCGACCGAGTCGTCGACCGCAGCGACGACGACGACGACGATCCTCGCCCCGACCACCGTTGCCCGGACCACCGTCGCGCCGACCACCGTCGCGCCGACCACGCTGCCGTCCGGGCCCGACCTCGGGTGTGCGCCGACGGGTTCCTCGGCCGCCGTGGATCGTGTCGCCCAGCGGGCATGGCTCTGCGAGGACGGTCGCACCGTCAAGGATTTCCCGATCACCTCTGCATGGTCGATGCCGGATCCCGGTGAATACCCGATCTACGCCAAGGACCTTCACGCCTCGTCGACCTTCGGTGGGCACTACTCGACGATGACCCACTTCATCGCGTTCAGCTATGGCAAGAACACCGGCGCTCGCGTCGCGTTCCATTCCGTGCCGGTGCTCACCAACGGACAGTTCGTCCAGCCGCTCGACTCCGTCGGCACGCTGGTTCGCCGCGGCGACTCGAGTGGATGCATCCGGGTCCTGCCCGACGACGCCGTGATGCTCTGGGATGCGCTCGACGTCGGTGACGTCGTCACCGTGTTGACGTGAGCGCCGCCAGCGCCAGCAGCTCCGGCTCGAACGCCTCGATGAGGTCCTCGCCACTGGGCACCTTCGTCGAGGCGCACAACACGCTCACGGTGTAGCCGTTGGGGAGCGCGAGCGCGAACGCCCGAGCGTCCTCGATGGTGCCCGTGTGGCCCAGCCAGGTGGGGAAGACCATCAGCCCCAATCCGTAGGTCCAGTTCGGTTCGTCGTCGACGAGGATGTTCGTGGTCCGCATGGCGCGGATCGAGTCGTTGCTCAACAACGGCATCGGTCGGTCGGGTTGCAGCGCGGCGAGCACGCGGGCTGCGTCGCCGGCGGACATCTCCCACGCTCCCGCGGGACCCAACGCTTCGATGTAGCGCCGGTTCGCGTCGACGAGATACGAAGGCCCCGATGGATCGGTGAGTGCAGTGGTCGTCGCCATCCGAGCGCTGGTGATGCCGAGCGGTGTGAGCACCCGATCCCGGACCACCTGCGGCAGTGTCTGACCGGTCAGCCGTTCCACCAGCGCGCCGAGCACGACGAAGTTGGCGTTGCTGTAGTGATAGAAGGTGCCAGGGTCGTGTTCGAGCACGGACCCGATCGCCACGGCGGCGGCGTCGTGCCAGTCACTGACCCCGTTCTTGAAAAACGTGTCGCGCAGCAGGCCCAGGCCGGACGTGTGGCCCAACAGTTGACGGACGGTGATCTGCTGCACGCGCGGGTCGACCGTCACCAGGGGTGCTCCCCATGCCGATGCGAGCGACTCGTCGAGGTCGAGCGCACCTTCCTGCACCAGTTGGAGCACGACGGTTGCGGTCAGCACCTTGGAGACACTGGCGATGCGAAACAGCGCGTCGTCGGCCAGTGGGTTGCCGGAGCGGTCATTGCCCAGCGCGAACTCGCTGATGACCGTGCCGTTTCGACTGATGGCGACCTCGATGCCGTGTGCTCGGCCGGTCATCAGGTCGGCGGCGCGCAGCAGGAACTGCTGGGAGATGGCGAACTCGACGGGGGTGGGTTCGGGATCGGGCAGCGTGGTCGTGGTGGTGGTGGACGACGTCGTGGCGCCCGAGGATGTCGTCGTCGTCGATGATGACGTCGGCGGGGGTGTCGTGGTGGTCGACATCGAAGTGGTCGACGAATCGGAGGTCGACGGCGAGGTCTCGGGTGCGGCCGAGGAAGTGGCGCATCCCGCGGTCAGGAACGCGAGGGCGATGACGACGCGCCGCATGTGCCGACGGTCAGATGACGACGACTTTGGTGCCCACCTGAGCGAAGTCCCACACGAACGCGGCATCGAGGGGCGCCTGACGTTGGCAGCCGCCGGACAGGCGCTGGCCGAGCTCGGCCTCGGTCATGTAGACGGTGCCGTCGGCGACGTGGATCGGGATCGAGTGGAACCCGATGGCGCCGCGCTCGGTCTTGAGCCAGCGCACCATCTTGTAGAGGTACGCCTTGCCGTTCCACGCCGTGCTCACGTCGGAGCGGCTGTACACCTCGTGGGTGCCGGGGATCTCGTTGCCGTACTTGCTGCCCGACACGAGCCAGGAGCGCACGACGCGATCGTTCTTGTCGACGGCCCAGAGGCGCTGGCCCGCGCGGGAGTAGACGAGGCGCTTGCCCGATCCGGAGTTCTCGGGGAGCGGCGGCGCGTCGGGGCCGGACACGGCGACGGTGGACAGCGGGTAGCCCAGTAGGTCCTTGGCGCCGGGGGCGGGCTTGGGGGTGTGGACGACGAGGGACGCCTCGTCGGGCCAGATGCCCAGCGCAATGCCGGTCTCACGGCCGGCCATGCCGTCGACGTACAGGTCCTTCTCGGCCTGCAACTTCCGCACCGCGGCGTCGGTGTTGCCGTCGAACGTGCCGTTGATCGCGCCGCCGTAGTACCCGGCGCTCGTGAGGGCCTCCTGCAGGCAGGTGACACTGCTTCCCTGGCTGCCGACCCGCAGCGACCGCTCGACGATGACGCATCCGTCCTCGTTGTTGCCGACATCGGCGACTGTGGACGTGGCGCCAGCGGCCGTCGAGGTGCTCACGGTCGGATCAGCGGCCGGCACGACCTGAGTTGCTGCGACCGTGGTATCGGATGTCTGTGTATCGGGGGTCTGTGTATCGGGGGTCTGCGCGGCGACCATCGAGGGGGAAGAGTGCTGGCCACCGGTGAGCGGGGCGAGCACGGCAACACCGACCAGGCCGATTCCGGCCGCGATCAGGAGTGCTCGCGCGTCGCCTCGTTGCATGGGGGTGGGTTCCTTCGGCTCGTCGGTGGGGTGCCGCGTCCGATTCTAACCCTTTACCTCACTCGGATCGGGTCACTCGTCGATCTCTCGGTCCGACAGGTAGGCAATGCCTTCCGAGCAGGTGGTCCGTAGCGGGCACCACCGGCACGCGACTCCGACTCGCTTGACCGGCACTCGGCCTTCGATGGTGAGCTCGATGTGACGCTCGATGCCCTCGAGTGTCCGCACGAGGGCGGTCTCGAGGGAACCCTCCGTGACGTCCTCGACGTCGCTCTCGGCGTAGTCGAGGTAGTACGTGACCAGCTTGCGAGGCGGCACCTGCTGGCGAAGCGTCTGGACCAGCGCGTAGAACCGCAGGTCGTCGCGGTGATGTGGTGACCGCCCGCCACTCTTGAAGTCGATGATCAGCAGTCGGCTCTCTCGTCCGGACGGCTTGCCCACGACGAGGTCGACCTTGCCGGAGAACTCGATGGTGCCCGAAGGACGCCACTTGGCTGATGCCTCGAGCACGGGTTGGGCCGACACCGGCAGGGGAGGGAAGTCCTGGAGGAACTTCGTCGTCCGATCGATCGCCCGGCTCCGCAACTCCGCCCATTCACCATCGGTGAGTCCGGCCACGAATGCGCCGCGACCATCGGGTTGGTCGACCAATCGGGCGAGGGCGTCGTCGACCACGGCCGCAGGCGACGGCTCGCCGCGCCAGTTGAGGGACAGTTCGATCGCCTTGTGCGCCACGAAACCGGCGGCGGTCGCCGGTTTCCAAGCGAAGTCGTCGGGCTCCAAGTGGCGGACCTCGCATCCGTGCACCTTGGCGAGGAACCCCTTGCTGACCCACAGCGTCTCGCCGCCCAGCCGCTCGGACAGCTCGCCGATGGCGTCGGTCGCGGTGGCGACGAGCCGCTCCACAAACCCCTGGTCGAACACCATCGGTTCGGCGCTGCGCCGCAGCAACGCCAGCGTCTGCTCCTGGGTGGGGGTGAGCGCGGCGGGTTCCTGCACATCGCCGACACTACCGATCGGGTGTGATGTCACACCCCTCTGTCACCATCACCTCATGGCCGCCAATCACACCACACTCGATTTTGCACACGCGGCCCGCCAGTTGGGCCGCGAGGCGCGTCGGCGGGGGCTCGTCGCCCCCAGCTTCCGGTGCCCGCCGCGGATCGTGGGGGTCGACCGTTCGCTTCGGCGCTATCCGAAAGGGGCAGTGGTCTCGGTGCAGCTCAAGGGTCGGCCCTGGATGGCCGTACTCGGCGACATGATCGAGGGTGTCGTGGTCGCCAACGGCCTGCAGCCACCGCATGCCGACCGGTTGCGCAACGAGTTGTGGGCCGTCGTGGGTGGCGGCGAGATCATTGGCATCGCCAAGGTGGCCTGAGGCTCACTGCGGCAGGAAGATCAGCAACACCACGGTCTTGCCGGGCGGTACCGAGGCCTTGGCGCTGTTCAACGCTTCCGTGTCGAACGCCGCCTGAGCCAGCACCACCACCGCGAGCAGGTCACCGTTCGGCGCGAAGAACCCGCGCTCGTTCGTGCCGTCGATGCCCAGGTCGTTTCCTCCCAACGACTGGAAACCTGCAGCGGTGAGCGCGGCCTCCCACGCGTCCCCGGCCTCCTGCAACCCGAGGTTGGTCAGACGCGTCTCGCCGTATGCGATGGTGTCACTGACGCCGAGAGCTGCGTTCACCGCCGGAAGCGATACAGCGGTCTCGCCGGGCAGGGTGGGCAGGCCGTCCCACCACGACGGGCGGGCCACGGGAGGATCGGGGTCGCACACCTTGCCGGCGTCGGGGAGTTTCCTGTCGACGAGCACCGCAGCTTCGATGTCGGTCACGCATTTGCTGGTGAGCAACTGGCCGTGGCCTTCGCCGGTGAAGGTGACCATCGTCGCGTTCGGTCCGAGCTCGGCGGTCATCTCGTTGGCCCAGCGGATGGGCGTGGCCGGATCGTTGGTGCCACCGACGACCACCACCGGTCCGTCACCCTTGTAGTCGACGTTCACCACCTTGCCAGGCGTCATCAGGTCCGAGCACCCGCTCGTGTCGGTGAGGTCTTTCAACGTGACGTCGCGACCCAGACGCGGTGCCTGTTCATGGATCTTCGCGAGCAGCCCCTCGGGATCGGGCGACGGTTGTTGCTCGATGCCGCTGGCACATTCGATGATGCCGATCGCTTGGAACAGCGAGTCGAAGGTGCCGTCCGCCTTGCGGCCCTTGTAGTTGTCGGCGAGGGCGAGCACTTGTGCGCCGTCGCCCTGCTCCGCCTTGACGAGTGCGTCGGCGAGGACCGGCCAGTCGGACTCGCTGTAGAGAGCGGCCGAGGTCGCCACGTCGAGCGTGCTCTGGTTGATCGGTCGTCCGTTGGCGTCGGTGAGCGGGTGGTCGTCGAGTTGCTGGCGCAGGGCGTCCCAGCGGGAGCCGACGTCCTCGGCGTGGAACGGACAGGTGAGGTCCTCGTGGCACCAGCTCGCCCAATCGTTGAACGCTCCCTCGAACCCGACGATCTGGGTGAGGTACTGCTCGTCGATCGTGTCGCCGTTGGGCTCGTAGGCGCTGTCGAGGGCCATCGACCGGACCCGGTCGGGGAAGAGCGTGGCGTACACCGCGCCGAGGTAGGTGCCGTAGGAGATGCCGAGGTAGCTGATCTGGTCGTCGCCCAGTCCCTCACGGATCAGGTCCATGTCGCGGGCGGTGTTCTCGGTGGAGTAGTCGACGAGCGTGTCGCCGTAGTTCTTCTTGCACCCGTCGACGAATCCCTGGTCGGCCTCGTCGAGCAGCGCCTGCTCCTCGGGTGTGTCAGGGGTGTCGTCGAGGTAGAGGTGTTTGTCCTGGAAGGCATCGTCGACGCACTCGATGCCGCCACTGCGGTCCACGCCGCGCGGGTCGAAGCCGACGAGGTCGAACGCGTCGAGACCCATTTCGGTCTGGATGGTGACGCCGCTCTGGGCGATGAATGCGAAGCCGGAGCCTCCCGGCCCACCCGGGTTGAAGAGGATCGCGCCCTTGCGATCCTTGGTGGCGGGCGCGCGCACGAGCGCGATGTCGAGCTTGGTTCCCGTCGGGTCGCCGTAGTCGAGCGGGACCGACATCGTGGCGCACTCGAGCACCGCGGCGGTGGCGAGTTCGTCCGTGCACGGCCCCCAGTCGAGCGAACCCACTGTGGGCGTGGTGTCGTTCGGCCCGGTCGAGTCGGGCGCGACCGTGTCGCCTGTCGTGTCGCCTGTCGTGTCGGTGGTGGCCGTCGTTCGGTCGGTGACCGTGACGCCGCTTCCCGATGAGCAGGCAGCGGCGACCATCGCCAGGCTGATGGACGTGACGAAGAACAACCGTGTACCCGCTCGCATTCGCGTCACCGTAGTGGTGACGGGCGACCGGGGCCGGTCAGGTGATCAGACGGTGCGGCCGAGGAACTTCAAGAACTCGGTCTGCAGGTCGTCGCTGGGGGCGGACTCGATCTTGGGGCCGAAGATGCCGGGCTGACGGATCATCGCGTCCATCGGCTTGAGGCCCGAATAGCTGGCGGCCACCACATCGGCGGGGAGGGTCTCGTCGCCGCCGACGGCGCGGGCGAGGTCCCAGGTGTGGACCAGGAGGTCCATGCACATGAACCGACCGATCATCTGCTCGGCGGGCATCGGACCCATCGGGCCGGGGACCTTGGTGCTGAGATCACCGGAAGTGGCGGCCGCGAGCATACGGTCGCGGGCGCCGTTCCAGCTGGCGACCGGGTCGGCCGCATCGAACTCTGCGGCGTCGCCGCCGGTGAGGGTGGCAGCCATTCCGTTCAGGTTGCGGCAGATGTGGTCGACGACGTCGGTGGCGGTCCATCCGTCGCACGGGGCCGCGTTGCTCCAGCTGTCGGCAGGGGCGGCCTGGACGCGTGCGTCGAAACCGTTGACGAGTTGGGTGAGGCGATCGATCACTTCTTGGCTCATGGCGGTGAACGTACACCAGTAGCGTGAGGTGCCATATCAGCGGGAAGTCGTCCCGCATGCCTGGGTGGTGGAATTGGCAGACACGGGGGGCTTAAACCCCCCTGACCTTCGGGTCATGCGGGTTCGATCCCCGCCCCGGGCACAATAAACGAGCAGGTCAGAGACGGTGGTTGGCGGATTCGGGCGTCCGGCGCTCGGCCGACTCTGCACGTTTCCTGCACAGAACGTTTCTGCACAGAACGTTTCTCTATAGCGGCTTTCGGACGTCGGCTCGGAGGCTGATGCGGCGCGAGAGGAGGCGTCGAAGTGGTCGAGTTTGTCTTCGCTGGGTCGAGGTGGTCAGGCGATCACACTCCAATCATCGAGTGGTCTCTCTCGGACGGGGCAGGACCGCTCAGCTTTTCAGCCGTCACCGACAACGGCGCAGAGGCGAGGATCTGTGCGTGCCCGGGAGAGTCGGACGCCGTCGTTCTGGGGTGCGCGTTCTGTGTCACCCACCGGCACATATCTCTAGTCCGATTCGGAGTGTCTTCGATGTAGCGAGCGAGGGCTTTGAGTCGTGTCGAGGACGCGTTATCTCTAGCGCGTCCGAGGGCATCCCTGGGGGTGGGTGCGGCTGGTCGTACGGTCGATGGCA
>JBBQTC010000091.1:0-12543 GCA_038234785.1 Acidimicrobiales bacterium
CACCGCCGCTCCCGTCGCGGCGGTGGGGCTCGGTCGCGCTGCCGTCGCCTGCACCTCGACGGTGCGGGCGCGAGCAGATCCTTGACCCAGGTCGAGCGCTTCCAGCTGATCCAGCGGCGCGGTCGGGTCGTCGATGATGTAGTCCTGCGGCGGTGACACCGCCGACCAGCACGCGTCGCCGTTCACGGCGACGCGGTACAGCCCCTCGGCATCCGACGTCCCCGAGACCGGGGTGGTGAACGTGTCGTCCGAGGTGCCCCACACCAGGTCGGGACCTGCATCGGTGGCACACACCACGGTGACGACCGCGTCCGCGACGCCCGCACCGGTGTCCGCGGTGACGACCGCTCCACCGACGGCATGCACGAACGTCTCGGTGGCGTCCACCCTGGTCGGCACCGAACTGGCGATGGCGCCGACGAGCGCGAACAGCGACACCAACCGCACCGCCATGCGGCCCGCACTCGGCGCCGGCTCGAGGTCCTCGATCGGCACCAGTGGGCGCGGTTCGGTGATCGACGAACCGGGCAGGACGCCCATGCGTTCCCACATCGGCTCGATCGTGCAGAACTCGGCCAGCGCGTTGGCGGTGGCGTCATCGACTTCGCCGAACTCGACGCCGATGCGCCATTCGGCGTTCACCGCGTCGGCGCTCAACAGGGAGACGTTGCGGACGACCACCGCGACGGACATCGAGGTCACTCCGGTGCGGGTCGGGATCGCCGAGTCGAGCACCAGTGTTTCGCCCACGTCGAGGCCGGTATGGCCGAAGACGCCTGCGCCCAAGGCGGTGAGGTCGACGATCGACACCGCCCGTTCGCCGAGTGTCGCCGCCAAGGCGGCGACGACCCGCGGCGCACGACGCATCTGCGCTCGCCGTGCCAGGACTCGGAGCAGATCGAGTGACAGCGCCAGCATCCAGAGCGCCGTGGTGAGCATGGCGATGAGCGCCGCGTGGGGCAGCTCGCCGAGTGTGTGGCTGACCTGTTCACTCAGCCCTCGCAGGACCAGCACGACACTGAGTACGACCACCGCGAGGACGAGGCTCGAGCCGTACTGGTTCGCCGGCAGCGAGATGATCGGCTTGCGGGGCGCCCCGCGCTCGGGCAGGTGCGGATGCAGGCCGTTGAACGACGCACCGATGTTGTGCAGCGACCAACGGGTCCGATCTCCGGGTCGCAGCGTCCAGCCACTCAGCAGGGACAGACCGAGGCCGGTGTAGAGGAACCACGGCACCCACACGATCGCCATCGCGAACACCGTTGCCGTGAACGGCACCTCACCCGACAGCAACGCGGCGCACAGCAGGGCGATGAACCCCACACGGCGCAGCCCCGACAGTGGTCGTACCGCCCAGGCGAGCACGGCAAGGCGCTGCTCGACGGTGAAGTTGCGCGTCCGCAGGACACCGCGATCACCGAACACCATCACGCGCGCCGAGCGCGCTCGGTCGACGCGATCGCGGTACACCTCGGTGTCGTCCGAGATCGTGCGGTGGGTGACGACGGCGACATCGGCCGGGGCGACGATGCTCCACCCCGCGCGCATCAGTTCCGTCGATGCGGTCCAGTGCGCTTCGAGCGGGCGTTCGTTCCCGATGGGCACCTTGCGCAACGCATCGGTTCGCACGAGCGAGCCCGACCCGAGCCACACCGCGACGCGACGGCGACCGAGCGACGGATTCAGGGATGCGCGCTCGAAGGTGAGTTCATGACGACGGTTCGGCCCGTGTTCGGGCGAGTCGTCGGCGAGGGACACGCCGAGCCCCTGCACGACGGCGACGCTGGGATCACGCAGTTCGACGGAGAGTCGGGTCACGATGTCGCTGGCGGGGACGTCTCCGGCATCGAGGAGCAGGAACTGGGCGGTGCGTACGGCGGCGGTGGTCACCCGCAACCCGTTCTCGTCCTCGGTGTCGGGCGCTGCGTAGACGGCCTGGAACTCGGTGGCGAGGGTAGCGATGCTCGGCCGGCCGGAATGGTCGACCACGACGACGTGATGGACCTTCGCGACCGACCGCAACGACAACAGGGTGGCGCGCACCTCGTGATCACGCTGCTGGTGGACACGGACCACGGCGTCGACTGCGGCGCAATCCAATGGCGAGGGACCGTCCGGATATGGGAACGGCGCAGTGCCGCGTGCCGGCACCGGCATCGGCCACAAGGCCCAGACCAGGGCCGCCGCACCCAGGAAGCCCACGATCTCGAGGGAGAGGAACGGCACCGACAGCCAGACGGGAGCGCCGGAGAGGGACGCGGTGGCGCGCCAAGCGAGGTAGATGAAGCCGGCCACGAGACCCACCGTGGCCAGGACCCGAGCGCTGACGTGCTCGTTTCTCCTCATTCCGATCGTCCCTCGTCGCTGTTCTCCCCCGCCGAGCGGGCACGCCCACTCTGCGGTGACGTACAGGAGTCATCGGCCGCACGGCGCGCGAACTTGAACAACGGTGTCCGTCCGGTATCCTCCTGCCCTCGTGGGTACCGCCAAGCGTGAACGTCAGAAAGCCAACCGTCAGCTCCGGCTGCAAGAGCTCGCCAAGGAGGCGCGCAAGGAGAAGAGCAAGCGTGTCCTGCTCCGCTCCGTGCTCGGCATCGGCGCCGTCGTGGCCCTGGTCGGCATCGTCTATCTCGTCAACCGCGACGATGGATCCAGCGTGAACGGCGAAACCACCACGACCCTGTCGACCGACACGCCCACCAAGCCCGATGTGTCGCTGCCGGCGACGATCCCCACCACGCTGGTCACCACGGTCATCACCGAGGGCACCGGCGAGCCGGCCAAGGTGGGCGACACCGTCAGCGTTCACTACATCGGCGTCACCTCCGCCGACGGCACCGAGTTCGACAACAGCTACGACCGGGGCAGCCCGATCACCGTCACGCTCGGAACGGGCGGCGTCATCGCGGGATGGGACCAGGGACTCGTGGGCGTCAAGGTTGGCGAGCGCCTGCAGCTCGACATCCCGTCCGATCTCGCCTACGGCGCGTCAGGCAAAGGCAACATCGGCCCCGACACCGCGCTGTCGTTCGTGATCGACGTGATGTCGATCACCCCCGCCGGCTGAACGCCGGTTCGATCCAGGGCTGATCTAGGGCAGGTCGCCGAACACCTCGACGCTGCCCACCAACTCCCACGCGCCTGCGGTACGCAGCAGCGCGTCGCCCGTGCGCAGCACGGCCACCGCAGTGTTCGCAAGGGTGCGCGTGCGGTGCAGCCGTTCGGGCGACCAGGTCTCGGCCTCCGTCACGAGGGCGAGGCCGTTCACCAGCCCCAGGCCCAGCGTGAACGCACCGCCTCGAGGATCCACCATCGGGTCGCACATCGCTGCCGCACTTGCACCAGTCGCCGCGACGAGGCCACCGTTCACCAGGACGTCGCGCAGAGCGTCGAAGACGGGCGTGTCCTTGAGTACCGACTTGAGGTGCAGCGGCTGGTCACCGACGAAGTAGACGGCCCGCGCCTGGCGGACGATGTTCGCCACTCCGACTTCCAAGGCCTCCCCGCGGCGCATCACCATCAATGCCTCGACTTCGACATCGATCTCCAGCCGCTCCGCCCAGCTCATCGCCGCGGCCACGAGGCGTTCGGGATGCTCGTAGGCGTCTGCGGTCGGCAGGACCACGACCTTCGTGGCTCCGGCCTGCTGCAGCAGCCGCGCGTCGAGTTCGTCGTTCGCGGTGAAGGGTCCGCCGCCTTGAAGTGCAATCGTGCCGGTCATCGCTGGGAGCGTACGCCACGCGCACACCCAACAAGGCTTTGGGTCCGAGTGCGTCGCAGCCGGTCCGAGTGCCTCGGGTGAGGTGGAACTCGGACCGGTGAGGGGCCCGTGGCGAGCTAGGCGAGCAGTTCGTTGCGCAGGTGTTCGATGGCGTCCGGCAACACACCGAGGCCGAGCACGAACTCGTGGATGCTGCCGTGTCGCTGCCGTAGGTGGCCGATCATCCGCATCATCGCTTCGGGAACGGCGGAGGAGAACACGGCGGGTCCGGAGGCGATCCGCTCGAAGAGCTCGGGGTACTCGCGCTTGGCCCACTCGCGCATCCGCTCCATTCCTTCCGCGGTGAGTGCATAGTCGGCGACGATGTACTCGTCGCCGACGTCGAGGCAACCGAGGACCATCATCGCCAGCATCCCCGTGCGGTCCTTGCCGGCAGCACAGTGGAACACTGCCGGGAGCGCACCGGGTTCGCACAGCGTGGTGAAGGCCTGCGCCAGCCGTGCCGAACCCTGGTCGAGGATGGAGAGGTAGGCGTCCTCGAGGAAATCCGCTGCGTCGGTCGCGTGCTCGCCGTCGGCCGCGCTCCACGTGCTGTCGATCACCGGGACGTGGTGGAACGCCACCGGGTGCTGGTCGTGGGGAAAGGTGCCTCGCTCGTCGAGCTCGAGAAAGGTCCGCAGGTCGATCACCGTGCGAAGGCCGAGCCCGCGAATGACCTCGAGGTCGTCGGGTGTCAGGCGGTAGAGGCCGTCGGCGCGGAACAACCGTCGCCAGCGCGTGGTGCGACCATCCGCTGTCGGATAGCCGCCCATGTCGCGGAAGTTGTGGACGGCATCGAGACGCACCAGGCGACGTGGATCGCTCCCGATGTCGGGCAGAAGGTGGGGGGTCATCACGGTTCCACCGTAGCGACGCTCGGTGACGACTGGTCGGCCGACGCGTGAATCGAGCGTGAACGGTGTTCGCGCGACGGGTGAACCGGCAGGTCAGCCAGGGTGGACCGCATGGATCGAAGCGCTGAGCCGGGCGACCAGGTCGTCGATCTCGGATTCGGAGATCACGAACGGCGGGGCGATCATGACCGCATCGGCCACCGGACCGGAGCCCGCCGGATACACCCACATGTCGCGCTCGAGGGCGGCCGCGACCACCGCGTCGCGGCTGCAGCGCAGTTCGATGCCCCAGAACATCCCCCGCCCGCGAATCTCGACCACGGCCGGATGCTCGCCCAGCGCCGATCGGAGGCGCTCTCCGAGCGTCGCGCCAACAGTGGCCGCTCGCTCGACCAGGTGCTCGCGGCGCAGGATCTGCAGCACCGCCGCGCCCGCCGCGCAGGCCGCGTCGTTCCCGGTGAACGTGAAGTACATGAACCCGTTCGTGCGCAACACGTCGACGACCTCGTCGGTGGCAGCGACCGCACCGAGTGGCACGTAGCCGCCGCCGAGTCCCTTCCCGCCGACGATCACGTCGGGACGGAATGGAAAGTGCTGATGCCCCCAGGTGGCGCCCGTGCGCCCGAAGCCGGTCATCACTTCGTCGGCGATGAGCAGGATGTCGTGCTCGCGGCACACATCGGTGACCACCTGCCAGTACTCGTCGCTGGCGGTGAGGCAGGCGCCCGCGGCCCCGGTGATGGGCTCGGCGATGAAGCCGGCGATCGTGGTGGGGTCCTCCTGCTCGATGACCTTGCGGACCTGCTCGGGATCGTCCCAGGGCACCTTCGGGAACGGCAGCAGCAGCGGCTCGTAGCCCTTCTGCCGAGCGGAGTGGCTGGCCACCGCCATGGTGCCGGTGGTCATCCCGTGGTAGCTCGGGTGGCGGCCCACCACCTTCCACCGGCTCGGGCGGCCCTTGCCGACCTGGTACGCACGAGCGAGCCGAAGCGCCGAGTCGGTGCTCTCACTGCCGCCGCTGGTGAAGAAGACGTGTCCCATTCCGGCGGGCAGCCAGTGCTCGACCAGCTCGTCGCGAAGGGCGAGCCGGGCCGGCGTCGGCCACAACGGCACGACGTAGCCGCCGACCATCGCGGCGGCAGCAGCTTCCACCACCTCGGTGCGACCCCATCCGATGTTGCCGACGATCGCGCCGGCGGCGGCGTCGAGGATCCGGCGACCGTCCGCGGTGTGGAGGAAGATCCCCTCTGCGCCGACGATGGTGGGTGCATCGGGGGCGCCGGGGACGAAGGCGTAGCGATCGGTGTCGGAGGTCATCAGCGCCAGTATCGCGCCGCGTCGGCGGCGTCACCTGCGTCGTGACTCGTGTCGCTACTCGTGTCGTGACTCGTGTCGTGACTCGTGTTGCCGGTGTCGGCGAGATGGTGGCGGAACATGATGCTCAGCCGGGGACCGTAGGCCGACGCGCTCTTCGGGATGGCGTGCTCCCACTGGTGCTGGCAGGCACCGCCCATCACGAACAGGTCGCCGTGCCCGAGCTGCCAGGTGCTCGACGGGCCACCACCCTTGGGACGAATCTGGAAGGACCGCGGCAGGCCGGTACTGACGATGGCGACCACGGGGTTCTCGAGGTGGAAGCGCTCGCGGTCGGCGTGCCAGGCGACCGAGTCGCGGCCGTCGCGATAGAGGTTGAAGCCGATGGAGTCGAACGGACGGGCGTAGCGACGGCTGAGCTCCAGACGGGCTTGCTCGAGCACGGGGAGCGGCTCGCCGCCATCGTGCACGTCCCACCACGCGGTGAGCCGGGGCTCGGGCAGGACTCGCTCATACATCACGACCTCGCGCTGGCGCCATGGCAACTTCGACACCAGTTCGGCGACGACGAGGTCGGATCCGCCGAGCCACCGCGGCGCATGGTCGACCCAGGACTCGTCGTCGAGCCAGGTGCGGGTGACCTGCTGGAACGAAGCGTCGATGGAGGGTTCCTCGAACGCGAACAGGCACTGCTGCCAGATGAGGTCTGCCTCGAGGGCGGCGGAGGCGGGCGCGGCGGAGGGCAACGGGGAGGGCGGGGCGGAGGCGACCGAGATCATGGCGCCATCCTCGCGCGGCGAACACACGTTCGCAACCGCTTGGCCGGGGACACCCCCCGAGTGGGCCGTAGAGTCACCCCGTGCCGATTCGCATCGAGGCAGCCGACGATCCGCGCATCACCGATTACGTCGGGTTGCGCGACCGCAGGGACGGCGACGACTTCCTGATCGCCGAGACCAAGCAGGTGATCGCCCGGTTGATGAAGTCGCCGCTCAAGATCCGCTCCGTGCTCTTCTCCACGAAGGCTCACGCCACCCTGTGGCCGATGGTGCAGCACGTCGACGCGCCCATCTACGTGGCCGAGGCGGAGATCCTCGAGGGCATCGCCGGGTTCCCGGTGCACCGTGGCGTGCTCGCGTCCGCCGGGCGTCCTGCACCGCTCGACCTGCTCGACGTGCTGGC
Source organism: Acidimicrobiales bacterium (assembly GCA_038234785.1). GTDB lineage: Bacteria > Actinomycetota > Acidimicrobiia > Acidimicrobiales > Ilumatobacteraceae > UBA668. The sequence continues at coordinate 7,111 of JBBQTC010000091.1, forward strand.
TGATGCGCGGCGCATCGTCGTGCTGGAGGGCAGCAACGACCACGAGAACATCGGGGCCGTGGCCCGCTCGGCGAGGGCGCTGGGCTTCGATGCCCTCGTGCTCGATCCGACGTGCGCCGACCCCTTCGCACGGCGCGCGGTCCGCGTCTCGATGGGCGAGATCCTCCACCTGCCGGTGGCCCGATGCGAGGACTGGCCGGCAGCGCTCGGCACCATGGCCGCGCACGGCTTCGAGACATGGGCACTGACGACGGCGACCACGGCCAACAGCCTGTACGACATGCCGATGCCGGCCAAGGTCGCGCTCGTCGCCGGTGCGGAAGGCCCGGGCCTCACTGCCGAAGCGCAGCAACGGACCCACTACGACGTGCGCATCCCGATGCACCACGACGTCGACTCGCTGAACCTCGGACACGCGCTGGCGATCGCGATGGCAGCGGTGTCACCACCGCCGCGCTGAACGACGCGCCGTAGGTGAACTCTCTTCAAGTTCGTTGCGGGACCGACGATACGAATGGTGAGCAGCCCACATCGGGCGAGGAGGCACACCATGCGGCGGACGACCACGGGTGCGAGGATCTCACTGGCGGCGGCCGCCGTGGTGGGTGTGCTGGGCGTGGGCGCGGTTCGTTCGGCCGACGCCCATCGAGCAGAGGATCGCGACGATCGTCGGCCCTCATCGGTCGAGTCCACCGCGTGTCCGAATCGCACCGTCGACGCGGGCGCGCCCACGGCCGGCCCGAACACCCAGCCGATCAGCGTCGTCGTTCCCCGAACCGTCCTCGTCCACCTCGACCGGTCGGGGCGCGTCACCCGCGCCACGACGAACACCGGCTGCGCACCACGAGTTGCTGACGACGTCTACGTCATCCGGGCGAACGGATCCGTCGGCGCCGCCCCGTCGTCGCTCGTCGCCCACGTTCGCTGGGTCCAGCAGGGCACGCGATCCGGGGTGTACGTCCCGATCGACGACTGAATTCGCGACTACTCAGCCAGGTCAGTGGCGGCCGACCGGCGTCCGCCGGCTGTCCATCCACTTGTCCAGCACGTCGACGGGGACGGCTCGACTCCACCGATACCCCTGGGCGAACAGACAGCCTGCCAACGCGAGTCGATCGCGGGTCGCATCGTCCTCGACTCCCTCGGCCACCACGCGCAGCCCGAGGTTGTGACCGAGGTCGACGACCGAACGGATGATGACGGCGTGGTCCTGACGCGTGCAGACATCGGTCACGAACGTCCGGTCGATCTTCAACTCATGGATCGGCAGCGTGGTCAGGTAGACGAGCGACGCGTGGCCGGTCCCGAAGTCGTCGACCGAGACCTGCACGCCCATCGCATCGAGCGTCGCCAGGACCTCTCGTGCCTTGGTCGGCTCCGTCATGATGGCCGTCTCGGTGATCTCGATCACCAGCATCCGACTCGGCACCCGGTACCGGTCCAGCAGGTGAGCGACCGTCTCGCAGAGGTGGTTGTCGTGCAGTGAACGCGCGGAGACGTTCACGGACACGGGGATCTCGCGACCGGCGTCCAACCAGGCCCGCACGTCCTTGATCGCCCGCTCCAACGCCCAGTCGGTGAGGGGCTGGATCAGGGCGGTGTGCTCGGCATACGGCACGAAGGCATCCGCCATGGTGAGACCCCGCTGAGGATGCTCCCACCGGAGCAGGGCCTCTGCGCCGCAGACCGTGTCGTCGGCGATCGACACCTTCGGCTGATAGTGGAGCACCAGCTCGTCGTGGTCGAGTGCCAGCCGCAGCTCGGCGAGCAAGGACAGCCGGCGTGGGTCGTGTGAATCGAGGCTCGCCTCGTACAGCGATGCACCGAGGCCGAACAGCTTGGCGTTGTACATCGCCATGTCGGCGTGCTGCAGCAGCAGCATGAAATCGTCGCCGTGGTCGGGGGCGATCGCGATGCCGACGCTGGCCTCCACTTCCAGGGCGATCTCCCCGATGACGAACGGATCTCGAAGGCAGCGACGGATCCGGGCCGCCACCTCGAGGGCCTCCGTCGGACCGTGGATGCTCGGCAGGAGCACCGCGAACTCGTCGCCTCCCAGACGTGCGATGGTGTCGGCGTCGCGGAGGACGGACCTGATGCGTGGCCCCACGGCAGTGAGGAGTTGATCGCCCGATTGATGGCCGAGCGTGTCGTTGACGTCCTTGAATCGGTCCAGATCGACGAGAAGCACCGCCACCTTTCCGCCGGACCTCCGCCGCAGCTCGAGCGCGCGCTGGGCATCGGCAGCGATCATGTTTCGATTGGGGAGGCCGGTCAAGCCATCGGTCACCGCGGCCAATTCGAGCCGGCGCTGATAGCCGCGGAAGCTCAGAAAGGCAAGCATGAACAGCGCGCAGGCTGCCCCGATGAGCGCCATCGACCGCACGTCGAAGTAGCCGCCGAGGCCGGCATCGGCGGGTGCCGATGCGGCGATGATGTACCAGTCGTTGGCGTTGGTCCTCGTGCTCCGAAGGTGTTCGAACGCGGCCCGCTGTCCGTTGATGGTGGCGATGCCGTTCTGATCACCGGAGGTCCGCAACTGCTGCAGCATCGCCATGTCGCCGGGTGCCTGTTCGGCGTTCACCGGGACACGACCGGCGCTGTCGGCGATCGTGGCGCCCGTGGTCGCATCGACGATGAGGAAGCGGATGTTCAAGTCGCTGTTGATGCTCGCGAAACTCGCCATCGACACTTCGAAGTGCACCAGCGCCTGATCACCAGGGGGCAGGCCGGGCAGCATGGTCGAGTTGGAGATCACCAGGTCGTGCGTATCGGGCGAGATGTAGGCGGCAGCCTGGTACACGCTGCCGACGCCGACGTCGACGGTCGGTTGGAAGAATGGGTTGTGGCTCTCGTCGGGGGACAACTCGGCGAAGGCGGCCTGGCGACCCTTCACCAGTCGGGCGTTCTCCGCACCGTGGATGTCGATGAAGCAGATCTCGCCGACGCGACCCTTGTAGAGCTGTTCCAGGTAGGACAACGAACCGACCGCCTTGACCAGGGTGGGGTCCGCTTCGGCGATCTTCGTGTCCCTCGTGCCGGCTGCGGCATAGAAGTCGGTGAAGGCGTCATTCTGCGCCTGCAGTAGGAGCAGATCACGTGCTCTGGCGAAGTACTCCGTGATCGCAGTGACCTGTTTGCGGTCCTCTCGCGCCAACTGTCGATCGAGCGCAGATCGGTGCTCGTGGGTGTTGATCACACTCAACCCGACGGCGAACGCGACCATGACCACACCGGCCACGAGCGCGCCGAGACGCAGCCATGCCAGGGAATGACTCCGTCGAAGGGACCGCCACACGGGTTACCTATCGGCCGATCGGGGCAAAACATGAGCGTCTGCGCAGGGTCCTTGGTCGTCGTACCTGCCGGCCATGCGCCGGTACCACCCGACGGTCACAACGTGGAGACGAGGGGAATCGAACCCCTGACATCTACCTTGCAAAGGTAGCGCTCTGCCAACTGAGCTACGTCCCCGTAACGGCGGGCCTCACGATACCGGCTCCCTCGTCACCTCATACCCACCGGTTTCGAGCATAGAGTGCAGCCCGGCGAGGCCCTCGTCGAACGCCGTTCGCTCGTCGCGGACAGCAACCTCCGGGTCCAGCGCGTCGCCGTGGAGGTATCGGGACGAGTCGTCGAACTCAAAGCAAGCAGTGGTCGGCAACGACTTGCGTGTGCACTTCAGCGGCGCCCGGTAGCCCCAGACGTTCTCGAAGCAGAACCGCCGAACACCCGCTTCGAACAAGGCGTCCGTGATCTCCCACGTGGGCAGTCGACCGGTGCCGAAGGGGACGCCCTGCACGACCGGGCCGTCCGGTCCGTCGACGAGTACGTGATCCTTGGCGTGGACGCGGGCGATGAACGGTGCCATCGCCGACAACGCCTCGAGTGGGTCCTCGCCCACCATCTGGCTGTTGCCGTAGTCGTACAGCGCACGCACCGACGGGTGGTCGACCGCGGCAAGGATCTCGGCGAGCACAGGGCCGGTGAAGTCCTCGTGGTTCTCCAGCACGACGAGGACCCCGAGGTCCTCGGCGAGCGATGCCACCGACCTCAGATCACGGATGGTCCACGGCATCACGTCGGCCAGTGGTGCGTCGTACTTCGTGTACGTGCGGAGCGTGTCGGCCCCACACGCGGCCGCGACCCGCAGCATCGTCGACATGTTCTCCTCTCGGGTGTCGCTCGTGTCGAGCTCGAGGCGCAGCGAGTGCAACGCGACCGAGCGCGCCACGGCAGCGAGGTGGTCGAGCTCGGTCCCGCACAGGTCGCGGTATCCCAGCCCGTTGGCCGAGACATTGACGCCGGTGAACCCGCGGCGTGCCATCTCGTCGATGTAGGCGAAGACGTCGTACCTGGTCGTGGCCCGATGCCGGAGGTGGAAGCGCATCGAGAACGAATGGACGTGGAGGGAGATCTGCTTCACGACGGCCAGCCATCCAGCAACGCGAGTTCAGCGGCGAGTGCGTTGCGATATCGGCGAGCGACGTCGGGCTGTCGGCGTGCGAGCCGCCTCGCCCGCCAGACGCAGTACGCCGCGATCCGATAGTGCCACGCTGGGCCGTCGCGGCGATAGCGCTCGACGAGTGCGGCATCGGGGTAGGCGGCGAGAAACGCAGCGCGCGCTGCGGTGCGATGGGGCTCCGCCTCGTACAGCATCATCATCGCCGGCGAGAGGAAGCAGGCGATGTCCTCCACCGGATCACCAGCGCCCGGGCACTGCCAGTCGATGAGCACCAGTCCAGCCCGACTGCGGACGATGTTGCCGGGTCCGCAGTCGGTGTGGACCAGCACGGGTACCCGGACAGGTCGATGCACCATGCCTCGGGGTCGGGACGCGACCATCCGGTCGCGGTCACGTCGAACCGGCACGTCGGCCACCATCGAGTCGGCGTGAGCGAGTGCCTCGGTGGCGGAGCGATGCAGCCGACGAATCCCACTCGGCACTCCGGCGCCATGGACCGTGCACAGGAGCGCTGCGACCTCGGCGACGCCACTGCGCCACGGCGTGCCCGACACGTACCGGTAGACCACCAGGGCGCCCTCGTGATCGTGCGCCGGTCGGTAGGCCAACAACTCCGGCGCACATCCATGGCCGGAGAGGTGCGTCATCGCCAACGCCTCGTGATCGGGAAGGTTCGGATACATCGGATTGGGGCTGCCCGGGTCCTCGGCGTACTGCTTCTCGATCACGAAGCCGGTCGACGTGCGCACCTTCCACACCTGATTGCGGTAGCCACCTGCCAGAAGGGTGCGGGACCCGGTCGTCACACGGCGACAGTAGCGGCCACGATCGGACCCACCTGGGGCTTCTGGGTCGGGCTGTTCCCGGCGAATTCAAGCGGTGGCCGCGACAAGCTCTGCGAATCGTTCGGCTGGAGTATCCCACATGAGGGTTTTGCGGGGGCGCCCGTTCAAGAGGGCGGCGATCTC
>JBBQTC010000092.1:0-12304 GCA_038234785.1 Acidimicrobiales bacterium
GCTACAGCATCGCGGTGATCGGCGCGGTCAACGCCGTGATCGCGACGGCGTACTACATCACCGTCATGCGCGAGATGTGGATGAAGCTCGTGCCCGACGGCGACACCACCCCGATCAAGGTGCCGGCGCCGCTGATCGCCGCATTGGCCATCACGGGGCTGTGCACGCTCGCCTTCGGAGTCGTTCCCGGCATCATCGCCAAGTTCGGCAACCTCTCCGATCTCACCGGTGCCTTCGGCCGCTGACCATCCTGCGGTCCACGACCTCGCGGCGGCATCCACCGACGCTGGTCGGCCGCTGCGGTTCGACGAGTACATGGCGATCGCGCTGTACGGCGCGCACGGCTTCTACGCCACCGGCGGCCAGGCAGGTCGCAGGGGCGACTTCATCACCTCGCCCGAGGTCGGTCCGCTCTTCGGGACCGTGCTCTCCCGATGGATCGAGGCCGAGCGCGAACGTCTCGGCAACCCAGACGGATTCACGGTGGTCGAGGCCGGCGCCGGCCCTGGCACCCTCGCTCGGGCGATTCGATCCGCGCTTGCTCAAGAACTCGTCAAGTACGTCGCCGTGGAGGTTTCGGCGGAGCAACGAGGGCAGCATCCCGACAACGTCGAATCGCGCGCCGACCTGCCCCCTGGCCCCCTGGTCGGGGTGGTCGTCGCCAACGAACTCCTCGACAACCTGCCCTTCCGCCTGGCGGTGTTCGACGGCGGTTGGCGTGAAGCCCTGGTGGACGTCAGCCGCGATGGCCGGATCTCCGAACTCACCGTCCCGGCACCGTCGGAATGGGGTTGGCTGCCCGTCACCGCTCCCCATGGGGCTCGACTCCCGGTCCAGACGGCGGCCCGTGCCTGGGTGATCGAGGCGATGTCGCTGCTCAGCGCCGGCTCCGTGGCGATCTTCGACTATTTCACTCCACGAACGGTGATGCTCTCGACCACCCCGTGGAGGGATTGGCTTCGCACCTATCGCGGTCACGAGCGGGGTGAGCATTATTTGAAGGCGGTGGGCGAGCAGGACATCACCACCCAGGTCTGCCTCGACCAACTCCCCGAGCCGTTCGTCGTGCGCCCACAGGCGCAATTCCTTCGTCGCTGGGGCATCGATGACCTGGTCGAGGAGGGACGCACGGCCTGGCTCGAGGCCGCCGCTGCCCCCACATTGCACGCGTTGCGCATGCGGAGCCGCGTCCGCGAGGCGGAGAGCTTGCTGGAACCTTCAGGATTGGGTGGATTTCAGGTCGCCGAGTGGCGAGTTTGATGAAAACGAGACAGAAATTGGAATAGACCATACGGCCTATGTCACTCCCTGTGACATGTCACGTACCATGACGACGTGCTACACCCAGTGACAGACGTTCGAGTGCCGATGGACGGAATCATCAGCCGACGCGGAGTCGGGCTGATCACGACCCTCGCCGGAGTCGCCCTCGCCTGTGGCGCCCTGCTTCTGGGTCCCGTCACCGCCAACGCCTCCAACGGAGGGTCCAACGGTTGCCAGAGCGGCTATCAGGCCGAGGGCAACAACGGTGGCAACAAGGGCGACGATTGCGGTTGCAAGAGCGGCTTTCAGGCTGAGGGCAACAACGGTGGCAACAAGGGCGACGATTGCGGTTGCAGCGACGGCTACCGGGCCGAGGGCAACAACGGTGGCAACAAGGGCGACGACTGTGGTTGCAAGACCGGCTACCGGGCCGAGGGCAACAACAACGGCGGCGGCAAGGACTGCTCCACCACCACGACCGAGCGTCCCACCACCACGACCGAGGATCCGACCACGACCTCCGAAGAGACCACCACCACCGAAGAGGTCACGACCACGACCGAGGAAGTGACCACCACCACCCAAGAGGTCACGACCACGAGCCAGGAGAGCAATCTCCCCACGACGACGGCCGATGAGACGACCACCACCGATGTGGGTGGGGTCGACGAGAGCACCACCTCCACCGAGGTGGGCAACCTTGCTCCCAGCACCACGGCAACAGGGGCCGAGGGTGAGACGCTTCCTCGCACCGGCTCGGATCAGCAGATGATCCTGCTGGTCGCCGGGTTCGCACTCATCAGCATGGGCCTTCTGCTCATCGCACTCACCCGTCGCCCTGGCGAGGCGGTCTGAGTCACACGATCCCCATTGACACCGCACACTCCTTCACCCCGCTGCGTGCACCGGGGTGAAGGAGTGAGCGGGATCATTCGAAGCAGCAGTCGAGCGGCGGGAGCTCGGCAGCTTTCGTGGAATCGGCCATCCGAGCAGTCGGGTGGTCGATTCCGCGTCTCGCCACCCATTGCGGCTACCGTCGCTCCAACATGAGTCGGCCCTCGCACACCATCGCCCCACAGGGGGCGCTCGTCGTCGGAGCGCTCGGCGTGGTCTACGGCGACATCGGGACCAGCCCCTTGTACGCCCTCGAGGAGGCGTTCACCGAGCAGACGCACTCGCTCACCGTCGACTCGATCAATGTCTTCGGCATCTGTTCGCTCGCCTTCTGGGCGCTCACCCTGATCATCTCGGTCAAGTACCTCCTCTTCGTGATGCGGGCCGACAACAAGGGTGAGGGCGGCATCCTTGCGCTGACCAGCCTGCTGATGAATCGCAAGGGCGGGCAGGTCGCCAAGGCCGGCCTCCTCGTCGGTCTCGGGGTGTTCGGAACCGCGCTGCTCTACGGCGACGGCATCATCACTCCGTCGATCTCGGTGCTCGCGGCCGTCGGCGGCCTCGAGCGGGTGTCGTCGAACCTCAAGGACTGGGTGGTGCCGATCGCGATCGTGATCCTGGTCACCCTCTTCGTCGTGCAGCGGCGCGGGACGGGCGCCGTGGGCAAGGTGTTCGGCCCGATCATGATCGTGTGGTTCGGCGTGCTCGGCGTCCTCGGTGTCCGCCAGATCCTCCATCACCCGCAGATCATCCAGTCGGTGAACCCGGTGTGGATGGTTCGCTACTTCGAACACGAGACCAAGCATGCGTTCCTCGCCCTCGGCTCCATCTTCCTGGTGGTGACCGGCGGCGAGGCCCTCTACGCGGACATGGGCCACTTCGGGCGCGGCCCGATCCGTCGCGGCTGGTACGCCCTGGTGTTTCCGGCGCTGGTGCTGAACTACTGGGGACAGGGTGCGCTCCTGCTGCGCGATCCCGGGGCCATCGATGGCATCTTCTTCAACATGGCCCCGAAGGTGTTGCTGTTGCCGCTCGTGCTCCTTGCAACCGCGGCCACGATCATCGCCTCCCAGGCGCTGATCAGCGGAGTGTTCTCGCTGACCGCGCAGGCCGTGCAGCTCGACTACCTCCCCAGGATCCGGATCGACCACACGTCCAAGGACCACTCCGGGCAGATCTACGTGCCACTCGTGAACTGGCTGCTCGCGGTGGCGTGCGTCGCGCTGGTTATCGGCTTCCGGACCGCCAGCAACCTCGCCGCCGCGTACGGCATCGCCGTGACGATGACCATGGCGATCACCACCCTCATCTTCTTCCGGGTCCTGACCGACCGTTGGAACTGGGCCCGCTGGCGAGCCTTCGCCGTCTGCGTCCCGATGCTCACTGTCGAGCTCGGGTTCCTCGGTGCCAACATTCCCAAGATCCCCCACGGTGGCTGGTTGGCCTTGCTGATCGGCGTCGTCATCATGGTGCAGATGCAGACGTGGCGGCGTGGCCGTCAGCTCGTCGCCGCCCGCATCCGACGAGGCGAACGACCCATCAGCGAGGTGCTCGACGAGTTCACCGACGTGAAGCGGGTGCCGGGCACCGGCGTGTTCCTGTTCAAGGACCTCGGGCGGGCGCCGCCGGCACTCGTGAACAACCTGCAGCACAACAAGGTGTTGCACCGATCGACGCTGATCGTCGCGGTCGAGACGACCGAGGAGCCGCGCGTGGCGGCCGAGGATCGCGCCACCGTGACCAAGGTCGAGCCCGGTGTTTTTCAGGTGCTGTTGACGTATGGCTTCATGGACGAGCCCGACGTACCCGCGGCGCTCACGGCGATCCACGTGCGAGGAGTGGTGTTCGATCCTGACGACGTGACCTACTTCATCGGCCGGGAGTCGATCGTCTCCGGCAAGGCACCGGGGATGCACCCTGCGTTCGAGCATCTGTTCGTCTGGCTGAATCGTGGCGCCGACAGCGCCGCTCGGTTCTTCAACCTTCCTGCGGAGCAGGTGTTCGAGGTCGGGTCCCGGGTCGTGATTTGACTCGTGATCTGACTCGAGATCGGCGTCGTGGTCCTCGTCGTGGTCCGGGGGATGCCGGTCCGCGACCCCTGCGCTAACCTCCGCGGCCGGGGGTACACGACATGGCAGACGAACACGACACCATCGACGCCCTGCTCGACGAGCAGCGGCTCTTCGCGCCGTCCGCGGCGTTCAAGCAGCAGGCACTCGTGGTCGACACCAGCCTGTACGACCAGGGGAACGCCGACTACCAGGGGTTCTGGGCTCGCCAGGCGGCCGAACTTCTGGACTGGGACACCGAATGGACCACGATCTGCGAGTGGGAGCTGCCGTTCTCCAAGTGGTTCGTGGGTGGTGAGCTGAACGTCAGCTTCAACTGTCTCGACCGGCACGTGCTCGCGGGCAAGGGCGACAAGGTCGCCTTCCACTGGGAGGGCGAGCCCGGCGACACTCGCACCATCACCTATGCCGACCTGCTCGACGAGGTGCAAAAGTTCGCCAACGCGCTGAAGTCGTTGGGGGTCGTCCGCGGTGATCGGGTGAACATCTACCTGCCGATGATCCCCGAGGCCGCCGTGGCGATGCTCGCCTGCGCCCGGATCGGAGCGGCCCACAGCGTCGTGTTCGGGGGGTTCAGCGCCCAGAGTCTGACGGATCGCATCAACGACGCCGAGGCCAAGGTCTTGATCACGGCCGACGGCGGATACCGCCGCGGCGAGGTGTTCCCGCTCAAGGCGGCCGCCGACGAGGCACTCGAGGGAACGCCGTCCATCGAGCACGTCGTGGTCGTTCGCCGTGGCGGCAACGACGTCACGATGGTCGATGGCCGTGACCACTGGTACCACGATCTGATCGCCGAGGCGGACCCTGTCTGCCCCGCCGAACCGATGTCGAGCGAGCAACTGCTGTTCCTGCTGTACACCTCGGGGACCACCGGGAAGCCCAAGGGCATCATGCACACCAGCGGCGGCTACCTCACCCACGTCGCGTTCACCCACAAGTACGTCTTCGACCTGCATCCCGACACCGACGTCTTCTGGTGCACCGCCGATGTGGGCTGGATCACGGGCCACAGCTACATCGTCTACGGCCCGCTGGCCAACGGGGCGACGCAGGTGATGTACGAAGGTGTCCCGAACTACCCGGCCAACGACCGCTTCTGGTCGATCATCGAGAAGTACGGCGTGACGAAGTTCTACACCGCTCCCACCGCGATCCGGACGTTCATGAAGTGGGGTGCCGCGGAGCCGGATCGGCACGACCTGTCGTCGCTCCTGCTGCTCGGGTCGGTGGGTGAGCCCATCAACCCCGAAGCCTGGATGTGGTACCACGAACACATCGGCGGCGGGAACTGCCCCATCGTGGACACCTGGTGGCAGACAGAAACGGGCGGGATCATGATCAGTCCGCTGCCGGGCTGCACGACCACCAAACCCGGTTCTGCCACCTTCCCACTTCCCGGGATCAGCGCCGAGGTGATCGACGACGACGGCAAGATGGTCGAACATGGCGGCGGCTACCTCACCCTGACCCGGCCGTGGCCGGGGATGCTCCGCGGCATCTGGGGCGACAACGAGCGCTACACCGACACCTACTGGAGCCGTTTCGCAGGCCGCTACTTCGCCGGCGACGGCGCCAAGCTCGACGAGCAGGGCTACCTGTGGTTGATGGGACGCGTCGACGATGTGATGAACGTCAGCGGGCATCGCATCAGCACCACCGAAGTCGAATCCGCCCTGGTCAGCCACCCCGACGTGGCCGAGGCAGCGGTGGTCGGCGCGAACGACGCCACGACCGGACAGGCGATCATCGCCTACGTCACCCTGCGCGGTGGCCACGTCGTCGACGAGCAGGTCCTCCGTGACCACGTCGCCCGCGAGATCGGCGCCATCGCCAAGCCCAAGACCATCTATCTGACACCTGACCTGCCCAAGACCAGGAGTGGCAAGATCATGCGACGGTTGCTCCGCGACGTCGCCGAGGGGCGGAACCTCGGCGACACGACCACGCTCGCCGACGTCGGCGTCGTGTCGGAGTTGCAACGACGCGCCAACGAGGTCTCGCCCGAGGACTGAGTTGCCCAGGACTGAGTTGCCCGAGGACTGAGTTGCCCGAGGACTGAGTTACCCGAGGACTGAGTTGCCCGAGGACTGAGTTACCCGAGGACTGGGCCGTCGAGACGCTCAAGAAGTCCCTCGAGCCGCCGATATCTCTCACGTGGCGATTGACGAGAGGAACGTGTCGGCGGGCGTCGTCAGCCCTGTGGGGGATGACGCCGACTCCGGCCCTGACGCAACCGACGATCACGGCGGGCTGAGCCTCGACGACCTCCGACTGCGCCTGGACAGCCCCCTGTTCGCACGCGACGCCGGTCTCGCGGCGCCGGCGCGAGTCCCGCGCCTGCGGGAACTGACCTGGGAACACGTCACCAACCCGACATCGCAGCACGCGGTCATCACCGACGACACCGAGGATCCTGACGCGCCGTCCCGGCTCGAAGGGGTCGTGCCGCCGCGAGTCCGCATCGAAGATCTGCTGTCGCAGCCGGTGGCCACGATCGAGGCGACCGTGCCGGCACCCGCCCACCCTCCTTCGGACCCCAAACTCGACTCGACGATGTCCGACTTCGCTCCGACGATCTCGGAGCCGGTGCCGGCCGTTCGCGCCACGCTGCCCTCGTGGGGATCGGATCGCCTCGAGGAGGGGCTCGTCAAGCCGATCGAGGAGCCGCCGCCGCTCGCCCGCGAGGCCGACCCGGTCGTGGACGGGCTCGCCGAACTGATCATGCGTACGACCCCGGCGACCGGCTTGCCCCGTGTCGAGGCAGTCCGCGACTCGCTGGTGCGCGACTCGACCGGCACGGTTCCAGTGGTGGCACCCGAGCCCCCGGTGGTCGCGGCGGTGGAGGTCCTCGGGTTCGATCCCCCGGCAGTGTCCGGAGAAGCACCGGGCGTGCCCGCTCCTCCCGCGGCACCCCTTCCGACGTCGGTGCAGCCGTCCATGGCGAACGCAGGAGTCGAGGCGGAACTCAACCGCCTGGCGTTCCTGCCGGACCAGGATGACGACCTCGGTCCGGTCGAGGTGCCCTCCATCTCGTATGCGGAACCGGCAGCGGCGGTGTCCGTCGCTGCGCCGGTGTTGAGTCAGAACGAGATGTATTCGCCTCGGCAGAGTGCCGCACCCGCCTCGCGCCACGCCTACGCGGACCTCGTCGAGAACGCGATGCCTGCGACGCGACGCCGCAAGCGACACGTCGTCCGTCGGATCGTCACGGCGGTCGTGCTGCTGGCGATGGTCGCCGGCGGTCTGTTCGCGGTGAAGCTCTACGTCCTCGACCGCGTCGAGTGGCCCACCGAGGTCGCTCCTCTGGTCAAGGCAGTCGAGACCGAACGGGGATTGACCTTCGACCATGACATTCCGGTGGTCACGGTGCCGAAGGCGGAGTACAGCGAGCGCATCGCGGCGGCGAACGGGGGCGTCGCGGCGCCGGACGTGGCGGCGCTGCAGTCCGAGTGGCGCGCCCTCGGGCTGTTGTCCGGGCCGCTCGACCGGTCGGCGATCGGGCTCGCCGCGATGGCGGACTCACCGGCGTTCTACGACGCCGAGTCCGGGACGATCTACGTCGTCGACGGTGTCGATCCGGATCTCCGCACATTCTCGTTGCACCGTGCGTTGACGATGGCGCTGCTCGACCAGCACTTCGGATGGAGCGAGCGGGTCAAGGGCGAATCCCTCTCCGTCATCACCGGCACCCGTGCCTACTACGACGGCGATGCGATGGCGGTGGCCCTGGCGCTGCTGTCCGACGCGGACCGTGAGCTGGTCAGGGGCCAGCTCTTCGGCATCTACGCCTCGTTCGACATTCAAGCCTCGCCCGCTCCGTACTCGTCGGATCTGGCCGGCCGCCTCGGCATGGCCACGTGGCCGCTCTTCGCCGACCTGACACCTGAGCAGCGCAACACCAACGAGGTCGAGGCCGCCTTCACCGATGGTCAGGTGCTCGACCTGCGCCGCCTCAGCGAGGACGTCGTGGCGACCACCGCCGCCACCTCCCGGGGCATGCTCTACTGGTACCACGTGTTGGCTGGCCGCATCGACGACGACCTCGCCTGGAACGCTGCCCTCGGGTGGCGAGCCGACGACATCACACCCCTCGAGGGAACGTCGCCGTCGGGAGCGGCCACCGTCTGTGTCGATGCGGTCGTCAGTGTCGCCGACGCGTCGTTCGAGACGGCCACGACCGCGTTCACCGAGTGGGCGAACTCGGGACCGCCCGAGGCCGGGACCACGGTGACAGCAGTCCCCGGCAGCACCGGCGTCAGTCGGTTGCAGATCCATGCGTGCGATCCAGGGCCGGCGATCGTGACCACGGACGGCACCCCGCGCCTCACGCTGGGAGCCGCTCCCCTCCGTGCGGAGCAGTTCCGGGAACTGCTCCGTGACGACCCGCGGCTCCCGGCCGCGACCGCAGCCTGTGCGGTGTACGGGAACGGCCCGGCGGTCTTCGAGCGTGACGAGCGACCGCTGGTGGACCCGACCACCGGTTGGACGGCGCCGAGTGAACACCCGACTCCCGACCCGGTGGCGATGAACTGCTCCGCCGTCGGCTGATCAGTCGCGGAAGTTGTTGAACTGCAGCGGGATGCCGAGGTCGGCACCCTTCAACAGGGCCATGACGGCCTGGAGATCGTCGCGCTTCTTGCCCGTGACCCTGACGGTCTCGCCCTGGGTCTGACTGCTCACACCTTTGGGCCCCTTCTCCTTGATCATCCGGTTGATCTCGCGGGCCTTGTCGCTGCTGATGCCGACCGTGATGGTGACGACCTGGCGAACCGTGTTCTGCGTGGCCTCCTCGACCTTGCCGTAGTCGAGGCCCTTGAGCGACACCCCGCGCTTGACGAGCTTTTCCTCGACCACGACACGGAGGGCGTTGAGGCGGTCCTCGCTGACGGTGCGCAGGGTGAGGACGAGCTCGGCCTGCTCGATCGAGGAGTTCGTGTTCTTGAAGTCGAAGCGGGTGCCGACCTCGCGTTGCGCTTGGTCGACGGCGTTCTTGACCTCTTGGCGGTCGACTTCGGAAACGACATCGAAACTGGGCATGTGGCAAGGGTACTCAAGGCGGTAACCTCACACACCGCTGATGGGTCGGTGCCCGAGTGGCCAAAGGGAGTTGACTGTAAATCAACCGGCGTCGTCCTACGTAGGTTCGAATCCTGCCCGGCCCACCACAGATCGCCAGGTCCTTCGGGCCTGGCGATCGCCGCGCTCTGATAGGTCCACCACATGATCGTCATCGATGCCGAGGGGCTGTCCGCCTCCCGACCCAACCGTCCTCTGTTCACCGGTGTCTCGCTGACGCTGTCCGACGGCGACCGGGTGGGCGTGGTGGGGATCAACGGCTGCGGCAAGAGCACCCTCTTGCGAATGCTCGCCCGCGAGCTGGAACCCGAGTCCGGCGAGGTTCGGTGGGGACGAGGCGCGCGGGTCGGGTTCCTGCTGCAACAGCCGGTGCTGCCGGCCGGCCGCGTCCGCGACGCCGTCGGTGCGGACTGGCAGGGCGAGGCGATGCTCGATCGACTCGGCATGGCGGCGCTGCTCGACAGTCGGACCGATGAGCTCTCCGGCGGCCAGGCCAAGCGTGTCGCGCTGGCGAGGTTGCTGGTGGGGGAGTACGAGGCGTTGGTGCTCGATGAGCCGACCAACCACCTTGACCTCGACGCCATCCGTTTCCTGGAGGAGTGGCTCGCCGCCTACCGAGGGGGTCTGGTGCTCGTGACGCACGACCGGCACGTCCTCGACCGGGTGACCACCAAGGTCCTCGAGATCGATCGCGGGAGTGCGTACCTCCACACGCCGGAAGGTCGCCATGCCGGCTCCGGGTACGCCGCCTACCTCGCCGGCCGCGCAGAGCGCGAGGAACGGGCCGAGGTCGCCGAGGCAGTGCGCAAGAACCTCGCAGCCAAGGAACTCGCCTGGCTGCGCCGAGGCGCGCCGGCGCGGACGGCGAAACCAAAGGCCCGCATCGCCACGGCAACCGCGCTGGTGCAGGGCAAGGCGCAAGCCGCCGCTCGCAGCGGCGACCTGGCGCTGTCGATGGGCTCCCAGCGCATCGGCTCCAAGGGCATCGAGCTCCGTGAGGTCTCGTTCGCCTGGCCCGACGGGTCGCAGGTGCTGCGCGGCGTCAGCGCGTCGTTCGAGCCCGGCGATCGGATCGGGATCGTCGGCGCGAACGGGGCGGGAAAGTCGACACTGCTCGACCTCGTCGCCGACCGCCTGCAACCCACGGCGGGCACGGTGGAGCGCGGGGCAACGATCAAGATCGGCTACTACGACCAGTTGGCGCGTGATGTCGACCTGACCCAGCGAGTGCGCGAAGCGGTGGCCGGTGACAAGGGTGAGCCATCGATCGGCGACGTGACGCTCATGAAGCGGTTCTGGTTCGACGGCGACGCCCAGTTCGCCCCTATCGGCACCCTCAGCGGGGGTGAGCGCCGCCGGCTGCAGCTCCTGCTCACTCTGGTGGAGCAGCCGAACGTGCTGCTGCTCGACGAGCCGACCAACGACCTCGACCTCGACACGTTGCGAGCCCTGGAGGACTTCCTCGACGATTGGCCCGGCATCGTCATCACGGTGAGCCACGACCGGTCGTTCCTCGACCGGGTCACCGACGAACTCTTCGCCCTCGACGGACGCGGTGGCGCGGCGTGGATTCGTGGTGGCGTCGCCGCCTGGCTCGCCGCCCGGGCAGGAACCGGCGCTCCGGCGCCCACGACGAAGCCGGCGGGTCGCCCGCCCGCGAACGCGGCGCCGGTTTCCACCTCGGCGCGGGCCAAGCCCGCTGCCGGTCGCAGTCCGTCCACCGTGCGGCGCCAGCTCGGCCAGGCCGAGCGGGACCTCGCCACCGCCACTGAACGCCGCGACCTCGTCGCGGCAGAGATGGAGACGGCGATGGACCACCGTGAGATGGGGGCGATCGGGGAGCGGTTGGCGTCGGCGCAGGCAGCGGTGGACCTCGCCGAGGAGACGTGGTTGGCCCTGGCCGACGAGGCCGAGGCGCTCGGCCTCGAACTCTGAGCGCAACGGTCTCGGCTACTTGAGCAGGGCCTGCATGACCGTGACGTCGAGCCAGCGCCCGAACTTGCGACCGACCTCGCGCTCGACGCCCACGAGCTCGAAGCCCGACTTGCGGTGCAGGGCGATGGAGGCCTCGCCGCTGGAGTTGATCCGGGCGAACACGGCATGGAATCCGCTCGTGCCCGCGACCGACAGCAGTTCCCGGAGCAGGAGCGAGCCGACACCCTGGCCGTTGCGGTCGCGGCGGACGTAGACCGAGTCCTCCACGCTGGTGCGATACGCGGGCCGGTCCTTGTACGGCGAGAGCGATCCGAACGCGATGACCTCGCCGTCGGCGTCGGCCGGGTCGACGACGACGATCGCGGCGAAGGCACCGCTGCGAGCCTGGAGCCAGTCCTGCTGCTCTGCCAGACTGCGAGGGATGAGGTCGAAGGTCGCGGCGGTGTGCACCACTTCGTGGTTGTAGATGCCGCGGATCTGTTCGGCGTCGGCGACCGTCGCCGGGCGCAAGGAGAGGTTTGCCACGTCGGCGAGGGTAATCGCGGATTCCCGTGGCCGCGCGGGCGAAGTGCCCCGCTATCATTCCCTCTCGGTTTCGCGGTGAACACGCGCGCCTCAAGGCCCTCTTAGCTCAGTAGGTAGAGCAACGCCATGGTAAGGCGTAGGTCGTCGGTTCGACTCCGACAGAGGGCTCGACCAATCGGTCGGGTCCGCCCGTCCGGTCAGCAAGGCCCTGGCGGCGTAGCTCAGTTGGTCAGAGCATCCGGCTCATAATCGGAAGGTCACCGGTTCGAGACCGGTCGCCGCTACAAAAACCGCAACACCGCAACACCGCAACACCGCACGACAACGACTACGACTACGACTACGACAACGACAACCACACACCGTCATCACGACACGTCACAGGAGAAGGTCTCCCAAATGAGCAAGGCGAAATTCGAGCGCACGAAGCCGCATGTGAACATCGGCACGATGGGTCATATCGATCATGGGAAGACGACGTTGACTGCGGCGATTTCCAAGACGTTGGCGGATAAGGGGTTGGCGACGTATACGCCGTT
>JBBQTC010000093.1:0-11636 GCA_038234785.1 Acidimicrobiales bacterium
GGGGGTGTCGAAGAGCACCCTGAAGCGACGCTGGGCCGAGGAGGCTGTGAGCGTGCTACGTGACAGAACGCCGAGGAGGAACGCGTTGACGCTCGAGGATCGCGAGGAGATCCGCATCGGTATCGAGCGTGGTGAGAACGATGCGGTGATCGCTCGCCGATTGGGTCGTCATCGGGGCTCGATCGGAAGGGACATCGAAGCCAATGGTGGCCGCGCCGGCTATCGGGCGTTCCGTGCTCAGGATCGTGCCGACCAGGCTGCGTTGCGACCCAAGCCGACCTGGACGGAGCTGCGGCCGTGGCTGTGGGACGAGGTCGTGGCGCTGTTACGCACGAAGAAGTGGTCGCCCGAGCAAATCAGCGAACGGTTCCACAAGGAGCATCCGCATCAACCAGAGTGGTGGGTGTCCCATGAGGCGATCTATCAGGCGATCTTCGTGCAGGCCAAGCCTGAGCTGCGCAAAGAACTCGCAGCCTGCCTGAGGTCTGGTCGTGCCGCACGCCGATCTCACGGCCGCAGGTCGACCACAGTGGGCAAGATCCCGAACATGGTCAACATCTCCGACCGGCCCGCCGAGATCGAGGACCGTGCAGTGCCGGGCCATTGGGAAGGTGATCTGATCATCGGTGCTAACGGCAAGAGCGCGGTCGCCACGCTGGTCGAGCGCTCCACACGCATGGGCATGTTGCTCAAGCTGAACGACCGCACCGCCGAGCACGTCAACGAGCGCATCATCGCCAACATCGGTCGGCTCCCCACCCAGTTGTTCAAGACACTCACCTGGGACCAAGGAGTCGAACTGTCCAGCCATGCCACGTTCACGATCGCAACCGGCGTGAAGGTCTACTTCTGCGACCCGCACTCACCATGGCAACGCGGGACCAACGAGAACTGGAACGGCCTGGTGCGCCAGTTCCTCCCCAAAGGCACAGACCTGTCCGTGCACACCCAAGACGAACTCGACGAGATCGCCGCCCTCTTGAACGGGCGCCCCCGCAAAACCCTCATGTGGGATACTCCAGCCGAACGATTCGCAGAGCTTGTCGCGGCCACCGCTTGAATTCGCCGGGAGAAATCCTGACCAGACGCGGCCGAAACCGAGGGTCGCAGGTCGACGACGCCCACTTGATTAGCGTGCGCCCATGCGCCACCGAATCCGGGCAGGCCTGGGGGCCGCCGCGCTGCTGATCGTCGCGTGCAGCGACGGGCAGTCGGCCGATCCCACCACCACCTCCTCCGCCGTCACCACCGACGCGCCGACCACCACCGCCGCCGCTGCGCCGGGCTACTCGGCACAGATCACACGCACCGAGTTCGGCATCCCCCACATCGTCGCCGACGACTGGGGCAGCCTCGGGTTCGGACAGGGCTACGCGTTCGCCCAGGACCGTGCCTGCACCCTGCTCGACCAGATCGTGAAGGTGCGCGGCGAACGCTCGAAGTGGTTCGGCGCCGGCGAGAACAACTCCAACGTCGACAGTGATTTCGCCTATCGACACCTGCACCTGTGGGACGACGCCGACACCAAGTTCGCGAACCAACCGACGGACGTCCACGAGATGGTGGCGGGCTACGTCGCCGGGTTCAACGCCGAACTGTCCGCAGAGGGACCGCACGGGTGGTGCGAGGGCGAGGGTTGGGTGGCGCCCATCACCACAACGGACCTGTACGCCAACATGAACGACGTGCTCCTCTTCGCCAGCGCGGGAGTGCTCATCGATCCGATCGCGTCCGCCCAGCCGCCCGCGGCGGGCAAGGTCGCACCTCCGGACGAGGGCACGACTCCCCCGACGCCGGCGTTGGGCATGCCACCCAGCCTCGGCAGCAATGGATGGGCGATCGGTGGCGCGGCGAGCGAGAGCGGCGGCGGGCTGCTGTTGGCCAACCCGCACTTCCCCTGGGAGGGCGAGAAGCGGCTGTGGGAGAACCAGCTCACGCTCACCAACGGCGAGCTCGACGTCTACGGCGTCACCCTCACCGGAACCCCCGGCGTGCTGATCGGGTTCAACGATCACGTCGCATGGACCCACACGGTGAGCGCCGGCTACCGCATGACGCTGTACGAATTGAACCTCGATCCCTCGAGCCCCACGACGTATCAGTACGGCTCGACGACGAAGGAGATGACGTCGGAGGACCTCACCATCGATGTCCGCCAGGACGACGGTTCCACGGAGGCCACGACTCGAACCATGTGGAGCAGCCACTACGGCCCGATGTTGAACCTGCCGTTCGGCTGGACGACGGAGAAGGCGTACACCTTCCGTGACGCGAACATCGACAACACCGACTTCCTCGGCCAGTTCATCGGCATGGACAGTGCGAACAACATGGACGAGTTCATCGATGCCCACCGCAACGCGAACGGCATCCCGTGGGTCAACACGATCGCCACCTCCTCCGACGGTCGGGCGTGGTACGCCGACACCGCAGCAACGCCGAACCTGTCGGCGGGCACGATCGCGCAATGGCAGGCCGAAGTCGCCAGCGGCGGCCTCGCCACGGTGATCCTCGACAACGGAGCCATCCTGCTGAACGGGAGCGATCCCACGAACGAGTGGGTCGACGACCCCGAGGCGACACGACCAGGCATCCTCCCCTTCTCCCAACAGCCGCAGCTCGAGCGGGACGACTTCGTCTTCAACGCCAACGACTCGCACTGGCTGGCGAACCCGGCCGAACTGCTCACCGGCTACTCGCCGCTCACGGGTCCCGAGGGTGTCCCCCAGAGCGCCCGCACGCGGATGAACGCCGTCCTGCTCACGGACCCTGCCGTGCGCGGTGCGGACGGCAAGTTCGGACTCGCCGACCTCGAGGAGGCCTGGTACTCCGGCCGGGCCCTCCAGTCGGACCTGCTGCGCGACGCGGTCGTCGGCGCGTGCGACGCCCAGAAGGTCGTGCTCGTCGACGGCGTGCCGTTCGACATCACCCCCGCGTGCGACGTGTTCCGGAATTGGGACGGGCGCCTCCACGTCGGGTCCAAGGGAGCGGTCCTGTGGCGCGAGTTCCTCAACGCGTTCCCCCGGTCGGATCTCGTCGACGGCGGCAGCTTGTGGGCGGTCGGATTCGACCCCGGCGACCCCGTCGGCACTCCGAACACGCTGGCCTCCAACACCACGATCGCCAACAACATCGCCGTGGCGATGAAGTCCGTGACATCGCAGGGCTGGGCGCTCGACGTGGCGCTCGGCGACGTGCAGTTCGACGGGAGGAACGTGACGGAGAGGATCCCGCTGCCGGGCGGGCTCGGGCTCGAAGGAGCGGTGTCGATCGCCGACTGCTGCAGCGGCTCCAACACATTCGCGCCGCAGGGCGACGTCGGGGACGGAGTGGATGGCCGGTCGTTCCGAACGGTCGGGTACCCGGTCACGTACGGCAACAGCTTCGTGATGACACTCGAGTTCTCCGCCGACGGCCCACACGCCCAGGCCGTCCTCACCTACGGTCAACCGGACGATCCGACGTCACCCGACTTCACCTCGCAGATGCGGCTGTTCTCCGCCGAGACGTTCCGGCCGATCCTGTTCACGGCGTCGGAGGTGGCGGCGGGAGCTGTCGGCGAAGTGCTGACGGTGACCGGCGAGCACGCATGACCGACTCGACGCTGGTGCTGAGATGGTGGGTGGATGTCGCCGGCGAGACCGTCGACGTGGACCCTGCGATCGTGGACCAGGTGGCGCATGCACTCGGCGACGCGACCAGCGCACCCTTGGACGTGGTGGTCGCGTGGGACGGCATCGTGCCGACCGCAGCCCTGCCGTACGCACCCAGCGACGGACCGCTGCCGCTCGGGTACCACGAACTCCGCGACGGCGATCGGGTGCTGGGCACGGTCATCAGCGCTCCGCGGCTCGCTCCGACGGTGCCACCCGGGCAGTGGGGCGTGTTCCTCCCGCTCTACTCCCTGCGCACCCACCGCACCAACGGCATCGCCTGCTACGGCGAGCTCCAGGGCCTGTTCGACTGGTTGCACGATCACGGCGGCGAGGTGGTGCTCACGCTGCCGCTGCTGCCCACCTACCTCGACGAGCCGGCCGACTGGAGCCCGTACTCGCCGGTCACCCGTCGGATGTGGAGTGAGCTGTACGTCGATCTCGACGCCGCCGGCGCGCCCCACGACGCCGAGCCGGCCCCGGTACCGATCGACGGCTTGCTCGACTATCCAGCGATCCATGCCCGCCACACGGCGCGCCTCGACGTGGTCGCCGAGCGTCTCGCGGACCATCCCGAGCTGCGCGAGTGGGTGGCCGACAACCCGCTCGCCGAGACCTACGCGCGCTTCCGGGGCGCTCAGGCGACGCTGGGCCGCGACTTCCGGACATGGACGGTGTCGGATCTCGACGCGTTGGCGGCGGCCGATCCCGTCGTCACCCGACGTCACCTCGTCGGGTGCTGGCTGGCCGATCGCCAGTTGGCCGACCTCGCCGGCGCAGCCCGCGCTCGCGGCCAGTTGCTCGCGCTCGACGTCGCACTCGGCGCTCACCCGGACGGGTTCGACACCTGGCACGAGGGCGACCTCTTCGTGGACGGGATGTCGGTCGGTGCCCCGCCCGATCCGATCTTCATGGGCGGCCAGAACTGGGGATTCCCGCCGGTGCATCCCTCGCGCTCGCGAGCCACCGGGCACCGCTACATCCGTGAGACGTTCCGGCATCACGTACGCCACGCCGGCCTGCTCCGCCTCGATCACGTGATGGGACTGGCGCGCCAGTGGTGGGTGCCCGAGGGTGCATCACCGCGCGACGGCGCGTACGTGCGCTACCCGCTGGAGGAGCTCCTCGCCATCGCCTGCCTGGAGGCCCACCTCGCCGGCGCGTACATCGTCGGCGAGAACCTCGGCACGGTGCCGCCGGAGGTGAACCAGGGCCTTCTCGACCATGGTCTGCTCGGCATCCACGTCGCGCTCGACGACCTACCGACCTGGGGAACCGATCACATGGTCCGCGCCGGGCGGCTGACGATGTCGATGTCCTCGACGCACGACACGGTCCCGTTGGCCAGCTTCTGGTTCGGTGGCGATCTTCACCGATCACACCGCTTCGGACTGATCTCGGTCGAACGACTCGAACAGCAACTCCAAGATCGAGCCGCGGCCCGCGGCCGCATCGTCGACCAGTTGGTGCACGATCACCGCCTATCTCGCCGCGACTCGCCGCTCGCCGAGATCGTCTCCGGCATTCTCGACGAACTCGCGTCGCATCCCGCCGCCGTCGTCACGATCAACCTCGAGGACTTCTGGCTCGAGGAACGTCCACAGAACGCGCCGGGAACGTTCCAGGAGGAACCGAACTGGCGCCGCGTCGCAGCCCGTGCGTTGGAGGACTTCGCCAGTGACCCGGAGACGTCGGCGATGGCCGACCGTGTGGACCGCGCCAGGGATCAGTCGTAGTAGGGGTTCTCGCCCGACGAGTGGTCGGTGAGGTCGCGCACTCGCTCGACCTCGGGCAGTTGCTCGACGATCATCGTCTGCACGCCGTCGAGCATCGTCATCCGGCTCATCGAGCAACCATGGCAGCCGCCGCCCATGGTGAGGTACGCCGTGCCCTCGTTGTCGTGGCCGACATAGGTGACGAAGCCGCCGTGCGCAGCCAGCGCCGGGTTGACCTCGGTGGTGACCAGCGTCTCGATCTTCGCGCTCAGTTCGTCGTCGTGGATCAGGCCCTCGACGGTTGGCGCCAACGGCTTGTTCGGGTTACGGATGACGAGCCCGGCGTTCGCGGTGTGGTCCAGCGTGGCTCCCTCCAACAGATCGAGGCTGCTGGCCGGGATGATGACCTTCATCGTGACCCCGTCCGCAGTGTGCGTACGCACTTCGTCGGTGAAGGCCGCCTTGGTGATCACGTCGAAGCTGAGGTCGTACTGGAAGTCCTCGCCCGGCTTGCTGATGACCTCGAGCCGCAGGCCCAGGCGGTCGGCGTCGGGTTCTGTGTCGCGCAGCGCTGCCAGTTCGGACAGCGCCTCGGGCGTGATGGTGACGATGGTGCTCGTGGTGTCGGCAGCGAGAGGACTCACGTGCCCAGGCTAGGCGCCGCGAGTTCGATCACCTCACGACGAAACGGGGTGACGCCCGATGACCTGGTCGGGCTGTCGAATTCTTCGGCGTAGAGCCGACCCAGGTGCACCGCCTCGGCGATGGTGCCGGGGTTGAAGGCGTCGCCGACGGCGGTGACCGAGTCGAAGCCGGCCGCACGCAGATCGTGCACCAGCCCGTCGTCGGGCATCCGGAAGGTGACGCTGACCACGGTGTCGCACTCGATCTCGCGCTCGGTCCCCGTGTACGCACACGCCAGCGTGGCCACCGACCCCCCGTGGTGGAGCAGGACGGTGTTGGTGAGGATCTCGACACCAGCCTCCACCAGACGACGATGGATCCGCGGCTGCTCCATCGTGTTGACCGTCCACGCCGACACCCGCGCCTCCGGCGTGACGAGCGCGACCCGGCACCCGGCGCGGGCAAGCAGCTCGGCGAGCGCTCCACCCATGTAGAAGTGCTCGTCGTCGAACACCACGACCCGGCCTCCGGTCGGTCCTCGTCCCGACATCACGTCGTCGGCACTGAGCGCATCGGTGAACACCGGTGACGTGTGCGACGTTCCGAGTCCGTCAGGTCGCCACCGCGATCCGGTGGCCACTGCAACGTGTGAGAAGTCGTAGCCGACGATCTCGGCGGCCGTCATCGGACTCTCCAGCGTGACCAACACGTTCGAGAGCTTCTGCAACTGGAGCACGCGGTGATCGACCACCCGACCCCACTCGGCGAGACCCGGCAGCCGAGCCTCGCGCGCCACCCGCCCTCCGAGGGTGCGGCTCGCCTCGGTGAGCACCACCTCGTAGCCCCGCCGCCCGAGCCACAGCGCGGCCTCCAAGCCCGCCGGCCCGGCGCCGACCACGAGGATCTTCGCCGCCGACTCGGCCGGACGGATGCGCTCGGGGTGCCACCCGCGTCGCCATTCCTCTCCCATCGACGAGTTCTGGGTGCACCGGACCGGCACCACGATCCAGTCGCTGGCCACACAGATGTTGCACCCGATGCATTCACGGATGTCGTCGAGGCGACCCTCCTCGATCTTGTTGGGCAGGAACGGGTCGGCGATCGAGGGACGGGCGGCCCCGATGAAGTCGGTGATGCCCTGGTTGACCAGCCGCACCATGGTGTCCGGCGACGTGTACCTGCCGACGATCACCACCGGCTTCGTGGTGAGCTGCTTGAGGCCGTGGACGAACGGTTCGCCGTACCCCTCCTGCTCGAATCGGGAGGTGCTCGAGTCGAAGTCCCACTCCCCCACCATCAGGTCCCACAGATCGGGGAGCTCACCGATGAGTCCGAACAGTTCCTCGATGTCGGCGCGCTGCAACCCGGCGGCGCCGATCATCTCGTCGACGACGAGCCGGCAGGCGACCGCCGCCCTGCCGTCACAGATCTCACGGGTGTCCTCCAACACCTCACGCAGCAACCGTGCCCGGTTCGCGAGCGAGCCGCCGTACTCGTCGGTTCGGTCGTTGAAGCGGGGCGACAGGAACTGCTGCAGGATCGTCAGACCGTGGGCGGCATAGACGTACACCACGTCGTATCCGGCCTCGAGCGATCGACGCACCGCAGCGCGGTGCCATTCGCGCAGATCGGCGATGTCGTCGAGCGTCATGGCGCGCCCCTGCGCGGGCGTCCCGGCGGTGTTGGGCCGCACAGAGGGCCCGATCGACGGCGTGCGCGAGTACCCGTTCGGCGCGTTCAGACCACTGTGCACCAGCTCGATCCCCGCCAGGCTGCCGTGATCGTGGATGCGATCGACGACACGGCGGTGCGCGGGGATGTCGGCGTCGTCCCACAGTCGACCCTCGACTGCTCCGTCGAGCGCCGAGGTGTGATGGATCTCCACCTCCTCGGTGCACACGACCGCCCAGCCGCCCTCGGCCTTCACGCCCCGCATCTCGGCCAGCGAGGTCGGGTGGCGGTGCCCCATCCCGTTGCAATGGGGAACCTGGAAGAACCGGTTGCGGGCGGTCTTGGGGCCGATGCGAACCGGTTGGAACAGCACGTCGTAGCGGGGTTCACGCATGCACCACTGTGTACCAGGTGCGACACAGGACACCGGGACGCGCTGACACTCTGGGGGTTGCAGCTGCGAGACTCCCGGTCATGCAGTTCCTCCCGTCTTCTTCGGCGCGCCGCCGCGCCGTGCCCCTCGCCCTGCTCGCAGCCGCGACCCTCGTCGCCGCCTGCAGCGGTGGCAGCGACAGCCGTGGCGCCTCAACATCACCCGACACGCTGGCGCTGTCCACCCTTCCGGCAACTACCGAGGGCACCGTGCCGGCCACGAGCGCCACCGACGCGGCCACGACCACCACCGAGGCGGCAGCACCCACGTTCCCGCTCACCGGCATGCCGCTGACCGATCCTGCGATCGGGGCCCGACCGGCCGTGGTGGTCAAGGTCGGCAACTACGACGCCCACCCTCAGCGCGGCACGAACAAGGCCGACATCGTGTACGAGGAGATCATCAACGCCAACGTGTCACGATTCGCATTCGTCTATCAGAGCCAGACCGCCCCCGAGGTCGGGCCGATCCGTTCGGGTCGCCGCCAGGACGTGGACCTGTTCGGCTCGTTCAACCGCCCGATCTTCGCCTGGGCGGGTGGCAACAAGACGGTGACGGCCGAGATCCAGTCGAGCGATCTCATCGATCTCAGCCAGTTCAAGTGCAAGGGCTCGTGCTACCGCTCCGGCGACGACTCACCGGTCGAGTTCACCCTGATGTTCAACGTCGACAAGGTCTACGCGTTGGGCCTCACTGACGCCGGTGTGCCGCCGGCCCAGTTCACCTACCGCGGCCCCAACGACGCCGGCGCGGGTGTCGCATCCGCCGGGCTCGGCCTGAAGATGGATTCGTACAACATCGACTGGACCTGGAACGCGGGGAACGGTCTCTACGAACGCTCGCAGAACGGCAAGGCCGACAAGGACAAGGGCGGCGAGCAGATCACCACCAACAACGTCGTCGTGCTCGAGATGGTCTACCTGCCGGGCATCTCCGGAAGCCCCGATGCGGTCAGTACCGGAACCGGTGAGGCATTCGTTTTTGCCGGGGGGAACTACGTGCACGGAACCTGGTCCCGATCGGATCGGCTGCAGCCGTTCACGCTGACCGACGACGCCGGCAACACCATCCGGCTCACGCCCGGGCGGACCTTCATCGAACTGCCTCGTGACGGTGCCACGACGCCGAAGTGATCAGCGGCCGCCGCCGTCGACCTCGATGCGCTGTCCGGTGACGTAGCCCGATCCGTCGCTGCAGCACCACAGCACGGCCTTGGCGATGTCCAGGGGCTGGCACACGCGGCCGAACGGTGACACGGCGTCCAGTGAGCGCAGATCCTGCAGGTCCCGGTTCCCGGTCATCGCCCTGCTGAGACGAACCCCCATGTCGGTCTCGACCAGACCGGGGGCCACCACGTTGACGTGCACGCGGTTCGGCCGCTCCTCCTTGGCGAGCGTGAACGCCAGCGCCTCGAGCGCGGCCTTGCCCATGTTGTACGGCGCACCGTTGGCGGCCATGTGGCTCGTGGCGACGGACGAGATCATCACGATGTCTGCTCGCCCGGTGGCGGCCGCGCGCTCACGCATGGACGGAAGCGCCAGCCGGGCGAGGTGGTGCGCACCGAACGCATGGGTGGCGACCACCCGGATCATCTCCTCCGGATCGGTGTCGGCAACGGATCGGCCGCGCGAGGCGATACCGGCGTTGCACACCAGGATGTCGATCCCGCCGAAATCGCCGACCACTGCACCGACCAGGCCGGCACAATCGTCGGCGTCGTCGACGGATGCCGCATACGCCGCGGCGTGGCCACCGGCACCGGTGATCGCGGCCACCGTCTGCGCCGCAGCGTCGGCGTCGCGGCGGTAGTTCACCGCCACGGTCGCCCCCTTCGCGGCGAGGAGTTCGCTGATCCCCTTGCCGATCCCTCGGCTGCCACCTGTCACCAACGCCACGCGTCCTTCGAGTTCGCTCATGCGTACAGTCTCGCGCCATCGGTAGTGTGGCCGACGATGCAAGAAGGAAGCCGCAAGGCCATCATCGCCGCGTTCTTCGCCAACCTGGGGATCGCGATCGCCAAGTTCGCCGGCTTCCTCATCACCGGCTCCGCCGGCTTGCTCGCCGAGGCCGGACACAGCATCGCCGACACCGGCAACCAGGGGCTGCTCATGTTCGGCGGCAAGCGCGGGCAGCGAGCGGCAGATCGTGCGCACCCCTTCGGCTACGGACCGGAGCGCTACTTCTGGTCGTTCATCGTCGCGCTCGTGCTGTTCAGCATGGGCGGGCTCTTCGCGCTCTACGAAGGCATCCAGAAACTCATCCATCCCCACGAGGTGGAGCAGGCGATCGTCGCCTACGTCATCCTCGGTCTGTCCATCCTGCTCGAGTCGTACTCGTTGCGCACCGCGATGAAGGAGGCAAACCGCGAGCGGCACGGCCGCTCGTGGTGGGCGTTCATCCGCACGTCGAAAGCGCCGGAACTGCCGGTCGTGCTCCTCGAGGACGTCGGCGCCGAGACCGGTCTGTTCTTCGCACTCCTCGGGCTCACCATGGCCGAACTCACCGGGAATGCTCGATGGGATGCGGTCGGCTCGGTGGCGATCGGGCTCCTGCTCGTGATGATCGCCATGATCCTCGCCGTGGAGATGAAGGGTCTGCTGATCGGTGAGGCCGCCAGCGACGAGCACCTCGCCGCCATCGAGTCGTCCATCACCTCCTCGGACGACGTCAATGGGCTGATCCACCTTCGCACCATGCACCTCGGCCCGGACCAGCTGCTGGTCGCGGCGAAGATCGACTACGAGCACTCGCTGAGCGTCGAGGACCTCGCCCAGGCGATCGACGACACCGAGGCCAACCTGCGCGCCGCGGTGCCGATCGCCGACATCATCTACATCGAGCCGGACATTCGGCGGAAGCACAGCGAGTGAACCGCGCCGCCGAAGGGCGCTCGATGGGGCTGGCCGCGCTCGTCGCCGCCATCCTCTTCCTCAGCGCAGGGTCCACCCTGGTGAAGCTCTCTCACACACCGGGTGTCACGGTCGCGTTCTGGCGCATGGTCCTGTGCAGCGTGATCTGGGTCGTCATCCTGCGGGTGGTCGAGCAACGCTGGCTGTCGTGGGCAGACCTGCGTCCGGCCCTCATCCCGGGTGTCGCGTTCGGGTTGAACATCACGTTCTTCTTCACCGGGGTCACTCGCACCAGCGTTGCGTCCGCCGAGTTCACCGGCGCGCTGACGCCATTGTTGATCGTGCCGTTGGGGGCGGTGTTCTTCAAGGAACGCATACGCCTCGACGCACTCGCGTTCGGCCTCATCTCCGTCGTCGGGCTCGCCCTCGTGCTGTTCAACGCGCCGCCCACGGGCGAGTTCTCGTGGAATGGCATCGCTTGGATCGGCGCCGCCCTGATGATGTGGTCGCTCTACCTGTTGACCAGCCGCACACTGCGTCAGGGCAGGTCGGTCGCGGCGGTGATGGCGTCCATCACACCGATCGCTGCCGTGGTCACGCTCCCACTCGGGCTGTTCGTCTTTCCGGGCACCCTGCTCCAGATCACCTGGCGATCGGTCGCCTTCATCGTGATCCTCAGCATCGTCACGGG
>JBBQTC010000094.1:0-11360 GCA_038234785.1 Acidimicrobiales bacterium
GTCGCACCACGAGCAACCAGCCGCAATCCCGGGAACACCACCGACAACGGCAACCTCGGCGCACCAATCCTGCCCACACCACACCCCCAACACCAGGAGATGTCGCGCTCACCCCTTGAACTCGCCCCCGGAATCCGGGAATCCGCCGGACCAGAACCCGAGCTGGGGAGATCGCTGACCAGAATCCGAGCGCTACCCGAGCGATGTGGTGGTCGAATCGAGGACGGACGACTCGACGACGGAGGTTGTCGAGGTGGGGATCGGCTCGACGTTGGTGGTCGGGACGGCGGTGCCCGGCACCTCGACCGTGGTGGCGACGTTGACGTCGGGCCATTGCTCGCACGTCAGGAACACCTGGCCGCCGGACTCGTCGACACCGAGGGGGTTGGTGCAGTGCCAGGCGTCAATCGGTGCCTCGCCGCACGGGCCGAACGCATCGGACGGGGCGCTGTCGTAGATGACGGTCGTGGTCGTCGAGTAGTTGCTGGCGTCGAATGCGGCCGTCGTGGGAGGAAGGGTATTGGGAGGAAACGTGGTGGTTCTCATCTCGACGGTGGTCGCCGGGAAGCAGATCGTCGTGGTGGTCGCCTCGAGCCCGCCGTCGCCGATCCCCGCGGGCGCCGGGTCGGCGCCGGGCGTCCGGTGGGCCAGCAGGGCGACCGTTCCGACGCTGGTGAGCGTGACGGCGCCGACGGTGCCGACGACGCGCCGCTGCTGGCGGCGACGCGCACGCGACCGCACCTCGGTGAGCGACGCGTGCAGGTTCGTCGGGACGGGGCGGTCGTGGAACGCGTGGTGCAGGGCGCGATCGATGTCGTCGTTCATTCGGAGACCTCGGTTCGAAGGCGGGCGAGTGCCCGGTGGAGGGTGGACTTGACGGTGCCGACGGGGATGCGCAGCGTCTCGGCGATCTCGTGGTCGCTGAGCTGTAGTTCGTACCGCAACACGACGACGTTGCGCTGCTTGGACGGAAGCCGGCGAACTGCGTCGAGCAGATGGTTGAAGCCGAGTTCGGCGTAGACCTCGACCAGGTCGGGCTGACGGCGCATGATGCGTCGCCGCCGTAACACCCTGCGTCCTCCGTTGAGCACGCTGACCCGCAGGTAGGCGACAGGGTTCGACACCACGCGGTAGCGCAGGTAGAGCGCGGCGAATGCGTCCTGGACGACCTCCTCGGCCTGCTCGGGAGTGTCGACCAGTGCCGTCGCCAGGCGCACCATCGAACGGAACTCGCGCTGATACAGCGACTCGAACGGCTCGGTCACCGTGATCTGGTCACGCACGAGTGGCACCGCTGCTTCGCTCATTCATGTACTACGAGTCACGAACAGCACGATCGGTTCCTCGGCGTCTATCCGAATTCGCAGATCGCTTCGACCAGACGGTCGCGATCCGGCCCGAGGGAGGCGACGTGGCCGCTGTTGGGAAGCCGAAGGCGGGTGACGGGTCCCGTCACGTGCTCGATCAGCGCGTCGAGCGAGGGAGGGTCGACGGTGTCGTCGAGTGCGCCCGTGACGAGCAGCACCGGTGCCGTCACGGCGGCGAGGTCGACGGCGGACACACCCGCCACCATCTCGATCAGCGCGGCAATGGGCAGCCGGTCGTAGCCGACCTCACCCTCGGACAGCGGTGCGCCGGGCATCCAGTCGAGGCCGCGATCTCGGCGCCACTCGAGACCCTCGAGCGCATCGAGATCGACCGTGACCGGGTTGATCGCGACGACGGCTCGGACATCGGGCCGGGTCGCTGCCGCGGCCAGCGCGAGAGAGGCACCCAGCGATTGGCCGACCAGCACCTCGGCGCGCGGCACCGCAGCGAGCCAGTCGGCCCACCCGAAGCGGAGCAGATCCTCGGGCACCGTGCCGTGGCCGGGGAGCGTGACGAGATGGGTGGTGTGCCCGAGCGCATCGAGTGCCCTGGCAAGCGCGGCCATCGTGTCGGCGGTGCCGCCCAGACCGTGGACGAGACCGATGTCCGACATCAGTCGACGGCCAGCGCGGCGGCGAAGTCGGCGAGGAGATCACCAGGATCCTCCAGACCGACGCTGATGCGCAGCAGTCCGGGCGTGACACCCTGGATCACCATCTCGGCGGGCGTGAGGCTCGCGTGGGTGGTGGTGGCGGGGTGGCAGACGAGTGTCTCCGGTCCGCCGAGCGAGGTGGCGACGCGGACGAGCGAAACGCGGGCGAGCAACTGCTCAACCGCCGCGGTCCCCCCGGCGAGCTCGATCGCGAACACCGTGCCGAAGTGGCGCATCTGCCGCTTGGCGAGGTCGTGCTGCGGGTGGGTGTGCAGCCCCGGGTAGTGCACCGCCGCCACCGCTGGATGTCGCTGCAGCGATTCGGACAGGAACTGGGCACTCGCCGACTGGTGGTTCGTGCGCACTGCCAGGGTCCGAATGCCGCGCAGCGCGTTGAGCGCGTCGAACGGCGATGGCGTGGCGCCGTGGAACACACTGTAGGCCCACACCGCGTCGACGAGGTCGCGCTCGCCGGCGATCACGCCCAGGGTGGCGTCGTTGTGGCCGGCGATGCCTTTCGTCGCCGAGTGCAGCGAGAGGTGCACCCCGTGCGCGAGCGGCTGCTGGCCGAGCGGCGTCGCGAACGTGGAGTCGACGACGGTGATCGGGCCGCGCAGGGCGCCGATCTCATCGAGGTCGGCCAGTTCGAGCCGCGGGTTGGACGGCGACTCGGCAAGCACCAGCATCGTGCGCCCGGGCCGCAGCGCGGCGGCGAACGAGCCTGGCTCGGTGGCGTCGACGAACGTGGTCTCGATGCCGAAGCGTGCGCACGGTCCCTGCAGGAAGGCGAGCGTCGCCGAATACAGGTTGCGTTGGGCGACGATGTGGTCGCCGCTGCTGCACAGGGCCAGCACCACCGAGCTGATCGCGCCCATGCCACTGGCGAACGCCAGCGCGGCCTCGGCCCCCTCCAGCTCGGCGATCGCATCCTCGAACGACTGCACGGTGGGGTTGCTGTAGCGGCTGTAGAACTCGCCCGAGCGGGTTCCCATGGCGCGTCGACGAGCATCGGCCATGCTCTCGCTCTGCCACACGCTGCTCGCCCATAGCGCAGGCGCCAGCGAGCGTCCGCTTTGGGCGCGTCCGCTGGTGATGGCCCGTGTGGCGGGCTGCTGCGAGGGCTCGTCAGACATCTCGCACAGGCTACGCCACCGATCTACGCTGCCGCTCATGACAATCGACCCGGGTGTCCTCTATCGAAGCTGTCGCGAACGGATCACGAAGCTGGTCAGCGAGCCAGGCGTGGACCCCGATCTCACGGTGCCGGCCACCCCGAACTGGAACGTCCACGACGTGGTCGCCCACCTGGCCGGCATCTCTCAGGACGCCACCTCGGGCAACATGGAAGGGGCTCCCGGTGAGGAGTGGACGGCTGGGCACATCGCGCGCGGCGCAGGCCGGTCCATCGAGGAGTTGATCGCCCAATGGACCGAACTGGCCCCGATGATGGAGGCGTTCTTCTCGTCCCCGGCGGGTGAGAACTCGTTGGCCGGGGTGTTCGACGTCCACTGCCACGAAGCCGACCTCCGCAACGCACTCGGTCTCCCGGTCGACGTGCCCGCCGATTTCCTCGAGTGGGTGGGCGACGGGATGCGCGCCGGATTCGATGGCGCGGTGACCGAGGTGGGGCTCTCACCCGTCGAGCTCGACATCAGCGCCTTCGAGTGGTTCCGAGGGCGGTTGGGGCGGCGCACCGAAGCCGAAGTGCGGGCCTATCCGTGGCCGGTCGACCCCGAGCCCTATCTCGATGCGTTCTTCATCTTCGGTCGCGCGACCCGATCCATCGGGGAGGCCGCGTGATCGGTCGCCTCGACGAGGTGGTCATCGACTGTCACGACCCCGCACTCCTCGCCGAGTTCTGGCAGGGGGTGCTCGGTGGCTATGTCGTTCGGCAGAGCCACGAGTGGGTCGCGCTCGAGCCGCCGACGGGCCTCACCGTGTCGTTCCAACTCGTGCCGGAGGACAAGACGGTGAAGAACCGGGTCCATCTCGACATCGACGTGCCTGACCTGGAGGACGCGGTCGTGGCCGCCCTCGCCATCGGGGCCACGCGGATGGGCGAGATCGTGTACGACGAGGTGGGTGGCTTTCAGGTGATGGCGGACCCGGAGGGCAACGAGTTCTGCTTCATCAACGGCCCCACCGCGATCACCGCTTGATCAGCTCCCACAGCGGAGCAGACGGCCGGGCAGTTCGCCGGTGAACTCGTCGTGGTCGACGGTCTGGACGCCGGCGAGCCACGTGGCGACGTAGCCGTTCGCCTTCTGCACCAGCCGCCGCCCGTGAGCGGGGAGGTCGTGCGCCATGCGGGCCGGCCCGAAGCTGAGCGCGTCGTAGTCGATGAGGTTGATGTCGGCGCGCATCCCCGGAGCGATGACACCACGGTCCGCCAATCCGTAGAGCGCAGCGGTCTGTGAGGTCTGGCGATGGACGACGTACTCGAGCGGCAGCCTCGGGCCGCGGGTGCGATCGCGGGCCCAGTGGGTGAGCATGAAGGTGGGGACACCGCCGTCGCAGATGGCGCCGCAGTGTGCGCCCGCATCGCTCAGCCCGAGTCGTGTGTAGCGGTGCTTCGTGGCCTCGTACGTCATCGACAGGTCGCCGTAGGTGTAGTTGAAGAACGGGGCGTACAACATGCCGTTGCCGTCGAGCGATGTGAGGTGGTCGAGGATCAGCTGCATCGCCGGGATCCCACGCCGGCGCGCCTCGGCGCCGACGCTGGCGTCGGCCGACGGCTCGTAGTCGATGTTGCCGTCGTCGGTGAGCCACATGCGGTCGACCTTGGACAGCACCGCGGCCTGCATGAACCCGCCGTCGTCGGGCACCTCGTCGATGATCCGTCGACGACGTTCTGGCTCGGCGAGCGCGACCAGTTGTTCGGCGAGCGGGAGGTGAGCGATCTCCTGGAACGCCGGATGGAACAGCAGCGGATGCACACTGCCCTGCAGGCAGTAGAGGATGCCGATGGTGCGCCCAGCCACCTGCGCGTAGATGGGCAGGCCGTCGGCGTGTGCCTGGTCGAGCAACTCGAGGACCTCGCGCCAGACGTCGGGCGCACTGTCGGGCTGGTTGACGTTCACGCTGATCGGCTGACCGGTGAGTGCGGCGAGCTTGCGCATCCACGGCCACTCGGACACGGGCACCAGCGCGTGATCCGGGGCGAACTGGAACACGCCGCGGCCGACACGACGGATCGCAGCGCCGATCCCCAGCAGTTCGCGCTCGTCGGCGTGCGTGCCCGGCACGAGTTGCCCATCCTTGGCCCGGTGGAGTGGGGTGCGACTGGTCGAGAAGCCGAAGGCTCCGGCGCGCAGCGCCTCCTCCACCAGGGCGGCCATCGTCGCGATGTCGTCGTTGGTCGCGGGCTCGTCGGCGCTCGCCCGCTCACCCATCACGTAGGCGCGCAGTGGACCGTGCCCGATCTGGGCGCCGACGTCGACCACGCGCGGCATCACCTCCAGACGGTCGAGGTATTCGGGGAAGCTCTCCCAGCCCCAGGTGATCCCCTCCGTGAGAGCGCTCCCGGGGATGTCCTCGACACCCTCCATCAGTTGGATCAGCCACTCGTGCTGGTCGGGGGCGGCGGGCGCGAAGCCGACACCGCAGTTGCCCATGACCACCGAGGTGACGCCGTGCCAGCTCGACGGCGTGACCCACGGGTCCCAGGTGACCTGCGCGTCGTAGTGCGTGTGCACGTCGACGAAGCCCGGGGTGACCAGTCGGCCCTCGGCCTGCACGGTGCGGGTGCCACCACCGAGCGTTCCGGCAGGCTCCACAAGGGTGACGATGTCGCCGTCGACCGCGATGTC
Organism: Acidimicrobiales bacterium; assembly: GCA_038234785.1. Classification (GTDB taxonomy): domain Bacteria; phylum Actinomycetota; class Acidimicrobiia; order Acidimicrobiales; family Ilumatobacteraceae; genus UBA668. Next base: position 5,830 of record JBBQTC010000094.1, read on the forward strand.
GGCGTGCGAACCCGGCGCGCCGCTGCCGTCGACGAGGAACGCGTGCTGGATGACCAGGTCGTGACTCATCCCAACATCCTCGCGTGCTCGTGAAGGAGGCCGTTCGACGAGATGGCCGTGTCGCTCATGAAGGTGCGCTCGCCATGGCGATCGGTGAACGTGCCACCGGCCTCCTCGACGACCACCATCACCGCAGCGAGGTCGTAGGGCTGCAATCCGACGGCGTCGACGGCGAGGTCCATCGCTCCTTCGGCAACGAGCATGTGCTGCCAGAAGTCGCCGAAGCCCCTGGCTCGGTAGCTCCGTTGTTGCAACTGCACCAACTCATCGGTGAGCCCGAGGTCGTCCCAGCCCTTGGCGAACGTGACGCACACCTGCGCCTCGTCGAGCGAAGCCACGGTCGAGACCTGGCAACGGCGGCCGTCGGCGAACGCGCCAAGACCCCTCGCCGCCCACCAGCGTCGGTTCATCGCAGGAGCCGAGACCACTCCGACGACGGCACCGTGCTCGGCGTGGGTGAGGGCGATGAGCGTGGCCCAGACCGGGATGCCGCGCACGAAGTTGCTGGTGCCGTCGATCGGGTCGACGATCCACCGCCACGGGCTGTCGGTGTCGCCCACCAGCCCGTGCTCCTCCCCGAAGAACCCGTGGGTCGGTCGCTGGGCGACCACGACTCCAGCGATGGCCGTCTCGGTGTCGCGGTCGGCCTCGGTGACCTCAGTGCGGTTCGCCTTCCAGTCCAGGCTGAACGACCGGTTCGTGTAGTGCGGCAACGTCAGGGTGTCGGCGAGGTCGGCGAGTTGGATCGCGAACTGCAGTTCCGAGAAGGCGTCGAAGTCGGGGATGGGAGGCGGATGGGGCGTCACGGACGCAGGCTATGCCAGAAGGTCGCGCGCGGCGGTGGCGATGCCCGCGGCGTCGAGGCCGAGTTGGGCGAGGATCTTGTCGGCCGCACCCTGTGGGAAGAACCTCGACGGGATGCCCATCACGTGGACCGGTCGCGACGCATCGAGTTCGTGGACACGATCGGCGATGGTCATTCCGATGCCCCCGTCGCGCACCCCGTCCTCGCACGTGATCACGAACCGGTGGGTCGCCGCGTCGGCGATCATCAGCGGGTCGAGCGGCGCGCAGCAACGAACGTCCCAGACCGTCGCATCGACACCGCTCGCAGCGAGGGTCTCGGCGGCCTGTTGTGCCTCTGCGACCATCTTGCCGATCGCCAGGATGGCGACGGTGCCGTCGCCTTTGCGCGCCTGGCGGGCATGGATCCCGACTCCGACCTCGCGTTCGCCTACGTGGTGAGCGGCGCCTCGCGGCCAGCGCAGGGCGACCGGGCCCTCGTCGGCCAGGGCGACGGCGTCGTGCAACATCGCGGCCAGGTCCTCGGCGCTCGACGGGGCGAGCACGCGCATCCCCGGCACCTTGGAGAGCAGCGCCAGGTCGTACACGCCGTGATGGCTCGCGCCGTCAGGCCCGGTGATCCCGGCCCGGTCGAGGCAGAAGATCACCGGCAGGCGATGGAGGGCGACGTCGTAGACCACCTGGTCCCAGGCGCGGTTCAAGAACGTGGAGTAGATGGCGACGATGGGACGCAACCCACCCATCGCCATTCCGGCAGCTCCGGTGACGGCGTGTTGCTCGGCGATGCCGACGTCGAAGAAGCGGTCGGGGAACCGCGCCTGGAACGGCAGCAACCCGGTGGGGCCGGGCATGGCCGCAGTGATCGCGACGACGCGGGAATCGGCCTCGGCCTCCTTGATCACGGCATCGGCGAAGGCCTGGGTGTAGCCGGTGACCACTGCAGGGGGAGGCCCGACGGCCGGGTCGAAGATCGGGGCGTCGTGGAGGTGCTTCTCGTCGTCGTCCTCCGCGGGCGGGTACCCGCGACCCTTCTGCGTCAGGACGTGCACGACGATCGGCCCCTCCGCGGAGAGCTCGACCGCGTTGCGGAAGGTGATCTCGAGCTGTTCGACGTCGTGGCCGTCGATCGGGCCCACGTAGCGGACTCCCAACGCCTCGAAGAACGAGGGCGGCTGCAGGAACTCGCGCACCGCAGCCTTGAAGGCATCCATGCCCTTCTCGGCCTGGGGGCCGACGTAGGGGAGGTCCCGGAGGAACTGCTCGAGTCGTCGCTGGCGGCGCACGTACACCGGGTTGAGGCGGATGTTCGTCAGGCTGTGGGACAGCTTCTCGGTGATGCGGTCGGGCAGGCTCGGATGATCGAACTCGGCCGCCTCGCGCGCCGTGATGCCGGCCGTGAGGTTGCTGATGGTCGGGGCGTAGCTCCGGCCGTTGTCGTTGAGCACGATGATCACGCGCTGGTTGCTGTGGCCGATGTTGTTGAGCGCCTCGTACGCCATCCCGCCGGTGATCGATCCGTCGCCGATGACCCCGACGATGTGGCGGAGCTCGTTGGTGCCAAGGTCGCGTCCGACGGCGAGGCCGTATGCATAGCTGAGCACGGTGGACGCATGGCTGTTCTCGATGAAGTCGTGCGAACTCTCCTCGCGGTTCGGGTAGCCCGAGAGCCCGCCCGCCTGCCGGAGTTGCTCGAACGCAGCCTGGCGGCCGGTGACGATCTTGTGCACGTATGCCTGATGGCCGGTGTCCCACAGGACGGCGTCGGTCGGCGAGTCGAAGACTCGATGGAGTGCAAGAGTGAGCTCGACGACGCCCAGGTTGCTCCCGAGGTGTCCGGCGTTCTCCGACACTGCGTGCACGATGAAGTCGCGGATCTCTCCGGCAAGGTCCGCGAGTTCTGGGTAGCTGAGTTCGCGAAGGTCGGCCGGTTGCCGGATCTCGTTCAGGGCCATGGCGCTGCCACGCTACTCGCCTGCGGTGCGCTGCGGCCCATCGCCCGCTCGTCCGCTATGAAGTGGGCATGACCAGCCTCTTCGACCTCAACGGCCACGTCGCCCTCGTCACCGGCGGCAACGGCGGCATCGGGCTCGGAATGGCGGACGCGCTCGCGTCGCACGGGGCATCCGTCGCCATCTGGGGCACGAACGCCGACAAGAACGCAGCAGCTGCAGCGCGCCTGCGTGAGCGAGGACGAATGGCACCGGGTGCTGCGCGTCAACCTCGCCAGCGCCGCGAGTCAGTGGCACACCGGCGACGTGATCACGATCGATGGCGGCTACCACTCGTTCTGAAACACTGGAACGATGACAACTGACTTCGAGGGGCACGCCGGGCAGCAGGCGATCGCAGCACTGATGGCGTTCGGTACCGACACGATGTTCACGCTCAACGGCGGGCACATCTGGCCGCTCTACGACGCTGCCCGCGACCAGGGGATGAAGGTCGTCGACACCCGGCACGAACAGACGGCCACCTTCGCCGCGGAGGCGTACGCGAAGCTCACCCGACGCCCCGGACTCGCCGCGCTCACCGCCGGCCCCGGGATCACCAACGGCACGTCGGCCATCACCTCGGCGTGGTTCAACGGGTCACCGCTCGTCGTCCTCGGGGGTCGGGCGCCCGAGCAGCGCTGGGGCAGCGGGTCCCTCCAAGAGTTCGACCACGTGCCGGTCATGGCGCCGATCACCAAGTCCGCCGCCACCGTCAAGGACTCGACGCAGGCCGGATCGATGGTGCACGCCGCGGCGCGGCTCTCGATGACGCCGCACCGCGGCCCGACGTTTCTCGACTTCCCGCTCGATGTCTTCGGCCCGTCCTCGGGCGTGGTACCGGTCCCCGACGAGTGCGTGGGCCTGGGAGTCGCGCCCGACGAGGACCTCGTTGCCCAACTGGCCGATCTCGTCGCCAACGCCGAACGGCCCGCGTTCATCGTCGGCAGCGACGTGTATTGGGACGGATCGTGGGACGCGCTCCGTGCCGCTGCCGAACACCTGAGGGTCCCGTGCTTCTTCAACGGACTCGGCCGGGGCACGATGCCCGCCGACCACGAGCTCGCGTTCCTGCGTACGAGGGCGCTGCTCAAGGCCCGCGCCGACCTCGTGGTGGTGCTCGGAACGCCGCTCGACTTCCGTCTCGGATTCGGCCGGTTCGGCAACGCGCGGGTGGCCCACGTCGTCGATGCCGAGAGCCAGCGAGCACCTCATGTCGATGTGCTCACCGTTGCCGGCGATTCGAACATGGTGCTGCGCGCCCTCGCCGATCACTCTGGACCCCGCGTCGATCACGACGGCTGGGTCGCGGAGCTGCGCGCCGCGGAGGAAGCGGGCCGCGCCGCCGACCGGTCGCTGCTCGACCTCGCCGACGCCCCGATCCGTCCCAGCCGCATCTACGGTGAGCTCGGCAGGCGGTTGGCGCGCGACGCCGTCGTGATCTGCGACGGCGGTGACTTCGCCAGCTACGCGGGCAAGTTCATCGAGGTCTTCGAACCCGGGTGCTGGCTCGACACCGGCCCGTACGGATGTCTCGGCAACGGACCCGGCTATGCGATTGCGGCCCGCACCGTTCGGCCCGACAGCCAGATCGTGCTGCTGCTCGGCGACGGCGCCGCCGGCTTCAGCCTGATGGACGTCGACACGATGGTGCGCCATCGGTTGCCGGTGGTGATGGTCGTCGGCAACAACGGCATGTGGGGCCTGGAGAAGCACCCGATGCAGGCGATCTACGGCTGGGACATGGCGTGCGATCTCCAGCCCGGTCTGCACTACGACCGGATCGTCACGGCGCTCGGTGGCGCCGGTGAGACCGTCACCGATCCGAACCAGATCGGTCCGGCACTCGACCGAGCGTTCGCCTCCGGCGTGCCGTACATGGTGAACGTCCTCACCGACCCGAGCGACGTCTACCCGCGGACCAGCAACCTCGGATGATGCGGTGACGCCACCGTTGGAGGTGCCCGACCTCGTCCGCGAGCGAGCGATGGCGAACCGTCGCGCCGGCCAGGCCTGGCTCGACTCGCTGCCCGAGCACGTCGCAGCGTTGGCCGACCGGTGGGATCTCCGGATCGGCGGGGCCTTCCGGGGTGGAACGGCGGCACTCGTCGTCGCCGCGACCACCTCGACGGGCGGCGAGTGCGTGCTGAAGATCGGGATGCCGCTCGACATGGACGAGGTCGACACCTTCGGGCGGAGTGTGCGAGTCCACCGCTTCGCCGCTGGACGCGGGTGTGCAGCGCTGATCGAACACGACGACGCCGAGCGGGCGATGGTGCTCGAGTGTCTCGGTCCGAACCTCGCCGAGCTCGGGCTCGGGGTGCCCGAGACGCTGGAGGTCATCGCCACGACCCTGCGAACGTTCTGGTGCCCGATGAGTGCCGAGTGCGAGCTGCCCACCGGAGTTGATCAGGCACAGTGGCTGGCGTCCTACGTCGTGCGCACCTGGGAGGAACTCGATCGTCCGTGCCCGCGAGAGGTGATCGATCGCGCGGTCGCGTTGTGCGACGAGCGGGCCGCCGCGTTCGATCCGTCTCGGGCGGTGCTGGTGCATGGCGACGCGCACGGGTGGAACACCTTGGCGGCGGGGGAGGCCGGGTACAAGTTCGTCGATCCCGAAGGCCTGTGGTCCGAGCCGGCACACGACCTGTCCGTGGCGATGCGTGAATACAACGAGCC
>JBBQTC010000095.1:0-11326 GCA_038234785.1 Acidimicrobiales bacterium
TCGACTGCGACTCCGGCTGCAAAGGCGTGTACAGCGCGGCGTACGGGCCGGCGACCCCGCCACAAGATGCTGAAGTCATCCGTCAGCTAGCTCGCGCCCCGCGTGGGTAGGTGTCGTGGCGGCGACCGCAAGCAGTGCGGCCCCAGCGTTGCTTGTGTCACCGAGGCGACGCGGATCTTGCCGAGCGCCCTCGACGAAGAGTGGCCCGCCCTCCCTGCACGAGGAGGCCGGCGAAGGTCGCGGTCCAGGCGGCGAGGGCGACAGCGAGGGTGACTTTGGGTGCCCATTCGAGTTGTTCGAGTTTGATCACGGCGCGCATCTTGAACGTGGCGGCGCCGTACATGCCGAGGGGGAACACGAGCGCCCAGTACGAGGGGTGGTAGCGCAGCGGTACGTGACGGACGATGTGACGCCAGATGCCGATCGCGACCATCAGCGGGAACCAGAAGGTGGCGGTGGCCCAGGCAAGTGTGACAAGTCCTTCGATGATCGGTCCGAGGCGATCGATTCTGGGTGAGACGGCCCGGGTGGCGAGCAGGTTGGAGCCGGCGAGAACGGTGATCGCAACAGCACCTGCGGCGATCCAGGCGGGTGGGTCGGCTTCGGTGGGTTCGAGCGGTTGGAACGTCCAGCGCAGGAACACCATTGTCATGACGATGAGGTAGAGGACGAGTCCGAGGCAGAACGCGGCGATGCACATGAAGGCGAGGAAGTCGCTGGGGTGGCGGCCGAGGAGTAGGGCGCCGAAGACGGCGACCGATTCAGTGGCGACGGTGAGAAGGAACCACGAGCCGTTGATGCCGCTACCGAGGGCGGGCTTGTCGCTGCGCAGCACGTCGGCGATCAAGGCGGTGTAGACGAGGACGACGTAGAGCGGTAGGGAGCACCACCACAGGATCTCGGCGAGGGTCCACCATCCGTGGATGAGTGCGGAGGCGCTGGCGAGCACGTTGGTTCCGGCGACGATGGTGAGGAAACCGAATCCTTTGGCGTGGCTGGTGAGGTCGGCGATGAGGCGTCGGGGGTAGGCGACGAGGCGGATCACGATCAGCACGGCGAGGATGGCGTCGGCGGCCGCTGCGACGGCGTAGAGGCTGTTGGCGAGCCATCCGATCTTCTGTTGTTTGGCGGCGATGGCGATGATGCCGGTTGCCATCACGAGTGCGAAGTAGCCGGGGAACAGCGTCGCGATCGGGCTGAGACGACCATCTGGTTCGGGTTTCGCGACGTCGGTCACGGTCGTAGGTAGCGCAGGAACGCCGCTGCGGCGGCGAAGAGGGTGACGGACACGGTGGCGGTGGCCCAGGCGAGTGATTCGGTGTCGGTTTGGAACGCTTCGACGGCGACGGTGATGAGGAACACTTGGAACGCGACGAGGATGACGACGTAGAGCACAACGGCTGACGAGGTGCGCCTGGCCCGTTCGGAGGTTCTCATGTCTGCCTGCCGAGCGCCCAGATCATGCCGTCGGGGCGGACCTCGAGGTCGATGCGGCCCAGTGGCCGGGTCGGGGGTCCGGAGATGACGTTGCCGGTTTGTGCGTCGAAGTTCCCCTCGTGGCAGGGGCAGTGCCAGCGCTGTTGGTTTGGTTCGTAGTAGACGACGCAGCCCAGGTGCGTGCACTTCTGGCTGAACGCGACCACGTCGGCTTCGGAGAGGCGCACGAGGATCGCCGGGTCGTCGTCACCGGGATAGTGGAACAGGTGGGGTTCACCTACGGCGATGTCGGCGAGCGGAAGGATCGCCCGCGGCTCGCCCGTGTTGATGGTGCGCAGTTGCGTCCATGCGGCGATGCCGACGTTGGCGACGGCGAGCGTGCCGGCGCCGAGAACGAGGTAGCGGGCGAACTCGCGGCGGGTCACCTCCTCTTCCGACAGCGCCTGGTACGGGAAGTCGCGTTTCCACGGTGGCGCCACCGGGACCGCGATCGGTGTGTTCGGTTCAGTCATGACTTCACCACGGATTGCTCGAGTCCGAACGGGTCGTCGAGCCAGGAGCGTTGGGTTCCGGTGAGCACGTCGAGCGGGCCTCCGAGCGCGTCGTCGATGACCGTGTAGACCTTGGTGCGCACTTCTTGGCGACCGAACAGGAAGTCACGGAACAGGCTGCCGCTGCGGGTATCGCGGAACTCTTCGATGGTGCCGTACCAGAGCGCTTCGCTGGGGCAGACCGACGCGCACATCGGGGTGAGGCCTTCGGAGGTGCGGTCGGTGCACATGTCGCACTTCATCATCTGGTCGAAATCGGCGACGTACTTGGGGACGCCGAAGGGACAGGCGAGCACACAGTTGGAGCAGCCGATGCAGCGCGGCTTGAGCGCGGACTGGACGATGCCTTCTTCGGTCTGCTTGATCGCGTCGGCCGGGCACACGTGCGCGCAGGTGGGGTCCTCGCAATGCATGCATACCATCGGCGCGGTTTGTGTGGAGGTTGCTCGGTCGACGCGCTCCAGATGGATGAGCGATTGACCGCGGTGCGTCCCGCATTCGGCGCAGGCCGAGACACACGCTTCGCAGCCGATGCAGCGGCTCTGGTCGATCACGAATACCGGGCTTTCATCGATGCCGAACTGTCCTGTTCTCACAGTTGGCCCTCGTGCAATTCCATGTCACGGGCGTCGATGGTGGGCGCGTTGCCGCCGGCACGTTCGACTCGCACGGCGGCAACTTTGAACTCGGGCATCTTGGACAGCGGGTCGACGGCACGGTTGGTCAACTGGTTGGCGGCTTTGTCGCCGGGCCAGTGGTAGGGGATGAACACGGTGTCGGGTCGGATGGTGTTGACCACGTGCGCCGGCAGTGTGATCGTGCCGCGGCGTGAGGTCACGGTGACGAGATCGCCATCGGTAATGCCGAGCGGCTCGGCCAGGCGAGGGTGCATCTCGCACAACGGTTCGGGGTACTGGGCGACGAGCGCGGCGATTCGCCGGGTCTGGGTACCGGACAGGTACTGGGAGACCACACGTCCGGTGGTCAACAGCACCGGGTAGTCGTCGTCGACGACCTCAGCCGACAGCTTGTACGGCACCGCGTGGAAGCGGGCTCGGCCGTCGGGAAAGTGGAACTGGCCGCCTTCGTGCAGACGTGGTGTACCGGGGTGCCCGGCTTGCGGGATGGGCCAGAACAGGCCCATCTCGTCTTCGATGCGTTGCCAGGTGGCTCCGGTGTAGTCGGCGGTGCCGCCGGTGCTCGCTCGGCACAGCTCGTCGAAGATCTGTTCGGTGTTGGTGTACGGGAAGTACTGGCCCTTGGCAAGGCGATTGGCGATGTCGAGCAGGATCTCCCAGTCACGCCGTGCCTCACCGGGTGGGGTGACGGCGGCGTTGATCTTGATGATGCGCCCCTCACCGCTGGTCGAGGTGCCTTCGTCCTCCTCGTGCAGCGAGCCGGGCAGCACGATGTCCGCGTGGTGTGCGGATTCGGAGAGGAAGAAGTCGATCACCGCATAGAACTCGAGCTTGTCGAGTGCTTCGCGTGTGAAGTTCGAGTCCGGTGCGGACACGAGCGGGTTGAAGCAGATCGACAACAACCCTTTGATGGTGCCGTCGTGGATCGCCTCGATCAGCTCCTCTGCTGGCAGACCTTTGCCGGGGATGTCGGCCTCGTCGCACTCCCAGACCTTCGCCACAGCAGCGCGGTGCTCAGGGTTGGTGATGTCGCGGTTGCCTGGGAGCTGGTCGCACTTGTGTCCGTGTTCACGGCCTCCTTGGCCGTTGCCCTGCCCGGTGATCGTCGACACCCCGCAGCCCGGCTTGCCGAACTTGCCGGTGGCGAGCCCGAGGTTGATCGCGGCGAGCACGTTGTCGACGCCTTTGGTGTGCTGCTCGATGCCGCGGGCGTGGAGCATCATCCCGGTCGCTGAGGTGCCCCACAGCTCCGCAGCTTCCTCGATCCGCGCCGCCGGTACACCGGTGATGTCGGCCGCCCAGGCGGGTGTCATCTCGGCGACCGCTTCGGCGGCCTTGTCGAAGTCGACGGTGTGGTTGTCGATGAAGTCGTGGTCGAGCCAGTTGCGTTCGATCAGGATGTGCAGCACGGCGCCGAACAGCGCCGAGTCGGTGCCGGGCCGGACCGGGAGGAACAGGTCTGCGGTGCGTGCGAGGGGCACGACGCGTGGGTCTTGGACGATCAGCTTCGCGCCCCGGTCGCGAGCTTTCCAGATGTAGCTGGTGGTGATCGGGAACGTCTCGGCGACGTTCGAGCCGGCGACCCACACCACGTCGGCGAGGGGGATGTCGCTCCACGGGTTCGGTGCCCGGTCGATGCCGAGCGCCTTCTTGTTCCCGACACCAGCCGACACCATGCAGAACCGGCCGTTGTAGTCGAGGTTGGCGGTGTGCAAGGCGAGGCGGGCGAACTTACCGACGAGGTAGCTCTTCTCATTGGTGAGCGACACTCCGGACAACATCGCGAACGCGTCGTCGCCGTGTTCCGCTTGGATGCGCTGGATCTCGGACACGACCTTGTCGAGCGCTTGATCCCAGGTGATCTGACGAAACCCGCCCGGCGCTGTCTCGTCGCGTTCCATCGGGTGCAGCAACCGGTCGGGGTGGCCCCCCTGGAGGTAGCGCTTGACGCCCTTGGGGCAGAGCTTGCCTTCGTTGAATGGGAACTCGTACCACGGTTCGAACCCAACGACCTGGTTGTCGTGGACCTTGAGCTTGATGCCGCACTGCTGACCGCAGAAACAACAGTGGGTGTTGACGACCTTGTCGATGGTCAGTCCCGCGTTCCATCCGCCTGGTGGGGCTTCGTTGAGGTGCGGCCCGTAGCGGGCGATCAGTTCGTCGTCGGTGATCGGTGGTCGTGCCATCAGCCGAACCCTCCTACCCGCGCCGATTGGGCGAGGGTGACATAGGCGCGCCGGCAACGCGGACAGGTGTCCTGATAGTTGCCGCCACCCTCGATCGAGTAGTCGAACCCGACCTGTGGGAGCACCTCTTTGAGGTCGGCGATCTGCTGCGCGCTGGCGAAGTGTTCGCCGCACCTCCGGCACACCGCCGGGTCGCCCTCCTCGTTTGCTCGCTTGTAGTAGGCGACACCGAGGTTGCCGGGGCGTTGGAAGATGTGGAACAGCTTGCCGAACGGCAGATACATCAAGCCGAGGATCACCGTCAACGCGTGGATGGTGTTCAGCGCTGCATAGAACCGGCCCTCCAGCCACATGCTCGACACCGTCAAGAACAGGCCGGACACGGACACTGCGAACAGACCGGCGAGCGCGAGGAAGTCGCCCGAGCGCTCCGTCGCCATCGCGCCAGGGTCACGCAGGCGGCGGCGCAAGAAGATGAACACGCCGGCGAGGACGAGCACGGCTGCGACATCGAGGGCATGGAAGGTGAACCAGCCGATGATGCTCTCGGCGTCGAACTTCATCGTGCCGACCCGCGAGATGTACACCTGATAGTGGTCGGCGCGTTGGCCGACGCTTTCGAAGTGCAACAGGCCGAGCGTCAACGGGATCGTCACCAGGCCGGCGAGGATGCAGCCCCAGAACACCAGCTGGTGGGCCAGCCACCGCGACCGTGAACGGCGACGGATGAACCCCTGGGTCAGCAGATGAGTTGCGACCAGCGACGGCAACGCAACGGCGTTGCGGGCCTTTCGTTGCCGGAACGCGTCCCACCCTCGCCGATTGAGCATCGCAGTGGATGGCCGGCGCAGCCAGACTGCGTAGCGGTAGGCCACGCCGAACACGGCGAACACGACACCGAACAGGTAGCCGACGAGCGCTGCATCGAACCACACCAGCCGGTCGCTGCCGATGAACGTCAACGCGATCACGATCGCGACGCCGACCGCACCCCAGGTCAACCCGCGTCGATCCAAGTGGTTGGCCGAGCGACTCACACCAGAACCCTAGGTCTGCCCAAGGCGACCGATGTGCGGGTGGGCTCATCCATCATTGGAGCGCCGCCACATCGGTTCGATCGGTTGTGCACCGTCGGCTGACATCCCCGACAGCAGCCGCTCCATCGCGGCGGCCATCTTGCGACCGCGGACCTTGGCGGCGAGCGCGCGGGGCCCGTCGAAGTTGGCGTCGACCGTGTCGCAGAACAGTTCCACCCACCGCTCGTACATCGCGTGGGAGAGCGGGGTGCGAGCGTGCACCGGCTCATGCGCCCGCAGCGGCTGGCCCTCATACCCGGGTTCGCCGAGCAGCTGCCACGACCAGAAGTCGATCAGCGTTGCGACATGCGCGTTCCAGTTCACGTGGGCGGCCTCGAACACCGGGCCGAGCAGGTCGTCCATCGCTGCGTCCCGGTAGAAGTTGCGCACCAGCCGGTCGATGTCGTCACGATCGACGATGTCGGCGCGTGTGTCCTCGAACAGGTGGCTCCAGCACGGCGGATCGCCACCCTCGCCCACCATCACAGGGTCCGTTCCTGTGGTCATCATCGACCAACGATCGCCGCTCGTTCGGCCTCCAGCTGCACCACGAGCGGGAACAGCACGTTGTTCTCCTTGTGGATGTGCAGATGGGTGTCGACCTCGATCTCGGCCATCGCCGCGAAGCACGCCGCATAGGTCGCGCAGCCGTCGGCAGGCGTGGTGTACCCACTGGTCAGACGGCGAAGCTTGGCGAGCAGATCACCAACCGCGTCGTGTTCGCTGAGCATCACCGAGATCGGGTTGCGAAGCGAGCCGCAATGAAACGACGGCGCGTCGGTCGACACGGCGAGCTCACGAATCATCGGGAACAGCACGCGCTCCTCTTTCGTCAGATGCGGTTCCAGGTCGGCGCGCACCTCGGCGTAACACGCCGCGATGTCGGCCAGTTCGGGATGACGTTCCCCGTGGACCGTCACGATCTTGTCGACCAGAGCCGTCACCCGGGGCAGCTCGTCCCACAGGTAGCGGTGATGGGTCGCCTCGAGGTGATCGACGAGCGCATCGGCCGTCATCGTGGTCCACTCGGCAGGCTCAGCTGTCGTTGAAAGCGCCGACAGTTCGACAACCGTGACCGACGGATCGAGACCGATCAGGGTGCACGACTCGTCGATCGTGCGGCCACCACCACAGCAGTAGTCCAAACCCCGCTTTTCGAACTCGCGGGCGAGTTCCGGAAACGCGTCAACCGCCTCTGCCAACGTCATCGATACATCGAGTTGCCTCATGATCTTCTCCTTGTCGGTCTCCACGTCATCCACGATGCGGCTCGCTGGCTCATCACTGCGTTGTCCACGGCCTCGTTCACAACAGGACTCCTGTCGCGGTCAACGCGACCAGCGCCAAGCCCAGCACCATCTGGCGCACCCCGAGCCGCTTGGCCGGAATCGGGGCTCGCCGGACCCACAGCGACTGTGCGAACGCGAGCACCACGACACCGGCCAGACCGAGGAACAACCTTCGGTTCACGATCACTGCGACCGTCGCAACGGCGACTGCGACCACTTGGGCCAGATCGCTGTGCCACACCGGGGCATGGCCACGACGAAGGCGGAAGATCTGCACACGAACGAACGGGATCGCGCCGACCGCACGAGCAGCCAACACCAGCCACACACCCACGGCGAGACGAGCCGATCGGTCGCCCGCGAGCACGATCGACGCGGCTGCCGCGGCGACACCGATTGCGCCGCACAGCTCCGGGACCAACCGGCGGCCACGACTGCGGATCTCGAACGACAACTCGACCGCCACCAACGGACCTGCCACCAGCACCGGCACCAGCCAGGACCATCCCGCCAACGCGATCGCCACCACAACGGCCGCGGCGAGCACCACCGTCTCGACGATCGCGATCCACAGCGCGAGCCGCGACCGGTCGAGCCAGCGGTCACGGCGGAGGTCCACGGCCACCAACTTTGCAGGGGTGCGCAACAAGAACGCGGTGAACGTAGCGATCCCCACCGCGACGCCGGCGGTCGACCAGGCGACGATGAGACCGAGCAACACCGGTTCCAGGGTCAATCCCCAGCCGCCGTGCTCGCTCGGCATCGCCACCACTCGCCAACCGGCACGCTGGCCCACTTCTTCGCGTTCAACATGGATCGCCGACATCACACGACCACCCCAACGGGAGCTGAGACCGGCGTCGACTGCAGCACCCGGACCAGCTCGGTGCGCGCCTGGGTCCAGGCCTCGTGCAACACACACGGCTTCGCCGACAGGCAAGGTCGGTCCGCGACCACGCAGCGCCCGACATCGGTGGCGCCGTCAACCGCCTCGATCACCTGCAGCACACTGACCACGCCGACATCGACCAGGCTGCGGTAGCCGCCTGTCGGCCCAGGATCGGACTGCACCCAGCCGGCACGCACCAGCGGCCCGAGCACCTGCGGCACGAACTTCACCGTCGTCCCCAAGCTCTCCGCCAGCGCCGACGCCTTCACGCGCTCCGCCGATTCGGTGAGCAGCGCCAACGCGCGAATCGCCAACTCCGCTCGCCGAGTAATCTCCAGTCGCACAGTGTAAGACTCATTGATTCTCGGCGCGACAACCAGGGTCCAATGACCCGAATCACCGCCCGGCCGCGCCCAACGCCCTCGAACGACCGCTGGCAGGTCCACCGTCGCTACCGTTCCCGCGATGACACGCAACAGGTGGATCGAGCTGACCGAGACCAACCCGGGGCACTCCGCCTGGTACATCGAGCGGTTCCGCTCCATGGCCGCCAACGGCGACGACCTCGACGGCGAAGCACGCTTCATCGACGCCATGGTCCCCCGCCGATCCAGAATCCTCGATGCGGGATGCGGCCCCGGACGCGTCGGCGGCTACCTCTCCCGTGTCGGCCACGACATCGTCGGCGTCGACATCGACCCAATCCTCATCGACGCCGCCCAACAAGAGCACCCCGGCCCGACATGGCTCGTCGCCGACCTCGCCGAGCTCGACCTTCCCACACTCGGTATCGAGGAGCCGTTCGATGCAATCCTCTGTGCCGGCAACGTCTTGACATTCCTCGACCCCGACACCCGCCGACCGGTGCTCGCCAACCTCGCCAAGCATCTCCGCCCGGATGGACGCATCGTGACCGGCTTCGGATCAGGACGCGACTACGAATTCAACGAGTTCTTCGACGACGTCGAACATGCCGGCCTCGTCGCTGAACTCAGCCTCGCCTCCTGGGACCTGCGACCTTTCACACCGGAATCGAACTTCCTCGTCGCCGTCCTTTCGATCGGCGAGCTCGCAACCTGACCCAGGGCAACCATGACGACCCGCACTCGTGAAGGACCTGCAAGCAACGCCGCTCGACAGGCCGCAGGACCCGAAGGACACCCCGACTCTTCCCACGGCGTTCCCAATCACGTCGAGAAATTCCATCGTGAATGGCCTCCACGACACCGACGGCTACGATTCAAATCGTTTTCGACCCCGCGGAATTTGGCCATCGACCTGGTCTTTCGTGGCGCCCCCGGCAGGAACCTGCGACCTGCAGTTTAGGAATGCGGTCGAGCAGGTCTCAGCGAGTCACTTTGAATCGCATTTGACCTGCTCAGCTTCGGTGTTCTCCTCGTCCGGTCTCGTTGAACATCCTGCAGTAGCGCGCGGTAGATGGACAAGTGGATGGACAACTTTCGCCCGTCGGCCGTGGCTCTGGCGCAAGACTCAGAACAGTCTGTGACCGTGGGTCTGATAAACCGCTGGTCGCTCGCCGGCGCCGACGATCCGATGCTTCTTCAGGCGGCGTCATCCCGTCCGAGATGGATCGGCACGCGACGGTCGTCGTCGTCGAACACAGCAATGAGTTCCAGCCGGGCGCCGAGCGCATCGAGGTACTGACGCAGTGTCGAGACGCGCACGTCGTCGGAGTGCTCGAGCTTGGAGATCGCACCTTGGGCAAGGTCCAGCCCACCGGCGAGCTCTACCTGGCTGATCGCCTCACCGTGACGGACCTCGTACTGCCGGATCTCTTCGATGGTCTCGGCGCGCAAGTCGGCGAGTCGCTCCGGCGCGTCGGGCTTGGCGACGACGGTGTCGCCTAGTTGGGAGAACTTGGTTCGTGCCATCAGGTCAATCCTTCCTCTCCGAGTTCCCGCAGGTACTCGTCGTACAAGTCATATCGACTGATGACGTGAACTGTGGATCCTGTCCACCAGCGGCCGACCGAGATCCGGACCACGTGCCGCGAGCAGGTCGACCCGATCCGTCACTGCCTCTCGTTGTGCGTCGGACAGCGTCGACCACCACTCCAACCGTTACTGGTTGCGATGCAGCAGCTATCGGTTCGTCACCGGGCGGTCGTCGCCCTTCGATTCCACGACGACCTATCCGAGGCCGAAGTCGCACAGATCCTCGGCTCACCAATCGGCACGATAAAGGCACAAACGAGCAGGGCACTCGCCGCGCTCCGCGCACTCATGGAGGAACAACGATGAATCCCACCGACATCGACTTCGGCAACCGGATCGGAAATGAACTCAAGGGCACGAGTTCGCTATACAGCCCTCCGTCCGGCATGTACCCCCGAGTCGCCGAACGCGAACGGCAACTGAACCGGCGCCGCGCGACCCACCGCGCCGGTGCAGCCGGACTCGCTGCCGTCGCCACCATCGGCGGCGTCGCATGGGGTGCAGACCACCCGCAACGCTACGACCCCAGCCAGCCAACCAGATGCCACACTCGCGGCCCCTGCTCCTTCTGCGACCGCAAACCGAATCGACGCATACCCGATCATCAACTGGCCCGCCCAACCCGTGCCCGGTGTCGGCGCCGGCTACGCCACGAATGACGTGGACCAGGGATGGGGAGGCACGGTCGGCGTTCCCCACCCGGGGGGTGCGCCAACCTCGATCGTTGCGATCCACGCGTTCCCCGTTGGCTGGACCACCTTCCCCGCGGCCAAGCCCGGACGCATCCCGGGTGTGCTCGAGGAGAACGTGACGAACGGCAACACCACCCTGACGTGGAACGCTGGCGAAATCCCCATGGTCGTGTCCGGCGACAATGTCGACCTGATGTACGAACTCGTCGCCCTCATCCAGCCGATCGCACCGACGGCCGAACGAGGTGGGTACACGTTCGCTGGGCCTCTGCCCAGCGGCCTCGTCGAGTTCGAGACCCCGTACCACCGGATACCCATGAGCACCCCGATGCTCTCCACCGACGACGGCACCCTCGGCGTCTCCGTTCAAGACGGGCCGCTACTCAACACGATCGCCGGCGGCGGGTTCACGCACCTCGAGCAGGTCACGATCAGCGGACGTCTCGGCTACCGCTCGACGACGGGCGACCCGACCATCGGCGTCGCGCTCAGCACCGACGAAACCCTCTACATCTCCAGCACGACTCTCACCATCGAGCAACTCATGGCGATCGCCGAGAACATCACCATCACCGACGAAGCGTCCTGGACCTCGAACTACAGCATCGGGACC
>JBBQTC010000096.1:0-11320 GCA_038234785.1 Acidimicrobiales bacterium
GACCCGGCGATGACGCCAACACCGTCAACAGTGACCACTCCGTTGGCGTCAACTCCACCACCACACCGCAGACGGTCGCCTCGTGCCGAACCTCATCGATGACGAGATCCCCGCCACCGAACGAGCTGACGGACGTGTCGACAGACGACACTGCGCTGCGGCGGAGCACAGCGAGCACGCGCAGCACCAGCTCTCGCGGGGAGAACGGTTTGGTCAGGTAGTCGTCAGCGCCGAGTTCGAGGCCGTGGATGCGATCCGCTTCGCCCGACTTCGCGGTGAGCATCACAATCGGGAGACGACCGGCGAACTCCGTCGCGATCGTCTCACCGGCCACGTCGGGCAGGTTCAGGTCGAGCACGAGCAGATCGATCCCACCGCGTTCGAGGATCGACATCGCCTCCGCACCCGAACCAGTGGTGACCACCGCGAGGTCCTCGCGTTCGAGATAGCGGCGCACGAGGTCTCGGATCTTCACCTCGTCCTCGACTACCAGCACGGTCACGCTCACGAATCGACTCTACGACGCGCTGCTTGTGACTCAGGGGTGAGTCACTTGCGAAACCAGACGGCCTGCACCGGACCTTCACACGGTCTGCACACCGGATCGCCACAGTGCTCGAACAGCCGGGCGCAGACGCGCACCCGGACCGAGACCCAGAAGACGGAAATCCGATGACGCACACACTTCGCCTCCCGCTGATCGCCGGCACCGTGGCAATCGCCACGCTCGTCGCCGCGTGTGGCGAGACCCGCCAGTCCAACTCTGGCGCGACCAGCGATGCGGCCGCGGCGTCGGCCGGGGCGAGGCCCGTCAACATCGCCTTGGAAGACATCAAGTTCGACCAGACAACGCTCGCCGTCAAGACCGGCGAAACCATCGACTTCCGGTTCGCCAACACCGGCAAGATCCCCCACGACGCCTTCATCGGCGACGTCGCCGCACAGATGGAACACGATGACGAGATGGCGCACATGGGTGATGCATCGACCCACTCGATGGGCGAGGCCGCAGTCACTGTTCAGCCGGGCGCCGCCGGTGAGCTGTCGTACACCTTTACCGAACCCGGCACCTGTGAAGTCGGTTGCCATCAGCCCGGCCACTACGGAGCGGGCATGAAGATCGAGGTCATCGTCGAGTAGGGGTGCACCTCGTCACACCAACCTTGACAAAATACCCCCGGGGGGTATAGTGGAACTATGAACGCCAATCCCATGCACGAGCATCCGACACGAGCGGACGCGACCCGCTCTGATCACGATCACCACTCCGGCGGCAACCACCACGAATCGCACAACGCACCGGGTAGTCATGCCGGCCATGCCGGCCATGCCGGCCATGCCGGCCATGCCGGTCATGCCGGTCACGACAAGCACGCCGGGCACGACCCGGAGACGTTCCGCCGTCGGTTCTGGCTGACCCTGCTGATCTCGCTCCCGGTCATCGCCACCAGCGAGATGATCATGGACTGGTTTGGCTACGAGCTCTCCGGTGTCGCCTGGGTCGGCCCGGTGCTCGGCACGTTCGTGTTCCTGTGGGGCGGCTGGCCATTCCTCAAGGGAGCCGCCGACGAAGTGCGTGACCGGGCACCCGGGATGATGCTGCTGATCGCGATGGCGATCACCGTCGCGTGGGCGTCGTCGATGGCGTCGAGCCTCGGATGGTTCGACCTCGAGTTCTGGTGGGAACTGGCTGCGCTGGTCACCATCATGCTGCTCGGCCACTGGCAGGAGATGAAGGCAATCGGCCAAGCACAAGGCGCGCTCGCCGCCCTTGCAGCTCTGCTCCCCGACGAAGCCGAAGTGATCGAGGACGGCACAACACGGACCGTCGGGCTCAATGACCTCCTTGAAGGCCAACTCGTGCTCGTTCGTGCCGGTGGACGCGTCCCGGCCGACGGCACGATCGAGGAAGGCGAAGCCGAGGTCGACGAGTCGATGATCACCGGAGAGTCGAAGGCGGTGGTCAGAGCGGTCGGCGACCGAGTCGTGGCCGGCACCGTCTCGACGGACTCCTCGATCCGGATCCGGATCTCCGCAGTCGGCGACAACACCGCACTCGCCGGGATTCAACGCCTCGTCGCCGAAGCCCAGGCCTCCAACAGCCGCGCACAGGTCCTCGCCGACCGGTTCGCGAAGTGGTTGTTCTACATCGCCACCGCAGCTGCAGTGATCACGTTCATCACCTGGTCGATCGCCGGTGACATCGACCAGGCAATCACCAGCACCGTCACCGTGCTCGTCATCGCCTGCCCCCACGCCCTTGGCCTCGCCATCCCACTTGTCATCGCGATCTCCACGGCCGTCTCCGCCCGCAACGGCATCCTCGTCAAAGACCGACTCGCCCTGGAACGCATGCGAACGATCACCGCGGTGCTGTTCGACAAAACCGGCACACTGACCGAAGGTCGCCACGTCGTCACCGGTGTGGCCGGCCATGACATGTCCACCGACGAGGTTCTGCGCCTCGCCGGTGGAGTCGAACTGGACAGCGAACACCCGCTCGCCCGGGCGATCGTCACATCCGCCCGCGAGCGAGGCGACATCGCGCGCGCCTCGCAGTTCCGGGCGATCACCGGCCGCGGGGTCGAGGCGATCATCGACGGCCATCGATACGCCGTCGGCGGACCCGTCCTGCTGCGCGAACGTTCACTCGCCATCCCCGAATCGATCCGCGGCGACATCGAGACATGGACCAGCCGCGGCGCAGCCGTGCTGCATCTCGTTCGAGACGACGAGATCATCGGAGCCATCGCGCTCGAGGACAAGATCCGCCCCGAGGCCCGACAAGCAGTCATCGATCTCCACGAGATCGGGATCGAACGCGTCGTCATGATCACCGGCGACGCGCGCCAGGTCGCCGACGCAGTCGCCGCCGAACTCGGTATCGACGAGGTCTTCGCCGAGGTGCTCCCTGAAGACAAGCAGGACAAGGTCGCCGAACTGCAAGCTCGCGGTTACAAGGTTGCGATGGTCGGCGATGGCGTCAACGACGCACCCGCCCTGGCACGCGCCGACGTGGGCTTGGCGATCGGTGCCGGTACCGACGTCGCCATCGAGTCGGCTGGCGTGGTCCTCGCCGGCAACGATCCACGCTCGGTGGTCGGTGTCATCAAGTTGTCAAGGGCGTCGTACCGCAAGATGCGTCAGAACCTCGCCTGGGCAGCCGGATACAACATCGTGTCCATCCCACTCGCCGCCGGCGCGCTCGCATGGGCCGGTATCACACTCGCACCAGCAGTCGGCGCCATCCTGATGAGCCTGTCGACCATCGTCGTCGCCCTCAACGCACAAACGCTTCGACGAGTCCAACTACGCCCTCATGCCGACGCCGTCGAGGATCGCACGTCGATCTCCCGTTCGACTCTGTAGTCAGTGCGGGCAGAGTGCGGTCAGCAGTCGTTCCAGATGGTGCAACTGGTAGACGCTGAACCCGGCGATCACGGCGATGCTCGACCACAGTGCAATGACGTGGACTCGGTGCGGGTTCGGGATCGGCGGTTCGAGCAGCGCTCCCATTCGCGATGCGACCCCGAGGCCCGAGAACCCGGCCACAGTCGGCGGGTTGGTCTGCAGTGCCACCTTGCCGAGCGTGATCGCGACCAGCCGGCGATCACCGCACGCAGCGGCAGCAGCCTCATCCGCCCACCGCTCGATGGAGTAGCTCACACGCTTGGCCACGGCCCGCAACGGTGGCAGCACCGCTGCGGCGAGCTCGGCCGCGAGCAGATAGCGGTCGTGCCGGTAGTGGGCATGTGCTCGCTCGTGCGCGACCACGATCCGTTGCTCGTCGTCGTCGAGGAGGTCGACCATTCGCGGTCGAGCATCCGCCGGCACGATGCCGTGGTGACGTCGAACCCGACTCACATCCGCAGGATCGCCGACGGCAAACGGGCACGCCCCACCATCGAGACCGTCTGAGGCCTGGGGGTGCCCTGTCTGGTGCTCCAGGATTGCAGAGGACCTGATGCAGAACTCCGGCCGGTTCACTTCACATTTTGCTCATCTATGGGGACGAGAATCTTCCTGTCCCATATGGTGACCGTGACCCGCGGGTCGGCTTGGACGTTCTTGAACTTGCGCAACGCGACCTCGGTGTTGATCACGACGTGATCGTCGTCGCAGTCCACCCACACCACGTGGGACTGGATCTGGCCGCTCGGCAGCAGTGTCGAGATCATTGCGAAGTTCTTGCCCCGAACCAGCGCCTTCACTTCGTCCTTGATCATGCTCAACGATACGCGGACTGACGGCACGCCCCTGGCGACACCGCGGAGGCGAATCGTCGGTCGACGTCGCTAGGCGGTTTCTTGCGATGATGAACTCAGAGTTCCGTCGAGCATCCTGAAGCATTGCCACGGATCATCGACGCCCTTGAGGCGATGTTCCCCGAAGTCGTCGAACCGAAGCTCGGAACCGACGACGAGATCCTTCACCGTTCTGGACACGATGGTCTGCGAAGCGGTCGCGAGCCCGGCGATTCGAGCGGCGATGTGCACAGCGATGCCCGCAATGTCACCGTCGGATCGGATCTCGATCTCGCCGACGTGCACTCCTGCACGAATCGGAAGGCCAAGTTCAGCCATGTGGGAATGCAGACTGCTCGCGCAGTGCACGGCACCGCTCGGGCCGTCGAAGGTGGCGACGAGGCCATCGCCGGTCGACTTGACGTAGCGTCCACCGTGCGTGGTAACGAGCCGACGGGCGAGCGTGTCGTGGCGATCGAGCAGTTCCGTCCAGGCGCTGTCACCGGCGCGAGAGGCGGCCGGCGTGGAGTCGACGATGTCGGTGAAGAGCACCGTCATCAGCCGGCGATCAACGCGTCGGCGCCCGCTCCCATCCGCCGTGGCGACATGTTCGTTGATTGCGTCGAGGATCTCCGGGTAGATCTCGAGCGCGAAGTGATCGTTGCCGGCGATCTCCACAAGCTTCGCCCCGGGAATGTGCGTGGCCAGATAGCGAGCCCCCTCGACCGGTGCGACCCGGTCGCCAGTGACGTGAACAACCGTCGTCGGAACTTGGATCGATGGCAGCAGGGCGCGGACGTCGGCTTCGTACATGGCCTCCCAGATCAGGCGCGCCGCCCCAGGGCTTGTCGCGACCGGCAAGCTGGCAACGAGATCGAAGAAGCCGGGAGTCGCTGCCAGGGTCGGTGCCCACATGTCCCAGAACCAGGCCATGGCGTCGCGATCGCCGGCAGACGAGGCGACCACCCGGTCGACCCACCGGCTGTACTCGCTGACCGTCATGTCCCAGCCGTGTGGATAGTCGCGCCGCTTCATCCACGACGGAAAGGTTCCGTACAACGTGAGCGACTTGACCCGCTCCGGATACGTCGCCGCGAAGATGATCGACTGCGGGCCACCCTCGGATGCCCCGAAGAGGTGTGCGCGCTCGAGACCGGCGGCATCCATCACGGCTCTGATGTCATCGACTCGTTCCTCGAACGAGAAGTTTCCCGCGCCATCGGACGCGCCGGTCCCGCGCTTGTCGTACCAGGTGACACGGTTCGTCTCGGCGATCCTTTGCACGTATGGCCACATGATGTCCATCGTCAACGTCGCGGCCGGCGCGCTCACGACGTCATCACCCTCACCAAAGGTCCGGTACGCAATGAACACGCCGTTGTTGTCGGCGTACTTCATCGGCGGCATCGACATGTGCAGAAGCTACTCGCGTGGCTGTGCACCATCGGAAGGTCTGCGCGGCGGGCCTAACGCATCCCCGACCAACCTCCGGGGGTACGTCCGATTCCCGCTAGCGCGAAACTATCCGTGCAGGAATCGTGCGGCCCTGAACGATGTACGAGAGCACGAGTCGGATCATTCATGCCGATGACCTGGTTGTTCCTTGTGCCCAGGGTGGGATTCGAACCCACACTCCCTTGCGGGAAGGGGGTTTAAGACTTCGCTCCCACGTCCGTTGCGTCCGGTTTGGTCCGTCTGCCCTGCTCACGTCCACCGCCGTCGTCCGCCCGCATCCGTCTAGTCCGCCGCAGTCCGCCAGGTGCGGCCGAGTTCTGTGCAGGAAACGTGCAGGATTTCTCGTTGCGTTGTCCTACCACCTGTCCTACCATCACGTCATGGCCCAACGACAGAAGCGATCTATCTCGCTCCCATCCGAACTCGCCCACGCCATCGACCAGGCCGCCACCGCAGAAGGCACGACGGTCAGCGCGTGGATCGCCGACACCGCCGCACACCGTCTGCGGATCGATGCCGGCCGCAAGGGTGTCGCCGAATGGGAACGCCAGCACGGCGCCCTCACACCCGATGAGCTCGCTGATGGACTCGCCCGAGCGAGGGCGATGCTGCGCCGTCAGCCGTCGCGCAAGAGCGCCTGAGTGGACGGCGTCACCTACGACACTGGCGCGCTGATCGCCGCCGACCGCAACGACCGACGAATGTGGGCGTTGCACGCCGGCTTCCTCGCCCTCGAAACCTCCCCTACCGTCCCGACCCCCGTACTCGCCGAAGCGTGGCGCGGCGGACCCCGCCAAGCGAGCCTCGCCCGCTTCCTCGCCCTCTGCACCACCGAACCTCTCACTGAAGATCAAGCGAAGGCCGTCGGAACGCTGGCAGCCCGCGCTGGACATGACGACATCGTCGACGTCACGGTCGTCGAAGGAGCCGTCCGCCGCCACGACGCGATCGTGACCTCCAACTCGACCCACATCCGCAAGATCGCCGACGTCACCCGCGCACGCCTCACCATCGAGACCATCTGACGACCCGGGCGGACTTCGGCGGCCCGAAAGCTTCAGATCGCCCACTCGAACCGATCCAAGGGAGAATCGACACAGGGTCCCGTCACCGCGGCTCGATCGACCACAGCCCGCTGCGCATCACGGCGGTTCTGGCGCGGTCCGGCGGGCGGCGACCCTTCACCCGTATCCGGCGTTTGGTGACACAGCAGGGAGAGCGCTTCGTGTCGTTCGTCGTCAGTGTGCTCGTTGACCGACACGAAGGACCGTGAGGTAGCGGCGCGCCGCGCGATCGCCGAGATCTGTGCGGATCCGTTGCGCGATCGCATCGAGGAGCGGCTCACGCACCGGGGCTTCGAGCCGTCGATACGGCGACAGCGTCCGGAGAAGATCGGCGAATCCGGCACGGTCGAAATGCTGCACCATCGGATACCAGCGCACGATCGTCGGCCCGAACAGCCCGTCCCGGTCCTCATTGGGAGGTCCCCAGCCACCGCTCGTGGCTCGCACCTCGTCTTCGAGTGGTGGGTGTCCCCAGTCGGGGTTGCCTGGGGCGAAGTGTTCGTGGAGATCGGCCGTTGCGGCGTAGACCTCGGGCTCGTCGATTCGCCGGATGACGACGTGGCCGAGCAACGCAAGCCAGCCGGAGGGGTGGAGGAAGGAGTGTGCTCGTGCCCATCCGATGCTCGGGTCGATCCAGTGCCAGGACGATGCGGCGACGATGAGGTCGAAGCGTCGGTCCCGCCGCTCCCACGTTTCGAACGTCGAGTTTTCGATGGCGACGTTTGCGAAGTGCGCCATTCGTTGCCGAGCGATGTCCGCCATCTCGACTCCGGGTTCGATTGCTCTCACATCGCACCCAAGTTGGGCGAGTGATCCGGTCGCCTGACCGGTGCCACAGCCAACCTCGAGTACCGACGAATGCGCACCGACACCCGTCAACGCCACGAGGTCCGCGAAGAGTTCGTCCGGGTACCACGGTCGGACCTGTTGGTAGAGCGCAGGAACTTCGTTGAACAGCTTGCCTCGCTCACGCTGGTCCCCGGAACTCATGACATCCATCTTGCCCGATCATGTTGGCGTGGCCGCACGAGAACGACGTGCCGACCCGGCGGTATGAGCCGCCGGCAAGCGCTTGTGGCAGCGGGATTTTGGGACGGTTGGTCGGTGCCGATGCTTCGTTCGTGCTGATCGCCCAGCCGCTCGCCGAGCGGCGTTCTGGCAGCGCGCTAGGTGCGCAGGGGTCAGCGATGCCGGGGCGACTTCCTGAGTCGAAACGGGGCGTTGACTCGAACGTCTGCTGACGGTTGATGCGCTAGTCCGACGCGAAGAACTTCACCTGGACGTCGGAGGGTGCTCTGCAAATACAGAAGAGGTTGCCCTCCGCGTCAGCCAATGTCGACCACTGAACCCAGGAACCTCGTCCAGCACGTCCCAGCGGTGAGCTGCGGTCACCCAGACGAATCGTGCCACTTCGCTGGTTCGGGTTCCGCAGGTCCCGGTGAGGGTCGCGTTGTTGCGGCTGCGGGTTTGGCCGAACGTCGCGCGCAAGTGAAAAGACATCGCGAATCCGTAAGGTTCACGCGCTGCCACGAATGCCATCTTGGCCATGGACTTTTCCACGGTCCCGCCCAAGGCGGCCGATCAGAACTGTGCCAACGCCGACGGTTCATCCGCTTCTACGTTGACGGCTCCGAGCGTCACATTCCGCGAGCTCGCTGAATCAATCACGCACGTCCGACCAGCCGGCCCGCGCCGCAGTGGTCCCGCGCCCGCAGCGACCACCGCGGAGTCCCTCGTCCGCCAGGGCCACCACCACTGACGCGGATTCCGTCGGACCGGAGGTGTCCGCCCCCGGGCAGGCGTTGCTCAGCCGACGTTGCCGGTGCGCAGCGGGAGACCCGTGACCCCGAGGTCAAAGCTCCAGAGCGTGCCGCGGCGTGACTCGGTGACGATCAACGTCGTGCCCACGAAGCAACAGTTCGTCGGCATCCCGTCGCCGCACATCAGCGTGTCGACCACGGCACCGTCAGCGACGACGTTGACGCAGTGGCCGTACGTGGACGCCACGTAGAGGCGGCCATCGGTGCCGACGCAGAACCCATCTGGGAAGTGGCGATCAGGGAGCTCGACCAGGACCTGCGGTCCGGATGCGGACAGAGCCATCACGTGCCGGGAGAAGCTCTCCGTCCACAGCAGTGTGCCGTCGTCTGCGAAGCCGATGCCATTCGGGTACACGGCCTCGAGTTCCACCACCACCTCCCCGTCACCGGTGTTCACGTCGTACACGAACAGCCGACCGGGAAGCAGATTCCTGCCAGCCGCGTCGCCCCGCGGGTCGGTGAACCACAACCGTCCGTCGGGTCCGAAGGCAAGGTCGTTCGGCGCGTCGAGTCGAACGCCGTCGATCTCTGTCGCCAGCATCGACACCGTGCCATCGGTCTCGATGCACTGCAAGCCCGGCGTCACCCGTTCGTCGCCAACACCGCCATTCTGTGTCACGTATATGCAGCCATCGGCGCCGAGCGCCGCCCCGTTCGGTCCTCCCCCCGACGTCGCTAGGTGGCGGACGCCGTCGGCCGGGGTCCAGTACGACAGGCGACCCCCCGCAATCTCGGTGAACACCACTCGCCCGTCAGGAAGCACGAGCGGTCCTTCCGGGAAGGCCAACCCGTCTGCGATGACATGTCCGATCGTCATCCGGCGATTGTGTCACGCACTGTTCTGGTGAGAGGTCATGGTGTCGGGAGCGATGACGTACTTGGAGTCACCGTGACCGAAATGCGCTACGGAACAGAGTTGCACCGCTGATCGTCACACGCACCCGATCCCTGCCATGGTCGACCAGGTGAAGAAGTCGTGCCGGTACGCACCGAGCCGGCGTTTCGGGACGGTCCGGGCCACACGGGGTTAGGTCACGCGGGCAGCCTCGGCCAGTGTGCGACCGCAGGTGCCGTACCCTGGGCGTGATGATCAACGATGACGTGAAGGCGCTCGTGAAGGAGAGGAACTTCGCAACGATCTCGACGCTGCTGCCGAGCGGCCAGATTCAGGCGCACGTGGTGTGGGTCGACTGCGACGAGGACCATCTCGTGATCAATACCGAGGTCGAACTGCGCAAGTTCAAGAATGTCCAAGCCGATCCGCGGGTCACCGTCACTGTCTGGGACAGGAAGAACCCGTACTTCTTCGCTGAGATTCGAGGTCGAGTGGTTCAGATCGTGACGGGCCCAGAGGCGAGGGCAAACATCAACGCGCTTGCCCGGAAGTACCTGGACGCTGACTACCCCGACGAGTTGATCCAGTCCGAACGAGTGATCCTCAAGATCGCCCCGGAGAGCCAGATCGTCTTCGCCCGCGGAATGCACGATGTTCGGCGGTAGGACCAAATCGCCAGGTCGAACCGGCGTTTCGGGGCACCCGGGTACAGGCCGGAGTGGATTGCCACTCGTCCGCCCCGACGCGGAGTTGCGACTGCGCTTCTCGTGGAGTTCATCGGTCAGGGTCGCTTGCTTTGTTCCGTGTCACGCGTAGGCGTAGGACGTGTACATGTCCCTTCCCTGTTGTAATCGAAGCGTCGCGTCAGGCCGCGCGACTCAATCGTCGCGACCTGTCGTCGTCGAGCGCGACAGCGGACGGCACAACGGTCGAACGATGACCCTTCTTCCTTGAACCAATTTGCCGGCACGATGCCCTGGTCTCGAAATCCCATGTGCGGCAATTTTCACCGCTCAGCTCGGATGACGACCGGGATCCTCTTTTGCGGGGTCGCGATCGCCAATGTCGCCGACTCTGAGTTGCGGCGCGAACTCTTCGCACGACCGACCCAGGTGCACTGGCGTATCGTTTCAGCGTGGCTGGCCTACCTGCATTCGACTTCGCAGCGTTCTTCGCTGCGTTCGATGGCCGTCGTCGTGAGCGGGGGCTCAGCTGGTATGAGTTCGCGGACGAGCTCTGGCAGCAGTCCGCGGGACTTAACTCACGTCGCAGTGATCATCCGCTTTGAGGTGGTGCAGTCGCAAGACTGGGCGCGCGTGACGCGACCTCCTGCCAATACGCGTTGTTCATGTTGCGCTGGCTCGGCCGCGCGCCTGAGGACTTCCTGACCGGCGCAGTGATTGAAGTCGGTGACACCCGGTTGCCGGAGCCGGGTCCCGATAGTCGGCTCCGCTGGGATCTGAACGAGCTCCATGCCGCGCTCAACGCGCAGCGTCAGCTCCTCGGACTCGCGTGGAGTGACTTAGCCCGGACGCTCGGTTGCACACCGGCGCGACTGACGAACCTGCGGACGGCTCGCCAAGCGGACATGGCGCTCATGCTGCGTGTGACGCAGTGGCTGGAGCGGCCCGCCGCCGCATTCATCCATGCGGCGCACTGGTGAAGTCCCTCCGCTTCTGAGGGAGCTCGGTATTGCCGGCGCAAAGCAGCACACAGCCGAGGCGATCGCCCCGGTCGAACGCCGAGCCGGACGTCCTGTAAGTGCCGTTATCTCCAGTCGTTGAAGAGAATCGGCGGGTGGCCTGGGGTGGTGTGTGGTGGACATGTCTTCGTCGCAGCGGTCAGCGGTCGAGGCGTCGTTCGCCGAGGGTGCGTGCGAGTTGTGCGCGCATGTTCGCGTTG
>JBBQTC010000097.1:0-10911 GCA_038234785.1 Acidimicrobiales bacterium
AGCCCTCGATCACGCCGTCGTCTTCCCGTCAATCCGACGAGAACTCCGTCTTCGGGCGGGCGCTGAACCCACGGGAGCGCCCCGACCTGTCGGTCGTGTGCACATGGCTGGCATGGCACGTGGCGGTCTTCACCGTCAGCAACGGCATCGCCAGCGCGTTCGCGGTTGTTCCCGCGTCGCTGCTCGAGCAGTTCCTCAGCGAGCTCGACGCGGGCACGCTGGACGACATGCTCGAGGCCTACTTGGCCACATCGTCGACCGAGAGGGTAGTAGCGAGCACCGATGTCGCCGGCCTGTACGACGACTTGGCGGACGCCGGTGCGTTGAACCTCGACGAGCTCGGGCGCGATGGCGAGCCGATGCGTGGCCGCGGGGCAGGCGCGGGCAGGCCCAGCCAGCGTCCCGGCAAAGAACAAGACGCACCAGGCCAGCCATCCGCCGTCCGACGCCTGCCACGACGACGTTCGTTCATCGTCGCCGCTGTCGCGTCGCTGCTTGCCGTGTTGATCGGTGTGATCGTCGTGTTGGCGGCTAGCGACTCACCCGAGAGGACCGCTGCGACCAACCCGTCACTCGTGCCTGTCGCCCCGGTCGTGACCAGCGCGGCGCCCCCCGAATCGGCTTCGACCAGTTCGACGTCGACCGTGCCGGCGACCACCAGCACGGTGCCCGTGAACGTCCGTACGGGTCCGCTCAGCGGCGGCGCCACAGCGACCCAAGATGGTGGCGAGTTTGCGATCGCGATCACCATGGATGTGCTCACGCCAACGGTTCAGGCCGGTACAGCGATGGCTGTTCATTGGACCGGCACACTCAATGGGCCGAACTGGATACAGGATTTCTCGACCGGCGCGTGGAGCATCAGCTGCGTGGACACGGGTAACAACCCACGCCGCACCGGAACATTGCGGGCGTTCTTGATTCCGCGCAGTGTCGTGGCAGACCCGTCGACGTTGTACTCGATTCGGGCAACGATGACCGCTGCCGAGGCCCAGGGACCCGCCCTCGCCCAGTATCCCGGGCTGCTGGCACTCAGCACTGATGGGGTGATCACCACCACTGCCACCGCATCGGGCTGCGACCTCCGGGACGACTACGAAGCCACTGCGCCGCTGCAGATCCCTGCCGACACCCCGGCGGGCGAGTACTACGTGGTCTCGGTCAATTATCCGAAACGTGACTGGGGCACATGCCCGGCAGAGTGCACCGCATCGTACGTGGACATCGCCGGCGTGGTGCCGACGGTCATGATCGAGCGGAGCGCCTGACGAACCGCGGTCAAGCGGCAGAGCCTCACAGCGAGCGTTCTGGGTCTCCTCGGGTGCAAGGTGGAAGCTCCACGTCCCATCTCGCGCCCACGAAACGGGTTGGCATCGTTGGACCGACGGTAGATGTCAGTCAGGACTCCAGCTACAACCATTCCTTTCGCCGGAAGATCGCGTACAGCCCACCGGAGATGAAAACGACCAGCGCCCCAGCGGCCCACACTCCCCACGATTTGCCGAACCCGGGATAGGGGACGTTCATCCCGTACCAGCCGGTGATCAGCGTCGGTACCGCGATGATCGCCGCCCAACTCGTGACCTGCTTCGCGATCTGGTTGGTGCGGTAGTCGCGCAGACTCAGGTTCGTCTCGACGATGGTCGAGATCAGGTCACGAAGTGCATCCGTGGACTCCGTCACTCGTAACACGTGGTCGTAGACGTCTTGATAGTACGGATAGAGGTCATCGGCCACCGAGGAGTGTTCGCGACGCATCAGACCGGTCACTGCCTCGCGCATCGGGACCACCAGACGATGGAACCGGATCAATGCTTGCCGCGTCTGGAACCAGTGCTGTTGTTCCGACGGCGGAATTGGCTTCTCGGCGAAGATGCCCTCGCTGATCTGATCGTAGAACTCGTCGAAGCACTGGACCGCTTCGAAGTATGTGTCAACGACAGTGTCGAGGAGCCCGTACAGCAAGAAGCTCACACCATGCACTGCGAGGTCCGTCGATCGGTCCCAATGGGCGATCACGGGCTCGAGCGGGAAGTCGTCATCTTTGCGGACGGTGACAAGCCAACGCGGGTTGATGAACGCATCAATCTCAGTCTCGATCAGCAAACCATCGTCAACGTTCAACTCCACAGCGTGACAGGTCAAGAAGTTGTGCGTCGCGTAGTGATCGAGCTTCGGTCGCTGATGCGGACTCAGCGCGTCCTCGACCGCCAACTCGTGCAGCCCCAGCTCGTCGGCGAGCTGGTGCAACTCCTCTTTCGATGGCCCACAGAAATCGACCCAGACCACCGTGTCGGGGCGTTCGAGGTGCTCGGAAACATCGGCGACGGGGAAGTTCTCTGCTTCGAGAACACCCTTGCAGTAGACCCGTGTTCTCGCCACCAACATCCTCCAACCGATCACACGGGCTCTGCTCAATGAGCGGGTGGACAACGATGCTCAAGCTTGACGTCGAAGCGACCGCTGGCCAACTCTAGTGCCGCCGGTCCGGGCGTTGCGAAGGCGTTGCACAGGAACGGTGTTCAGTGGTGGATCGCTGGTTGAGACCTGAGATGCGGAGGCGAGGGCCACTCGAACGGGTCTTCGACTGAGGGCGAGCCGTCGGGTATTCGTATCCTCGGCCTGTGCAGATCATGGCGGCACCCCCACGGCAGCCAGGAACCCGGGTTGCCCAGCTGATCGTCGCCTTCTCGTTGACGATGGCCGGCAACGGATTGTTGCTCACGGTGTTGGGTGTTCGCGCCGGCCGCGACGGCTTCAGTACGGCTGCAACCGGTGCGATTCTCAGCGGCTACTACGTTGGGTTCCTGGCGGGCACGCGACACGCCGCCCCGATCATGCAGCGGCTCGGTCTGGCACGGGCTCTGATGTGGATGATGGCGGTAATGGCGGTGATTTGCGCCGCGCCCGCTCTTGCCGAGGTGCCGGGTTGGTGGATCCTGCTACGCATCGCGCAGGGGTACATGGTCTCGGCGTGCTATGTGGTGGTCGAGACCTGGCTCAACACCGCCACCAGCAATGATCGGCGCGGTCATCTGCTCGGCATCTACATGGTGTGCGTCATGGCGTCGTTCGCGGCGGGTGCCTTCCTGTTGCGGTTCACCGGCACGCGCGGGGCGGCCCCGTTCCTGGTCGCCGGTCTCATCACTGCCTGCGGAGCGCTGTGCATGACCGGCGCCCACGCCGCCACCGCCGCGGCGCCGTCGCGGCCGATTCCGGCACCCGTGGCACTGAAGACCCTGTTCCGGCTCGCACCGGTCGGGGTCGTATTGGCTGGCTTGGTTGGCTTCTCGAACGGCGCATTTTCCACAGTCGCGGTGTTCGCCCAGCGCGCGGGCCTCGACGACGCTCGTACGGCGCTCGTCAGTGCAGTCACCGGGCTCGGCCCGATCGTGGTGCTCTTTCCGTTGAGCAAGCTGTCTGATCGTGTGTCACGCCCGGCCGTGATCGCCGCGAGCGCCGCCATCGCCGCTGTCCTGTTCGTCGTGACCGGCCCGATGACACCGGGTCATTGGCCGATGCTGACCTCGCTCGTGATCACCGGCGGGTTGACGCTGACGCTGTACACGCTGACGGTCGCGGCCACCAACGATCGCCTGATGCCCGACCAGATGGCGGCTGCCAGCGGACAGATCGTGTTGCTCTACGGACTCGGCGCGATCCTCGGCCCGTTCGCGTCCACTGCAGCGATGAAGGCGATCGGCGCCGACGGCTACTTCTGGGTGAACGCAGCACCTCACGTGGCGGTTGTTGTCGCTGTCGTGGTGCTCTCGCAGAGGGCGCGTCGCCCATTGACCCGACGACGAGCCGGTGACCGGGATCGAGCCGAGAACGGTGACAACTGAGCTCGACAGCGCTGGGTCGAAGAACGCCGCGGTGATGCCTGCATCGACGGCGTGACAAGAAATCCTGTCAATCAGGGCGAGAGAGCCTGCCCATCCACGGGCCCATCGACTTCGCCGTGCATTCGTGAGCTCCCGACGTGCCATCGGATGGGGAGCCGGGGGTCGGGCTCGCACGCGCAGTAGGTGCCGGTGCGGACTGCCTGGCGCAGATGTTCGCCGAGGCTCCGATGATGCTCGGCGATCCGCGCCAGGGCGTAGCGCAGAGATCGGGTGACGTGTCGTTCATGGCGGTGGCGTCCTCGATGTCGGCGTCGATGTCGATCAATCGGCGCCGGTAGGCCGCGCGCGCTTCGGCGTCGAGGTGGAATCCAGCATGACCACCATCGCTGATGCCGGCGCCAGGATCGGTTGTTCGAGCCGTGGTCGGGAGAGGCCCGCGTTCGACGGCGAGGAGGTCGAGCACGTGGAATTCGCGATTGGGGTCGGCCAGCAGCCGTTCGAGGTAGCGAAGGCCCTTCAGGTCGCGCATCAGCACCGTGGCGCCGTCGTAGCTGATCGTGCGGGTATCACCCTCGCACGAGAATCCGTGTGGGACCGGGGGCAGAAGGGAGACCACCGGGCCGAGTCCCTGTTCGACGCGGTTGGCCGCAAGTTCGGCCCGATTCGCGGCGCCGAACGCGGCGAAGCCGTCCCGTGCCGCAGACCAGTCCATGCGCGCCAACGCCTTCTTGCCGTGGGCGTCCCTGGCCTCGGCGAGGACGGTGCGCGCCGTCGCCGCCAACCGACACCCGTCGGGCCAGCAACCCGACGGTGCAACACGTGCACGCGGTGTTCGCCAAGCTGGTTCGCTCGCCGTACGCTCGCGAATGAAAGGAGACGACATGATGCACATCGACACTCCGGCCAGCCTGAACAGTGACGCCGAGACAGGCTGTCGACTCCTCGATCATCGAGCCAGCGGGTAGCTGCGCAGGGCGCCATTGGCACCGCGCGAGACTGAACTCGCCCGCTCGATTGCCGAAGCTGAACGAGGGCCACTCATCCACATCTGCGCACAGCTCATCACCTTCTCGCTCATCCTGCTCGACCCTCGAGAGCACGACGCATGATCGTTCGCTGGTTGATCGTCGCGGTCGTGCTCGTGGCCGTGTCGTGGATCGTGATGATCGTGCTCGCCCGCAGACTCCCGCCGGGGCTGGCCAAGGACCTCGCGACGGTCCTGCCAGCGTGCGTCACCACCGCACGACGTCTCCGCAAGGACCCGCGAGTGCCCAAGCGCGTCAAGGTTGCGGTCGCGTTCGCCGGCCTCTGGGTGTTGTCGCCCATCGACCTCATCCCTGAGTTCTTGCCCGTGATCGGCCCGCTCGACGACATCGTCGTCGTTGCCCTCGCGCTGCGCTACGCCGCACGCCGAATCCCACCGCAAGCACTCATCGACGCCTGGCCCGCAGAACGCCGGATCCTTGACCGCCTCGCACCGGCCACAGCATCGACTCCGACACCCGATTGCTGAGCGGACCGAAGGCTGCGACGCCTCGGGGCGGTCCCCGGCGTAGATTCCAATGGTGGCAGAAGGCGGTCGACACGTGACGCAGCGCAACGGGTGGGCGTGGTGCGCGCTCGCCGCCGTCTTGTTCGGCGCGGCGACGCCAGCAACCAAACTCGTCGTCGACGACATCGGAGCGGTCACCCTCGCCGGCCTGCTCTACCTCGGTGCCGCCGTTGCGGTCGCACCGTTCGCGCTGCGCGAGCAACGCTCGACGGCGACTCGTCGGCAACGGTCGCGCCTGTTGGTGGCCATCGGTGTCGGTGGTGGTCTCGCGCCGGTCCTGCTCGTGCTGGCACTCGACCGCACCCCTGCGGGCACGGTGTCGTTGTTCCTCAACCTCGAACTCGTTGCAACTGCCGTGATCGCCCGAGCGTTCTTGCAAGAGCACATCGGACGCCGAGCGGGGCTCGGCATCGTCATCGTCGTGCTCGGCGGAGTCATTCTCGCGGGCACCTCCCAGGCAGGCGTCGCCATTGGGGCACTCCTCGTCGCCGCTACGTGCGTGTGCTGGGGAATCGACAACGCCATCACCGCCAGCCTCGACAGCTACGGCCCGTCACAGATCACCCTCGCCAAAGGGATCGTTGCCGGGTCGGTCAACCTGCTGCTCGGACTTCTGCTCCACGACGCACCAGCCGTGACCTTCATCGCTGCGGCGCTCGCCATCGGCGCAGTCGGATACGGCATCTCGATCACGATGTGGATCACCGGTGCCCGACTCGTCGGTGCCGCACGAGGTCAAGTCATCTTCGCTCTCGCACCCTTCGTCGGAGCGCTGCTCGCCTGGCCGATCAACGGCGACCACCTCACCGCCACGACGATTCTCGCGTTCTCCGTGTCCCTCGTCGGAGTCCTCGTGGTCGCCACCAGCCACCACGCGCACGTGCACACCCATGAACTCCTCGAGCACGCGCACCCGATCGACAGCACCGAAGCTCATCATCATCCAGGGACCGTTCAGGTGTTGTCAGGCAGCCGGCACCGGCACCTCGTGCTCACCCACGAGCACGAGCACCTGCCCGACATTCATCACCGGCATTCTCACTGAATCGGATGGGTCCAGCATCGAGCAGCGCGTGTCAGCCGGAGTACGAGGTGAACGCCTTCCGTTTGATCTCCCCGGCGATGAACGGCGTGTCCGCGTCGAACGTGCCGTTCGCCAGCAGTTGCTCGGCGCTCGCCACCATGGCGCCCTGGGCGATGTTCGCCAGCGAGCTTCCCACCGAGATGCGGCGAGCACCCCTCGCAGCCAGCTTCGCGACGGTCGGCCCGCCCGGCAGCAGCAGCACGTTGACCGGTGCGCCGAGCGCAGCGACCTCGCCGATCTGCTCGGCCGACCACAACATCGGGGCGTAGAGCACCTCGGCCCCCGCTGCGAGGTAGCTGCGCAGTCGGGCCATTGTGTCGGCGAAGTCGTCGACAGCTCGGAGGTGGTTCTCGCAGCGAGCGGTGAGCACCAGCCCGCGCTCGACAGCCGCGGCCGCTGCGGCGCGCACGCGCTCGGTGGCCACATCGATGGCGTCGATGCTGTTCGTCGCCGGGTTCCAGTCCTCGATCGAGAACCCGGCTGCCCCGGCGTCGGCCAGCAGGTGCACCGTCTCGGCGATGCCGTCCTCGGTCTCGGCGAAGCAGCGCTCCGAGTCGACGTTGAGGGGCAGCGAGCTCGCGGCCGAGATGGCCGCGACGTGCGCCACCAGTTCATCGCGCGTGACCTGCATGTCGTCGCGACCGAGCGTGGCGGCGAAGCCGGCGCTCGTGGTGGCCAGCGCGGGGAAGCCGAGCGCGTCGAGCAGCCGGGCGCTGCCGATGTCGAACGGGTTGGGCATGACGAAGCATCCCGAGGCGTGGAGGTCTCGGAACCGAGCGGTGGAGGCGGTCATCGCCCAATGCTTCCAGATCCTCAGGGCAGCCGATCACCGATGCGACGATGCTGCGATGTGCACTCGTATCCTCGTCACTCGTCACTCGTCACTCGTCACTCGTCACTCGTCACTCGTCACTCGTCGCCGTCGTCGTCGGCCGCACGATGGACTGGCCTGAATCCGCCGAGCCGGTGCTCACCGTCGACAGCTCGGCCTCGACCTGGTCGTCTCCGCTCAGCCTGCCTGCCTGCCTGCCTGACGGCCTGCCTGCCTGCCTGACGGCCGGTGTCCGGTCTCGAGTCCGGCGAGTTGGGACTCGCCCGAGTAGCGGACGGTTCCCGTCAGTTCGACCGTCATGTGACCGGCGAGGTCTTCGAAATCGGTGTCGACGTTGCGGCGTTCCGCAGGGAGTGGCACGGGGAGGACGTGCGGGTCGTCCGTCCCGATTCCGACGATGTGGAGTCGTTGTCGAGCGCTGCGGGCGGTGACGTCCCACCGGTGTCCGTCCGTGGAGCTCCGCACGATCGACAGCGGGGGAGCGAAGCGAACGACCTCGTCGCCCACACGAACGACCGCCCCTCCGACCGTCAACGCGACCGGCCCGGCGGTCAGCCGTCCTCCGCCGAAGGCGACGCAGACGTCCGGACGGTCGAACCCTTGCGCCTGACCCCACCACCAACGTTCGGGGAAACCCTTGCCCCAGTTCTTCTCGGCATAGATCGCAGCTCCGTCGAAGCTCCACCGCTCACTCCCGATCGATGCGTGACCCGACGCCGCACCCCCGAGCACATGTGGATGCCAGTACTGGCCGAGGAACGGGACTGCGGAGAACATGCCTCCGCCGCCCAACGAGTGCGGCCAGCCGACGACTCGATCCAACGAGAGGTCGACCACGGCTCCCTCGCCGAGGTCGAGGTGAACATCTGTTGCGGTGGCACGAAAGGCACCGTCCCCGGCGGTCACGAGGAACTCATCACGTCGCGCGCTCGCCCGCGAGAACACCGCCGAGCGGACAAAGCCGCCCGGTTCAGCAGCGATCGCGACTGTTGCCCAGTCGCCGTCTGCGTGACGGTTGACCCCACAGAGCACGACGACCACTCGAGACGAGACGACGTCGGTGACGCGCCAGAAGTAGCCCTCCATCTGCGCACCGTGCGAGGGGAGCGGGTCGCCGTTCGGAAGGTTCGCGCCGGTGCGCCGATAGTGCGCGTCGAGTCGACCGATCACCCTGGAGCCGCGCCTTCGCAGAGCGTCTTGAGGGCGGCGAGAATCTGTTCCGCATCGAGTTCGTGACGCTTCTCGAAGACGACCTTGTCGGCGATGTCGCCGAGGATGCCGAACGGTGGGTCGTACTCGATCTCGAACGTGACCATCGACCCCTCGCCCTGTGCGGCGATGTGCTGAGTGACGGTGGCGGATCCGTTCGCCTTGGATCGACCCTCGACCCGAATGGACGCACCAGGGACGACCTCGGTCACTTCCCATTCGGTGTCGAGCTCGACGTGCAGCACCTTGACCACCTGCTCGAAGTGGTCGCCCACCGCAACAGGTCGACCCGGGCCGTTGGTGACCGCCGCAGTCATGTGCGAGAACTCCGCGAGTCGTTCCACGTCGGCGAGGACGGCGAACACCTTCGCCGGCGAGCATGAGATGAACGTCCGACGTCGAATGCTGGTCATGCGATGGACCCTTCGACACCCACGAACTTGGTCAACTGCGTGGCGAACTCGGGCACGTTCCGACGCAGCCATTCGATGAGCATCGCCGCGTGCTCCATCTCGTCGTTCTTGTTGTGGGTGAGGACGGCTTTCAGTTCGGCGTCGTCGCAATCATCGGAACGCTGCCCGTACCAGTCGATGGCCTCGAGTTCCTCCATCAACGACACGATCGCTTGGTGGGTCGCGTACGTCGACGCGCTGAGGCGCTCGCGTGGAGCATGGAGGTCTTCACTGGACATGAGTGCCCTTTCGGCAGTGATTCGTGTCGGCTGACTACCCGCTCCCGAGGAGGCCCAAACCTCCCGATGTTTGAGACCTTGCGTGTGCGGGTACCACTCGTCGACCGACAAGGAAGGGAGAGCTCATGTTGACCATCGTGATCATCGTTCTGCTCGTACTGCTGCTGACCGGCGGGTACGGCTTCAGCCGCCGCCGTCGCTGACGTCCTGCCACGCCGCTCCGTGCCTCGGAAGGTGGCGATGATCGACAGGGCCTTCGGAACCGCGTTTGGTTCCGGGGGCTCTCTCGATCGTCGAGATCAGGTCGATGAGATGCGCAGCCTGCCCGGTCTGTCCTCTGACCGTGAGCCTTCTGCCTTCCTGCTCGATGACGACTCTGGCCGCGACGATCGAGCCATAGCCGCCGCAGTCCATGAAGGTCACTCCGCTGAGGTCGATCACCGTCGTCGGGTGACTCCCCGATGTGGATGTCACGAAGATCCGGTTTCGGCTCGCCAGGTCGAGTTCGCCACTCGCCGACACGACGCGGCTGTCGGCCTCGGTGTGGACGTTGAGGAGCAGGTCTCCATCGGGTGAACCCGCCGAGATCTCGGCGGCGATGTTCGGTCGATTGATGACGGTCACAGCAGCTCCTTCCAGAGGAGGCGCAACCGAGGTCCAGAGCGACGCAATGCCGGACACGACATCCGTCCGACAGCTCGATCGTACACTCGATCGGCGCGACGCGTGCTGTCCGCTGTGGTCCCAACCTCGCCCGGGCCAAGGAGGACGCGGCAACGGACTGAGCAGTTGAACCGCGCCTGCACTGTTCGCCGGTGACGTACGACGCGTTCATCTCCTACAGCCATCGGGGATCGGGTGACGTCGCGTCGTGCGCTGCAGGGCACCCGCGCTGGCCCTCGCAACGAGCGCCGACGGCTCCGAGATCGGATTCAGCACGGTCGGCGACTCGGCCACGGGCCGCGCCGGCGACGCGATCGTGGTCGACCGGGCGGGCAACGTACCGATGACACCCACTTCCATCGGATCGATCCTGTCGCTTGCGTGGCCTTCGCTGCACGAAGAGCGTCGTCCTGCGACGGGTCGGCGACGGCCCCGCCTCTTCGTCGCCGTCGGCTTCGGTGACGGTCTCGAGCCGGCACTGCTCGTGCTGGCTCTCGATCGAACGCCTGCGGGAACCGTGTCGCTGTTCCTGAACCTCGAGCTCGTAGCGACTGCGTGATCGCCCCGGTCTTCCTCCAGGAACACATCGGGCGTCGGGCAGGGCTCGGCATCGTGATCGTCGTCCTCGGCGGAGTGGTGCTCGCCGGGACATCTTCCTGACCTCCATCACCGCCACACCCACTGAACGAGTTGCATCGGCCGAACTGTTTGAGGTCTGGCGCCGCGGGGTAGTGGACGCTCTATGAGCAACGACTCGTCCGGCCAACGCACGCCCACTGACCTCGGCTCGTCCGATCCGGCGGGGTTCGACATCTCCCCATCGGCCGACGGCTTCGTCGTCGTCGGAGAACTCGACGTTCAGTCCGCTCCCGCGATCACGGAAGCAGTGGCGGGGACCAACGCGGCCTCCGTGACCCTCGACGTGGCGGGGGGGGAAAAAGAGGGCAACACCCCGGGGGCGGTTGGTGTAGAATGGAAAAAAAAATTAGTTGGCCCACGCCGGGCGCCCGGGGGGCCCCCGCCCCCGCCCCCCCC
>JBBQTC010000098.1:0-10099 GCA_038234785.1 Acidimicrobiales bacterium
CGTGCCGAGCCCGACCTGCTCGCCGTCCTCGAGCACCAGGATCTGGTCGGCGTGCTGGATCGACGACACTCGCTGTGCGACCAGCAGCACCGCCGCATCCCGGGTGTGCGGTTGCAGAGCGGCGCGCAGCCGCGCGTCGGTGGCCATGTCGAGCGCGGAGAAGGAGTCGTCGAAGATGTAGACGTCGGGACGGCGCACGAGCGCTCGAGCGATGGCGAGACGCTGTCGCTGGCCGCCCGACACGTTGGTGCCGCCCTGGGTGATCGGCGTGTCGAGGCCGCCTGGCATCGCTTGCACGAAGCCGGCCGCCTGGGCCACGGTGAGCGCCTCCCACATCTCGGCCTCGGTGGCGTCGGGCTTGCCGTACCGCAGGTTGCTGGCGACGGTCCCACTGAAGAGGTACGGGCGCTGCGGGACGAGACCGATGCGGTCCCAGAGCAGCTCCGGAGCGAGCTCGCGGACGTCGATGCCGTTCATCAGCACGGCACCCTCGGTGACGTCGATCAGCCGGGCGACGAGATTGACGAGCGTCGTCTTGCCGGCGCCGGTGCTGCCCACGATCGCGGTGGTGGTGCCGGCGCGGCACTGGAACGACAGGTCGGTCAGCACCGAGTGTTCGGCGCCCGGGTACCGAAACCCGGCGCCACGGAGTTCCACCGAGGCTCGCTCGGTGAACTCGTGCACTGCGTGGTCGGTGGTGACGATGCTCGAGGGCGTGTCGAGGACCTCGATGATGCGCTCGGCGCTGACGGTTGCGCGAGGGACCAGTGCGGCCATGTAAGTCGCCATCATCACGGCCATCAGGATCTGCAACAGGTACTGGAGGAAGGCGAGGAGCGCGCCGACCTGCATCTCGCCCGAGGCGATGCGGTTGGCACCGAACCAGATCACCGCCACGCTGGAGAAGTTGACGATCACGGTGACGGTGGGGAACATCAGACCCATCAACCGGCCGCCGCGAAGTGCGGTCCGGGTGAGGCGTTCGTTGCTGTCGGCGAAGCGCTCGGTCTCGTAGGGCTCGCGCACGAACGCTCGCACGACTCGGATGCCGGTGATCTGTTCGCGCAGGACGCGGTTGATGTCGTCGATGCGATCCTGCATCACGCGGAACGTGGGGACCATGCGGCCGATCACGTTGCCGATGGAGATGATCAGCACAGGGATGGCGACGGCGAGGATCCAGGTGAGTGCGACGTCTTCGCGCAACGCCATGATCGTGCCGCCGACCGCGGTGATCGGTGCGGCGATGAGCATGGTGCAGGTCATCTGCACCATGGTCTGCACCTGGGTGACGTCGTTGCTGACGCGGGTGATCAGGCTTGGGGCTCCGAAGTGGGCGACCTCACGGGCCGAGAAGTCGGTGACCTGATGGAACAACCCGCCTCGGACGTCGCGGCCAAACCCCGCTGCCACCCGCGAGCCGTAGTAGATGGCGATCACGGAGAACACGATCTGGAACCCGCTGATGAACAACATGAGCGCGCCGCGCGACCAGATGTACCCCGTATCGCCACGCAGGACGCCGTTGTCGATGATGTCTGCGTTCAGCCGCGGCAGATACAGCGAGGCGGTGGTCTGCAACGCCTGGAACAGCACGACGATGACCAGCAGGCCGCGGTAGCGGCGCAGGTACGTGCGCAGGAGCCGGATCAACATTCGTCGCCCATCTTGCCGCCGATCCGGCACTTTTCACGACATGAGCACAAAAGGCGGCCCGCCTTCCGCTTCGCTAACGTCACACGGCCATGGCCGACTCCGACACGCGCCCACTTCCCGACGTGGTCGATGTCGTGATCGTCGGTGCCGGCCTTGCGGGCCTGGCCGCTGCGCGGGTCGTGCAGGACGCCGGCCGGACGGTTGCCGTGCTCGAAGCGGCCGACGGTGTGGGCGGTCGCGTCCGTACCGACATCGTCGATGGGTTTCGGCTCGATCGTGGGTTCCAGGTGTTGCTCACCGCGTATCCGGAGGTGCCGCGCCAACTCGACGTCGACGCGCTGGAATTGCGGTCGTTCCTGCCCGGGTCGCTGGTGTGGACCGGCGAGCGGCCGTATGCCGTCGGCGATCCATTGCGCCGGCCGTCGCTGCTCCTGCCGAGCGCGGCCGCTCCCATCGGTTCGTTGCGCGACAAGATCCGTCTGGCTGCGCTGCTGCGTCGGGTCAAGGCCGCCGACCCTCGAGCGTTGCTGCGCGGACCCGACGTCAGCACGTTGGAATCGCTGCAGGCGCAGGCCTTCGGTCCCCGGATCATCGAGCGGTTCTTTCGACCCTTGATCGGTGGCATCCAACTCGACCCGACGTTGTCGGGGAGTGCGCGGATGTTCGAGGTCGTGCTCCACAGTCTTGCCGTCGGGGACTCGGCCGTCCCGGCTGCGGGCATGCAGGCCATCCCGGATCAACTCGCCGCGCATCTGGCTCCCGGCACGGTGCACCTCGGTGTTCGCGTCGCGACGGTCGCTCCGGGGGAAGTGCGCACGGTCGACGGACGAACGGTCCGCGCGGCACAGATCGTCGTGGCTGCCGAAGGTCCGGCCGCTTCCACACTGTTGGGCCTCGATCGGATTCCCGATCCCGGTTCGCTCGAGGTGTCCTGTGTCTGGTTCGACGCCCCGGCACCACCGATCACCCAGCGGCTGATCGTGCTCGACGGCGTGCGCTCCGGCCCGGCGCTCAACGTGGCGGTGATGAGCAACGTCGCGCCGGAGTACGTCACCTCGAGTGCGCCCGCCGGTCACGCGCTCGTGGCGGCTGCGTGTCCGGCGCCCGGTGAGTTGTCGCCGGCATCAGGCGCCGATCTGAAGGCGGCAGTGCGTTCGCAGTTGCGTCGGTGGTGGGGTCCGATGGTTGACCAGTGGAGGGTGCTGAGGGTCGACACGATCGCCCACGGTCAGCCGGATCACCGCCCGCCCTTCGCCCCCAAGAGGAAGCAGTCGTTGGGCGACGGTCTGTTCGTGTGTGGCGACCACCGCGACACACCCTCGATCCAGGGTGCGCTGTTCTCCGGTCGCCGGTGCGGCGAGGCTGTGATCGCCGCGATCCCCACGATCGGGTGAGCAACGCGCACCGGGCTGGTCCTGCACTGCGCCTGATGTCTCGCCGACCCGGTGCGTGACACCGACAGCGAATACAAGTACCATACAAGTCGTGAACGCCGACTGGAACCCCGAGCAGTACCACCGATTCGCCGCCGAACGCGCCCAACCGTTCCACGATCTGCTCTCCCTCGTGCATGTCGACGCACCGATCCGGCGGGGCGTCGATCTCGGGTGTGGTTCCGGCGAGCTCACGGCACTCGCCGCCGACACGCTCGGCATCGAGGATCTGCTCGGGATCGACTCCTCGCCATCGATGCTCGCCGAGGCGGCCGAGCATGTCCGTGCGGGTCTGCGGTTCGATCGTGCCGACATCGGCGAGTGGACATCGGCGCACGATCTCGACCTGGTCCTGGCGAACGCCAGCCTGCAGTGGGTCCCGTCGCACGAGACGGTGCTCTCGCAATGGCGCGACGCCCTCGGGCCGGCCGGGCAGCTCGCGGTGCAGGTGCCCGCCAACGCCGACATGCCCTCGCACGTCGTCGCCGATCGGGTCGCGCACCTGCCCCGGTTCTTCGAGGCGTTCGGCGTGGAAGGACCTCCTCCTGATCCGGTGGCGCACAACGTGCTGTCACCCGAGCGATACGCAGTGCTGCTGCACGAGCTCGGGTTCGTCGAACAGCACGTGCGACTCCAGGTGTACGCGCATGTGCTGCCGTCGAGCCGTCACGTCGTCGAGTGGGTGCGGGGCACGACCCTGACACGGTTCCAGAAGGTGTTGGATCCCGGGGTGTACGCGGCCTTCCTCGAGGAGTACGAGGCGCGGTTGCTCGACGTGATCGGCGATCACGAGCCGTACTTCTTCCCGTTCAAGCGGATCCTGATGTGGGGCCGTTTACCGCGTTGACGAGATGAACCCCGCCACGACCGCGGCGAGTGCCGGCCCGCGGTCCTCCTGGAGGAAGTGACCGCCGCCCTCGATCGTCACGTGAGGTTGGCCCGAGGTGCCCGGCACCTCGCGGAGAAAGATCTTCTCGCCGCCACCGGTGACCGGGTCGTGGTCGCTGAACGCGCACAACCAGGGCTTGGTGAAGGTCCGCAACACGTCCCAGGCGGCCAGTTGATCGGGTCGGGCGGGGTCGTCCTCGCCGGTGGGAACCAGCGACGGGAAGATCCGGGCGCCGGCCTTGTACGTGTCGTCGGGGAACGGGGCGTCGTAGGCGGCGATCACGGCCGGGGACAGGTCGGTGGTGCAGCCACCGTTAACGATGCCACCGATGGGGAACGTCGGGGACTCGCGCGAGAACTTCCGCCACGCAAGGAACGCATCGCTCGGTTGCCCGTCGCCAGTGGGCAGGCCGGTGTTGCCGATGACCACTCGGTCGAATCGTTCGGGCGCGCTGGCGACCAGGCGCAGGCCGACGAGGCCTCCCCAGTCCTGGCCGAAGAAGGTTGCGTGGTGCACGTCGAGCTGATCGAGGACTGCATCCTGCATCCACGCCACGTGTCGGGCATAGCTGTAGTCGGACGTCTCGGTCGGCTTGTCGGAACGGCCGAAGCCGACGAGGTCCGGGGCGATGCAGCGGTGACCGGCGGCGACCAGGATCGGGATCATGTGCCGGTAGAGGTACGACCAGCTCGGTTCGCCGTGCATGAGCAGCACCGGTGCCGCCTCGGCGGGGCCCTCGTCGAGGTAGTGGACGCGCAGCTCGCCACCGTCCCCGTCGGCGATGGTGAGGTAGTGCGGCTCGAACGGGAAGTCGGGAAGGCCCACGAATCGTTCGTCGGGTGTGCGTAACGCCTTCATCGGGTGGCCCGCTGCAGGAGCGCGGTGAGCGCGTCGGCCATGGCGGCCGTCGCTTTCGCTCGGGTGAGGTGCTGATCGTCGCGCAGCAATCGCCAGGCCTCGAACGACGTGGTGACGTCGGCGAGCGCCAGCCGTTGCGCGCCAAGCGCGGGTGACATCGAGCCGAGCTCTGCGGCGAAGAGGTCCTGCAGCTGTTGGCGCAGGAATGCCCGACCCTCGGTGAGCTTGTCGCTGACGACCAGTTGGAACGGCGCTCGGAGCCGCGACACCATCGCCACGGACTCGATGGCCTCGAACAGTTCGCCGCGCTGGCGGGCCACGGCCGCGACGCGATCGTCGAAGGTCTGATCGGCGGTGGCGGGCACGGTGACGAGATGACGAACGTCGTCCTGTTGCTGGGCGATCGCGGCTTCGGAGAGATCGTCGACGTCGTCGAAGTATCGGAACAGGGACCTGGCCGAGACGCCGGAGCGGGTGGCGATCTCCTCGGTGGACGGGCTGAGGTTGCCGTCGTTGTAGAGCGACAGCAGCGCGCGCACGACTGCGTCGCGGTTGCGGTCACGGCGGAGGCGTCGGCCGTCGGCAGGCTCGACGGGAGCGGAATGGCCGGGAGTCACCATGGCGCCACGGTAGCAGCCTGGTGCATAAGTTGACAGTAGTTGTGCCAATTGTTTCAATGGGGCCATGTCGACCTCCCCGCCCCGCCGCGT
This sequence comes from Acidimicrobiales bacterium, assembly GCA_038234785.1. GTDB lineage: Bacteria > Actinomycetota > Acidimicrobiia > Acidimicrobiales > Ilumatobacteraceae > UBA668. The sequence goes on from JBBQTC010000098.1 coordinate 5,547, forward strand.
CGCACTCGTCGCTGATGCCGGCTTCTACGTCGGACCGCCCATCGCCCGGCTGCTCGCTGCCCGTGGCCACGATCTCGTGCTCGGCAATCCGGCCGAGGGACTGGTCGACGAACTCGAGGCACTCGGAGCGACCGTCGAGGTGGTTCCCGACGCTCGCGACCTCTCCAAGCCCGACACGGCGGCTCGGCTGGTGCGTGCGGGGATCGATCGCTTCGGGCGCCTCGACGCAGCTGCGGCCTTCAGCGGCCGGGTCGTCACCGGTTCGTTTCTCGATGCGAGCATCGACGATCTCCACAGCGTCGTGCGCGGCTGCATGGAGGCCCCGTTCCACTTCCTCCAGGCGGTGGTGCCGGTCATGGTGCAACAGGGCGACGGTCAGGTCCTCGTGCTCACCAGTGCCGCCGGAGCCAAGCCGACGCCGAACGCCCCGCTCTATTCCGCGGCGAGGGCGGGCGCAACGATGCTGGTGAAGAACGTCGCTGCCGAAGTGGCTCGTCACGGCGTGCAGGTCAACGCCATCGGCACCAACTTCATGGACTTCCCCGAGTTCCGCCGCGCCGCCGGCGCCGACGACCCGGCCGTGCGGGCCCACATCGAGGCAGCGGTGCCCCTGCGTCGACTGGGCACCGTCGACGAGTGTGCGGCGTTCTGCATGCCGTTCATCGACGGATCGAGCCGGTTCACGACCGGCCAGTTCGTGGCGTACGCCGGGGGATGGGCCTGATCTTGGCTGCCCCTGACCGTTCCGACACGGTTGTCGCAGGTCAGAGTCAAGAAGTCAGCGGAGAGTGCCGATACCCCCACGATGATCGAAGGTGGGAACCCAGGCGGCAGCGCGTTGACGCAGGCGAGTCAGCGTCGTGAGACCGCGGATCGGCTCATGGTCGAGGCCAAGTGGCTCGAGGGTGTTGCGTCCGACGAGCGCACCATGGCGACCCAACTGTCGAATCTGCCGAGCGCCTATTCGATCCTCCACGATCTGAAGGTGCCCGGCTCGAAGGGGAACATCGACCACGTGATCATCGGTCCTGGCGGCGCCTTCCTCATCGTGACCCGGCGCCACACCGAGGCACTGTCGTTCCACGACGGTCAGTTGTGGGCGGGCGACACCGCGCTCAAGGGCGAGCTCGATGCGGCTCGCATGGAAGCCCAGATGCTGACCCAGTCCTTGGGCACGCCGGTCGTGCCCGTCATCGGGATCCTGGGTTCTGGGGTACCCGCCACCGCGCCACAAGCGCTCGACGGCGTGCTCATCGCGGGAGCCGACAACGTGGCACGGGTCGTGAGCCGCGCCTCGCACACGCTGCTGCCCGCCACCAAGGTCGCCGAGCTCGCCGAGCGCGTGCTGCCCCTGCTCAATTCTCCCGGGACCTCGCCGCGCGTCACCGGCCAGGTGCCCGCCGCCCGAGCGCAGCGGATCGAGGCACCGGTGTCGTCGATTCCCCCGCCTCCGCCACCTCCGGTGTTCATCGCCGAGGCGCCCGCGTCGGCCCGCGTCGAGCGCAAGTCGGCGAAGGCCGAGCAGTCGTCGGCAGCGTCGGCGAAGCGCCAGGCGCGGCGCCGTGGCAGCGAGTCATCGGCCTCGGACCGGCCGAAGAAGGAACGCACGGGTTGGGCGCGGTCGGTTGGATTCGTCGCCGCATCCCTCATGTCGCTGTGTCTGGTCGCCTTCGCGGCGGGCAGCCTGGTGCGTGTGCTGTGGCCCGACGATCAGGGTGCGACGGCCGCCGCTTCGTCCACGTTGCCGGGCGATTCCACGACATCGCTCTTCATCACGACCACGTCCGCTCCGGGCCTGAGTGCGCCGGCGATCGAGTTCACCTCGGTCTGCAATGCGGTCGGCGCCGGGTGGCAACTCGTGCCGACCTGGCCCGGCGACGTCGCCGGGCTCGCTCAATACGTCGTGGAAGCGCAGAACCTCGATGGATCGTGGGTGCAGATGTCGGCGTTCTCGACCACCGACACCTCAGTGGGAGCGCTCGTCCAGCAGGGACCGAGCGTGTCGTGGAACCTGCGGATCGTGGCGCTGTTGGCCGACGGGACGCGGAGTCCGGCGAGCTCGTTGGTGGTCACCACACCTGCCAACTCGTGCTGATCCACGTCGAGTCGTGTTGCCCGAGGTCGCCGCTAACATAGTGCCCCGTGCCTGCGGCCGATTCGGTCGTTGCGCGCCCACAGACGCACGACTGAAGAGAGACGACAGAGATGGCCAAGCGCGAATTCCCCCTCGAGCGCACCCGCAACATCGGCATCATGGCCCACATCGACGCGGGCAAGACCACCACGACCGAGCGCATCCTCTACTACACCGGCAAGAGCTACAAGATCGGTGAAGTCCACGACGGTGCAGCGACGATGGACCACATGGCACAGGAGCAGGAGCGCGGCATCACCATCACGTCCGCTGCCACCACGTGCATCTGGGACAACCATCGCATCAACATCATCGACACCCCCGGCCACGTCGACTTCACCATCGAGGTCGAGCGGTCGCTGCGAGTGCTCGACGGTGCCGTCACCGTGTTCGACTCGGTCGCCGGCGTGGAGCCGCAGACCGAGACCGTGTGGCGCCAGGCCAACAAGTACAAGGTCCCCCGCATGTGCTTCGTCAACAAGATGGACCGCATCGGCGCCGACTTCTACCGCACCGTCGACATGGTGAAGACCCGTCTGCAGGCCACCCCGGCCGTGCTGCACCTCCCCGTCGGCGCCGGTGGCCCCGAGAGCAACAAGCCGTTCGCCGGTCTCATCGACCTGGTGAAGATGAAGGCACTCATCTGGCACGACGAGGAGCTCGGCGCCAAGTGGGACGAGATCGACATCCCGGCCGACCAGGTCGAGGAGGCGAATCGGTATCGCGAGGAGCTGCTCGAGACCATCGCGACGAGCGACGACGAGCTGATGGAGAAGTACCTCGGCGGCGAGGCCGTCACCGAGGAAGAGATCAAGCGTGCGATCCGCAAGGGCACGCTGGCGTTCGACTTCGTGCCGATCCTGTGCGGCTCTGCGTTCAAGAACAAGGGTGTCCAGCCGATGCTCGACGCGGTCGTCGACTTCCTGCCGAGCCCGCTCGACATCCCCCCGACCGAGGGCGTGCGCCCCAACCACGAGGACGAAGTGCTTTTTCGCAAGCCGTCCGAGTCCGAGCCCTTCGCGGCGCTGGCCTTCAAGATCGTGGCCGACCCGTTCGGCAAGCTCACCTACTTCCGTGTCTACTCCGGATCGATCAACAAGGGCGAAGAGGTCTACAACTCCACCAAGGAGCGCAAGGAGCGGCTCGGCCGCATCCTGCTGATGCACGCCAACCAGCGTGAGGACCTCGACGTCGCCATGGCTGGCGACATCGTCGCCGGTCTCGGCTTCAAGGACACCACCACGGGCGACACCCTCTGCGATCGCAGCAACCCGATCATCCTCGAGCGGATGATCTTCCCCGAGCCCGTGATCCACGTGGCCATCGAGCCCAAGACCAAGGACGACTCCGACAAGCTGGGCAAGGCCCTCAAGAGCCTGTCCGACGAGGACCCCACCTTCCGCGTCCGCACCGACGAGGAGACCGGCCAGACGGTCATCTCCGGCATGGGCGAGCTCCACCTCGAGATCCTCGTCGACCGCATGATGCGCGAGTTCGGCGTGGTCGCCACCGTCGGTAAGCCGCAGGTGGCCTATCGCGAGACGATCACCCGCGCGGTCGAGCAGGTCGAGTACCGCCACATCAAGCAGTCCGGTGGTTCCGGCCAGTTCGCAGTCGTGAAGATCAACCTCGAGCCGAACCCGGGCAAGGGCTACGAGTTCGTCGACAAGATCTCCGGTGGCCGCATCCCGCGTGAGTACATCAACCCGACGAACCAGGGCATGCAGCAAGCCCTCGACTCGGGCGTGCTGGCCGGCTATCCGACGGTCGACGTGAAGGCCACCCTGGTCGACGGTCAGTACCACGACGTGGACTCGTCCGAAATGGCCTTCAAGATCGCCGGTCAGATGGCGTTCAAGAAGGCAGCGGAGATGGCCAAGCCTGTCATCCTCGAGCCGATCATGGCCGTCGAGGTCGTCACCCCCGAGGACTACATGGGCGACGTGATGGGTGACCTCAGCAGCCGTCGTGGCCGCATCGAGGGCATGGAAGCCAACGGCAACGCGCAGGTCATCCGGGCCCAGATCCCGCTGTCGGAGATGTTCGGGTACTCGACCGACCTGCGCTCGCGGACCCAGGGTCGCGCCACCTACACGATGCAGTTCGCGCAGTACATGGAAGTGCCGCCGAACATCGCCAGCGACATCATCAAGCGCGTCCGCGGCGAGTAAGAAGATCCCTCCTCACACGAGGCACCCACAGGGTGGAGGAAGCGCGCGTTGCGCTACACTCGTGACGTTCTTTGACAACCCACTTGATCCCCGACGACGGAGACAGCAATGAGCAAGGCGAAATTCGAGCGCACGAAGCCGCATGTGAACATCGGCACGATGGGTCATATCGATCATGGGAAGACGACGTTGACTGCGGCGATTTCCAAGACGTTGGCGGATAAGGGGTTGGCGACGTATACGCCGTT
>JBBQTC010000099.1:0-9544 GCA_038234785.1 Acidimicrobiales bacterium
TCAGGCCACGTCGCACCACGAGCAACCAGCCGCAATCCCGGGAACACCACCGACAACGGCAACCTCGGCGCACCAATCCTGCCCACACCACACCCCCAACACCAGGAGATGTCGCGCTCACCCCTTGAACTCGCCCCCGGATTCCGGGAAGCATCCGGACCAGACACCGACCGGGGAAGATCGCTGCCCAGAACCCGAGGGTCACCCGACGCGCGCTCCGGCGTCCAGTCGCAGCACCTGGTCGGCGCGGTCGAAGGCCACGGCGCGGTGGGACACGGCGAGCACGGTCATACCGGCCGCGGCGAGGTTCGACCACAGTTGCAGCTCGGTCTCCACGTCGAGTGCACTCGACAGATCGTCGAGCACCAGGATCTCGGGCGCGTGCACGAGGGCTCTCGCGGTCGCCACCCGCTGGCGCTGACCACCCGACAGGCGCAGCCCGCGAGGCCCGATCATGGTGCGCGTGCCGTCGGGCATCTCCTCGATGTCAGCGCGTACGGCGGCAAGTTCGAGCGCCCACTCCAGTGCCTCTGCGCGGACCTCGCCGAGCGAGATGTTGTCGGCGACGGAATCACTGATGAGTTGTGGCACCTGCGGGAGGAAGGCGGCGTTGGGCGGCACGAGGAAGGCAGCCCGGTCTTCCAGCTCGATGCCGTTCCAGCGCACGGAGCCGGACAACTCCGCGTCGTGCAGCAGGCCGAGCACTGCTCGCAGCAGTGTGGTCTTGCCCGACCCGATCGGGCCGGTGATCACGGTGAAACTGCCCCGGGGCACCTCGAAGGACACGTCCGTCACACCGGCGCCACCGGGGTATTGCGCGCTGAGGTGCTGCACCTCGAGCACGGCCAGCGGGCGGCGCTCGGGGCGTGGTGTCTCGAAGCGGTGGTGCTGGTCCCGGCGACCGATGGGGAGGTCGCGAGGTTGCACGGTGTTGACGACGTCGCGGTCGGCGACCAGCCCGCGCATGCGATCGAACGCAACTCCGGCCTGCTTGCGGCGGGCGAGGACCCGACCCACCATGCGCGGCAGGAAGCTCAACCACCCGAGGTAGGCGGTGAAGACGGCGAGCTTGCCGATGTCGAACGCACCCGACGCCAGTGCACCGGCGGTGGTGAGCAGCACCAGGCCCAGTCCGACGTCGGCCGCACCCTGGGCGAACGCCTGCACGCCGTCGTCGAGCACTCGGTCGCGCACCGCTGTGTGGCGCCGGGCGTCGACGAGACCGCTCAGGTGGGCGAGGGCGGGTTCCGTCGCATCGTTGACCTTCACCGTCGTGGCCGCGGCCATCACATCGCCCACGAATCCGCTGACGGCGGAGGCGGCGACGCGATCGGTGGCGCGGTATCGCTTGATGCGCGTGTCGAGCGCTCGGGTGGCGACTGCGACGATCACGAGTGGGAGGAGCAAGACCGCGGCGGCGCTGCTGTCGATGCTGCCCAGCACGAAGCCGGCGAAGAGCGTGAAGACCGTGCCCGCGCTGACGTCGATCAGGCCGTCGATGAACATGGTCACGTCCTCGACATCGTCGCGGAAGTGGGTGATGGCTTCGCCCGCCGACCCGACCGGCTGCCCCGCCTCCGGTCCGCCGCTGGCGAGTTGTGCGGTGAGGAGGTTGGCGCGCAGGAAGGTCTGCATGTGGACCCACGCCTGCGTCCACACCAGCGCGCCCCAGTGGATGCTGATCATCCGGAGCATGTCGGTCGCGAAGGCTGCGCCCGCGTACCAGTAGACCTGGCTGGTGTTGCCCGCTTGCAACGCGCTGAACCCGCGGCCGAGCAGCCAGCCGTTCAGAACCGGGAACGTGAAGAAGAGGATGAAGAGTGACCAGCCGGCCCAGAACGTGGCCGGTCGGTGCTGGGACACTCGCCAGGCGAGGCGCCAGACGCCGGGACGGGAGTTCATGACGTCACCCCCAGACCGCCGGGCATCGAGCCGGGGAGCTCGTCCGGGTCGCGCTGGTCCTCGTCGAGCGCGATCTCCAACAGGTGGTGGTACCGGCTCTCGAGGTCATGACTGAGCACCTCGCGTTCGCCGTGCTCCAGGACCCGACCGTGATCGAGCACGAGGATCTCGTCGACGTGGCGCAGCGTGCTCAGGCGGTGCGCGATCACGATGGTGGTACGACCGCGCATCAGCGCGGCCACGGCCTCGTCGAGGCGAGCCTCGGTCTCTGGATCGACGCGAGCTGTCGCCTCGTCGAGCACGACGACATCGGGGTCCCTCAGCCAGACGCGAGCGAGGGCCAGCAGTTGTGCCTCGCCTGCCGACAAGCCGGCGCCACCCGCCCCGAGATGGCGATGGATCCCGCCGTCGACGAGTGCGCCGAGGCCGGCCTGGGTGAGTGCATGGCTCACGGCCTCGTCGCTGGGTGACGGGTCGAAGAGCGTCACGTTGTCGCGCAGGGTGCCGGAGAACAGTTCGACCTCCTGGGGGATCATCGCCACCCGCGTCCGGAGCGTGTGCAACGGGATCTGCTGGATCGGCACTCCGTTCAGGCGGAGCTCGCCGCCGGTCGCCTCGACCAGACGGAGGATCAGTCGCGACAGCGTCGTCTTGCCGCTGCCCGTCCGCCCGACGACACCCAACGAGCGGCCCGCGGCCAACGTGATGTCGATGTCGGTGAGCACCGGCTGCCCGTCGCCGTAGTCGAACGACAGGTGATCGAAGGCGAGCTCGCACGCGCCTGGCGTCGGGTCGACCGTTCCGGTGTCGACGATGGTGGCGCGAACGGCGAGCAGATCGATGACCCGCACCATCGCCCCGTTGGCCTTCTGGACCGTCTCCAACTGCTGGACGACATCTTCCAACGGCCGCTCGAGCAGCAGCACGTACTGGAACATGAGGAACGCCGTGCCGATCGTGATCGCTCCGCTTCCGACGAGCGCAGCACCCGCCACCAGCGACACGACCGCGCCGGCGGCGACCGAGCCCTGCACGGCCCACCACAGACGCAGGAAGGCGGACTCCCTGCGCACCGAGCTGCGCATCGCCTCGGTGCTCTCCTCCACGAATCGGAACATCGCATGCGTTCCCGCCCCGTTGGCACGGAGGTCCTCGGAGGCGGTGAGCCGTTCCTCGATGCCGCCGTACAGCTGTGCGTACGCGCCCATCTCGTCGCTGGCCTCGCCCACGGCGCGGTGGCGGCCGCGGGCGATGAGGGCTCCGGCGAGGAAGACGTAGACAGCGGCCCCGACGGCGAGGCGCCAATCGACGACCGCGAGCACGGCGATCATCCCGCCCACCATCGCCACGGCGCCCGCGACCCGCGGGACCACTCGTCCGAGGAAGTCGCTCACCGAGGTGACGTCGCCATCGACGCGCTGGATCAGCTCACCTGGTGTGTGGTGTCGATGGAACTCGTGATCCAGACCGAGCACGTGGCGGGCCATGTCGAGCCGGATGGTGTTGGTGGTCCGCCAGGCCGTCACGGTCGCGAACCAGGCGACGGCGACGGTGATCGCCTGGGTGGCGAGGGCGATGCCGAGGAAGAGCAGCGCGAGGGAGCGGATGTCGGCGGCCGTACCACCCTGGGTGGCGGTGTCGACGATGCGGCGCACCACCAGTGGTCCGGCGAGGGCCAGTGCGGAGGCGATGCCCACGAGGACGCCGAGGCCGACCCAACGGCGGGCGTCGGGTCGCAAGAGCGCGGCGAGCGCGCGCCAACGTGAGGTCGATCGGGACATGCGGCGCCAGTCTCACTGGTCTGGGTCCGTGCTGACGGACCATTTTCGGCAGATGCCCGCCTCGTCGCGACGGGCTTGCTACGGTTGCCGACAATCGCGCGAAGAGGGACTTGGCGTTGTGTCCCTCGGGCGGTAGCATTGTCCCTCGGCCCTAGCGAGCCTTGGCGTGCCCCGGCATCCCTCGACTCGGTAGGTGTTTGATTTCCACTGATCGAGGAGGACGGTTCTGCCCAAGCCGAATGACGACGCCTTCGTGCTCGAAGGCACGATCCTCGAGTCGCTCCCGAACGCAATGTTCCGGGTCGAGCTCGAGAACGGCCACAAGGTGTTGGCGCACATCTCCGGAAAGATGCGGATGCACTACATCCGTATCCTGCCCGGCGACAAGGTGCAGGTGGAACTCACTCCGTACGACCTCACCCGGGGTCGCATCACGTATCGATACAAGTAATCGTCAAGTACTCCAGGTCTCGAGAAAGCACGTCACCATGAAGGTTCGACCGAGCGTCAAGAAAATTTGCGAGAAGTGCAAGGTGATTCGCCGCCATGGCAGCGTGCGAGTGATCTGTGAAAACCCCCGACACAAGCAGCGCCAGGGCTGAAAGAGAAGATCGCACGATGGCACGTATTTCCGGCGTCGACATTCCCCGCGAGAAGCGGTTGGAAATTTCGCTCACCTACATCTTCGGCATTGGCAAGCCCACGGCGCAGCGAATCTGCGCCGATACCGGCTTGGACCCCAACGAGCGGGTCCGCAACCTCACCGAGGACGAGATCAACAAGATCCGCGCATGGGTCGACTCCAACGCCATGGTCGAGGGCGATCTTCGCCGCGACGTGGCCCAGGACATCAAGCGCAAGATCGAGATCGGGTGCCTGCAGGGCATTCGCCATCGCAAGGGCCTGCCCGTGCGTGGCCAGCGCACGCACACCAACGCCCGCACCCGCAAGGGCCCGAAGAAGACCGTCGCGAACAAGAAGAAGGCTGTGAGGAAGTAATGGCGAAGCCGAAGCCGGGCGGTCGCCGCCCCCGCAAGCGTGAGCGCAAGAACGTCACCAACGGTGTCGTCCACATCAAGAGCTCGTTCAACAACACCATCGTGTCCATCACCGACACCGAGGGCAACGTCATCTCCTGGGCGTCCTCGGGTGGTGTGGGTTTCAAGGGGTCGCGCAAGAGCACCCCGTTCGCCGCGCAGATGGCCGCCGAGAAGGCAGCCCGCGCCGCGATGGAGCACGGTCTCCGCCGAGTCGAAGTGCAGGTGAAGGGCCCGGGTTCGGGTCGTGACACTGCCGTTCGCAGCATCCAGAACACCGGTATCGAGGTCACCTCGATCAAGGATGTCACCCCCGTTCCCCACAACGGCTGCCGCCAGCCGAAGCGACGCAGGACCTGATCACATGGCTCGTTACACCGGACCGAAGGTGCGCATCTCGCGCCGTCTCGGCATCAACATCTACGAGAACGAGAAGGGCCGCAAGGCGCTCGATCGTCGCCCGTTCCCTCCCGGCCAGCACGGCCGTACCCGTCGCCGCAATGCCGGCAGCGAGTACCTCGCGCAGCTGCAGGAGAAGCAGAAGGCGAAGTACATCTACTGCGTCCTCGAGCGTCAGTTCCACAACACCTACGAAGAGGCCGTGCGTCTGCAGGGCCCCACCGGTGAGAACCTGCTCCGTCTGCTCGAGCAGCGCCTCGACAACATCGTGTACCGCGCCGGATGGGCCTCCACCCGTCCCCAGGCCGGTCAGTTCGTGAGCCACGGCCTCATCCAGGTCAACGGCAAGCGCGTCGACATCCGGAGCTACCGCGTCAAGCGCGGCGACGTCATCTCGTTGTCGCCCAAGGCGCAGGCGATGATCGTCATCCAGCACAACCTCGACGTCCTCGACCGTACGGTCGTGGGCTGGCTCGAGACCGGCGACGGCGGCAAGCAGGTCACGGTTCGCGATCTGCCCCAGCGGGAGCACATCGACGTTCCCGTCCGCGAGTCGCTCATCGTTGAGCTGTACTCGAAGTAATCCAGCCCACCCTTCCCGCATCAGAGGCACACTCATGCTCGTCATCCAGCGCCCCATCGTCGAAGCAATCGGCGACGACCACCCCTCGCGTCAGCGGTTCGCCGTCGGCCCGCTCGAGCCGGGCTTCGGCCACACCATCGGCAACTCGTTGCGCCGCACGCTGCTCTCGAGCATCCCCGGCGCCGCGATCACCTCGGTGCGCTTCGACGACGCGTTGCACGAGTTCGACACCATCGCCGGTGTCGCCGAGGACGTCACCGATGTGATCCTCAACATCAAGGACATCGTCGTCACCTCCACATCCGATGAGGAAGTCACGCTGCGTCTCGACGTTCGTGGCCCCGCGGAGATCACCGCCGGCGACATCAAGTGCCCGAGCGACATCGAGATCCTCAACAAGGACCTCCACCTCGCCTCGCTCAACGGCAAGGCCCGCCTTGCGGTCGACCTCACCGTCGGCCGTGGCCGGGGGTACCTGTCGAGCGACCGCGACGCCCAGAACCGCACCATCGGTGTGGTGCCGGTCGACGCGATCTTCTCCCCGGTCCGCCGAGTGATGTTCGAGATCGAGCCCACCCGCGTCGAGCAGAGCACCAACTACGAGCGCCTCGTCATCGACATCGAGACCGACGGCAGCATCACGCCTCGCGAGGCGCTCGCCTCTGCCGGCGCCACGCTGCGTTCGCTGGTCGACCTCGTCGCCAACCTGAGCGACGAGCCCCAGGGCCTCGAGCTCGGCGAAGTGGCCAGCACGGCGAACACCTCGCCGGACCTGGACCTGCCGATCGAAGACCTCGACCTGTCGGAGCGCCCGCGCAACTGCCTCAAGCGCGCCCAGATCAACACGGTGGGCGAGTTGCTCACCAAGAACGAAGACGACCTGCTGAACATCACCAACTTCGGGCAGAAGAGCCTGGACGAAGTGAAGCAGAAGCTCGACGAGCGCGGCTTGACGCTGCGCGGCTGAGCAAGAGAAGCCGTAAGAGGAGAATCACGTCATGCCCGCAACCCCGCGTCGAGCCCGCAACTTCGGTGGCAGCTCGCAACACCAGAAGCTGATGATGGCCAACCTGGCCGCGTCGCTCATCGCTGCCGAGGCGATCGTCACCACCGAGGCCAAGGCCAAGGCGTTGCGTCCCATCGCGGAGAAGCTCATCACCAAGGCCAAGAAGGCTCAGGACGAAGGCCCGATGCGCGTGCACCGGATCCGCCAGATCCAGAGCTACCTCGGCGACAAGGAGATGACCCACAAGCTCGTCACCGACGTCGCCCCCCGATACACGGAGCGCAACGGTGGATACCTGCGCATCCTGAAGCTCGGTCCGCGCCAGGGCGACAACGCTCAGATGGCGCGCGTCGAGCTCGTCTGATCCAAGGAACTTCCGAACGGGCGGCGCCACATGGCGCCGCCCGTTCGCGTTGTGGCCACCCTGCTGCGGACGACTCCTCTAGCCTCGACCCGTGACCCGTCGCGCCCGCCATCCCGTCGCCGTGTTGGCCGTGCTCGCCGCAGTTCCCGCCATTGCGCTGGGCACGTTCGCCGTGTACGCCCACGGACAGGTCGAGTCGGTGGTGGTGCCGGTGGTCGCCGACTCGGTCCCAGTCGCGCTTCCCGAGGCGTTGGCCACACCCGTGCTCTCGACTCGCCGGGCCCCTGCGGCGTTGGCGCTGGACCGTCGTGAAGATGTCCTGACGACCGCGGTCCAGCCGCTGGCGGCCGCCGTCGACGGCGGTTCGTGCATGGCCATGGCGCTCGACGATCAGGTCATCTCCGGCGCCAACACCGACCTGTCGGTGATTCCGGCCAGCAACCTCAAGGTCGTGGTGGCGGCCACCGCGGTCGAGATCCTGGGGGCGGGCACCGTGTTCACGACCAAGGTGGTCGGGCCAGCGCCCGTTGACGGTGTCGTCGATGGCGACGTCTATCTCGTCGGCGGGGGTGATCCGGTGCTCAGCGAGGACTGGTACACCCAGCCGTCTGCCACCCGGAAGCGTCCGCCGATCAACGCCACCAGTGTCGAGCAGTTGGCCGATTCGTTGCGGAGCGCGGGTGTCACGTCGATCACCGGTCGGGTCATCGGTGACGGATCCCGTTACGACGACGAGCGCTACCCGCCGGGATGGGCGGCCGACATTCGCGCTTCGACGGACGGCACCGCAGTCGGCGCGTTGGTGATCGACGACTCGACGAGCCAATCCGGACGACTGTCGACGGACCCCACCGAGAGCGCTGCCTCCACGTTCACCCGGGTACTGCGCGCTCGAGGAGTCTCGGTCGCCGGTGAGGCGAGCACCGGCACTGCTCCGCCGGCCGCAGGCGTCCTGGCCACCATCACCTCGCAGCCGCTGTCGGCGATCGTCAACGAGATGCTCTCCACCAGCGACAACCTGACCGCGGAGATGATGGTCAAGGAGATCGGCCTTGCCACGACGTCGCGCGGGACTCGTGCCGACGGGTTGCAGGCCATCACCGACCGCGTCACCCAGTGGGGTGTGCCGACGACGGGAGTCTCCCTGGTGGACGGTTCAGGCCTGTCACGGGAGAACCATCTGACGTGCACCGCGTTGCTGGCGGTGCTCCAGCACGGGAGCAGCAGCGATGTGGTCGGAGCGGGCCTCGCGACCGCCGGCCAGGGTGGGTCCACGCTCGACGGCCGATTCGAGCAGCCCGGCCTCGCGGGAGTGTTGCAGGCCAAGACCGGCAGCCTGCGAGAGGTGAAGGCGTTGTGCGGATACTTCCCCGTCGGCGGTGACGAGGTCGCATTCGTGTTGATCCTCAATGGTGCGTCCGCTGCCGACTTCGCGACGCCGTGGGGGATGTTGGGTGACGCACTCCTCGCCGCGGCCGCGACGCCGACGGCAGACGCACTCGCACCACGTCAGTCCTAGGCTGCAGGAATGTTGCGTCGAGCCCGGTTCACGGTGGCCTACGTGGGCACCGAGTTCCACGGGTTCGCCGAGGCCGACGGGTTGGCCACGGTCATGGGCGAACTCCGGGAGGCGATCGAGAAGGTGACCCGCGTCCCTGCCGGTCCGGTGGGTGCGGGCCGCACCGATGCGGGCGTGCACGGGTGGGGGCAGGTCGTGAGCGCCGACCTCCCGGCCGAGACGGACCTCGGCGACCTCCAGCGGCGGGTGAACCGCATGTGCGGCCCCAGGATCGCCGTACGCGACGCAGCATGGACCGACGACCCCGCCTTCAGTGCCCGGTTCAGTGCCCAGTGGCGGCACTACCGGTATCACGTCCAGAACTCGCCGACGCTCGATCCGTTCATGGCGCCCACCACATGGCACGTGGTCCAACCGCTCAACCTGTGGGCGATGCAGCTCGCCTGCGATCCGCTGATCGGCGAGCACGACTTCAGCTCGTTCTGTCGTCGGCCCAAGGTGGCCGACGGACAGCCGCCACCGTCGATGACACGGCGGGTGATGAGCGCCGAATGGCGCGAGGTCGCCGGCGACTCACCGGGTTTGCTGCGCTTCGAGATCCGCGCCAACGCCTTCTGCCACCAGATGGTGCGCTCGCTCGTGGGGTTGCTCGTCGACGTCGGTCGGGGCCGGCGGCGGGCCGGCGAGGTCCTCGGCGTGCTGCGCGCTCACGATCGCGGACTGGTGGGCAACATCGCTCCGCCGACCGGGCTGTGCCTCTGGGAAGTCGGCTACCCCGACGGGTTCGGCCGACCGGTAACGTCCGCCCCATGAGGCTGGTGAGCTACCTCCATGACGGCCTGGTCCGAGCCGGCGTGCGCGTCGATGATCGAGTCCACGATTTGCCACGATCGATGACCATCGCCGGGGCCCTGGCCGCCGGCGCCGGCGGCCTGGGCGGGTGGGAGGCGGAG
>JBBQTC010000100.1:0-9080 GCA_038234785.1 Acidimicrobiales bacterium
GCCTGTCCTGTCCGGTCTCCGGCTCGAACTGAAGGGTGATCAGCTCACCGTCACCGGAACGGACCTGGATCTCACGATCCAGCTCACCATCGAGGTCGGCGGTGAGCGCGACGGAGGTGTCGTGGTGCCGGCGCGACTCGCGGCCGACATCGTGCGTTCGTTGGGGACGGGCAAGGTCGAGGTCGCGGTGGAGGGCGACGATGTCAGCATCAGCAACGGACGCTCGCAGTTCAGTGTCCGCCCGTTGAGCTTCGACGACTATCCGAAGCTCTCCTCACCGGTGAACTCATCGGTCACGTTGCCCGCTGGCGAGTTCGGTGATGCGCTGCGCCAGGTCGTCCGGGCGGCCAGCACCGACGAGGCGAGGCCGATCCTCACGGGTGTCCTGATGGCCTCCGAGGCGGAAGGCCTTCGCATGGTTGCCACGGACTCGTATCGACTCGCAGTCCGTGACCTGTTGGGCCAGCAGGTCTTGGCGGCCGACCAGAAGGTGCTCGTCCCTGGTCGGGCACTCACCGAACTGCAGCGCCTCGTCGGCGCCGGACCCGAGGTCACGATGCGCCTCGGAGACCGTGATGCCACGTTCGAGGTGGGCACCACCCGGCTCACCACCCGCCTCATCGAGGGCGAGTTCCCCAACTACCGCCAGCTGATCCCGGCGAGCCACCCGAATGCGCTGACGGTGGAGCGCGAGCCGTTGCTCGAGGCGATCCGGCGCGTGAAGATCCTCGCTCGCGACGCCACCCCGGTCCGGCTCCAGATGGGCGGCGACACACTGCGGCTGCAGGCGATCACCCAGGACGTGGGCAACGCGACCGAGGAACTCGACGCCCAGTACACCGGCAGCGAGCTCACCGTGGCGTTCAACCCGGACTACCTCGCCTCGGGTATCGAAGCGTGCATCGGCGACTCGGTCACACTGTCCACGCTCGACGCCCTCAAGCCGGCGGTCGTGCGTGGCGACGGCAACCCGGACTACCTGTACCTGCTGATGCCCGTCCGCGTCCCGTAACGCATGCTCGTCACTCGGCTGGAGCTGGTCGACTTCCGCAACTACCGGGAAGCGTCGTTCGAGTTCCATCCCGGCATCACCGCGATCGTCGGGCTCAACGGTCAGGGCAAGACCAACCTTGCCGAGGCGCTCGCCTATCTGGCGTCACTCGACAGCTTCCGGGGCGCACCCACCGAGGCGCTGATCCGGGTCGGGGCCGACCTGGCGATCGTACGGGCCACGGTCGCGCATCCTGATGGTCGGGAAGTACTCGTCGAGTTGGAGCTCGCCCGCAACGGCCGGAACCGAGTCCAGGTGAACCGGCAGAAGCTCGGGCGGTCGCGTGAACTGCTGGGGGTGATGCGGGTGACGGTGTTCTCACCGGACGACCTCGCCCTCGTGAAGGGTGGGCCCCAGGAGCGACGACGATTCCTCGACGACACGTTGGTCGCGCTGGCGTTGAAGTACGACGCGATGCGCCTCGAGCTCGATCGCGTCGTGAAGCAACGAAACGTCCTGCTCAAGCAGTGCGGCGGGCGGTTGGACGACGAGGCGCAGGTGACGCTCGACGTGTGGGACGCGAAGCTCGCTCAGGTCGGTGACCAGTTCGGTCACGCTCGGGCGGTGCTGGTCGCCCGGCTGGCACCGATGGTGGCCGAGGCATACGAGCAGTTGGCGGACAAGCCGTCCTCGGTCGAACTGCGCTACGAACCGGCCTGGCGGCAGCGAGGGCTCGTGTCCGCGCTCGCCGAGGCTCGAGCCGACGATGTCCGCCGCGGGGTGAGCACGGTCGGACCCCATCGCGACGACGTCGACCTGTTCATCGGCGGCCTTCCCGCGCGCACGCACGCGTCGCAGGGGGAGCAGCGCACCATGGCGCTGGCGTTGCGTCTGGCTGCTCACCGGATGGTCGCCGACAAAGTGGGGAGTGCACCGGTGCTGGTGCTCGATGACGTGCTCAGCGAGCTCGATCCGCACCGGTCGGCCGCGTTGCTGCGCCACCTCCCGGCGGGCCAGGTCGTGCTCACGACCGCCGGCGTGCTGCCGGACGCGGCGCATCCCGACGCGATCGTCCGCATCGAAGATGGCACAGTGATGGCATGACGGACTGGGGCTCGACGCGCAAGGGCGGCAAGGGCAGCGAACCGGTGCGCCTCGGCGACAGTCTGCATCAGGTGATGCGGTCGCTGCGTCCCGATGACGATGCCGTCGAGCAGCCCGCGGCGAGCACGATCGGTGGTGTCTTCGGCCGGTGGGACGAGGCCGTGGGCGCCGCAGTGGCGGCTCACGTCCAGCCCGTGAAGCTCGATGGGACCACCCTCGTCGTGAAGGTCGACGACCCCGCCTGGGCGACCCAGTTGCGCTTTCTGGAGGGCACGTTGCGACAGCGACTGCTCGAGGTCGCGGGCGCCGTCGTGGAACGCATCGAAGTACGCGTCACCGGCCGCTGAGAGGCCCGAAAAACATGGCTCGCAGGGGCCTACCCTCCACCTCTTTGTGACACCCCTCGGGTAGGCTGTGGTTCATTCGCGACGACCGCCGAGGCGTTTTCGCCGGGCTCGTGACTCGCCAACAAATATGCAGGTCAACGCCTGTATTCCCCCGAACTGATCGAGGTGTGTGTGGCTTCTGACGCCAAGCAACCAAGTGCCGATTACGGCGCGAAAGACATCCAAGTCCTCGAGGGTCTCGACCCGGTCCGGAAGCGGCCCGGAATGTACATCGGGTCCACCGGTCTGGCCGGCCTTCACCACCTCATCTGGGAAGTCGTCGACAACGCCGTCGACGAGGCGATGGCGGGCTTCTGCACCCGCATCGTCGTCACGTTGCAGGCCGATGGCGGCTGCCGCGTCGAGGACGACGGCCGCGGTGTTCCGGTCGATCCGTACCCGTCCGGACCGCACAAGGGCAAGAGCGCGGCCGAGGTCGTGCTCACCGTGCTGCACGCCGGCGGCAAGTTCGGCGGCGAGGGCTACAAGGTGTCCGGCGGCCTCCACGGTGTCGGTGTCAGCGTGGTCAATGCGCTCAGCGAGCGCCTGTTCATCGAGATCGACAAGCAGGGCACCAGGTACCAGCAGGAGTACGCCAAGGGTGGTCGCCCGCAGGGCAAGCTCACCGCGGTCGGTCCGACCCCGTCCAAGGGTCGCGCCAACGGCACCACGGTCACGTTCTGGCCGGATCCGGTGGTGTTCGCCTCCGAAGGCACCGAGTTCGTGTCTCGAACCGTGCTCGAGCGGCTGCAGACCATGGCGTTCCTCAACCGCGGCCTCGAGATCGTGTTCCACGACGAGCGCCCCGAGCGCGAGCAGGAAGTCACGTTCCAGTACAAGGGCGGCATCGTCGACTTCGTCAAGCACCTCAACGCGTCGAAGGAGGCGTTGTTCTCCAAGGTCGCCCACTTCGAGGACGATGACGACGAGGGCGGTCAGACCCTCGACATCGCCATCCAGTGGAACACGGGCTACTACGAGGGCATCCACGGCTACGCCAACGGCATCAGCACCATCGAGGGTGGCATGCACGTGGAGGGTTTCAAGACCGCCCTCACGAGCGTCGTCAACAAGTACGCCCGAGCCAAGGGTCTGCTCAAGGAGAAGGACGACAACCTGCTCGGCGAGGACATCCGCGAGGGCATCACGGCCATCATCGCCGTGAAGCTGCGTGAGCCCCAGTTCGAGGGCCAGACCAAGGCCAAGCTCGGCAACGTCCCGATGCGCAGTTTCGTGCAGAAGGCCACGAACGAGAAGCTGGCCGAGTGGCTCGACGAGAACCCGGCCGAGGCCAACAAGGTCGTCAAGAAGGCGCAGTCCGCCGCTCAGGCTCGTGTCGCCGCCAAGAACGCTCGCAACGCCATCCGGCGCAAGACGGCTCTCACCGGCGCCGGCATGCCCGACAAGCTCAAGGACTGCAGCAGCGGCAACCCCGAGGAGAGCGAGCTCTTCATCGTCGAGGGCGACTCCGCCGGTGGCTCGGCACTCAACGCCCGCGACCCGCGGACTCAGGCGCTGCTGCCCATCCGCGGCAAGATCCTCAACGTCGAGCGCGCCCGCCTCGACAAGATGTTGAAGAACAACGAGATCCAGGCGCTGATCACCGCCATCGGTGGAGGCGTCGGTGACGAGTTCGACGTCACCAAGGCTCGCTACCACAAGGTCATCGCGCTGTGCGACGCCGATGTCGACGGCAGCCACATCCGCACCCTGCTGCTCACGTTCTTCTTCCGCCAGATGCGCGGCCTCGTCGAGGCCGGGTACATCTACATCGCTCAGCCGCCGCTGTTCTCCACGCTGGTCGGCAAGGAGAAGATCTACCTCAAGGACGAGCACGCCAAGGCCGTGTTCCTCGAGGCGCACCCCAACCACAAGAACGACTTCAACCGGTTGAAGGGTCTCGGCGAGATGGACTGGCAAGAGCTCAAACCGACCACGATGGACACCGCGTCGCGCACGCTGCTCCAAATTACCGTCGAGGAAGCGGCCGTGGCCGACGAGATCACCAGCGTGCTCATGGGCGACGACGTCGAGAGCCGCAAGCAATTCATCACCGCCAACGCGCGTGACGTGAGGAACCTGGACTTCTGATGAGTGACACCCCCACACCCCCCACCAACACCGACGGGCCCGGCGACGACATCCAGCCGATCCAGCTGCAGGACGAGATGGAGCGCAGCTTCATCGACTACGCGATGTCGGTCATCATGTCGCGGGCGCTGCCCGATGTGCGCGACGGCCTCAAGCCCGTGCACCGCCGGATCATCTGGGACATGGACCAGCAGGGCTTCCGTCCCAACCGTGCGCACGTGAAGTCGGCCCGCGTCACCGGCGACACGATGGCCAAGTACCACCCGCACGGCAACTCGGCCATCTACGACGCCTTGGTACGCATGGCGCAACCGTTCAGCCTGCGCCACCCGCTCATCGACTTCCACGGCAACTACGGCTCGCCCGACTTCGGTGCCGCGGCCGAGCGCTACACCGAGTGCCGGCTCCATCCGCTGGCCATGCAGATGCTCGCCGACATCGACGAAGAGACCGTCGACATGCGAGCCAACTACGACAACACGACCGAGGAGCCGTCGGTCCTGCCGGCGCGGTTCCCGAACCTGCTCGTCAACGGCAGCCAGGGCATCGCCGTCGGGATGGCCACCAGCATCCCGCCGCACAACCTCGGCGAGGTCATCGACGCCACCATCCACCTCATCGACAACCCCGAGGCCACTGCCGACGACCTCATGCAGTTCGTGAAGGGTCCCGACTTCCCGACGGGTGGCAGCATCCTCGGTCGGGCCGGCATCATCGACGCCTACCGCACCGGCCGCGGCAGCATCAAGATGCGAGCCAGTGCCACCATCGAAGAGGGCCGCCGCGGTGGGATGCAGATCATCGTCACCGAACTGCCCTACCAGGCCAGCTGCTCGTCGATCGCCGGTCGTATCCAAGAGCTTGTCGACGGTGGCGACCTCGATGGCATCGCCGATGTCAACGACGCGTCGGCGGGCGGCAAGACCAACCTGGTCATCACCCTCAAGCGCGATGCCAACGCCAACGTGGTGCTCAACAACCTGTACAAGCTCACCCAACTGCAGAGCAGCTTCCCGGTCAACATGGTGGCGCTCGTGCATGGCGTGCCGCGCACGCTCAACCTCGTGCAGGCACTGCAGGGCTACGTCGAGCACCAGGTCGACGTCATCACTCGCCGTACACAGTTCCGCCTCGACAAGGCCAAGCGCCGCGAGCACATCCTCGAAGGCCGCATCAAGGCCCTCAACGTGATCGACCAGATCATCGCGCTCATCAGGGCGAGCGACGATGCCGCCGCCGCCAAGGTCGGCCTCATGGCCGAGCCGTTCGAGTTCTCCGAGATCCAGGCCACCGACATCCTCGAGATGCGGCTGTCGCAGCTCACCCGGTTGTCGCGCATCGACCTGCAGACCGAACTCGGCGACGTCCAGGCTCGGATCATCGAACTGCAGAGCATCCTCGACTCACCCGAGAAGCTGCGTGGCGTCATCAAGTCCGAGATGAGCGCGATCAAGGACGAGTTCGCCACGCCTCGCGTCTGCACCATCGGCTTCGACCCCGGCGACATGAACATCGAGGACCTCACCGACGACAAGGAACTGGTCATCGTGATGACCGAGGCCCAGTACGTGAAGGCCGTGTCCGCCGCCTCGTTCAAGACCCAGGGACGCGGTGGCCGTGGCGTCACCGGCGCAAAGCTGAAGAGCGACGACATCGTCCGTCACGTCATCTTCACCACGGCCCATGCGTACCTGTTGTTCTTCAGCAACCGCGGCCGTGTGTACCGCCTGCGTGCACTCGAGGTGCCAGAGCGCGAGCGCACGGCGAAGGGCATGCCCATCGTCAACCTGTTGCCGCTGCAACCCGGTGAGAACATCCAGGCCATCATCGACACCCGCGACTTCGCGGCCGAGCGCTACTTGTTCTTCGCCACCCGCCACGGTGTGGTGAAGAAGA
Source organism: Acidimicrobiales bacterium (assembly GCA_038234785.1). Classification (GTDB taxonomy): domain Bacteria; phylum Actinomycetota; class Acidimicrobiia; order Acidimicrobiales; family Ilumatobacteraceae; genus UBA668. The sequence goes on from JBBQTC010000100.1 coordinate 6,469, forward strand.
CCTCGTTCGACGAGTACGACAACGGTCGCCGCGACGGGCTGATCGCCCTCAACCTGCGTGAACACGACGAGCTGGTGCGGGTCATCGAGACCAGCGGCAGCGACGACATCTTCATGGTCAGCGGCAGCGGTATGACCATCCGTTTCAACGAGAGCGAAGTGCGGCCGATGGGTCGCGCCGCCTCCGGTGTGCGCGGCATGAAGATGAAGCCGGGCGACGAGGTCGTCAGCTGCGACCTGGCCAAGGACGACACGTCGATCCTGATGATCACCGAACTCGGCTTCGGCAAGCGCGTGCAGCTCGACAAGTTCAACGTGCAAGGACGCGGTGGCCAGGGCGTGAAGGGCATGAAGTTCGTGCGCAACAAGGGCACCGGCGTGGTCGCCGCCTTCATGGTGGGCGACGACGACGAGATCGTGGCGGTTGCATCTGGTGGCACCACGATCCGCACACCGGTGCGCGGCATCCGCCACATCGGTCGCGACGCCACCGGCGTCACCATCATGGGCGTGCCCGACGGTGAGGTGGTCGCCTCGGTGGCGCTCATCCTCTCCAGCGACGACGACGACGAGTGACCCCTCGCGCCGCTGGCGCCTGATCGCGGCAACGGCCGCCTCCTTCCGAGACGACACGATGGAGGTGGCCGATGCGCGAGCACGGTGCTCACCGGTCCCGCGAGTTGGGGCAGGCAGTGATGTTGGTGATGGCGGTCGTCGCCGTCGTCGCTGCGATGATGGTCGGACTGGCGGCGTTCGGTGTGCGCGTCTCGGCTCGCGCTCAGGCGCAGGCGGCAGCCGATGCGGCGGCGTTGGCCGCCGTGGGTGCCCTCGACACCGACGGTGTGGCAGCAGCCGCGTCACTCGCCCGACGGAACGGAGCGAGGTTGATCTCCTACTCCCGACAGGGCGACGACGTGCTCGTCGTGGTGGAGTTGCGTGGGGAGCGCGCCACGGCACGCGCGACCCGCGCCCCCTGAACGGGGTCGGGTGCCTACACTCGGCACGTGGACGACGGCGTGACCCAGCCCAAACCTCGGAACACGATGCGCACTTCCAAGCAAGGCGCGGCGACGCGGGCCAAGAACGCACCGGCCGATCCGCGTACCGACGGCGCCACCAAGAAGCGGGCTCGTCCCGCCAAGGTCGTCGCCCACGTACCTTCGGCCACGCCCGACCTGCTGCCGCCGGCAACGAACGGTGATGCGTCGGCGGACCTCGCCCGCCCGCCGGTGCTGCCGGTGGATCCGACCGGCGAGACAGTCGTCGAGTCCCCACTCGATCCACCCATCGATCCCACCGCCGAGACGGCGACGGACATCGTTGACAGAGCACCCGTCGAGATCCCCACGATCGTTCCTGCCGAGCCGGAGCCCGAGTCGACGCCCGGGGTCGAGCCCGAGTTCGAGCCGATGGCCGAGCCCGAGTTCGAGCCGATGGCCGAGCCCGAGATCGGCACACCGGTCGACGTGCCGGGCGAGCTGGAGGAGTTCACCGACACCGACGGCACCAACGGGCTGCCGTCGCTGCGCCGGCCGAAGAAGCCGCCGCGTGCGCTCAGAGCGCCCGTGGTGTTGCGCCGCCCCCGTCGTCCTCGCGTTCGACGGGTGACGCGTGTCGTGCGCCAGGTCGACACGTGGAGCGTCTTCAAGGTGGCGCTGGTGTTCAGCATGTTCCTGTACTTCGTGTGCATGACGGCCGGCGTGCTGCTCTGGCAGGTCGCACAGAACACGGGCACGGTCGACAACGTGGAGCGGTTCTTCGAGAGCTTCGGGTGGCAGACCTTCCAGCTCAAGGGCGGCGAGATCTACCACAACGCGTGGGTGAGCGGACTGTTCCTCGCGCTGGGGCTGACGGGTGTGCTGGTCCTGGCCGCGACGCTGTTCAACCTGATCACCGATCTCGTCGGTGGAATCCGTGTGACGGTGCTCGAGGAGGAAGTCCTCGTCCGTGCGGACCGAGGGATCGGATGGCGGCGAGCGAAGCGTCCCGAGGTCGTGGATGCTGACGTGTTCGACGAGGACGGCGGACCACCGACCGGCGAGGTCACCGAGGTCGTCGTGCCCTCCGAACCCGTTTGAGGGTTTTCCGGACGGCCCGCTAGCCTTTCGTTCCGCTACGGGGCTATAGCTCAGTCGGTTAGAGCGCATCCCTGATAAGGATGAGGTCCACAGTTCGATTCTGTGTAGCCCCACCACAAAGCACCGGTAGACGAGCAGCAAAGGCCCCCGCAAGGGGGCCTTCGTCGTTCCCAGGTCCGCGTCAGGTCCGCGCGCCACGGCCCGGAAGAGTTTCTTGGCGCGCATCCGTCACCACCCTGCACGAGATCGCCGCTCCACGAACCCGACAACGGCACACGCCAACTCGCCGAAGTCATCCATCAGTGGGCCGAACAGCACGGCGTCGAGCTCACCCGGCCACCCGTGCAACAGCACAGAACAATCGAAACCGGCATCGAGATCGACCTGTAGATGCCGGGCATATCGATCCCTCTTTGTGTCAAGTGGTTCTTCGTCAGGGCTGTTGGGGCGCGTGGAGGTAGGCCCGTGACAGCGGCGGCTGTCCGGGTTTAGGGTTGGTGTTGGGTCCGGGAGTGGCTCAATCCGAAGTGCCGGG
>JBBQTC010000101.1:0-8184 GCA_038234785.1 Acidimicrobiales bacterium
GATGCGGTGGGAACGTGTCGGCACCCCGGACGAGCTCGAGACACCCACCGGATTTGCCGAACGCTTCTATCGTTTCGATGTCGACAAGCTCGCCCACGTATGCAGCGTCGTCGACACCTTGGACGACTACGAGGCTGGCAGCCCGTTCGACTTCGCGCCGATGCCGGAGGTCGTGGAGGAGTTGCGCGCCCGGCTGCCAGCCGTCAGGGCCGCCTTTCGCGTCGCCCCCGACCGGGGCTCCGTCTTGCACCTGGTGGCGCTGGCTCCGCTCGGGCGTTCGCACGCTATGGGGTTCAGCGGCAACGAGATCGATGGCGACTCGGAACTGTTGATCGCCAATCTGGGCGACATCGCCGTGATGGCCGGCGAAGTCGACACTGACCCGCTGGGGCTTTGGGCGTTCGCGCGAGCCCGACGAAATCTGCACGAGCGAGCTCACGTTCTCTCGTTCTCCGCGCTCGACGAATTCGTGATCTACAAGGGCCACGGCGACGGCTTCTATCTGGGCGATGACCAGCACCCGACAATGGTGTCGGTGCAATCGGACACTGCGGCACCACTTCGGATCGAGGCTGCTCAACGCCGCGACGTGCACGCCGTACTGCTGCCCGACTCGGATGGCGTGGGGCTCGTTGAGCGGTGGCGAGCGTCCAGTGAACAGCCGATCTACCGTCCGCTCAGCAGGAGGCACAACGCCTATCACCTCGTCGAAGGCAGCTCCCCGATATGGATCCTGCCGGCCGACACCAACGGGCCCGGGCGGCAGCATGCTGAGGACCTGGTCGAGACTGTCGCCTTCTGGATCTGGAGGTGTTCGGACTTCCTGTCAGACCCCCTGCGCTCGTTGTCCGGACACGGCATCCAACCCGTGATCGAGGTACACGCCGCAGTGCCGGATCCGACCTCATCGTCGGATCTCGAACCGCTCAGCGAATGGCTGAGGGTCGAATCCACGGCATCGGGAAGGATCGTTTGTCGATTCGGTCAGGGCGCTGGAAGCCGCTTTGATGGCCCAGGAAACGCCGCCGAGCGGATCGTCGCGCGCGAGATCATTGCGGGGCTGTACCGCCTCGCGGGACTCAGCGAGCCACCACCAGGGAACGCATGGCCGGAGGTCCTTCGCTCCGACTCGCTGGTCAAGATGCTCCACGTCATCGGCCCCGACGCGGATCCGTTGCTCACGCTCGGTCTCGGCGCTCAACCGCGACTCGTACGGTCGTCGGCGGTTGAGGTGGTGCTCGATGAGCTGGGCAAGCAGTTGTCAGAAGGTGGCCTTGCTCCTGGTGCGGTTGATACCTCCTTGCGTACCGATGCGCTGAACCGTGGCGTGGCGTGGGCGTTCGGCGAGTTGTGGTCACTTCTGCAGACTCTGCATCCCGCTGGACTGCTCGACGTGTTGGCCCTCGAGACCGAGTCGATCATCTATGCCGAAGTGCGAGCGAAGCTGCAGGTCCCGTCGCAAACTGCGTGCTTTGGGGCTGAGTCGGCTGCCGTTGCCCGTAGCAAGACCTACATCACCGGCATGGCTTCAACCGCCATCGCGAACCGGTTCATCATCGAGATGGTGACGGCGTCGCCACCACGCGGACGCGAGCGGTTCTCGCTGGAGAGCTACGACCGCCTGATTGCGTTGGCAAATCGGATCGTCGAGTTCGGCTTCCTCAGCGACGCGATCCAGTATGGGCTCTCAGACGAACGCCTGGCACTTCTCCCGTCGGGCCGCCTGGGGTTCGACCGAGCCGACGCATTTCAGGCAGCGCTCTCCAGCTTTGGCGAGATCGCCAAAGCGAGCGCGATAGCTAGCGCGAGTGCGGCATACGCGTCGCACTGGAGACCGAGCTTGTCAGGCAGTCGTGACGCGAGCAGCATCGACGCTGCGTACGAAGCTGAGTTCGGGATCTCGGCGACCAACCTCACCATGTTGATCGGCGATCTGGTGCGACTCGCGCGGGACGCGGACCATGGCGTAGCCGTCAGCGAGTTCGCAAATCTTCTAGCCGCCCTGACAGAGAGCACCGGGCTTCCCGACGATGCCATAGCCGCGGGACTCGGTCTCCTCTGCCTCGAACCCATCGAAGGGTTCGATCCCGATCGCGTCCCAAGAGACTCGTATCCTTGGAAGTTCTCGCGCGATCGCTCGATGATCCGGCGGCCCCTGCTGGTCCGCTCGACGGCGTCGGATCGTGAGGTTGTCTGGGGCGCCCGAGCGACGTGGCGGGCTGGCCGATATCTGCTGCAACTGCTCATGTCTGCCAGGTACCCGGCCACCTCTGACGAAATGCGCACATTCGTCGGCAGAATCACCCAGCAAGCCGGGGAGGAGTTCAACTCACGTGTCGCCGACGCGCTTCGGGAGATCGGTTTCGATGACGTCCGCGAGCGGGTGAAGAAGCTTGGAAAGCTTCGACTGCTTCGTACCAACGGACAGGAGATGGGCGATGTCGATGTGTTGGTGATTGACCGATCGCGCCGAGTGTTCCTCGCGGTGGAGGCGAAGGACTTTGAGTTCGCCCGGACGCCACAGGAGCTGGGCAACGAAATCGAGAAGCTCATCGGCGAAGGAGGTTCAGCATCGACCCATCACCTGGAGCGGGTCGAGTTCTTGCGTCGCCACCTTCCACGGCTACTGGCGGAGCTGGGCATTGCGGACGCTCCCGCCGCCTGGGATGTGCAGGGGATGGTCGTCACTAGCTCTGATCTTCTCGGCACTCACTACTTGGGAGCCAGCGGACTGGCTCGCGAACTGCGGCTCATCTCGCTGGGAGCGTTGCGTGAACGAAGCCCAAGTCAGCTGGTGATGCAGCGGCGTGGCAAGAACCCAGCAAAGATCGAAAAGCGCCTGCGGAAGAAGCGGCGTAAGCGTCGCTGACGCCTGCGGACCTCCGGTCAGGGCACTGATGAGCTGTCCCGCTGCTGAACGGGACGGCCACCGGCGATACGACTCTTCCGGACGCCCTGGGCGGTTCCTGGACCGGGATGCCGACTGGGAGCTCCCAGGGAGTCCCTGACGCCGATCGGGAACTGAATCGGGAACATTGCCGGGAACATCCCTGGCGAATTCTGCGAATCGGGAACATTGTCGGGAGCATCTCCGGGATGCCTGAAGCGCATCATCCCGCGCCATGGACACGGCATCGGGGACTCCCAACACCAGCACCGAGCGGGTTGATGCGGCTCACAGGCTGCTGACGATCAAGGAGGCGGCCGCGGAGATGCGGATCTGTCTCTCGCACGCCTACGAGCTTGCACACGAGTACCTGAACAGCGGCGGCGCCGCCGGCCTGCCGGTGCTGCGCTTCGGAACCTGCATGCGTGTCCCACGCTGGGCGCTCGACGTGCTGATCACCACTGGCCGCGTCGTCCGACTTGCCGACGCTCCCTCTCCGATCTACGGGCTCCACCGTGCGAGCTGACACAGCCAGCCGTCAGCGGTACATCCCGCCGCGCGCCAGCCGCCTCACCGCGACCCACCCCGCGCACGCGAGCTGACCGGCATGTCCACCATCCCGGTCAACCCCAAGTACGAAATCAGACAGGTGCCCGCGCCGGGCAGGGAGTCCCGATCATGATGCGGGTCACCACGCTGTACGCCGCCACGGCGGCGACGACGGCCGGCTACTACACCCGCTACCTCACCGAGGCGTCGGGTGAGCTGCCCGGGCAGTGGCTCGGGAACCAGGCTGACCGGCTCGGGCTGCACGGCGAGGTGACGACCGAGGCGCTGCACGCGCTGCTGTCGGGATGCGACCCGGTCACCGGCGCGACACTCGGGCAGCCGCTCGTCGATCGCACGCTGTCGAACGGCGAGGTGATCCGGGCGGTCGCCGGGTTCGACGCCACGCTGTCGGCGCCGAAGTCGCTGTCGGTGCTGTGGGCGCTCACCGGCGACGAAGGGCTCGCCGAGTGCCACGACGTGGCCGTGCGGGCGGTGGCCGCCTACCTCGAGCGCTTCGGCGCGACCACCCGTGTCCGCTCGAACGGGATGCGGATGCACCTCGACACCAACGGCCTCACGATGGCGGCGTTCCGCCAGACCACCAGCCGCGCCGACGACCCGCAGCTGCACACCCACCTCGTCATCTCCGCCAAGGTGCAAACCGCCGACGAGCGATGGCTGGCGCTCGACGCCCGCTTCCTCAAGCGTCACCAACGCACGCTCGGCGGCCTCTACCAATCGGTGTTGCGCGCCGAGCTGACCGAACGCTACGGCGTCGCCTTCGAGCCGATCGTCAACGGGCAGGCCGAGATCGCCGGTGTCCCGGCCGAGCTGCTCGCCGCGTTCTCGAAGCGAACCGCCGAGATCGACACCGTGATGGCCGACAAGGTCGCCGAGTTCTACCGGCGTCAGGGCTGCGAGCCGACCCGACAGGAGCTGGCCGCGATGCAACGCCAAGCCGCCGCCGATTCCCGCGCCCGCAAGACCGGCCGCACCGCGGAGGAGATGCGCGCGCTGTGGCGAGTTGAAGCGGCAACGGTCGGCGTCATACCAACGTCACTTCGCCGTTCGATCGACGCCGCTGCCACCGAGCATCCGGCGGCCACGCCCGAGCTGACGACGGCGACGGTCATCGACGCCCTCGCGCTCGGCGCGTCGACGTGGCATCGTGCCGACGTGATGCGCACCATCTGCGATCTCGCTCGACCGGTGCCGGCCGTGTCGGGGGAGCGGTGGGCGGCGTGGCTCGACCGGGCCGTCGACACCGTGGTGGCGCAGTGCGTCGACCTCTACCCGGAGCTACCCGACCACGCCCGCCGCCGTGCGTCGGACGGACGGTCGATCTGGATCGAGCCGACCGCCTCGCACGTGACCAGCGAAGCCGTGCTCGCTCAGGAGCAACAGATCCTCGACTGGGCAGCCGAGGCGTCGGCGTTCGACCCGCAGCCGTCGGCAACCGTCGACCGCGGCGACCTCGACGTGATCCAGCACGAGGCCGCCTCTGCGGTCGCTGGCTACGACCCACTCACGCTAATCGTCGGCCCGGCCGGCGCGGGCAAGACGACGATGCTGCGCGCAGCCGTGGCCACGCTGCACTCGCCGCCGCACCGAGCCGTGTTCGGCTTCGCCCCGACGGCCAAGGCGGCGCGGGTGCTCGAGGACGAGACCGGGATGGTGTCGGACACGGTCGCCAAGCTGCTGTACGAATGGTCGCGACCCGACCGTCCGCCGGGCGACTGGTGGCAGCTCGGCCCGCACGCCACAGTGGTCGTCGACGAGGCCGGCATGCTCGGCACTCACGACCTGCACCGGCTGATGCAGCTCTCACGGCAGAACACGTGGCGGCTCGTGCTCGTCGGCGACCCGCACCAGTTGCAAGCCGTCGGCCGCGGCGGCATGTTCGCCGAGCTGTGCACAGCCGGCCGCACGATCGAACTCGAACGCATCCACCGCTTCGTCAACCCGTGGGAAGCCGCCGCATCGCTGCAACTGCGACACGGCGACACCCGATCGCTCGACACCTACGAAGCCCACGGCCGCATCGTGCCCGGCAGTATCGACGAGCACCTCGAGACGATCGCCACGTGTTGGACCGAGTGCCGCGACCTCGGTCAATCGCTGGCGATAACGACCACCCGAAATGAGCACGTCGACATCATCAACGATCGCATCCAGGGCGAACGGTGGGAGCGCGGTGAACTCGATCGATCTCGCCGAGCCGACACCGCCGACGGCATCGGCGCCTGGGTCGGCGACCTCATCGCCACCCGTCGCAACGAGCGCTCGCTCACCACCTCGACCGGCCAGTTCGTCCGCAACCGCGACCAGTGGATCGTGACCGCCATCGACGGACACGGCGACATCACCACCGCCCGCATCGACGGCGGAGGCGTCGTCGTGCTCCCCGCCGAGTACGCCCGCGACCACGTCCGCCTCGGCTACGCCGCCACCGAACCCGGCAACCAGTCCGACACCCAAGACCGCAGCATCACCCTGGCCACCGGCTCGACGACCGGCCGTGGCCTCTACGTCGGCATGACCAGAGGCCGCCAAGCGAACCACGTCCTCGTCGTCACCGACACCAACGACCTCGGCGCAGCGCGAGACCTCCTGGAACAAGTGATCACGTGCGATCGAGCCGACGTTCCAGCAGTGGCACGTCGTGAGCAACTCTTCGTTGTCGGTAGTGACCGTTCGACCGAGATCATGCGGCAATGGCTTGAGGCTGCCGACCCACGCCCAGCACCGGCGCGGACAGCCGGAATCGAGATCGACTGATCAGATCGCCGTTGGCCCTGGCCAATGGACAACTCAACGTGGGCAGCTGCATGAGACACTCAGGGTGTGCCGAACGAGATCACCGTCCTAGTGCCGAGCGCGGTGTTCGGGCATGTCGCCTTCTGTGAGGTCGGAAAGCCATCCGTCCTTGCGACGAGCCCTGATGGTCTGCTCGCCGTCGGTGGTGACTTGGGCTGGCCGCAATGGAATGGGTTCGACATCCGTTCAGGGCCGGTCAACGGCACCGGGCCGCTACGGGGGTGGAACAGATGTGGGATCTACGACGCCGGTGCCAACTGCCTGGCGCTGGTGCCGAGCAGATGGCCGATCAATTGTGCGGGCTTCAACCCGGATGGCACGGTCCTCGCCATTGGCACCGGCTCATACGACGGTGGCTACTGCTTCGAGGGTGAGTTGCTGATCATCGATCCGATCGGAGGTGGCTACCGATCCGTTCTCGAGTCCAAACGCGAAGTGCTGCACATCGAATGGGTCGATCTGCACCACTTGCGGATCGTGGTGTCGCCGGCGTACGAGGAAGGTGAGCCACAGGAACCATCCGTGTTCACGCTCGTTGCCGACGACTGGTCGGGCGTTCCGGAGCGATCGCTTTCGTTGGCGTCGACGCCTCGCTACCTCCACGCCTTCGAACGTCGGGAGCAGACAACGGTGGACGAGATGCTCGAACAAGTAGCGCTCAAGGCTCGACGGTCGTTCGGGAATCGGCGACTGATCTGGGCGGTCGAGGCCACGGATTTCGGTGTGCTCGCTGCGCTCGAAGGGGTCGAGCTCGAAGCCTGGGAGCGATCGGGCAAGCTTCGATACCGCCTTGAGAGTGACGGCAGAGGTCGCCAGATCGAGCGACTCGACGAGCGATCGGTGGTCACGAACGTGGAACCGAACTGGGGCAGCGCCGGGTCGGGCTTTGAGCGATACCCGTCGGTGGTGCGCGTTGTCGATGTTGACGCCGGCAGAGTGCTCTCCCTGCTTCCCACCGACGCGCCAGTCGTAGCGACGAGTGCCAGCGGGGTGACGCTCCTGCGGGCGAGCGACGGTTGGCGCACGCCAGATGCGGAAGCTTGGGTGTACTGCACGGCCGACGGGTCGGAACGTGATGGTGTCGAGCTTGGGCGCTACGACCTCTTCAACCACTACTTCGCGATTCGGCGGTCGCCGTGCCTCCTTGCCCTGCAAGGCGGACCGGACCGAGCGTGGTCTCCGAGGCCCGCTGTCGGCAAGTGGGTGGTGAGACTGACGCCCCGCACCGTTGGAGGGCGGCGTTCGCTTTCGATTGAGCGACTGTTTGCGTTGGAGTGGGATGGCGCCCGAGACGGGCACCTCATGGGAGGCCCCGGCGTGTTCGTCGAGGACGAAAGAGGCCAGGCCATCGTCCACTCCGGACATATCCACAACGGGGCGGGCCTGCAACCAGGTGATGCCTTTGTGGTCCGCCGCCGCTACCCCGGCGGCGAGTTGATCTGGCAGTACCGAACGGACTGTCAGGCGACCGGAGTCGACGAGGCGAACGGCACGGTTGTGGTTGCATTCGCAGACGGACGAGTTGTGCGGCTCGACTCCGGCACAGGCGAGGTGCTTCGGGCCGAGGAGCTCCGGGTGGACGGCCACCGCGTCGTGCCCCTCTCGCTGTGCTGTGCCACGGGTGGCGAGATCTACATCGGAACGATGGACGGACGCATCCTCGTGGTCGAGTAGCGAAACGTACATGGCGACCTTCGCGCCGACGTGTTCGACCCCTACGATCACGGCGAGTGTGCGGACGCCGGAGTTCCGGCACGGCAGCCCTTCGACAGGCGTAGTCCGGCGCCCTGCTGAGTATGGCCGTGGGCCGGCGCGACCATGGGCGAGACTGGGCCGGTTAGCGACGTCACACCCCGGGCGTACTGTGGCGACCAGGAGGATGAATCCATGAGCACCAACTCCGCGATCGAGTGGACCGAGGCCACGTGGAA
>JBBQTC010000102.1:0-7551 GCA_038234785.1 Acidimicrobiales bacterium
CGATCACGAGGTCGCCCCGGCGGATCTCGGCGCCGGCGAGGACGACGTCGCACGTCGCGTAGCGGTCCACCCGCGCCGCGGCCGGCTCCAGACGGAGCGACTCCTCCACGGCGGCGTCGACGAGGGATCGATCCGCTACCACTGCGCACCACTGCCGCGGATCGGCCAACAGATGGTGCAGCACGTTGGCGGTCATGCCCTCGCTCGTCTCGATGCCACCGAACAGGAACACCGCCGCGTTCGACACGACCTCCTGGGTGGAGAGCGAGCCGGCGACATCGGCGACGAGCGTGCCAGGTCGTTGCGCAGCAATGCGTACATGGTCCGCCAGGCGCTCAAACGCCCGGCGGCCACTGTCGCTCACGTCCTCACCTCGGGACACCCCGTCGACCGCAGCAACGATGCAGTCGTAGACCTCCAACAGTTCGCTGCTGCTCAGATCATCCAGGCCGAGCACCATCGACGAGACGGCGACCGCGAGCGGCCCGGCGAGATCGCGTCGCAATTCGGCCTCGCCGTTCGGTCGCAGTGCGGTGACCAGGTCTCGAGCGATGGTGGCGATGTCCTCGCGGTATCGGGTGGTCGTCTCCGCAGGTCGTAAGGGGTCGGCGAAGGGTGCCCGATGTCGCTGATGTTCGCCGCCGTCCAGGGAGAGCATGCTCTGGCCGACCACCTGGGCTGTACTGAAGCGCGGATCGTCCACGGTGTAGGTGTCGGGATCCCGCATCACCGAGACCGCTTCCTCTCGACTGGTGACCAGCCAGCCCCCGAGTGCCTCGACCCACGCAACGGGTCGCTGATTGCGAAGCGCAGCGACGACCTCGTGATGGTGGGTGTCGATCTGTGCGAGGTCGATCTGTGCGAGGTCGATCGACGCTGGGTCCACGGAGGTGGAGCGTAGCCAGGCCTCTGCGCGCGTACGATCCCCGTCGTGACCGACTCGTTGACCCACCGCGCCGCGATCGCAGCCGCGTGGGCGTCGTACGGAGACCCTCGCTCCATCGCACACGTCGACGAGGTGAGCGCCAACGTGTCCACCAATCGGGTCTATCGCCTGTACCTCGACGACGGATCGACGCTGGTCGGAAAGGTCTCGTCCTACGGGTCGTACTTCCTCTTCTACGAGGATCACGACCGCCTCAGCCGGTGCGCGGCGCTGCTGCACGGCACCCGGTTCCAGGGAATGCTCGCCGATGTGTGGCGGCGCGACGGCAGATTGTTCACCTGGTACGACCAGCAGATGTGGGCGGTGTTCTACGACGACGTGCCGCGACGCGACGCGCTGCCACGGATCCTCACGGTCGACCAGGTTCGCAACCTCGGCAGGGAGATCGCCGAGTTCCACCTCGCCTGCACCGACATCGCGCCGAGGATTCCGGCGGGTTCCAAGACCATCAAGAGCGATGCGATCAACCTGCTCGACCTGCTGGAGAGTCCGTTCGCGCCACGCAACTTCGAGCTTCCTCCCGAGGCCATCGGCGTGCTCTGGAAGCACACCCATCTCTTCCTGGAGCGGCTCATCGAGGTCGGGTACGACGAGTGGGCGAAGATCCCCGTGCTGATCGACTGGAACCTCGGCAACTTCTCCGTCGACACCGCGAACGACGGCTCGTTCCGGTTGTTCAGCAGATGGGACTACGACTGGTTCCGCATCGAGCCCCGGCTGCTCGACTTCTACTTCCTGTCTCGGGTGTCGAGCAAGACCGGCGACCGAACGAGATTCACCTACGGCCCGCACACGTTGGTCGAGCCGACGTTCCTCGAGTTGCTCCGTGCGTACCGCACCGTCTTCCCGATGTCCGAGGAACAAGTGATGTTCCTGCCCGAGGTCTATCGCTTCTTCATCCTGAACTACGTCGTTCGCGAAGGAGCCCGGTTCTTTCGCGCGGACCTCTGCCGGCAGTTCCGGCGCGACGCCGTGCGGTCGTATCTTCCGAGCCTCGACACGCTCGATGTCTCGCCACTCGCCGAGCTCGCACGCACCGTGCCACGATGAGCGCGTGGACTACACGCAGATCACCGTCACCCACGAAGGACCGATCGCGGTCATCACGCTCGACCGCCCCGACCGGCTGAACGCCTGGACGCCGCGCATGGCGGAGGAGCAACAGCACGCGATCCTCGCCGCCAACGACACCGCGTCCGTCGGTGCGATCGTGATGACCGGTGCCGGGCGCGGATTCTGCGCCGGAGCCGACATGGAGGCCACGTTCCAGACGCGCATCTCCGGCAACGACCCCGGCAACGACACCGCAGGCGGGATCGGCGGCATGCCCCGTGGCCTCGACTGGGTGACGTTCCTGCGTCAGAGCAAGCCGATCGTCTGCGCGGTCAACGGTGCGGCCGTCGGCATCGGCGTCACCATGTGTCTTCCCGCCGACCAGATCATCGCCAGCACCGCTGCCAAGTTCGGCATGGGCTTCATCAAGATGGGCCTCGTCCCGGAGCTCGCCAGCACGCGCCTGCTCGCGGCCCGGGTCGGCTTCGGTCGGGCCAGTGACCTCTTCCTCAGCGGACGATTGATCAGCGGAATCGAAGCGCATGCCATCGGCCTGGCCGATCAGCTCGCCGAACCCGACGACCTGCTCGACCGGGCGATGGCCACGGCGGCCAGCTACGCGGCCAACCCGGATCTGCAGCTCCGCATGACCAAGCAGCTGCTCACCGAGAACATCGTCGAGACCGATCTTCACGTGATCCAGCAGCGAGAGATGCAGATGCTCAGCGAGTGCTGGACCAGCCCCGAGCACAAAGAGGCCGTCGCCGCGTTCCTCGGGAAGCGCCCACCCGTGTTCCGCCCCGAGGCCTGACGATGTCCTTCGACGTCTGCATCGTCGGAAGCGCCAACCTCGACCTGGTCGCCACCGTCGATCGGCTCCCGGGTGCGGGTGAGACCGTGATGGGCACCGGCTACGCGGAGCACGCCGGTGGGAAGGGACTCAACCAGGCGATCGCGGCGGCACGTTCCGGGGCATCGGTGGTGTTCGTCGGTGCCGTGGGCGCCGATGCTGCCGGTGCGTCGCTGCTCGCGGTGATGTCCGCAGATGGCGTGGACTCCAGCTGCGTCGACGTCGTCGATGCGCCGACCGGTCGGGCCCTGATCGGCGTCTCGGCGACCGGCGAGAACCTGATCATCGTCGTGTCGGGCGCCAACATGTCCGTCGCGGTCCAGGACCTCCCCGAGGCCCGCGTCGTCCTCACCCAACTGGAGGTTCCGATCGCGACGGTCGAGGCCGCCATGCGCAGCGGCCGTGAGTCGGGTGCGACGACAGTGCTCAATCCCGCTCCAGCGCAGGCCCTCGACGAATCGGTGCTGCGCTGGTGCGACGTGGTCGTGCCGAACGAGTACGAGGTGGAGCTCCTGGGTGGCGTTGACCATTTGTTGGCGCTCGGAGCGAGGGCCGTCGTGGTCACACTCGGTCATCGCGGCGCGGAACTGCACACGCTCGAGGGTGTCACCCACATCGACCCGTTCACCGTCGAGACGGTCGACACCACGGGCGCCGGCGATTGTTTCTGCGGAGCGCTGTGCGCGCGGCTCGCCGCAGGCGACGCGATGCTCGAGGCGCTGCGCTTCGCGGCCGCCGCCGGAGCGATGAGCACGACGCGGTCCGGGGCCGTTCCCTCCCTCCCCCACCTGGCCGAGGTCCAGTCGCTCCTGGCTCTGTGACCCCGACTCGGACGGCGTGACGGGTCAGCGGAGGGTGACGGCGGCCCAACCGTCGAGGGTGTCGGTGGCGACCGGGCGCAGCGGTGCCAGCGCGTCGATGACATGGCCGTGCGCGTGCTCGAGCACTCCGCTGATGACGAGGGTCCCCGTCGGTGCCAGGACGCGTCGCAGGTCGGGAGCGAGCGCAACGAGCGTCGGAGCCAGGATGTTGGCGAGCACGAGGTCGAACTCACCCTCGACGTCCTCCAACGCAGTCATGCTGACCTCGACCTCGACACCGTTCGCTGCGGCATTCGCCAGCGTGATGGGAACAGCGGCAGGCGCGATGTCGATGCCTGTTGCGGACCGGGCGCCGAGCAACATCGTCCCGATCGCGAGTACGCCCGAGCCGCAGCCGACATCGAGCACCCGCCCTCCCGCACGCAACACCCGCCGCGCCGCTCTGAGGGTAAGTCGCGTCGTGGGGTGATCACCCATCCCGAACGTCGCACCCGGCTCGATACTGATGACGGTGACACCGGCCGGAGCATCGAACGACACCCACGCGGGGCGAACGAGGAGGTCGGGCTCGACCCAGATCGGTGCTGCGAACTGCCGCCAGGTGTCCGCCACCGCCGGGTCGACGTCGACGAACCGGGCCGGCCACGCGAGATCGGGCAGCTCGGGATCATCGCCGAGCGACGTCCAGAGCTCGATCCGTCCATCCGGCATCGGCCGCTCCTCCACCGCGACCACCCCGAGGCCCCACAGCGCGTCGCTGGCGAGCTCCACTTCGAGCGTCGTCACCGTGAGGACGAGCTGGCGCATCAGTCGATCCGGCGCAGCTCGGTCGGGTACGACCGGGCCCGGCGAACGTAGGCCTCCACGCCGCGTTGGATGTGATCTGGGTTGGCCCGGCCGGGTTTGATCGTCGCGGGCGATCCCACCGCCAGTGCGCCCGCAGGCACGTCGGTGTCGTTGAGGACGACCGCGTTCGCTCCGACGATCGCACCTGTGTGCACGACGACGCGGTGGAGCACGATGCTGCCGTTGCCGATCAGGCACCCATCCTCGACGGTGCAGCCTTCGAGGTGGACGAGGTGGCCGATCACGCAGTCGTCACCGACGACCGTCGGCCACTCCGGCGTGGTGTGCACGACACAGTTGTCCTGCACGCTCGTGCGGGCGCCGATGTGGATCTCGCCCTCGTCGCCGCGGAGCACCGCGCCGGGCCACACGCTGGCGAGCGACCCGATGGTGACGGCGCCGATGATGACGGCGTCCGGATGGATGAATGCCTCGGGGTGGATCGTCGGCACGAGGTGACCGAGAGCGTAGATGGGCACGTCACGAGGGTACCGACCTGGTTCACGGTGGAGCGAAGTGCCCTTCACCCGATACCGTGGAGGCCTATGTCCCGCAGGATCGAAATCGAGCTCACCAGCGCGCGCCCCGACGGCACGTGGACGTGGCGAGCCGCAGGTGCCCAGAAGCCCAAGGGCGTGCTCGACGGCACGCTGCTGCCAACGGGCGCCACGACCGGCATGATCTTCCGGGCCGACGCAGAGACGGAGCTCGACGGCATCACGATCCTGTCGGTCTCGGCCTCGAAGGAGAAGCCCGGCAAGGGCGGCGTGCTCGAGCTGCTTCCCAGTGACAAGCCGTTCGAAGAGGTCACTCAGCAGCTCGCCCGCAAGGAGCGCAGTGACCGCGGCCCCCGCTCCGGTGGTGACCGCCCCAATCGTGGCCCCCGACCCGGCGGCGACCGTCCCGACCGTGGTCCCCGGCAGGACCGTGGTCCGCGCCAGGGTGGCGACCGTCCTTCGGGCGATCGCAAGCCTCGTTTCCAGGCGCCCCCGGAACTCCCGCAGCGTCCGAAGGCGAAGCGTCTCAAGCCCCACCGGGTGCATCGCAACGCGGTGCTCGCCGACCTGCCCGAAGCTCAGAAGGCCGTCGCCGAGCGCGCACTGCAGGGCGGCATTCCGGCGGTCCGTCAGGCCGTCAACGAGCAGAACACCCGCCTGCGCTCCGAAGGCAAGGAAGAGATTCCGGCAGCCGGTCTGTTGGCCATCGCCGAGCAGCTCCTCCCGAAGCTGCGCGTCGCCGAATGGCTCGATCGGGCCGACGCGGCCATGTCCGATCTCGAAGAGCTCGACCTGCGCGACCTGCGCAGCGTCGTCGCCGCCTCCGAGGACCCGATGGTGGCTCGTGACGAGACCACCCGCGAGATCGCCGCCAAGCTCAAGGAAGGCCTCGCGACCAAGCAGGAGAAGGAACTCGCCCTCTGGTTCGGCGACATCGACGCTGCGATCGGCGTCGGCCGAGTCGTGCGGGCACTCAAGCTCTCGTCGCAGCCGCCCAAGGCCGGCGTCCGCTTCCCCGCCGAGCTCGCCAGTCAGCTTGCCGCCGCTGCCACGGGCAACCTGACCGCCGACGCCCTGCCCGACCGCTGGATGGCGGTCCTCGAGGCGGCCGCCTTCAGCCCGGTCCGAACGCACGTCACGCCGACCGAGAAGCCGGCGCAGGTCAGTGACGAGCTGCTCGCCACGGTGAAGCGCCTCGGATCGCTGCTGCCCCAGATCGCTGCGCTGTTCGACATCGCCGTCGACGCGAAGGGCCCCACGGCCAAGCCGCTGCGCCCCACCCGGCCGGCCGGTCCCGCCAAGAAGCAGATCCCCCGGCCCCCCGCACCGAAGCCCCTGGCCAAGCCCCCGGTCGCCGAAACAGCACCCGCAGTCGAGGAAGCTGCCCCCGCAGTCGAGGAAGCTCCCGCAGTCGAGGAAGCTGCTCCCGAGGCCGAGTAGCCCGGTTCGGTGCCGGACACGGCGCGCCAGTACGGTCGCAGCCATGTCCGACATCGTGAAGTACGAGACCCAGGGGCGCATCGCCCTCATCACGCTGAACCGTCCTGAGGCGCGAAACGCTGTCAACGGCGAGGTCGCCGAGGCGATGGAAGCCGCCATCGACCAACTCGAGGACGACCCCGAGATCTGGGTCGGCATCATCACCGCCAACACCGAGGGCCAGGAGCGCCCGGTGTTCTGCGCCGGCGCCGACCTCAAGGCCATCAACTCCGGCCAGGGTGGCGCGCTCGGCACACGGCGTGGGGGGTTCGCCGGCTTCGTGTACCGCGAGCGCAAGAAGCCCGTCATCGTTGCTGTTGACGGCCTCGCCACCGCCGGTGGCTGTGAGATCGTGCTCGGCGCGGATCTGGTCGTCGCGACCACGCGTTCTTCGTTCGGCCTTGCCGAGGTGAAGCGCAACCTCATCGCCGGCGCCGGTGGGCTGTTCCGGCTCCCCCGTGCGATCGGTCAGGCGGCGGCGATGGAGGCGATCCTCACCGGCGAGCCGATTCCAGCGGAGCGGGCCTACAACCTGGGTCTGGTCAACCGACTCGTCGAGCCAGGGGCCGCCGTCACGGCAGCCATCGAACTCGCGACCAAGATCTGCGAAGCAGCACCCCTCGCCGTCTGGGCGAGCCGCAAGGTGGTCCTCGCGTCTGCCTGGGCCGACGACGAGACGCTGAAGCAGATGACCAACGACGGCTTCGCCGGGGTCATGGCGTCCGAAGACACCAAAGAGGGCCTCACCGCGTTCATCGAGAAGCGCCCGCCGAACTGGCAGGGCCGCTAGAGCGGCTTGGACACCACGATCTTGCGTGCCGTGATGCCGGCGCGCTCGTAGAGGTTCTTGGTCTGGCGGTCTCCTGGGAGCGCCGTGCCCTCCACCACCGCGCAACCGGCCTCACGACCGATCTGCAGCGCAGCGGCAAGCATTGCGTCGCCGAACCCGAGTTCGCGCGCCTCTGGATGGACATAGACCTGGCGCACATTGGCGACGCCCGCCAACAGTTCCAGTTCGAGATAGCCCACGACGGCATCGTCGAACGTCGCGACCCAGAC
>JBBQTC010000103.1:0-6802 GCA_038234785.1 Acidimicrobiales bacterium
GCGCACATACGCGTAGCATCCGTTTCCAAGCAGGGGCTCCTCGAGACTCGACGACTTCAGACATCGCTGAGAATCGCAGAGCCCCTGTGCCGCGCCCGGGACCCTCCCGTCAGATCACCCAACCCTCAAACGCGGAGCGCCCCGTTCCTTCACCCCGGCACGGGCACCACACTCGACACACCACACCCGCTCGAGCCGGGCTTCGATGTGGACCACGATCGCCCCGCCCGACGGCAACAGCCTTCCCGCAGGCGACGCGACACCACAGATGCCACCTACTTTCTCCAACAGCTGATCTCGCGAGGTGCCTTCTCAGCCCCGGCAGATGCCGCACAGCCGGATGCCGAGACGCTGGCACGCCTGTGCCCGGCTCCCTGAACCGGGTTCCTTCGACCGCCCATCGTCCGACGGGAGGGCGCATCTCGACATCGGTCGTCGACGATGGGGTGGCCGCCCGTGAGCTCGCCAACTACCGTTCCGCGAATGGACTTGGACGTGGTGCGGTCGCCCCCTTGCCGGGAACTCGGCCTCCAGTGCAGTGGGGCAGCAACTTCGACGACACCGCCAGCATCGCCGGGCCGCTCCCGGAAGGTCGGACGTTGAGATGATCGTGCTCGTGACCGGGATGCCCCGAAGCGGTTCGACGTTCACGTTCAACGTCGTGAAGCAACTGCTGTCGCGCGGCGGCACACGCGTGCTGTGCGGATCAGTCGATCTGCTGGAGGACATCCTTCCCACCAGCAGTCTCGAGTATGACCACATCATCGTCAAACAGCACCATGGATCGGAGTTCAGCCGCCTCCTGATCAAACATCAGTCCACGCGCACCATCTGCTCCTATCGAGATCCCCAGGAGGCCATGGCCTCCTGGATGCAGGTCTTCGAAGCATCTTTCGAAGCGTCACTGGAGAACTTTCGACGTTCGATCGACTTCATGACATTTCAACGCCCCTTCAACTCGCTGTTCGTCGACTACGACTCGATCGAGGCCGAGCCGGAGACTGTCATCAAATCGATTGCGAACCACCTTGATCAGGCACTCGACGCGGCAGAGGCGGCCGCGATCTCGACACGTCTGGACAAGGGCACCGTGAAGGCCCGCTATGACGCCCTCAGCCGTGATGATCGGAACATCGAGGACATGGGCTTCACCTTCTACGACCAGGACACCTTCTTCCACCGCCGACATGTTCGCGGCGCTGATGCAGTCCCATCGCAGGACTTCTTCACTTCAGAGGAGCAGGAGGCCATCGGCGCCCAGCTGGTGTTGCCCGAGAGCTGGAGGCGGTGTCGATCGGGCCGAGGCGGGGTTTCAGCAGCCCCGCGGGCTCGGTCGGCGTCGGACTAAACTTCCCCGGATGCAGCGAACCGACACCGCCCCGGCCGACAAGCCGCTGCTGCGCGGGTGGACGCACGCCGTCTCGTTCCCGCTGATGCTGGTCATGGGGATCGCCATGATCCTGCTGACCAACGCCACCGTGGCGGGACGGATGCTGCTCGGGGTGTACGTGCTGGGCACGGCCACGATGTTCTGCGTCTCGGCGATGTATCACCGCGGTCGGTGGACACCACACGTTCGGCTCCGGATGCAGAAGCTCGACCGATCGGCGATCTTTCTCGCCATCGCTGGCGGGTACACCCCCATCGCCGTGGTTTGCCTCGACGGTTGGCCCCTGGTGGCGGTGCTGGCTGTCGCGTGGCTCGGCGCGATCACCGGCATCGCTCTGCACTGGATCCCCCGCGTGCCGCGCACGTGGTGCGGCGCCAGCTACATCGTCGTCAGTTGGGTCGCCGTGTTCACGTTCCCCCAGCTCTGGCGAGGCTTGGGCGCCACCGGCTTTGCGCTCGTCCTCGCCGGTGGAATCTGCTACACCATCGGCGCCATCGCCCTTGCCACCAAGTGGCCCGACCCGTGGCCGCGGGTGTTCGGGTTCCACGAGGTCTTTCACGCGTTCACCGTGGTCGCGTCCGGCCTGCAGTTCGTGGCGATCGCCGCCTTCGTCGTGCCCCAACTGTGACCTCGCGACCGTCGCCCACGTCACCGCGTGCTCCGCGCCTCGGCGTGCTCGTCGCCCGTGATCGGGACCACCTGCTCGACGACCTCGATTGGTCGGACACCGAGGTCCTCGGCGATTTCTCCGGCAGCGAACTGCAGCGGCTCCAGGCGAGGGCGATCGCTTGCGACGCGAACCGCTTCACGGGTGCCGAGCTCGATGGCGCGCGGATCATCGACGCCCGGTTCGATCGATGCGAACTGTCCGGTGCACGGCTCGACGAGGCGACGCTCACGAGGGTCGAGTTCCGCGACTGTCGGATGTCGGGGATCCAGATGGGCGCCACGCGGGTCGCCGACGTTCGGTTCGTGAGGTGCCGGCTCGACGGGGCGAACCTACGGATGGTCAGCGGGGAGCGGGTGTGGTTCGAGGAGTGCATCCTGACCGGCGCAGAGTTCCGCGGAGCGGCGCTGACCAGCGTTCGGTTCGAGCGCTGCGAACTCGGGGCAGCCGACTTCGGCGGCGCGAAGATCCCCGACGCCCGTCTGACGGGTTCCCACCTGGACGGGCTCGTCGGCGTCGACGGCCTGCAACGTCCGGTGATCGAGCCGTCCCAGGTACTGGCGTTCGCCTGGACGCTGATGGCGCTGCACGGCGTGGTCGTGGACGACGTCGACGACCATCCGTCAGCTGATGTCACGCATTCCGGTTGACGAGTGAGTTCACCTCGCCGGCGATCGCCAGCGAGAAGCGAAGCCCGCCCGACGAGTAGATCGAGCACGGGTTCTCGCCGACGATCGGGCAGAAGTGGACACCGTCGCCACGTACCTTGATCTGCCCGTCCGGCTGGCAGTTCTGATCGAACGACGTGCACGGGAGGTAGTCGGTGTACTGCCCGTCCGGTGTTTCCACCGAAGCGCCCGCATCGACGTAGGTCACGAAGTTCCACGTCGCCGCGAAGTCCTCGAAGGCCGCATTGATGCCATCGGCACGGTCATCCTGACCCGTCGTCGGTGCCCTCCGGGGCTGACCGACGAGGACCACACGAGCGCCCTTCTGACGGGCCATGTCGATGAGCGTGGCGACGTCGGCGCGGTAACGATCGATCAGCGGCTGATGCGAGAGGAAGCCACCCTGACCATCCGACATGCACGGCGTCAGCGAGTTGCCGGAGAACGTGATGACCACGACGCTGGTCGTGTTGGCAGGCATGTCGTCGTCGAGCCAGTCGCACGGGGCGGTGCCTCCGAAGTAGCTGCGCACCGACGTCAGTGGCGGGGTCAGCATGGCGACCATGGCTGCGGTCTCCTGGGCGAGCGAATCACCGACCAGGACGAGATGGTCGATCACCGGGCTCGGCTGCACCCAGTTCGCCGGCTCCGTCACCGTGCCGACGGTCGTCGCCGGGGCCGTCACGGCCGTCACCGGGACCTCTGCCAGCGGCGAGACCCGACCGACGACGGGGGTCGACGGCGTGGGGAGAGCGGTCGTCGTCGGTACCAGCGACACCGTCACGACCGTTGGCGTGATCACGGTCGTGGAGCTGTGTCCGGGCTCGACCACCAGTCCCACGACCAGGACGGCGCCGGCGACTGACCACATGACCTGCCTCGGGATGGCGTGCCTCGGAGCGGCGAATGTCCTCACACCGTCATCGTGCGTGGCGGGTGTCACCCGGATGTCACCGTTCGTCATTGCTACGGTGACGCGCTGGGGCACGGCAACCGTGACGGCCCGTCGAGGACGGCACACGATGCAACTTCGGATTCTGGGGCAGGTCAGGATCGTCGACGACACCGGTGCCGAGGTCGCGCTCCGGCCACAGCTGCGCCGGCTGGCGGCGATGCTCGCCGTGGTCGACGGCGCCACGCTGTCGACCGACCAGATCGCCGAGCGACTCACGGGAGGCCGGGTCGAGAGCTCCGCGGTCCGCACCGCCGTGTCGCGGTTGAGAGCCGTCATGGGACCGCGCCTGGAGACCACCCCGGCTGGCTACCGATTGCTCCTGGCCGACGACGAGCTCGACGCACGACAGTTCGACGTGCTGCGGACTCGAGCGGTGGACGGTGACTCCGACGGGGCCGTCGGACCGCTCACCGAGGCACTCGCGCTCTGGAGGGGTGATGCTCTCGCCGACTTCGCCGACGAGCCGTGGGCATCAGCGCCAGCGGCGCGACTCGACCACGCACACTCGGCGGTGCTCGAAGAGCTGGCCGAAGCGATGATCGATCGCAACCTCCTGAACGAAGCCGTCGAGCTGCTCGAGCGACACCGTGCCCCGGAGTCGTACCGAGAGCGACCCGTTGCCCTCCTCATGAGCGCGCTCGCCGCGTCGGGCCGCACGACCGAGGCGCTGCGCGCCTATCAACGTTTCCGCACCGTGCTCCGCGACGACATCGGGATCGACCCTTCCCAAGAACTCCGCGAGCTCGAGCAGCGGTTGCTCGCTGACAGCGGATCGACGACCCGCCTCCCACCGGCCACCGACGGTCACCGGGTCCCGGGCAACCTCACCGCCCCCGCAGGAGCGCTCATCGGGCGACGATCCGATGCCGCCCGCGTCGTCGCTCAGCTCGACAGCGCCCGGCTCGTGACACTCACCGGCGTCGGCGGCGTCGGCAAGAGCCGACTGGCGACGGACGTCGGCTGGGCCAATCGCGCCAAGTTCCCCGATGGCGCGTGGCTGGTCGAGCTCGCACCGGTCTCCGATGCGGCGGCGGTGGTGCACGTCATCGCCGGCACGCTCGGCGCTCGCTCCGAGCCGGGCGCCGGACGCCTCGATGCGGTCGTCGCGGAACTCGCCAACCGTCGGATGCTCGTCATCATCGACAACTGCGAGCACGTGCGGATCGTCGCCGGGGAGGTCGTGGCCGAACTGATCTCCCGCTGTCCGCATCTCGCGATCCTCGCGACGAGTCGTGAGCCGCTCCGGTTGGCGGGCGAGCAGGTCGTCCCCGTGATGCCGCTCGACGACGTCGACGGGGCCGAACTCTTCTGCACTCGAGCCGCCGAGGTCGACGACGGCTTCGTCGCCGATACAACGGCACGGCACGCGATCGGCGAGATCTGTCATCGACTCGACGGCGTTCCACTGGCCATCGAGCTCGCCGCGGCCCGAAGCCGCACGCTTGCGCCCGCAGAACTGCTCGCGCGGCTCGAGGACAGCTTTCGACTCCTCCACGCCGGACCCGAACGGGTGGAGCGTCACCGCACGATGGATGCCGCGATCGACTGGTCCGTGCAGAGCCTCACCGACGAGGAGCGCCTCGTGTGGCAGCGCCTCTCGGTGTTCGCCGGCGGCTTCGATCTCACCGCGGTGGAGACCGTGTGCGTGTTCGGCTCGCTCGACGATGACGCCGCCATCGTCGATCTGCTCGGGTCGCTCATCGACAAGTCGATGGTGGTCGTGGATCGGCGAACGAGCAGCACTCGGTATCGCATGCTGGAGACTCTGCGCGAACACGCCCACCGTCGGCTGCACGGGATGGTGGACGAGGACGAGGAGGCGGTCACGACGCTCCACGACCGACACTGTGCGTACTTCGCACAGGTCGCCCACCGGCTGTTCGGACTCAACCGCGGGCAGCACTTCGGCGAAGCGACGTCACTGCTCGAGATGGAGTGGGACAACATGCGGGCGGCCGTCGCCTGGTCGGTGGAAGAGGGCCACCCGTTGCGAGCCGCGGCCATCATCCGCGATCTCGAGAGCGGCATGGAGACGTTCCGCGTCGAACACGCACAATGGGTGCGCATCGTGCGCCCCTTGGTGCCCGTCGATGATCCCATCGCCGGTTGGTTGTGCTGCATCGACGTCCAGTGGTCGCTCGTGTTGGGCAACCCCGCCGAGGCGATCGAGCTGGCGAACGCAGGGCTTGCCACCGACTTCGGCGGGCAGTTCGACAGCCGACGCTTCCTCCTCAGCCGGATCGCGGAGGCCGAGGTGATGTGCGGCCGGCCCGAGCGCGGCTATGCGGCCGCCCGGCAGACGCTGAACTGCGACCCCGGCGACCCGCTCCTCGGCCTCTACCTGGGTGCGGCGTGTCGAGCGGCGTGGGTCGCCGATCCGGCCGCGGTCGCAGGGTACGCGGAGCGGCTCGGAGAGGTTGCGACACGATCGGGTCGGTGGGACGATCGTGCTCGCGCCTCGCACGCCGCGGGCATCGCATCCCTCGTGGACGACGACCCGCGTCAGGCCCTGTCCCGTTTCCGCCAGGGCTTGCAGGAGGCGCAGGGCATCGTGGGACTGATGGGCGAGGCGTTGCAGGCCATCGCCGCCGCCACCGCCCTGCTGGGCGGCCCCGACGTCGAGCACGCCTTCGTCGATGCGCTGACGTTCCTGTCCGACAACAGCAACTGGATGTACACCTGGACCGCGCTCGAACAGCTCGCCATCCACTGGGCGACCGTCGGGGAGGACGACGCCGCTGCCGTGCTGCTGGGCCACCTGCGAGCGCACGGTCGCGGCGACGGGGTCGCCCGCGACGCCCGTCGCTGGGCGGACGGTGTCGTCGACGCTCGACCCGAGCTGCTCGCCGCCGTCACCGCCGGCGAACGGATGACGAGCACTGAGATCGTCGACTTCGCCCTCGACCAACTCGGTCGCCACTGACCCGCCCCCGAGCTCCATCGGCTTCTGGGCAGCAATCTTCCCATCCGGCCTTCTGGTCCGGATTCTTCCCGGATTTCGGGGGCGAGTTCAAGGGGTGAGCGCGACATCTCCTGGTGTTGGGGGTGTGGTGTGGGCAGGATTGGTGCGCCGAGGTTGCCGTTGTCGGTGGTGTTCCCGGGATTGCGGCTGGTTGCTCGTG
>JBBQTC010000104.1:0-6276 GCA_038234785.1 Acidimicrobiales bacterium
GCCGGCAACCTGGTCGAGCTCAACGAGCCCGGTGCCTGACCGTGGCTGACGCGTTCGACACTCCGATCACCCGCGACGGCGACACCCTGGTCGGGCCGTTCCGTGCCCCGCGCCAGATGCTCGCCGACCAGTCGTACGACGGGCACGCGAGCGTGCACGACGAGGCCAACGCCGAAGCGCTGGGACTTGCCGGAGCACCGATCGAGGGCCCGACCCACTTCAGCCAGTTCGATCCGCTTGCCGTGGAGATCTGGGGCAGCACGTGGTTCGAGACCGGCTGCATCAGCGCCCACTTCGAAACGATGGTGATCGAGGGCGAGGAGGTGCAGGCGTCGCTCACGCCGGCGGGCTCGTCGAGCGCTCGCGGCACGGCCACCAAGCGCACCGGTGAGCCGGTCCTGTCCGCGTCGCTCACGCTCGGCGACGAGCCGACCGAGCTCGGGGGACGATTGGCGCGGATGATGGCGAAGGACCCCGGCGACCTGTTCATCGTCGACCGCCTCGAGGTCGGCTGGACGTCGCCGGAGTCGACGACGTCGATGTCGTACGACGACTCCAACGGGAACCTGTATCCGTTCTCGCTGGCCGACAAGGTGCGACTGATGACCGAGCCGTCCCTGTGGTACGTGCCGGGCGAACCTTCACCGTGGGGTCGTGCGGTGGTGCCCACCGAGATGCTCAGCGTGCTCGCCCACAAGGGATCGGTGCACCTGCCCGTGCGTGGACCCGCCCTCGGGTTGTTCATCGACCTCGAGGTGCAACGGCATCAGCCCGTGTTCGTCGACACGGTCTACTCGCTCCGCCACGAGGTCGTCGGGGTGGGTCAGAGCCGTCGCGTCGAGAGCTACTGGACGCGCAGCCGCCTCACCGACCAGCACGGTGCACCGGTCGCCACGGTGCTGCTCCACCAGGGTGTGTTCAAAGCGTCGTACGCCGGCTACCCCGCCGACCGGCTCTGAGATCTCGCTACATCGAGTGCAGCGGCTCGTCGAAGGGCATGCCGAGCATGCGGCCGAGGATCTCGGCGGTGACCCCCCGGGCGTCGATGCCCCGCTCACCCGCTGCGACCAGCGTGGCCCTGACCACACCGAGCACGGCGTTGGCGATGGCGTTGGACCGCACGGAGGCCTCGGCACCCGTGCCCCAATGGAGCTGGAGGAACTCGGCGATCACCTCTTCGTAGTCGCGGTCGGTGCGAGCGTCCTCGTCGCGCAGCTCGGGCACCTTGGACAACAGCGCATAGCGGGTGAGTCGACTCGGGCTCGTCGTGTCGAAGCCGGCGAGCAGCACCGAACGCAGGTGTGACAAGGGGTTCACAAACGGTGCACCGTCGTTCAGGCGAGCCACGAAATCAGCGACACGTTCGCCGTGATCGGGGAACGCGGCGGCCGCCTTGGTGGGGAAGTGCAGGAAGAACGTGCGCGTGGACACGCCCGCGGCAGCGGCGATCTCCTCCACGGTGGTCTGCTCGTACCCCTGGGCGCGGAACAGCCGGATCGCATGCTCGGCGAGCGCGCGACGGGTTGCCAATCGCTGCGTTTCACGTGATCGCGGTGGTCGCGGCGTACTTTTCGATGCTGCCACGGGCAACCTCCTCCCCGACCCTTGACGCTGCCTGCGTCTGGGTATTAACTGCACCCACTGTACCGAACATGGTGTTCGGCGCGGATCGGGGGATACGAGATGGTCTTCGGCAATCGTCATGGTGCTTCACGTCGACTGGTGGCCATCGGCCTCGTCGGCGTGCTCGCGCTCGCAGCCTGTTCGAGCTCGGGCGACAGCAACACGTCCGGCACCACCGGGGGGACGACCGGAGGGAGCTCCGACAAGGCGCTGCTCATCGCCCGCGGCATGGACGTCAACTCGCTCGATCCGTCGCGTGCGTATTGCGACACGTGCCAGATCTACATGACGGCGGTCTACGAGACCCTGATCGGTCTCGACAAGGACAACAAGACGCTCGTTCCCCGACTCGCCACCAAGTGGGAGGGCAACGCCGACCAGACCGAGTTCACGTTCACGCTCGACTCGAACGCCAAGTTCTCCGACGGCTCGCCGGTCACCAGCGCCGACGTGAAGTTCTCGTGGGAGCGCCTCGGCGGCCTTCAGGACGCTTCGTCGTACTTGGTGAGCACCATCAAATCGATCGACACGCCGGACCCGCAGACCGTCAAGGTCACGCTCTCGCAGAGCAACTCGGCGTTCCTCGCCCAGGTCAACGCCAGCTACCTCGGCATCATGAACTCCAAGGTCGCCGCGGCCCAGGGCGCCACCGCCGATCCGGCCACCGACAAGGCCGAGACGTGGTTCCTGTCCAACTCTGCAGGCTCGGGCCCGTACGTGCTCGAGAGCTACCAGTCGGGCAGTGAGCTGCGCCTGAAGCGCAACGACAACTACTGGGGCACCAAGGCCAACTTCCCCGAAGTGGTCATCAAGGAGACCCCCGATGCGGTCACCCAGCGCCAGCAGCTCGAGGCAGGCTCGGTCGACATCGCGATGCAGATCTCCAACGACGCGGCCAAGGGCATGGGTGGTTCCGACGTCACCGTCACGCAGGTGCCGAGCTTCAACTTCGTGTACCTCGCGCTCAGCCCGGGTGCCAAGGGCGCGGAGAAGCTGACCCCGAAGGTGCGTGAGGCGATTCGCCTCGCCCTCGACTACACCGGCCTCGTCGATGCCACCGTCGGCGGCGCCGGCCAGCCACAGCCGTCGCCGATCCCGAACGGCTTCGCCGGCACCGCCGGGCTCGCCGCCCCAGCCCAGGACATCGAGAAGGCCAAGAGCCTGCTCGCCGACGAGGGGGTCACCGACCTCACGCTCGACGCCACGTTCCCGTCGCTCAACGTGTACGGCGTCGACTTCTCGACGGCGATGCAGAAGGTGCAGAGCGACCTCAAGGCCGTGGGCATCACCCTGCAGCTGAACCCGGTCGAGATCTCGGTGTGGGCCGACAAGATCGGTTCCGACGGCATCCCGGTCACCATGCTCTACTTCGCGCCGGACCACACCGACAGCAGCCAGTACGTGCAGTACTTCGGCCTGCTCGAGGGTTCCCAGTGGCAGACGTGGGGTCGCACCGACGTGAGCCAGGAGCAGACGGATCTGCTCAGCAAGGCCTTCGCCGAGCAGGACGTCGCCAAGCGCGACGCCATCTACCAGCAGCTGGCCGAGTCGATGATCGCCGACAACGTGATCATCCCGGTGGTGAACCCGAACCTGTTCCTCGCCGCCCGCTCCGACATCAAGGGCCTGTACTACAGCGCCTGCTGCAACCTGGTCCTCGCCGACCTCAGCCGCGGCTGAGGTCGACACGGATGATTCTCCCTTGGACGTTCCGTCCGTGCCCGCCCTCGCGGCGGGCACGGACAGGGGCGACCCATGCCAGTGACGGAGGCGGGTCGGTCTGAAGCGCTACCTCCTCCGTCGCGTCGCGGTGATGCCGTTCCTGTTGTTCGGCATCGCCTCGGTGGTGTTCCTGGTCTCGCGGCTCACGCCGGGCGATCCCCTGATCACCATCGTCGGCGAGCGCAACCTCAACAACCCCGAGATCGTCGGCGCGGCCAAGGCCCGCTGGGGTCTCGACCAATCCGTCGTGCAGCAGTACTTCAAGTACATGAAGAACCTGCTGCACGGTGACATGGGCACCTCGTTCACCACCCGCCAGGGCGTGGTGCACGACCTGTGGCAGCGGCTGCCCGCGACGCTGGAGCTCACGTTCCTCGCCCTGCTCGGCGGCGTCACCGTCGGCATCGGGCTCGGCGTGCTCGCCGCCCGCCACCGCAACAAGTTCATCGACCACATCGCCCGGTTCTTCGCCTTGCTCGGATCGTCGCTGCCGGCCTTCTGGGCGGGCCTGTTGCTGCTCTACGTGTTCTACGCTCGCCTCGGTTGGCTGCCCGGCCCGGGCCGCATCGACCCCCGCGGCGTCGCCCCCGACAAGGTGACCGGGTTCTACACGATCGATTCGTTGCTGCAGGGCGACCTGTCGCTGTTCAAGGACTCGGTCATGCACCTGATCCTGCCGGCAACGGTGCTCGGGTGGGGCGTCGTCGGCATCGTGTCGCGGCTGGTGCGTGCGGCGTTGCTCGACGAGTTCAGCATCGACTACGTGCGCGTCGCCCGCGCGATGGGTCTGCGCGAACGCACGGTGGTCAACACCCACGCGCTGCGCAACGCGCTCCTTCCCACCATCACCATCGTCGCGTTCACGTTCGCGTTCCTGCTCACCGGCGCCGTGCTCACCGAGACCGTGTTCTCCTGGCCCGGTGTGGGGAGCTATGCCGTCGACGCGTCCCGCAACCTCGACTATCCGGCGATCATCGGTGTCACGCTGCTCGGCGGCACCGCGTTCTTGATGACCAACCTCTTCAGCGACATCGCCTATGCGTTCGCCGACCCGAGGATCAGGCTGTCATGACCGAGATCATCTCGCCGCCGCGCCGCCTGCGCAAAGGCCGACCCGACTGGCTGCGCGGCCCGGCGCTGATCGGGGTGATCGGCATCGTCGCCTGGTTGCTGGTCGCGCTGACGGTCCCGCTGTGGAGTCCGTTCGACCCGCTCGAGTCCGTCGGCGCACGGCTGCAGGGGCCAAGCTGGAGCCACCTGATGGGTACCGACCAGCTGGGACGAGACGTCTTCACCCGCACGCTGTGGGGCGCGCGCACGTCGCTGCCCGTCGCCGCCGTGGTGATCATCTCCTCCGTCGTCATCGGCACCGTGATCGGTGCGATCGCCGGCTACTTCGGTGGCTGGATCGACGCAGTCCTGATGCGCTTCGTCGACATCACGATGGCGTTCCCGCCGATCCTGCTGGCGATGGCGATCACGGCCTCCCTCGGCCCAGGCATCCGCAACGCGCTCATCGCGATGGTGCTCGTGTGGTGGCCGATCTACGCCCGCCTGCTGCGCGCCCAGGTCATCGCCGTCAAGCAACGCGAGTACGTGGAGTCCGCCGAGGCGATCGGAGTGAAGCGGTTCACCATCCTTCGTCGCTACGTGCTGCCGATGGCGTACACGCCCGTGCTCGTCAACGCGACCATGGACTTCGGTCAGGTCGTCCTCCTGACCGCGTCGCTGAGCTTCATCGGCCTCGGAGCTCGTCCGCCCTCTCCCGAGTGGGGCGCGATGATCACCGAGGGCGCCACCCAGTTCTACAGCTGGTGGATCGCCACGGCTCCCGGCCTCGCGATCCTGATGGTCGTACTCGCGTTCAACTACCTCGGCGACGCACTTCGCGACTCGTTCGACGTGAAGGCCGGTGTGTGATGGCCGACCGCACACCGATCCTCAGCCTGCGCGATCTGTCCGTCACATTTCCCACGCCCGCCGGGCCTGCCCGTGCCGTACGGGGGGTCGACCTCGACGTGTTCGCGGGGGAGAGCATCGCCGTCGTCGGCGAGAGCGGCTCGGGCAAGAGCGTCACGATGCTCGCCACCCTGGGTCTGCTCCCCAAAGCGCAGGTGACCGGCTCCGTGAAGTGGGGCACCACCGAACTCGTCGGTGCGCGGGTCGACACCCTGCGATCGGTGCGTGGCCGGCGGATCTCGATGGTGTTCCAGGACCCGATGACGAGCCTCAACCCGGTGCTGACGATCGGCAAGCAGATGGCGCTCGTGATGAAGGCCCATCAGCCCGGCCTCGGCCGCAAGGAGTGCAGAGCGAGGGCGATCGACCTGTTGAACCAGGTGGCCATACCGCAGGCGGGCCAACGCATCGAGTCGTACCCGCACGAGCTCTCGGGGGGCATGCGCCAGCGGGTGATGATCGCGATGAGCATCGCCAACGATCCCGAAGTGCTCATCGCCGACGAGCCCACGACCGCACTCGACGTGACGGTGCAGGCACAGATCATGGAACTGCTGTCCAAGTTGCGCGAGGAGCACAACCTCGCGCTCGTGCTGATCACCCACGACCTCGGCGTGGTGGCCGGGAGCGCCGATCGAGTCGCGGTCATGTACGCCGGGCGCATCGTGGAGCGCGCACCGGTGCTCGACGTCTTCGCCCAGCCCTCCCACCCGTACACGCGGGCGTTGCTCGAATGCCTCCCGCGTCTGGACCAGCGCCGGGACGTCGTCAACTCCATCGGAGGGACGCCACCGAACCCCGCCGACCTTCCCCCCGGCTGTCCGTTCGCACCGCGCTGCCCGAGCGCCGTCGACGCGTGCAGCGCGCAGGAGCCGGGGGGCGTCCACGTAGGGACGCGCGGCCGGGGCGGTTAGGGCGGGGCCGCAGGAGCGCCGGCCTGAGAGCCGGCCCGAACACCACGCCGCCCCAGCA
>JBBQTC010000105.1:0-6275 GCA_038234785.1 Acidimicrobiales bacterium
GTCGCACCACGAGCAACCAGCCGCAATCCCGGGAACACCACCGACAACGGCAACCTCGGCGCACCAATCCTGCCCACACCACACCCCCAACACCAGGAGATGTCGCGCTCACCCCTTGAACTCGCCCCCGGAATCCGGGAACGAAACTGTCCAGATGCCGATGTGGGAAGCATCCCGCCCAGAAGCCGATCGGCGGGAGTCAGCGTGCGCGGGCGCGGCGGACGCCGGCGACGATCGCGTCGTGGTAGTGCCGTGCCAGAACGGCGCCCTCACGGCGCACGTTGCCCGGCACGATGTCGAGGACTCGTTCGACCTTGGCGTAGCTCGGGCGCCCTTCGCGGTCCCACGAGCCGGAGCCCACCGGCACCTGCACCTCGTTGTCGTGCCGCTTGGAGGTCAGCGGCACGCCGAGGAGATGGGCGCCGCGCCGGCCGATGATCGCGACCGGGCGGTCCTTGCCCTGTGACGGGTCCTCCTCGTAGGGGACCCAGGTCCAGACCACCTCCCCCGGATCCGGGTCGCCGTCGAGGCAGGGGGAGTACTCGAAGTCGAGGTCGCGATCGGTGACGTCTCCCGACGCAGGCCGCGATCCACGGAAGGCCTTGCGCAGCGCGTCGACGAGCTGATCGATCAGACCACGTCGCATCGCACCAGATCCTCGTAGGACTCGCGGCGCACCACGAGGCGGTGGTCGCCGTCGCGCACGAAGACGACCGGCGGCCGGGTGAGCTTGTTGTAGTTGCTCGCCATGCTGTGCCCGTACGCACCGGTCACCGGCGTCGCGAGAAGGTCACCGACGCGCACTCCGGCGGGCAGCGCGGCCTCCATGATGAGGACGTCGCCACTCTCACAGTGCTTCCCCACCAGGCGAGCCCGATCGGGACGCTCCGCCGCGACCGACCGGGGCATGAACGCCTCGTAGCCGCTGCCGTAGAGCACCGGGCGCGGGTTGTCGCTCATCCCACCGTCGACCGCGATGTAGGTGCGCACGCCGGGGATGTGCTTGACCGTGCCGACCTCGTAGACGGTCACCGCGGCCGATGCGACGATGCTGCGGCCGGGCTCCACGCTGACCGCGCTGCGCACGCCGAGTGCCTGACAGGCATCGAGCAGGACGTTGCCCCATTGGGTGATCGTGGGTGCCTCCTCGCCGTCGACGTACGCCACGCCGAGACCACCGCCGAGGACGAGCTCCGGCAGGTCCAGTGGGATCGCGAACGTCGCCATCACCTCCGCGGCCTTGGCGAAGTTCGAGGCTTCGAAGACGTTGCTGCCGATGTGGCAGTGGACTCCCACCAACTGCATCGATGACGCCCGCCGCATTCGATCGACCGCGCGCTGAGCGTCGCCGTTGCCGAGGTTGAACCCGAACTTGCTGTCGTCCTGCCCGGTCGCGATGAACTCGTGGGTGTGGGCGTGCACGCCGGGAGTGACACGGGCGAGCACCTTCGGTACAGGGAGCCCCTCCGCGTGCAGGGCATCGAGGCGATCGAGCTCGTCGAAGCTGTCGACCACCACATGGCGGACGCCGGCGGTGAGCGCCATGCGCAACTCGGCGAGGCTCTTGTTGTTGCCGTGCATGGTGAGCGAGTCGGCGGGGACACCCGCGTGCAGGGCGACGAACAGCTCGCCGCCGCTGGCGACGTCGAGCAGCATGCCCTCCTCGTGCGCGAGTCGGGCCATCGCACCGCACAGGAAGGCTTTGGTCGCGTAGATGGCACGTCCAGCGCCGAATGTGCGCACCGCTTCGCGGCACCGAGCGCGCAGGTGGGCCTCGTCGTAGACGAACAACGGGGTGCCGTACTGCGCGGCGAGGTCGACGACCGCACAACCTCCGATGGCGAGCCCGCCGTCGGGCAGCACCGCCGCCGTGTCGGGCAGCAACGACATCGAGACCGGCCTCACCTCACATCCGCTCCGGCACGGCGATGCCGAGCAGGGCCAGGCCCTGCTGCAGGACGCGGGCGGTGAGGTCGCACAGCGCGAGGCGGCCGTCGCGCGTGGACTCGTACCCGTCCTTGAGCACCGGGCAGGCCTCATAGAACGCGGTGAATGTCTGGGCGAGATCGAACAGGTACGTGCACAGCCGGTGAGGGCTGAACTTCTCCAACGTGTCGTGGACCACCGCGTCGAACTGCAGGAGCTCGAGGGCCAATGCACGTTCCTGTGGCGCAGCCAGCGACGGCACGGTCGAGCGGACGGACGCTCGGTCGATCCCCGCTCGCCGGAAGATGCTGCAGATGCGGGCGTGGGCGTATTGAAGGTACGGCGCCGTGTTGCCGTCGAAGGCCAGCATGCGATCCCAGTCGAAGACGTAGTCCTTGATCCGGTCGCTGGACAGCTCGGCGTAGCGCAGGGCGCCGACACCGATGATCCGGCCGAGCTCGTCACGCTCCTCGGCGGGGAGATCCGACGCCCGCTCGGCAACGGCAGCACGGCCGCGCTCGATCGCGACATCGACGAGGTCGAGCAACATCTCGGGCTCACCGCTGCGGCTCTTCAGCATCTTGCGGTCGGCACCCAGCACGCTGCCGAAGTTGACGTGCACCGCACGCGCCGGCGGGACCAGCACGCCCATCATCTCCGCGGCCTTCCAGACCATCTGCAGATGCTGGCTCTGGGGCGTGCCGACGACGTAGACGAGGAGCGTCGCTTGCAGGCGTTCGATCCGGTCGATGACACAGGTGAGGTCGCTCGTGGCGTAGTTGAAACCGCCGGTGCGCGCTTGGACGATCAGCGGGAGCGGCTCGCCCTCTCGGTTGGTGTAGCCCGGCACCCACACCACCTTGGCGCCGTCACTCTCCTGGAGCAGCCCGGCCGCGTCGAGGCGGGCGAGCATGGTGGGCATGTACGGCTGGTAGAAGCTCTCGCCGACGATGTCGTCGCGCCGCAGCAGGACGCCGAGTCGCCCGTAGACGACGTCGAAGTAGTCGGCCGACTGATCGACGATCTGCTGCCAGACCGCCATCGTCGGCTCGTCGTTGCGTGCCTGCAGCAACGTGACGCGCTGGCGGGCGCGCTCCTTGAACGCGTCGTCGGCGTCGAACTTGGACCGGGCGGCCTTGTAGAACGCGCCCGGATCGGAGAGGTCGGTCTCCCCCATCTCGCCGCCGAGATCCTCCACGTGCTCGATGAGCATGCCGAACGGCGTACCCCAGTCGCCGACGTGGTTCTCCCGGATCACCCGGTGACCGACGAACTCGAGCATCCGCACCAGCGCGTCCCCGATCAGCGTGGTGCGCAGGTGACCGACGTGCATCTCCTTGGCGACGTTCGGCGCCGAGTAGTCGACCACGACCGTCTCGGCGACGGCAGCGTCGCGCACGCCCAGGTGCGGATCGGCAGCAGCGTCGCGCAGTTGCTCGGCGAGGAACTCGTCGGTGAAGGTGAGGTTGATGAATCCCGGCCCGGCGACCTCGACGGCGCTGCACAGTTCGGCGAGCAGTCCCGTGGCCACGGCCGCCTCGGCCACGTCGCGCGGGCTTCTGCCCAACTGTTTGCCAAGGGCCAGCGCACCGTTGGCCTGCGCGTCGGCACGTTCGCTCGGCCGAATCACCGGATCGATGGAATCAGCGGGAAGACCGGTCGCGCGCGACAGCGCTTCTCGCATCGGGGCGGCGATCGTGTGTAGGGGGTCGGCCATGGCCCCTTGATCGTACCGGCCGCCCCCTTCGAGCCCGGAGTCCATTCGAGTCGCCGGCGAGTCAGCGATCCCGTCAGCTCAGGCGTTGGCGAGCAACCAGGTCCGCTCGCCGATGGCGAACATCACGTCGGGCCGCATCGACCGCAGCACGTTGACGAGGTTGGCGTGGCTGAGCGACACGCAACCGGCCGTGGCCTTGCTGTTGCCGGCGGCATCGAAGCTGAACCGATGCAGGAAGATCGCCGCCGCGTACGGCGTCTCGCCGGGCGCATCGCCGCTCACGTTCGGTTCCATGTTGGCGCCGATCAGTGCAGCATGCTCGTAGGCACCGGTCACGGCCGGCAGGTACTCGTCGTCGGGACCAGGGCAGGCCGCGGCGGACCGGTACACCAGGTGCCCGTAGTCGGGATTGTTCGGGGTGGCACCGAAACAATCCCCGGTGCGGACACGACGGTACGGCCCAGCCGTCACGCCCGGGTCGGCGGAGTTCCCGAAGAAGCTGAACACCTGACCGTCCCATGCGGTCATCGACCCGAGCGGGAACACACCCGCGGGCGTGGTCCCGTCGCCGCTGCGCCGCTGCAGAAGGGGCCGGGTGCCGGAGCGACCGAGTCGCGCGGTCGCGGCCGGGTAGCACACCCAGCCGTGCGGACCGAGGTCGGCCACCTGCAGCAGGCCACTCGTTGCCGTCGAGGACGAGGAGAGAACGACGATCACCTGTGTCACGCCGTGGTGCAGCCCGACCTGGAAGGCGATCTGCTCGCAGTCGGTCGCCGGCTGCGGGCCCGAGTCGCGGTGTGCCGTCGAGGTGGCGGCGGCGGCGCGGGCCAGGTCGGTGGCAACAACTTCTTGCACGGGATCGGCTCCGGCATCGCTGTCGAACCGAGGGCTGGCGGCGACGAGTGCCCCCACGAACAGGGCGGCACACCCGACTCGTAGCGCGATGGCTGCTGGACGCAATGCGTTCCTTCGAAAGACTCCGTGCCGACCGCTGGGTCCACCTTAACCGGCCGGGAACCTCCGTCGAAGTCAGACCGTCGCCCACCACTCGTGGAGACGGGCGGCCGCGGTGAGCGAGAGCGGGGCGTACTCGGGGTCGTCCTTCGCCGCATGCATGCAGGCCAGGGTGTACTTGACCAGGTGGGCATCCTCGTGGAGCGACGCGGCGAGAGCCAGTTCCGCGAATGACACGTCCGGCGTCGTTCCCGGTTCGATCACCTCCGGCAGCGTGACCCGGCCGTGCGCGGCGCGAAATCCGATCTCGAACGTGGCCGCGACGGCGAGCGCGGTGCGAGGGCGGACCCCCGCGCCGGCGAGCGACATCACCGCCTGGGGCATCGTCAGTGCATGGCTCCACCCGTAGGGCGCCTGGGACGGGTCGTCGTGGACCATGCTCCACAACGCAGCTCGCGTGATGGTCGCCGATGCACGGCGCACGTCGAAGCGATCGGTGAGCACCGGGGCCAACAGTTGCTCGGCGACGCCGGAGTCCTGCACCTGCGACATCAGCGGGAAGATGAAGTCGCTCCCCGGTCGGCCGAGCATCGGCGTCGCCCGCAGCGCTGCGGCGAGCAATGTGGCGTCGCCGTCCTGCCGGTCGTGCTCGTGCCAGTGCACCCGCCAGAGCGGTTGCGAGGCGATGCCCCGGAGCGCACCGCGCAGGAGCGTCGTCGGGAGTGCCGTCGGAACCCTCGCCAGCAACGCGAGCCCGATCGGAGCGTGCCCAGCGGCGGCGAGCGACGGCACGATGGCTTCGCCCAGCTGCCTGATGATTTCGGGGATCGGGAGCTGCGGGAGGAGCGCGACCGAGAGTGCATCCACGCGGTCCAGAGCCCCGTCGGCCAGTGCTGCGACGAGGTCCGGGGCAAGCTGACCAGCCGGTGCCGGGTCGACGACGACGGGAGCTTCGACCGGATCTCCTGCGGCGAGGTACTGATCGGTGAGCCATTCGATCATGCCGATCGCGTCGGCCTGCCGCGACGCGGGCAGGTGGGCCAGCAGCCCGACACGTGCCATCAGCTCGAGCGGTGCGTGCAGGACGAACGAGTCGGCCGGCGCGGCTTTCGGGACGGCGATCACGTCGGCGGCACGGGCGATCACCGCGGCGTGCGAGGGCGCGGTCAGGGAAGCGTGGTGGGGGTGCATGTCGGGTACTCTGCTCCTTCAAGTGCGGTTGAAGTCAAGAGCGTTCACAGGGATCGCTCGACGGGAGGATGTGCGATGGACAGCCACGACCTGATCTCGATCGGCCAGCTCTCCACCCGCGCCGGCGTCGCTGCGTCGGCCCTTCGCTTCTACGAGGATCAGGGCCTCATCGGCCCTGCGGAACGGGCGCAGTCGGGCAAGCGCCGCTTCCCCCGCGACACGCTGCGCCGTGTCGCGTTCATCCGTACCGCACAGCGTGTCGGTCTCTCACTCGAGGAGATCCGCTCCGCGTTGGCGACCCTGCCCGACGGTCGCACGCCGACGCCTGACGACTGGACCGCGTTGTCGGCCGCGTGGCGCACCCGCCTCGACGAGCAGATCCGCCTGCTCGTCGCTCTGCGCGACGACCTCGACGCGTGCATCGGCTGCGGCTGCCTGAGCCTGGAACGGTGCGCGCTCTACAACCCCGGCGACGTCGCCGGCCGAC
>JBBQTC010000106.1:0-6258 GCA_038234785.1 Acidimicrobiales bacterium
CCGGCCGGTTATTTCCGGGGTAGTAGAGGGCGGTCCCGTCGGTCTCGGTCTCTTCGGCGATCCACTTCTCGGCGATGGCGTGGGCGATCATCTCCTCGGGAGTGGCGAGGGCCTTGTGGGCTGAGGCGGTGGCGTGGGCGAGGGCTCGACGGGTGAGCGGGAGTTCTTCGGGCTTGGCCCTGTGGATCTTGCGTCCGATCGCTCGGGCGCCTCCTTCGAGGGCGCGCCGTTCGGCTGAGGTGGCGGTCGCGGTGTGTTCGGCGACCTTGCTCTGGATCCGTCGATCGTGGGCGCGGCGGGCTTCGATCTGTTGGAGGGCGACGAGCTCGGCGCGGGTGTGGGTGCTGCTGCGCAGGACCTGGCCGGCGAGGTGCCAGTCCTCGGGGTTGATGTCGCGGCGCTGTTCGAGGAGGGCCAGGAGGCCGGCGACCTTGAGGCGGAGGAGGTCCCGGTGGCTGTCGAGTGGGTCGATCTGGCGTGTGCCGGCGGCGGCGGCGATCCGGTTGCGTTGGAGCTCGGCGGCGACGTCGGGGTGCGGGGTGATCCAGTCGGCCCCGCTCGTGGACGGGGTGGGGAGGTGGAGCTCGCCGGGCCAGTCCGGGAGCCGGTCGAGGTCGGCGATCCGAGGGTCGATGGTCGGGAACCACAGGAACCGTTGCGGCGTGCCGCCGGCGGCGTCGTCGAGGAGGCCGGCGGCGTGGTGGGGTTGGATGCCGAGCACGGCGGAGAACCGATATCGGTTGGCGGGGAGCCGGCGGTCGCGGTCGGCGGCGGCGTTCTTCTGGCCGAGGGTGCCGCCGGACCAGGCGGTGCGGAGGACGGGCAGGAGTGTGGCTCCGTTGCGGGCTCCCATCTGCGCGACGACCTGGCCTTCGTCGACGATGAACAGCGCGCCGGCGTGGGCCTGCTCGCGTCGCCAGACCTTGTTGCCGCTGCCGTCGTCGACCTTGTACGGCGCGCCGAGGTACGCGTCGGCGATTCCCTCGCCGGATCCCATCGGGACGTCGACCACGAGGTCGGTTCGGTGGTCGAGCGGGAGCATGGCCTCGGCCGCGGCGAGTGTCTCGGACTTCCCTCCTCCGGATGGTGCGACGAGGACCACGAGCACGTTCAGCGAGCCGCGTGGGGCGAGTTGGATGCTCGGCGGGTGGGCGACCGCGATCCGGGCGAGGACGGCTCCGAGGAGGCCGTCGGGAGCGACGGGCCAGGAGAGCGCAGCGGCGTGGATGCGGCCGAGGGTGTCGCGGCTGAACCAGAACGTGTCAGGGAGTCGCCCGGGCGGCGCGCCGTCGGGTTCGAGTTCCTCGGGTGGTGCGAGGGCGTCGGCGTTCGGGTCTCGACTCAGGCTGTCGAGGTAGTCGCGTCGGTCGGCGTCGATCCAGTCGGGTTCGTCGGTCACGAGGTCGGCTCCCCGAGCTCGGTGGCGAGCTGGTCGACCAGGCGGCAAACCTCGTCACCATGACCTGCCATCGCTGCGGCGCCGAGCTCGTGCGCGAGATGCACGATGCGGCGGTTGCGGGCGTGCCTGCGCACGATCTCGGCGTATCGGCGTGCCGAGCTGACCGACGGCGTGGTCGCGAACAGCGACTGCAGGTCGACCAGCCCTATCTCGTGGTGGCCGGCGAGGCGAAGCGCGTCATGGACGAGAAGCGGATCGGGGGTCTCGCCCTCGGCGATGACATCTCTGATCGCGCTGGCAATGATCGCGTTGCGCGGCACGAAGTAATCCTCGAGGGCGACGCCCGCCACCACCACGGCGGCGGCCCTGTTGATGAGCGCGGCACCGTTGAGCGCGTCCTCGACGTCAGGGTCGGCCGGCAACGAGTCGCAGCTGGAGAGCAGGTCCTCAATCTGGTGTTCAGTCGAGCTACCGTTGCTGCTGTCGAGCTCGCCGGGAAGCGCCTTGACCGGGGTCGGTCCTCCTTCGAGGGCCGGCCTCGCTCGTTCCCTGCTCAAGACGCGACCCGCGGCCGGATCGTGTTGGCCGTGAGGTAGGCCTCGACGTCTTCGGTGCGGTAGCGGACGTACTTGCCGACCTTGATGTAGGTCGGTCCCTTGCCTTGGTAGCGCCATTGCGCCAGGGTCTTCTCAGGCACGCCGAGTGTCGTCGCGCAGCCGGTGCAGTCGAGTAGCTGAACCATCTCTTGTTCCTCCATGATCGCCAGAATGCTTGATGGTGCCCATCACACCGCGCTACCCTCTGTCCTAGCAACGGCAACAGACTTAATAGGGAGGGTTGGCATGGAATGGCGTCACATGGGTTCGCCGATCATCGGAATCGAAGGCACGGAGCCGGGCTACCTGCCGGGCTGGGATCTGCATGTTGAAGTGGTCGCCGACGGTGATCTCGCAGGAGTCCGACGCGTGGCATTCGAGTCCTCGGACGGCCGGCCGCGACCGATGCCGGCGGCGATCTTCAAGAGCCTGAACATGGGCGAGCTGAACGACAGCATCGAGCACTTGCTGACCACGTCGCCGCTCCGACTGCTGCTTCCGCCAGCGCTTCGCCGTGAGGTCACGAGACCTCGGCCCGGGCGCCGCGGGCGAGCGGACCTGTTCTACGCCGAACGGGTCGCCCAGTTCGTCGAGGCCCTCGCGCGCGAGCCGAGAACACCGATCAAGTGGCTCGTCGACCACGCCGAACCTCCGACCAACACAGCGCCAACCGGCAAGACATGGCGGACGTGGCTCGCCGAGGCTGAGCGTCGCGGGCTGCTAGCCGATCGGCCGGCGCAGACCGAAGGTCGTACGGGCGGAACGATGACCGGGCGTTGCCAGCAGCTCCTCAAAGCCTGCGCGCCAGCTGAGCCACAAGGCGCCAACGTCGACCCGGAAGAGTTGGCGGCTGCTATCGAGCATCGAGCACGACTCCGCTCCGACCTCGGCCTTCCACCCGACCCACCCGAACAGGAGAACTGAAATGGCAAGTGTGACGACCATCAAGGACCGGAACGGGCGAGCTGTGAAGCACCGCGTGCGATACCGCACACCCGACGGAGCCAGCCGATCGAGAACGTTCACGAAGAAGACCGACGCGGAAGCGTTCCTCGTGTCGACCGAGCACCGGAAGCGCACCGGCGAGTACGTCGACCCGACCGCGGGGAAGATGACATTCGCCGAGTACTCGGAGCGGTGGCTCGAGCGGAAGCGGCAGACAGTGAAGGTCACGACCGCGCAGACCTTCGCAGCGCACATCAGGAAGCATCTCGTACCGACCTTCGGACCGCTCGGTCTGTCGGCTATCGACCGCGAGTCAGTGAAGGCGTTTGCCGGCGGGCTGCAGCCGGCCGTGGCGCCCACGACGGCGCGAGCGATCGTCTTCACGCTCGCTGCTGTGCTGCGCGAAGCGGTTGATGACGGACGCATCGTGAAGAACCCGGCCGAACGCATCAAGGTCGGCGCGAAGACCGAGCGGCGGGTCGACCCCCGCCACATCGCGCAGGTGGCAGGCAAGGTAACCGGGATCGCCGACGCGGTGCCGGCGCGCTGGCGTGCAGCAGTACTACTCATGGCGTCGACCGGCCTGCGGCTGGGGGAGTGCCTCGGGCTCACGGTCGACCGAGTCGACTTCCTCCGCCGGACGATTCGCATCGATCGCCAACTCGCCAACGTCGCCGGCCAGACCGGCTTCGGTACGCCGAAGACGAAGGCCGGGATTCGCACCATCCCGGTCCCCGCGCAGGTCGTCGAGCTGCTCGCCGCGCACCTGGCCGCATACCCGGCCGGAGAGGACAGCCTCATCTTCACGATGGAGAACGGCCGTCCCGTCACCCGGAGTCGGTGGTCTGACAACTACCGCGCCGCCTGCGGGACCGTCGGGCTCGAAGGCAGGACGAGGACCCACGACCTTCGACACGTCGCCGCAAGCTCGCTGATCGCCGGCGGGTTGTCGGTAGCAGCAGTTCAAGCAGTGCTCGGCCACGCATCGCCGGCGGAGACCCTGGACGTGTACACGCACCTGTGGCCAACCGACGAGGAGCGGACTCGTGGAGCGATCGAGGCGGCTTCGTCTGGCTGGATGACGCACGCCAACGAGGCCGTGTCATGAGCGGCTCCGACGCACCGCGTGTCACGTGTGTGTCACGGTGGTGCGCCGGAGTCGCATTCCCCCTGGTCAGGGGTTGTGTGACGGTGAGTCGACCTATAAGCGGGATTCTGTCGCCCGAAGGCGGATGACCATCCATCTGATGCGGCCTACCCGAGCGTTGCCGACCCGAAGGCCGACGGGACGGGCCGCCCGTGCGCTCTGCTTGGCCTTGCTCCGAGTGGTGTTACCGAGCCGTACGAGTCGCCTCGCACGCTGGTGCGCTCTTACCGCACCGTTGCACCCTTACCTGTGACCGGCGAACCGGTCCATCGGCGGTCTCTCTCTGTTGCACATCCGTCAGGTCGCCCCGACCTGGCTCAACGCCAGCACTCTGCCCTGTGGAGTCCCGACTTTCCTCGACACGATCGAGCCGTGCCGCGGTCACCCGACCGACTCACCACCGCTGGGAGTGTACGGCCTGGGCCGTGACGCCGGTCAGCCGGCGCAGGAGTCGAACGGGTACGTGAACGAGTTCAGCGACGGGGTCTCGAGGTTCAGCTTGAGTCGCACCCCGTTCTCGTCGCCGAGTCCGCCGACATAGGTGACCGCGGAGAGCAGTCCGAACTGCGACGGAATCGCGATCGGCAGCGGGATCTCGGTCTGCGGCGGGGGAGCCTCGCCCGTTGCGGTGGTCTCGACCGGCGCCGCGATGTTCTGCGTGGTGGTCGGCGCAACGGTGGTCGTCGTGGCACCGGGTGTCGCGTTCTGGGCATCCGCGCTGGTGACGTACGCACCCGGATTGATCATCAGCGACACCAGTGTGGACTGGCGGGCCGAACGAGCGCCGATGCGCATCGCCTCGGCGCGGTACGACGCCTGTGTGACCTGGGGCATGAGCGCCTGCGACGACGTGGCCGACAGCGACTCGAGCGCCCACACCAGGTTGATCATGTCGCGGGTGATGTCGTCGCTCGGCCCGATCTCGGCGTTGAGGTCGGTGGCAGTAGCGCCCTTCTCGACGCGGGTGAAGATCATGTCGATGAACGCGCTGTCGAGCCGCGGGTTCCCGCAGAGCCACGGCTCGCCACCGGCCTCCTGGGCCAGCGCGTTGAACGACTCCGCGGACTTCTTGTGGTGCGCGAGGTAGTTCGTGACCAGGTCGGTCTGATCGCCGAGGTCGGGGTGCGTCGGGCTGGGCCGGCCGAGAAACCCGCCATCGAGGATGTGCTGGTAGGCGTTGA
Source organism: Acidimicrobiales bacterium (assembly GCA_038234785.1). GTDB lineage: Bacteria > Actinomycetota > Acidimicrobiia > Acidimicrobiales > Ilumatobacteraceae > UBA668. The sequence continues at coordinate 5,269 of JBBQTC010000106.1, forward strand.
CGATCGACGTCTCGATCGAGGCCGATGTGCGCAGCAACACGCTGTCGTCGACGATCGGGTCGAGCAGCGTCGGGGTGGGTGCGCCGACACCGACGCGTCCGAGTTCGCCTCCGGTGTCACCACATGCCGCCAGGACGGCCGCGGTGGCGATCGTGATGCCGCCGATGCGGAACAGTCCACGGCGGTCGAACGAGACCGAGACGAGAGGGTTCGATTCGTTGGTCATGTCGGTCACCCGTTCCCCAGCAGCGAGTCGGCCTCGGTGTCGACGAGGAGTTCCTTCAGATCGGTGACACCGGCGAGGTCGCGCAGGGCCGTGGTGTGGCGTGCCTCGGAGATCTGGATCGACGCGACGAGCGCCGCCCCGTTGATGCCCTGGAGCTTGGCGAGGATGTCGAGGTGGGTGGCGACGGCCGCCGATTCGAGATCGGAGGCGGCCAGGATCACGTCGTCGGTGCTGCCGGTGAACTTGGACTTCCAGGCGTTGAACAGCTCCTCGGACCGAGTGCTCGGGGCGCTCTTGCCCAGCAGCCCGCTCAGCGAGTTGCCGAAGGAGAGGTGCGATTGGCGGAGCGTGGACATCACCGTCGCCTGCTCGGGCGTCCAGTCCTTCACCGCATCGATGGCCTGGCGATAGAGACCCTCAGCGGTGAGCTCCATCTGCTGGGCGAAGATGAGCAACGCGGTGTCGTCATCGGTCGGGCGGCGAGGCGGAGCGGTGGTGGTGCTCGCTCCGGTGCCGGCGTCGGTCGTGGCGGACGCGTCGGCGCGGCCACTGAGGAACGGCAACAGCGACAGTGCGGCGCCACCGATGCCGGCTGCGAGGACACCGCGACGGGGGAGCCGCTGCGGTGCTGCCTCGACGCCGGACTGCGTCACTTCGATATCCACTCGGGGTATTCCTTTCGAGACGATCACCCCTAGCTTTCCCGGCCGGGGGTGAGCAGAGCAATTCTAGAAGTCCAGAGCCGACAGGTCGGGTATCCAACC
>JBBQTC010000107.1:0-6255 GCA_038234785.1 Acidimicrobiales bacterium
GCTCGTCAAAGCGCGCATCGCCCGCGGTTGGACGCAACGTCAGCTCGCGGAGGCGCTTGGAATGGCGGAGCAGCAGATCCAACGCTACGAAGCGAACGACTACCGCTCGACCAGCCTCGCCCGCCTGTGCGACATTGCGAACGCCCTCGGCGTCATCGTTGCTCAACATGGCGAACTGAAACCCTCCGCAGCCTGACCACCAGGCCTCACGGAATATGTACCATCCATGTACCAACACAACGGTAAACAGCGGTAACCAAAGGGGAACAGGGGTCAACACGAAATGTGTCCTGAGCTGGTGAAAAGCCTCCTACCAGGTACGCAGCGATCGTTCGGATGTGGTCTCATAACCCGAAGGTCGCAGGTTCAAATCCTGCCCCCGCCACTAAGAAAGCCCTGGTCAGCCACTATGGCGGGCCAGGGCTTCGTCGTTGGAAGGGAACGCGTTAACGGGCTCTACGCGATGAACCTGGGTCGGGCTCGGTGTCTCGTGACGGGGTGAGTCTGTCGCGGGCAGCCGCCGGCGAGCAAGATGCGGAGCCGGTAGTTGTGCAGGTTGCGGAGTCCGCGGCCTGATCGCTTGACCTGCTTGATGGTCAGGTTGGCGGCTTCGACTCGGCCGTTGGAGGCGCCGGTGGTGTGGTGGGCAAGGATCTCGTCGCGCCAACGCCGGAGTGTCTTGGCGAGGGTGGCCAGCTCGGGTCCGGCGTCAGGTTCGGTGCACCAGGCGACGGCCTTGTCGAGCGCGGTCTGGGCTTGGTCGGGGTCGTCGGTGATGTAGATGTCGCGCACGTATTCCTTGGCGACCCAGGCGTCGCGCACGGCGCCGTCGGGGTCGCCGTCGCGTAACGCCTTGTGGAGTCGTTCCCAGCCTTGTTCGTCGAGGTGCTCGGCGGCCATCAGGAGCAGCTTGCGGATCCCGTAGAGTGGGTCTCCCTTCCACCCGCGATGCTCCAACGTGGCCTGCTGAACGCGCTGACGGCACTTCGTCACAGCGGCGTTGGCGAGACGAACGATGTGGAACGGATCGACCACGATCGTGACGTCATCGAGGACCTCGAAGTTGGTGATCGCTGATCGGTAGCCCTCGTGCGGATCGACCGACACCACCTTGATCGCATGAACCCAGTCGGCGGGCTGTGCGCCAAGCCAGGCTTGGAGATCGGTGGCGTTGCGGCCCTCGAACACGTCAATGATCCGACCGTCGATGACATCGACAGCGGCGGTGATGAACCGCCGCCGCCGGTGCCGCTTCGCTGGTGACATCACCGTCTCGTCGAAGCCGACCTGACCCGACGATGACCGCTCGAGGCTGTCCACACGGGCCTGTCCGTGACGAACAACCGCAGCCCACACCGTCGGCCATGTCACCCCCAACTGACGTGCCAACGACGCCGGTGTCGCTTCAATCGCAGCGACCCGCTCAGTGGCCCACCGGCCCACACGCTCGGTCAACGAATGACGCGGCAACACGAACTCGGGTCGCTGCTCGGTCCACGTCTTCACCTCGCATGCCGGCTCGGCGCATTGCCAGATCCGCTTTCGCCACCGCAACGTCACTGGCCGTTCCCCAGCCGGCGCGTCGCGCAACGTGACCCACCGCCGATCCTTCGACTTCGCGATCACCCCACACGACCGACAGCCCACCCGGTCAGCATCGGTCTCGATGCCGATCACCACGTCGAGCTCGCTGTCGTTCACCGCCAGCAACCGGAACCCGGGCGCGGCGAACCACACCACTCCTGCGCTACCTTCCCCCACGGGGGCCTCCTTGGACTCGGACCGTTAGACAGTCACAAGTTCACCGAGGCCCCCACCTCACATCGCGGATGCTTCACCCAGAGTCATCGCGTTGGGCCACTTAACGACGGGTCGAACTTCTGACCATTCCCCTCGCCACTGAAATCGCCCTGGCAGATCGCGACGGGACGCTGTCAGGAAATGAAACACAAGGAACCCGGGGCGCTTCACAGACCGAAGCGCAGTCCCCAACGCGTCGGGTCAGATCGGGCTCTGGTAGCGGGACACCCGGAGCTCGTAGCCGGTCGCTGATCCTTGCTGGCTGAGGGGGACCCCTCCACTCGACACCTGTCGCCAGATCCACGGTCGCACGTGTCGCTCAGCCGAACCCGCCGGCTGTGCGGCGATCAGTTCCTGAAGTTCCACTCGAAGCGCCATGAGGTCGTCCAACGAGCCGGTCGCACCTTCGACGGCTCGTTGCTGGCCGTCCGATGCGGTCGACGACACGACGACGAGTTGCGAATCCGGCGCAGCAGGCGGCGATTCGATGAGTCCATCTCCCAACACATGGGCTCGCCATTCCGACGGAGTCTGATCGAGCAACTCCACCGCCTCCCACAAACCGGCCACGACGGCCCCCTGCTCCGGCGAGCTGGGTCGTGCCCACGTCGACTGGATGAGGGGAGCGACTTGTTGCCACGTGACGTGGGAGTAGCGGGACCATGAGGTCGTTTCGGGTGGCCGCTTCTCACACGGCGGCGTCAGGTAGGTGAGATCGATCGATGCGTCTGGGAAGTAGTGGTGGCCCAGTTCGAGGTAGAGCGGGAGCTGACCGGCACGGTGGCTGGCAACCTCGGTTTTGAGTTCGATGATCCAGATCCGGTTCGGCCAGAGCACCACGTAGTCGGGGGCACCACCGCGTTCGTCGTCGGTTCGGCCCCTCAGTTCGTACTCGTCGACGAAGATGAGGTCGTCGCCCTCCCATCCGCCGACGAACGACAACTCGCGGAGCGAGCGAAGGAACTCGATGCCGCTCGGCGAAGGACGGCTCGTGCTGTTCCACTTCGGATACGGCGCATCGAGAATGAGCGTGGTCAGGAGTCGTTGCATTGACTCCTCGCGTCCTGTCTTCAGTCGAGCCAGCAACTCACGCGGGGTTTCGTAGATCATTCGGGTGTCTCCCGAGCAGCGGTTCCGTGCCCATTCACGTCGCACCACCTTCTCATGGACGCTTCAGACGCGTGACGAACTCGCCCCCACGGGAACGCCAACCGCATGTGCGAGGGCCGGTGGCCCCACCAGCCGGAGCACCGAGACGGCCCGACTCGCACCGATGTACAGCAGCACGTCGTCCGGCTCGCCGGTCATGTCGACGAGTATCACCGCCGTCCGTTCGAGTCCCTTGGTGCGGTGGACGGTCTCGCACAGCACGGCGTCTTCGCTGCGGGCCTCCCAGCGCACGAGTGGGCACCCTTCGATGTCCCCGTCGAGCAGCGCGTCGCGCACGTTCGTGTGTGTGGTGAGCACGACGATCTGGCTGAACGGGATGCCGTACGACTGGGACAGGGTCTGCACCGCGTCGCGAACTCGCTTGCGCACTTCCTTGTGTCCGCCGGCGTGGAGGTGCACCACCGAATCACCGAACGGCGCGGACGGCAACGGTGCCGGGCCGCCGAGACGTTGGACCAGTCGGGCAATCGCCGAACAGTTGCGAAGGTTGAACACCATCGGCATCTCCATGACGTTCGGAGGTGGAGCCCACGGCTTCACGTAGATGGCTTGGGACGGGTCGGCAGCCATGAGCAGCCGACGCGGACCTTGCGGATCGAGCAGTCGCTCCAACGAGGCCAGCCAGTGCGGATGGATGTCCTGGCCCTCGTCGATGATCAGCGTGTCGAACGGCGTGCCGATCCGGTCGGCGTGGAAGGCGAGCGAGTCGGTCGGCACATGCATCCAATACTCCTGGGTCGGGCTTCCCCCGACCTTGAACCCGTGTGGTTCGAGGAGTCGAACGGCGATGTCGTGGTAGGTGCCGACCATCGCGTTCGTGCTGTCGAGTGCTCGCTGGAGTTGGTCGGCGATCGGTTTGTTGAAGCACACGACGAGGGTTCGTTCTCCGCGACCGATCCCCTGTTTCGCCCAATCGGTGACGAGCATGGTCTTGCCCGTACCCGCTCCGCCGGTCACGAGCACGCGCTGGTTCTTGTCGAGTTCGCGAGCGTTGGCGAGGTGGACTTCGGTCTCGGCGTCGAGTCGCTTGCCGGCCCACTGCAACACCTGTCCGCCGTCGCCGTCGAGTGCGATGTCGGGCCGCAGTGCAGCGAGCAGCCGTTGGACTCGCTCGGGAGGTACTGGCCCGTGTTCCCGCAACAGCCTGTTCACCGCGACCGTCGGATGCGCGAGTGCCGCCTTGGCGAACACGATCTCTGCGGGCGCTTCCGGACCGAGACCCTCCGGTGGCACCGAGCCGACGTCGGGCAGTGCGATGGCGTGGCACATGAACAGGCCGTCCAACTCGACGCCGGCCACTCGAAGGCGAACGAGCAGATTGTGCTTCGCCTTCATCACCTGTTCGACGGGTGACTTGATCGGTCTGTCGTACTGCTTCCACCGCCCCTTGTCGATCGTGACGATGCCGCCCTTCACCTCGATGAGGATCACGCCCCGAGTCGGCGACACCAGAACGATGTCGATCTCGCAATCCTGCCCTCCGACGAGGATCGGCACGTTCGGCACCAGGATCCACGAGTCGTCGAGTCCGAGCAGCAGGGCCTTGCACACCCCCCGCTCGGATTCGGGCAGGAGGGTGAGGTCGAAGTCGTCCGGGAGGAGGGTCGCCACCGGTCCAGTCTGGCGCGCGGCGGTGACGTCACGCGACGGCGCGGTTCGCGCGTCCAGATGGTGCGGGTACTTCCGCCCGCATTCGTCACGCTCTGAAGGAGCCGCCGTGAAGCCGACCGTCAAGTTCGATCGCACACTCGTCACCGTTCTGGTCGACGAGGTCGTGCACGTGATGCTCGAGCTGACGGCGCCTCCCGCGGTCCCGATGGATCGCGCACCCCTCGACGTCGTCGTCGTGCTCGATCGGTCGGGGTCGATGTCGGGTGCACCTCTCGCCTCGGTCACGGCGGCCACTGCGCAACTCCTGCGCCTCGCCGGGCCGGACGACCGACTCGGCGTCGTTGCCTTCGACGACCAGGTCCAGCTGGTGCTTCCCCTCGCCCATCACGACCCCGACGCGGCGGGTCGATCCGTGTTGGCGATCGACGCCCGTGGGTCCACCAACCTGTCGGCCGGATGGTTGAAGGGGCTCGAGCTGCTCACCACGGCACCTCGGGCGGAAGCGCTGCGTCGCATCGTCGTCCTCACCGACGGACATGCGAATGCAGGCATCACCGGCGCGGAGCAGCTGGTGCCACTCATCAAGAGCGGCTACCGGCACGGCGTCACGACGTCGTGCATCGGCTTCGACGACGGGTACGACGAGCAGCTGCTGGCCGCGCTCGCAGATGGCGGGATGGGCAACGACTACTGGTGCGCCGGTCCGGATCAGGCGGCTCAGGTGTTCGCGGACGAGTTCGGTGGGCTGGCTTCTGTGGTGGCACAGAACGTGTCCGTCGAGATCACCCCGAGCAATCTCGTCGCCGCGACGGCAGTGCTCAACGAGTTCCCGATCACCGACCTCGCCGCGGGAGTGCAGGTTGCGCTCGGCGATGCGTACGGCGGCGAGCGCAGGAAGCTGGTCGCCAAGTTCCACCTCCGTCCCATCAACACGACCGGACCGGTCGAGGTGGCGACATTGACGATTCGCTGGGCGGCGACCGTCGGCGACCTGGCGCTGCACACCGTCAGCGTGCCAGTAGTCGTCACCGCCGGCCAGGCTTCGGCCGACGACCCCGGCGCCTGCAGAGAAGTCACCGAAGAGGTCCTTCGCCTTGAAGTGGCTCGCACCCGCAGGGAGGCGCGGGACGCCGCCGAACGAGGCGACTACGGCACGGCGTCGAGGTTGATGGCCAGCGGTGTCGACATGTTGACGACTTTGGGAGCACCGGCCATCGAAGTGGACGAATTCCGCCTCGACGCCCAGATGTTGCTGGAAGGGACATGGTCGGCGGCGGATTCGAAGCGGAACTTCTCCCGCAGCCGCAGCACCAACAAGGGGCGCCGCACCGACTACGCCCCGCCGCTGGACCCCGACCCCCCGGCGGTCTGACGGCCCGCCGGCGGTCTGACGGCCCCACGAGTATCCCTGTCACACCCTTCGTTCACACTGATCACGTCAGCCAGAACACCCGCCCCGAGGAGGCGGACACGCACCATCTGCACGCTCCGCAACACAGCGACGTCCATACCTGTCACCCCATTCGTCGCACTGTCAGGAGCCACGCCGATGATCGAGACCACCACAACCCTGTGCCCCACGGCCGTGGGCGCCAAACTCGGGGCGGGGGTTGGTGGGGGGATGGGGAAGGCCCCCCCGGGGCGGCGCCGGGTCGATGGCGGCCACCAAGCCCC
>JBBQTC010000108.1:0-5067 GCA_038234785.1 Acidimicrobiales bacterium
GATCGCGTAGCGCAGGTCGTCGCGGGTCTTCCATTGCTGCCGGTCGAGGACGTTCTTCTGGAGCAGCGCGTTGAACGATTCCATCGCCGCGTTGTCACCCGCAGCGGCGACACGGCCCATCGATCCGGACAGATCGGCGGCCTTGAGCACGGCGACGAAATCTCGAGAACGAAATTGCGATCCTCTGTCGGAGTGGACAATCACTCGGTCGACGGACCGGCGGCGAGCGATCGCCGAACGGAGCGCGCTCACGGCCAGGTGGCGGGTCATCCGGGCGTCGATCGCGTAGCCGACGATCCGGTTCGAGTAGAGGTCCTTGATCAGACAGCAGTAGAGCTTGCCCTCACCGGTGGGGTGCTCGGTGATGTCGGTGACCCACACCGCGTTCGGGCGCTCGGCGGTGAAGTTGCGCAGCACCAGATCGTCATGCACCGCCGGCCCCGGCCGCTTGCCACTGCCGTGGCGGCCCTTGCGCACGGTCGTGGACCACAGGCGCTGCTGGCGGCACAACCGCCACACCCGACGCTCACCCACGCTGTGGCCGGCCCGCTCGAGCTCATCGGCGAGGAACCGGTAACCGAACTCCGGGTCGTCACCGTGGGCGTCGATCAGTTCGTTGGTCAGGTGCGCGTCGTCCCAGTCGCGGTCGCTGACCGGGTGACGGCACCACTTGTAGAACGCCTGCGGACTGAAGCCGAGCACCCCGCAGGTCAACCGCACCGGGATCCCCTCGGCGGCCAGTTCACGGACCAGCGGGTAGCTCATTTTGGGAGATGATCCCTGGCGAAGTACGCCGCGGCCCGGCGCAGGATCTCGTTCTCCATCTCCAACCGGCGCTTGTCGCGACGCAACTGCACGACCTCGGACTGCTCCGCGGTGGTGAGCCCGTCCTTGATGCCGTCGTCGATGTCGGCCTGGCGCAGCCAACGGTGCACGGATTCCTCCGAGATCCCGAAATCGGCCGCGACCTCCGCACGCGTCAACTCGCCACGGCGAGCGACCGCGACCACATCGCGCTTGAACTCAGGCGGAAACTTCTTGGGCATGACATCCATCCTTCCGCAGGGCAACGCCCCACAAATGAGATGTCAACCAAACCCGCGGCAGACCCGACGTCGACGGAATCGACTGTTGCCGCCACGGAGCCACCGACGACTCAAGTGTCGACCACTGAAGCTCCGACCACGGCGGCGACAACGTCCGCGCCGCCGACTTCCGAGCTGACACAGGATGAAGCGACTGCGATCGCTGAAACGATCATCAACGCGTGGAACACCGACGACGTGTCCCCCATCGAGGAACTGATGGGGCCGGCCGACGTGTGGATCGCCATCACCGGCGCCAAGTTCGACGAAACCACCATCGCAGGGTGGCTCGACCCGATCCTCGCAGCCATCGGCGACACCGAACACACTGGCGACCCTCTCGCAGTGACGGACGGATTCTCCTTCCCACTGGTCGACGTGTCGTCCGGCGGTCCGTTCTTCGTCGTCATCACGAGGAGCCCCGATGGCGTGCTCACGATCGAAGAGTCCCCCACCGCTCCCTGACCGGCGGATGAGTTCGGACGACCGCGCAGATCGGCAGGTATGCGCTACGTGGTGCTACCCGTAGAATGCTCTTTCGGTGTCGAACGACATTCAGTTGCTCCGCGAGACGGTCGCCACGCTTTCGCAGTCGGGTTTCCAGATCGCAGTGTTCGGTGGGTGGGCTGAGGAACTTCACGGGCTCTCAACACCGCGTGAACACCACGACATTGATGTGCTCGTCATCGACGCTGACCTTGTCATGCTCGACGCTTTCGTGGCGGCGCGTGGCGAGGTGGTCGCCAAGCGCCAGACGCACAAACGTGCCTTCACCACGAGCGACGTTCTTGTCGAACTGTTCCTCGTGAGCACGGGAGACGGGCAACCGCTGACCGACTTCTGGGGCTTGTTGGCGTACAGGTGGCCGGGCCTTGGCCCGGTTGATCTCGCGGGCTTACCGGTTGCTTCGGTCGATGCGCTCGCCGCGTATCGAGCAGACCACGATTTCATCACCGCCTACCGACCTCAGCCCCGTCCCTAACCGCAGCTCTGCACTACCTGAGTTGTTGGATCCAGTGGTGGCCGGGGAGTGTGATCAGCAGCGCATTCGTCAGCCAGAGAGCGGCCTCGGGAGTCAGGTGCGGTCTGGCCATCTCGAAGTCGCTCTGGTTCTTGGGCTCGGTCGACTTGGCCATGTACAGCAATTGGATCTCCGGACGAACGATCGGGATCCCCGACGCGCTCGGCACGATCACCTCCTCGGATCCGCTGGCAATTCGGCTGTCACGCCGGAAGTGCCACCGGGCCTCGTCGATCTCCTCGGTGAACAGATCGAACTCGCCGGAGGATGATCGCGCCTGCAGCTGGAACGCCGGCGCGTGGATCGGGACTCCCCACCACGGCCGCCACCCACCGCCTGGCGGGTCGAGAGCGAACAGGTCCCAATCGGCAGTCAGTGCGGCATGGACTACGCGCTGGTCGCACCTCTTCACGACCACTTCGACGTCGTGATGACCCCGTGTTTGCTCGCCCAGCCAGAGATCGATAGCCCAGCCGCCCGCGACAGCCCACCACACACCGACGCCGTCCATGATCGCAGCGACGGACTCCGGGGTGCACATAACGACATCGTGGCACCAGTGCGGCTTGTCGCGTATCGGCAGTTAGGCACGTCGCTGGCGGATCGCGGAGCGATCCGTGACCACCTGTGGCGCAATGACCAGCAACAGCCCTACGACAAGCGCAGGGACGTTGAGGACCCACGCAAAGAACGTCGGCGTCACCAGCGACAAGAGCAGAAGCCAGCCCACGCGACGCGTGTGCCCATGGTCGACGGCCCACGATGCGATGAAGGCTGCGCCCGGTCCGATAACACAGGCGGCGATCACCAATGGAAGCGCATCAGAGTTCACCGAACCAAGCGATGCGACGCCGAGGACGACACCCGCCGAGCCCCACGCCACGGCACCAAGCCGGACTATCTGTCGGTCAAGCACTCACTCACCTCCAGCATTTCGACGCCACGGTTGAGCGCAATCCTGCTCCCGCTCGATCGGCCTGTCCAGCGCCCTATCGGCAGATGTGTGCGGGCGTGTCATCCGCCGATCGCCACTACGCCAGCGACGACCGAGCCAAGGACAACGACTCCAAGCGCGAGGAGCCTCGACGGGCGGTTGCCGGTGAGAACTCTCTGTAGGCCGATCAGCGCTACGACCAGAAGAGCGGCGGCTCCGCCTAACAGCAAAGGAACCTTCCACTCAAAGCCCGACCGCGCCAACGTCCACATGCCCATGGCTCCCAGCTCGGCTGCCGCGGTGCTTAGCAGTACGAAGGCCACCGCCAGCGCGGTTCTTCGCAGGCGATCTGCATCGAATGAACGGTTCATCGCCAAGTAGCGCACTTTGCCCGAAGTAGCCAGGCGATGTCCAGTCACCCAACGGCAGATCTGCGCGGGTGCGGGTGATAGCAAGGCGGCATGAGAATCGGCGGGGTGGAAGTGACGGACGATGGCGTGGTCGTCACGCACAGCTACTCGTTCGACTTCCCGCGGATGCTTCTGTCTCTCGCCGTGATCGTTGCCGTCGGGTTGCTCATTCGCTACGCCGTGCGTCGCCGACACTCCCGGTAGGTCACGCCTATCGGCAGATCTTCGTTACCGGCGACGGAAGTCCTCGCGGTGGACCGCATCAAGGAGCGCATCGGTCCCGAACGCCGCTGCGAAGCAAAGTGGGTGCCAGTGCTGCGTTGGGTCGGAGCGCAGGTCCTCAAGGAACGGCTGCCACCACGCTTCCGTGTTCGCCGACTTCGTCACGCCGGTCCGCTCGGGTCGATGTCTTTGCCGCAACCGTCGCAGCGAAGTGTCGCTCCCAAACGCATCGCTGAATCGTGCCCGACCCCGGCTGCGATGTCACGCACTTAGCGGCAGCTCTGCGCTACCCAGCTAGCGCCTTGACGGCCATGACGAGCACGATGGCGAAGTACCCGAGCACAATCGCGGGGGCGAGCCATCGCAACTTGCGAAGGAGCTCGTACTCCTGGGCCGCATCACCGGAGCCGCCGAGGGCGCGCACGATTCTGCTCTTCGCTCTCTTTTCGGCCATCCGATGAAGTCCACCGTCGAAGTCAGTGAACGCCTGCCGGTTCACGATTACGACGAAGACGCCGAACGCGAAGAAGATCAGAGGCACCGCAAGCGGTATGTCGGAGCTGGCGGCGATCACGGACGCCATTCTGCCGAACCTTGCCACGCATAGCGACAGCTCTGCGCTACACGGCGACTTTGGAGTACTTCCTTTGGGCGGCCTGCTTGGAGACACCCAACATCGCGCCGATCTCGGACCATGACCTGTCTGAGCGCCGAGCGGAGCGAATGGCTTCGATCAGTGCAGCATCGAGTTCCCCACGTTGTTCGGCGAGTTCCGCGATGGCGCGTAGCGACTCCGTCTTGGCGACCACCAGGTCACCTGGTTCGACCTTGTCGGCCCACGCTTCGAGCGCTTTGGATCGGGATGCTCGAGTTGTGCTCATTTCGTCCACCACCCCTTCAGGAACTTCGCCCTCGCCGGCATTGCGTGGACGACGGCCACGCCCTCGTCGTCCTCGACGACACCAACCTCCAACGGTTCGCCGTCACGGGAAGGCCCGATGAACATCGTGACCGCCGGGTCGTCGGTCTCAAAGGCTCGCCAGTGATGTCGAACTGCGTGGATCATGTCGTCGTCGTGGACGTTGTGCTTTCGGGCTGAAGGCTCGACATCCACGAAGGCAGGCTACCCGCGGTCGCCGACAGCGTCAACATGTGTTGACGGTGTAGCTGCGATGGCGACGGCTTCAACCAGGCTGAGCGAGTCACCACGTAGCGCAGATCAGCGGATCCTGCGCCGTTATCCAGCACGCAGAGCGATCCCTCTTTGTGTCAAGAGGCAATGTTCGGGCTCGTCGGGGCGCGTCGATTTCGGCCCGTGACAGCGGCGAGGTCGCGGGCGTAGGGTTCGTGTTGGGTCCGGGAGTGACTTGATCCGAAGTGCCGGGTGCCAGGGTT
>JBBQTC010000109.1:0-5032 GCA_038234785.1 Acidimicrobiales bacterium
GAGACCGCCGAACAGCGGCAGGGCGATCCACTCCCGCAGGAAGGCCTCGACGCCGACGGATTCCAGATGCTCGATCAGGGCGTCGTCGTCGTCACGGCGTCGGGCCCGCTCGTCCTCGCCGTCGATCCCTGGATTGGCGCCGATGACCACCAGTCGTTGCACGACGATCGGGTACATCAACGCGGTGTGCAGGGCGGCGCGGCCACCCAGGCTGTACCCGACGTAGACCGCCTTGCCCCCCAGCGCGGCGATCATGTCGGCGGTGCGTCGGAGGTCCGCCCGAACGCTCGCCGACCCTCCATGGCCGGGGAGGTCGAGCAGCATCGTCTGGTAGCCGCCCATCGCGAAGCGCTCGGCGACGGGCTTCCAGGAGTTGCCGGTCTGGGTGAAGCCGTGCAGGAAGACGATGCGCGGTGCGCCGTCGGGTCCGAGCACCTGCGCACCCAACCGGCCGGTCAACGTCCGCCACTGGCGGTCAGGCACCTCGGCGCTCCAGCAGACGGTGGATCACGTTCACGAACGTCTCGGGATCCTGGGCGCCCGGTATCGACCAACGACCGTCGATCACGAACGTCGGGACCGCGGTGATCTCCGCCTCGGCCGCGAAGGCGAGCTCGGCGCGCACCTCGGCGAGGCCGTCGTCGCTGTCGAGGAAGGCCCGCACCCGGTCGCCGGGCATGCCGACCTCGGTGGCGCATGCCGACAGGACGTCGGTGTCTCCGATGTCGAGTCCGTCGGTGAAGTACGCCTTGAGCAGACGCTCCTCGAGAGCGAGTTGGTGGCCGGTCGCGGCGGCGAGCCACAGCAGCCGATGGGCGAGCAGGGTGTTGGCCCGCAGTGCCCTGTCCATCCGGAAGTCGAGCCCTTCCTCGGCGGCGACGGTGGAGACGTGGTCGATGATCTGCGCAGCCCGTTCCGGGCCACCGAACTTGCGCGCGTAACCCTCGACCACTGGCGTGGCAGTTCCGGGTGACGCCGTGGGGTCCAACTGGTAGGCGCGATAGACGATCTCGATGTCGACCTCGTCGGCAAGCATCGCCACGGCCTTCTCGAACCGTCGCTTGCCGATGTAGCACCACGGGCACACCACGTCGGACCAGATCTCCACACTCACGGTCGGTAGCACGAGGCCGAGGATACGCCCGTATCGTGGCGGACATGATGCCGGCCGACGTACAGGTCACCTTCTGTGCGACGCTCGTCGACCAGTGGGTCACGATGGGGCTTCGACACGCAGTCGTCGCGCCGGGGTCGCGCAGCACACCGATGGCGCTCGCGCTCGCCGCTCGCGACGACCTGGCTGTGCACGTGTTCCACGACGAGCGCAGCGCATCCTTCGCTGCGCTGGGCATCGGGTTGTCGACGGGACACCCTGCCGCGCTGGTGTGCACGAGCGGAACCGCTGCCACGCACTTCCACGCCGCCGTCGTGGAGGCCGACCTGTCCGGAGTGCCGATGCTCGTGCTCACCGCGGACCGGCCGCCGGAGCTGCAGGGCGTCGGCGCGCCCCAGACCATCGACCAGGTCGAGTTGTATGGCGAGACCGTGCGCCAGTTCGTGCAGACCGACGTCGCCGATTCGGCGATGAGCCACACCTGGCGCGACATCGCCGTCGACGCCTGGCTCGCCGCCACCGGTGTCGATGCAGGACCGGTGCACATGAACCTTCCGTTCAGGGAGCCATTGGTGGGCGAGATCGGGGCGCTCCCGGAGGAGCCGCCGACGATCGAGGGTGCCGACGACGAGGTGTGGTTCATGACCCGCCTCTCGATGGAGGAACTGGCCGATCTGATCCGTCATCCCCGCGGACTCATCGTCGCCGGCCGTGGCGTCGACGACCCGGACGCAGTGGCCGCGCTCGCAAAGGTGTTGGGGTGGCCGGTGCTGGCCGACCCTCGGTCAGGGTGTCGGCACCTGTCGCACTCGGTGTGCGCGTTCGATGCGTTGGTCCGTCACGGGCCGTTCGCCGACCTTCACGTCCCCGAGGTGGTGCTCCATCTCGGTGAGCCTCCGGCGTCGAAGGTGCTCGGCCAATGGCTGCAGACCTCTGGCGCGGTGCAGGTGCAGATCCACCCGCAGGGCCGCACCATCGACGCGCTCGGCATGATCGACGAGCGGGTGTACGGCGAGGTGTCGACGGTCTGCGAGGCGATCGTCCCCCTGGTGGCCGGAGTCGCTGACGACACGTGGGCCGGGGAGTGGCTCGGGGCGGAGGCCTCGGCGCAGGCGGCGATCGCGCTCGCAGTGGAAAGTGAACTCAGCGAACCGGCGGTCGCCAGAGCCGTCGTGGCCACCGCCGGGCGACTGGTGCTGGCATCGTCGATGCCGGTCCGCGACGTGGAGTGGTTCGGTGGCGGAGGTTCCGCCGTCGTGCACTCGAACCGTGGCGCCAACGGCATCGACGGCGTGATCGCGACGGCCATCGGCGTCGCCATCGGGAGCGACGAACCGACCGTGGTGCTGTTGGGCGATGTCGCCTTCTGCCACGACCAGTCGTCGCTCACGTCACTCGCGGCGAGACAGTTGCCGCTCACGATCGTGGTGATCGACAACGACGGCGGAGGGATCTTCTCCTTCCTGCCGCAGCGGTCGTCGCTCACCACGGAGCGCTTCGAGCAACTGTTCGGTACACCCCACGGCACCGACCTCGTCGGGCTGGCCCGGGCTCACGGCCTGGGGGCTCGTACGGTCGAGACCGTGAGCGACCTCGTGGCCGGAATCCTCGATCGTGAGGCGACGGTCGTTCGCGTCGTGACCGATCGTGATCGCAACGTGCAGGTGCACGACGAGATCAACGCGGCGGTCGCCGCCGCGATCTGATCACGGTCGGACGATGGCGCTGAGCATGGCCTGAAGCTTCGCCTGCGTCTCGGCCAACTCGCTCTGCGGATCGCTGTCGGCGACGATTCCGCCACCGGCGACGAGCCGGGCACGACGTCGATCCGGGGACAGTTCTGCGCAGCGGATGGCGACGGCCCACGTGCCGTTGCCGACGGCGTCGACCCAGCCCACCGCCCCGCCGTACTTGCCCCGCACGAACCCCTCTGCCTCCGCGATGAGTGCGAGCGCCTCCGCACGCGGGAAACCTCCGAGTGCCGGGGTGGGCGACAGCGCGGTGACGAGCTCGAGCACGTTCGGACGGGGGTCGCTGAGATGGCCCTTCATCGCCGTGCCGAGATGCTGCACGTTGGCCACGGTGACGATGCTCGGCTCCGGTTCCCAGTCGAGGTAGCTGCACCACGGCAGCAGCGTGTCGTGGATCATGTCGATGACCACGCGGTGCTCGATCTGATTCTTCTCGCTCGCCAGCAGCTCGGTGGCCGCCAGCCGGTCGGTGTCGGGGTCACCAGTTCGCGGTGTGGTTCCCGCGAGAGGATGGGATCGGACCTCGTTGCCGTCGACAGCGATCAGTAGCTCGGGAGATGCACCGATGAACCCGTCGATCGAGTACCGGTGGCTGCGGCCGAACATCGCCTTCAAGCGGAGCAGGACCGCATGCACGTCGATGGCGTCGGGGCTGGTGACCTCGACCTCGCGGGCGATCACGGCCTTGGTGAGCGTGCCGTTGCGCACCGCATCGCGTGCCGTGGTGACCGCAGCGAGATATCGGTCGACCGGAGTGAGCGGTCCGAGGGTGAACTGCTGGGCTCGCGAGCTGGGGCGGACGTCGACACGGAGTGTCTCCTCGGCGTCGTCGATCGTGGTGATCCAGCGGCGCCCGTCGGACGCCTTGCCGACGACGACCGCGGGGATGACGAGACTGCAGCCCGAGCCGGGCTCGAACGGTACGACGCCCAGGGCGATCGGGTGGACGCCGCCGACCTCGTCGATGTGTTCGATCGCCGCCAGCGTGTCGGGGACCTCGGCCAGCGGGATGCGGGCGGCGACGCCCCGCCCTGCCAGTCCGACGCCGTCGCGAACGAAGAGGTAGCCGTCGCCGCGGGCGACATCGTTGAGGTCGACAGCGTCGATCAGGGGGCGGGTGTGCGCTCGCATGTTCAGGTGCGGGTGCCGACCATCAACTGCGTGAGCCCACCCGACAGCTGGTGGTGCTCGGCATCGAGGAACCCGGCGTCGCGGAGCATGGCCACCATCTCTGCGGGCGGGGGCAGGTAGGCAACGCTCTTGGGCAGGTAGCGATAGGCGGCGCCGTCGCTGAGCATCGCCCCGATCTTGGGCACGACCTTGCCGAAGTAGATGTTGTTGCCGAATCGCACGACGCGATTGTGCGGGATGCCGACGTCGAGCAGGGCGATTCGCCCTCCCGGGCGCACCACCCTGGCCAGTTCGGCGAAGAAAGCGGGGAGCTCGCGCAGATTGCGGAGTGCAAATCCGCAGGTGGCCCCGTCGACCGAATGATCGGGGAGGGGAAGACGAAGGATGTCGGCCTGTACTCGTGGGCTGCCGCTGCGGTCCGCGGCGAGCATGCCGTAGCTGAGGTCGAACGAGATCGGCAGCGCGCCTGCCTTGTGGAGATCGATGCAGAGGTCGCCCGTACCCGACGCGAGATCGATGACCGTGCTGCGTGGCGGCAGCGCCAGTAGTCGAACCGCCTTCTTCCGCCAGCGCACATCGAGGCGGAAGGTCATGATCCGGTTGACGAGGTCGTAGCGGGGTGCGATGGCGTCGAACATCTGACGCACGGCCTGCACCTTCTCCTCGCCCTCGGGCAGTTGCTCGGTGTCCCAGCTGCGTTCGGCCATCGCCCGCCAGGCTACGAGAGAACCAGTGGCATCCGGTCGCCCCTCCGTCTCCGTCTAGGCCGGGTGCACTGTGCAAGCATCACGCCATGAGCAACGAACTGTGGCGCAAGGGCGCGCTGGAACTGGCCGGGCTGATCGCCACACGGGAGGTCACCAGCCGTCAGGTGGTGGAGGCGCACCTCGCCCGGATCGACGAGGTCAATCCGCGACTGAACGCAGTGGTCCGCCGTCTCGACGAGACGGCGCTGGCTGCTGCGGATGTCGCCGACCGGGCGGTCGCCTCGGGTGCGGCGCTCGGCACGCTGCACGGGGTGCCGGTGACGGTGAAG
>JBBQTC010000110.1:0-4838 GCA_038234785.1 Acidimicrobiales bacterium
CGCTGCGCGGCGCCGAGAAGCTGGCCCGCACCCTGCAGGACCAGCTCGCCGACGCGTTGTTGTTCAAGGTCATCGCCACCACTGCGCTCGACGTGCCGGTGGGCACGGTCGACGAGTGGTGCTGGCAGGGGCCGACGCCCGCACTCGCCGAGACGGCGGCCCGCATCGGCGCCCCCGACCTGGCCGAGCGGGCGCAGCGAGTGTGGCAACGCGCCGCCGAGCGCGCCGCAAGCTGACACCCTGCAAGCTGACACCCTGGCCGACTGACACCCTGCAAGCTGACACCCTGGCCGACGTGCTGGGAGGGTGCACGAGCACCCGCCGGCTGTGGTGACGGCCAGGTGGCCTGCGGCACACGAGCGGCACCGTTGAAGGCTGCTACCTCCCGGTCCTGACCTGATTCCCGGACGCCCGTCGCACAGGGCCCGACCGTCACCTCACCCAGCGGGTGCGTTACGACCCGAATGCTAGCGGCCGATGACGCAGTGCGAGGCAGTCCACGTCCCGCTACCCTTCCGACCGTCCCCAGGAGGGGTGCGAGAGCGGCCGAATCGGCACGCTTGGAAAGCGTGTGAAGGGCAACCTTCCGTGGGTTCGAATCCCACCCCCTCCGCCATGTCCGCGCCGCTGTCCGACGATGCTGCGATGCGACTCGCCCTCGAGCAGGCTCGAGCGGCGTCGGCGCACGACGACGTCCCGATCGGCGCCGTGGTGGTCCGCGATGGCCAGGTCGTGGCCGCCCGCCACAACGAACGCGAGCTCACCGGCGATCCCACCGCCCACGCCGAGGTGCTCGCACTCCGCGATGCGGCCGGTGTCGTCGGACACTGGCGACTCCTGGACTGCACGCTCTACGTCACGCTCGAACCCTGCGTGATGTGCGCGGGAGCGCTGGTCAACGCCAGGATCGGGCGGCTCGTCTACGGGACGACCGACCCCAAGGCCGGTGCGGTGGAGAGCCTCTATGCCGTGTGCGGCGACGAACGGCTGAACCATCGGCCTCCGATAACGGGCGGGGTGCTCGCTCCGGAGTGTGGCCAGTTGTTGCGCGACTTCTTCGCTGCTCGACGCGGCTGACGCCGGCGTCACCCAGGTTGGTGGTCAGCCGGCAGGTTGGGCTGCGGTGTCGATCGCTGCCAGCGCTCGACGGACGGCGTCTGCCACTTCGTCGGCGATCGCCGTCGACATGATCGCATCGACGGCCGACTGGGAGAGGACGATCCCTGAACCCTCGTCGATCACGTCGTCGTCGATCTGCCCTGCAGGCTCGTCGACACGGAATCGGTCGTCGTCGGCGAGTTCGGCGGTGATATCGGCATCGAAGTAGTCGCTGTCGAAGTGCTCGACGGGTTGCTCCACGACGTGTTGCTGCTCGACGTGGTGCTGCTCGACGTGTTGCTCCACGACGTGTTGCTCCACGACTGGCTGCTCGATCGTGATCGGCGGTGGCAGCGGGACGGGCGCGGCGGCGACGGTGGCCGCCGGCGCAGGTGACGCGACCTCGGCCGGTGGCGGCGTCAGATGGGCCCGAGTCCGCGGTCCCTCACCTGGGGTGATCGTGACGTTGTCGTCGACCAGATGGCGGGCCTCGACGAGGTGGGTGACCACTTCGACGCGGGTGGGCAACCAACGGTCGAGGCCGCTCGGGTGCCGCTTGTACAAGACCATCTTGTAACCGGGGACGTCGACCGTGGCGACGTTGGTGAGCACATCGTCGGTCATCAACTCCACGCACAGTTCCACGGCGTCTCGGTCGATCGATGCATCACGTTCGAACATTCGACCCAGATGCTCGACGCCGCTCACTTGCAGCGTTCCCTTGTGCATTTGTTCCCGGGTGATGACACCCTCGACGAGGAGCCGGACGCCGAGGCCACCGTCCGTGCTGCGTTCGGCGAAGTACACCTGGCCGTCGCGGAGGTAGACGTTGGTCGGCGGCGTGGTGTCGAGCATCAGCACACCGGTCAGATACCTGCGGCGCGCCGCTTCGATCACGTGCCAGGCCGGGCGAGGCGTCGCCGCGTCGCTGTTCTCGAACAAGTCCACTTCCACGGCAAGGGTTTCGGCACGTCCAGACGAGAACTTGAGAAACTCTGTCCTGTCGTCACGTGTCGGTTCGGGCCGCCAACTGGGCAGGGATCTTCCCGGAGTCCGAGAAGATCGCTGTCCAGAAGGCGATTCGGGAGGATTCCTGTCCAGAAGCCGGGTGGGGCGGGGTGACGTCCGAGTGTCGTGCCAGGCTCGAGGCGCTAACCTGCCGCCCCGGAAGGGTGCCCGAGCGGCCAAAGGGACACGCCTCGAAAGCGTGCGAGGTGCAAGCCTCCGTGGGTTCAAATCCCACCCCTTCCGCCACTGTCACGTGCGCGTGCACCGTGTCCACCCGCACCGTCCGGTCTCCACCGGACGGTGCGTTGCTGTGAGAGGGTCTCCTCAAGATGGCTCGTTCCCGTCCCGATCACTGATCATGAGGACAGTGGTGCAGCGATGCCTGGTCGCGTTCGCGATCGTCGTGAGCGCACTGGGTGCGGTGCAGTCGGTGTCCGCTCCTCGGGCTGAGGCAGCGTGTGACGGGAGCACGCTGTCCGCAGCCCAGTTGACCGCGGTGTTCGCCAACCCCGGAGTGGGTGGTGGCGCCGGATTCGCCGGCGGCGACTACCAGCACGTGTACGCCCTGCCCGACGGCCGCAACCTCTGGCTCTTCCAGGACATGTTCTTCAGCGCCGACGACGACCTCCGCGACAGCCTCGGCGCCGCGGCGCACAACGCGGGACTGGTCCAGAACGGCTCGTGCTGGTCGCTGGTCGGCGGCCCGGGGATGAACAACTTCATCGGATCGGCCCAGACCACGCCGCTCGTGCACTGGTTCTGGCCGATGGACGGCGCCATCGGGTACGACGGCATGTTGTGGATCTTCATGGTGGAGATGAGGAACCCGCACGGCACGGGCGCCACCTGGGGAGCCGCCCCGACGGGGACGTGGGTCGCACGAGTCGATCCGTCGTCGCTCGCCGTGGTCTCCTTCGCGCCGGCGCCCGACGCCGGCAACCGCCTGTACGGCTGGTCGATCGCGAGCGATGACACCTTCTCCTATCTCTACGGGCACTGCTACCGGCAGTTCACCCATCAGGTGGACAGCGTCGCCCAGTTCGACTCGAACTGCATGCCCGACACGTTCCTCGCCCGGGTCCCAAAGGGCCACTTCGACGTCGCGCCGCAGTACTGGGTCGCCGGTGGGTGGACGTCGAACCCGTTCGCGGCGCAGCCGCTGATGACACGCGGCGCCGCCAACCCGATGGGGGTTCGGAAGTTCGGCGACGTGTACGTGAACGTCACCAAGATCGACGACTGGTGGGGAGCGTGGATCTACGTCGACAAGGCCCCGAACCCGTGGGGTCCGTGGGAGAACGATCGGGCCATCTTCATCGTCGGCGACCGACGCTGCGATCAGTGCGGCATCTACCACGCCCACCTGCTGCCGTACCTCCAGGCCGATGGAAAGATGGTGCTGTCGTGGTCGAACGGCGGTCCCTTCGATCTCTGGCAGGCCAACGCCTACCTGTATCGGCCCTCCTTCGTCGCGGTCGACCTTCCGACGTACCGAGTCGATGCCCCCCTCACGGGAGTCGGCATGCAGCCGCGTGCGCCGATCCGCGCGGTCGACACCCGTGAGACCGGTCAACGCCTGCGCGGCGGCACCTTCATGGTGGTCCCGCTGGCAGGCAAGGTCGCCCCGAACGCGGTGGGAGTGGTGGCGAACGTGATCGCGGTCGCGCCGGCGACCACGGGGTACCTCACCGCGTGGCCCTGCGGGGCACGAATGCCGACGGCATCGATCCTCAACTATCCGCCTGGACGGGTGATCGCCAACGCGGCACACGTGCGCCTCGATCCGACGCAGCGGTTGTGCGTCTTCTCGCGAGTGGACACGGACGTGGTGGTCGACGTCACGGGCTCCTACGTCGCCAGCGGCGCCACCGGACTTCACCCGCTGACCGCGTCGCGCATCCTCGACACGTCGTCGGGGTCGCCGCTGGCGGCGGCTGGAGTGCTCACCGTGCCGGTCTCCGGTCATGGCGGCGTGCCGGCCAGCGGTGTCGACGCCGTGACCGTGACCGTCACCGTCAGTGATCCGGCTTCGCGCGGCTACGTCACGGTGTGGCCGTGTGGCCAGACGCGGCCGATCGTGTCGACGTTGAACTTCCAACCCGGCGACACGATCGCCAACTCGTCCACGGTGCCGCTCGGCACCGGCGGCTCGGTGTGTGTCTACTCGCACGCCACCGCGAACGTCGCGATCGATGTGGCCGGCTGGTGGAGCGCCAGCGGGAGTCGCGCCCGACTCGCCGCGACCACCACCCGTCCACTCGATTCGCGTGTGGGTGCGATCCCCGCCGCAGGGTCGACCACGGTGGTGCCGCTCGGTGCATTCGTGCCGGTCGGCACGGTGGCCGTGATCGGCAACGTCACCGAGGTGGGCGCCGTGGCACCGGGCACGGTGCGGATGTCGGACTGCACGGCGTCGCCCGACGGAACCACGCTCAGCTACGTCACGAACGAGACCCGCGCGGGACTCGGCCTGGTCGCGGTGTCACCGAACCGCACCGTGTGCCTGGCGACGAGTGCGAGCGCGCACCTCGTGTTCGACGCCACCGTGTCGTTCGGCTAGCGCGTGTCAGCCAAGGTTTGCCCTGCCACCTACCGGCACATATCTCTAGTCCGATTCGGAGTGTCTTCGATGTAGCGAGCGAGGGCTTTGAGTCGTGTCGAGGACGCGTTATCTCTAGCGCGTCCGAGGGCATCCCTGGGGGTGGGTGCGGCTGGTCGTACGGTCGATGGCA
>JBBQTC010000111.1:0-4832 GCA_038234785.1 Acidimicrobiales bacterium
CCAGACAGGAACCTTGATGCGGATGTTGTCGCGACGGGAGATGGTGATAGCCGGAGGCAGCGCGCTCGTGCTTGTTGCGTGCGGCTCCGGGACGACGGCGTCGGGGCCAGGCGGTTCGCTGGTCAATGCGGCCGACCCGGCGATCGAGGGTCGTGACGCGCTGCGACGCAAGCCGGGCGCGGCGACGGTCTCCTCGACGATCACGGCGGCGCCTGTCACGGTGAACATCGGCGGCCGTGAAGTGTCGACGTGGGCGTTCGGCGATCGTCCCGGCACCGGCGGGATCAGGGCGAAGGTTGGCGATCTGATCGAGGCGAGGTTCGTGAACGATCTATCGTCGGGCAACACGCTGCACTGGCACGGCATTGCGTTGCGCAATGACATGGATGGCGTGCACGACCTGACCCAGATGTCGGTCGAGCCGTCGGGGGAGTTCACGTACCGGTTCACTGTGCCCGACGCCGGGACCTACTGGTTCCATCCCCACATGGGCCTCGAACTGGACCGAGGATTGTACGCACCCTTGATCGTGGAGGACCCGAACGATCCGGTCGCGTCCGATGTCGACGTGACGCTGATGCTCGACGACTGGCTCGACGGCTACGGCCGCACGCAGGAGGACGTGCTTGCGGAGTTGCAGAGCGGCGGAGGCCACTCCGGGCACATGGGCAACATGGGTTCGATGATGGGCGGGCTGAACGGCGATGTTGCCTATCCGCTGCACGTGATCAACGGTCGTGCACCGTCGGAGCGCGAGACGATCGACGCCAAGCCCGGTCAACGGGTGCGAATCCGGCTGATCAACGCCGGCTCCGACACCCCCTACCGAGTCGCCATCGGAGGGCATCGCCTGACGGTCACGCATGCTGATGGGTTCCCCGTGAACCCGGTGGAGGTCGACACCGTGGTACTCGGGATGGGCGAGCGCTACGACGTGATCGTCACGGCGGGTTCGGGTTCGTTCCCGATCATCGCCGTCCCCGAGGGCAAGTCCGATCCCGCCGGCGAAGCCGTCCTTCGGACCAGTAGCACTGCGGTCGCCCCCACGGTCGGGTCACGTCCGTTGGAGTTGTCGGGTCGCGAACTCGTCTACAGCGACCTCGTCGCCACCGATGCCGTCCGTCTGCCAGCGAAGAGCCCCGACCGCTCGACCACCATCGGTCTCACGGCGAACGGCTCGGGGTATGTACACGGCATCGACGGCAAAAGCTTCCCGGACACGGCACCGATCACGGTGAACGAGGGTGAGCACCTGCGGTTGCGGATCGTCAACCAGACGATGATGTTTCACCCGATCCACCTCCACGGCCACACGTTCCAGATGGTCGGCGATGGAAGTGCGCGCAAGGACACGGTGAACGTGCTGCCGATGACCGCGGTCGAAGTCGACATCGCGGCTGACAACCCTGGGCAGTGGATGTTGCACTGCCACAACACGTACCACTTGGAGACGGGGATGGCGACCGTGTTCTCCTACCGAGCCTGACCGCCACGAGTACCGTCGACACAACAGGGAGCGAGGTAGACATGGCAGTGGTGTTGGTGGTCGACGACGAGGCCCGCATCCGCGACCTCGTGCGCCGCTACCTCGAACACGAAGGCCACCAGGTCCTCACTGCCGGCAGCGGTGCCGAGGCGCTGGAGATCGCCGGGCACACTGTGGTCGATCTCATCGTCTTGGACCTGCGCCTGCCGGACATCACTGGCGAGGAAGTCGCCGTCGAGATCCGTAAGTCGAGCGATGTACCGATCCTGATGCTCACCGCCAAGGTGGACGAGCGTGACCGCATCCACGGCCTCGAAGTCGGTGCCGATGACTACGTCACCAAACCGTTCAGCCCGCGTGAGCTCGTGTTGCGCGTGGGCGCGATTCTTCGCCGCGGACGGTCGCCCGCCGTGGACGCACCGGCGGAGTCCTTCGGTGGCGGAACGTTGATACTCGACGAGGTCACCCGGCGGGTCACTGTGAACGGCGAGCTTGCGGAGCTGACCCCTACCGAATGGGGTGTGCTCATCGCGTTGGCTGCCCAACCGGGCCGGGTGTGCTCGCGCTACGAACTGATCAACCGGGTACGCGGCTACGAGTTCGACGGCTATGAACGCACCGTCGACTCCCATGTGAAGAACCTGCGCCGCAAGATCGAACCCGACCCGACCCAGCCGACGATCGTGCAGACCGTCACCGGTGTCGGCTACCGACTGGGCCTCGATCGTGACCGCTGACCGTCGCCACCTCGTACGCAGCCCGCTCGCGTTGCGGCTCATTGCCGGGTTCGTGGCCGTGGCGGTAGTGGCCGTGTTCGTTCTCGCCGGCCTCACGCTGTGGCGTACGAAGCACTCCGTCGGCCAACTTGCTCGCGAGCGACAGCAAGCCACCGCCGACGCGATCGCCGGCACCCTCGGACTGGCCTTTCAACAAGGCGACGGCTGGGCCACGGCCGACCCGCACCCGGCGATGATGCTCGCCGTACAAGCAGGCGCATCGCTCACCGTTGTCGGAACCAGCGGGAGCACGATCGAACTGCGAAGCACTATGGGCAACATGCCAGAGATGGCCACCAATGCTCACGGCCCCACTCGCACCGCGCCGGTCATCGTCGACGGAGAGCAGGTCGGTACTGCGAGGGTCACGTTCGTGTCGGGCGAACTCGGCCAAGCAGAGACGCACGTCCGCGACGCCTTGAGTGGCACGGTCGCGATCGGTGCCTTGATCGCCGCGCTCGTCGCGGCAGTCGTTGCTGCGCCGATCGCGTTGCGCATCGTGCGACCGCTGCGCCGCGTCACCGACGCCGCCCAACGACTCGGCGACGGTGACGCCACCGCCCGGGCCGGAGAACACCGCGCACCCGGCGAGATTGGCGCCCTCAACCGCACCTTCGACCACATGGCGGAACGACTCCAGGCCAACGACGTCGCCCGCCGCCACCTCGCCGCCGATATCGCCCACGAACTCCGCACACCGCTCACACTGCTGCAGGGCGGGTGTGAGGAGGTCATCGACGGGATCACCGAACCGACGGTCGAGCACTTCGTTCAGATGCACGACGACGTCCTGCGCCTGCGCCGTCTCGTCGACGACCTCGGCACGCTCGCCGACGCCGACGCCGCGCTCGCGGGACCGAGCCTGAAGGTCGAACCCTGCGACCTCACCGAGATCGCGGCCAGCGTTGCCGATGCGCTGCGCCCCCTTGCCGAAGCGAACCAACAGCAGTTGAACCGGCATCTCGAACCTGCTTTCGTCACCGGCGACCCTGCCCGGCTCTCCCAAATCGTTTCGAACCTCTTGACGAACGCCATCAAGTTCTCGCCGCCAGGTGGCGCGATTGGACTCGACGTTCGCCCACTCGGACCCCACGGCACACCCACCTTGACCGTGAGCGACAACGGCCCCGGGATCCTCACGCAAGACCGCCCCCATATCTTCGAACGCTTCTATCGCAGCGAAGCCGTCCGTCCCGTTGCCGGTAGCGGCATCGGCCTCGCCGTCGTCGCGCAACTGGTGAAAGCCCACGGCGGCAGCGTCGAACTGGTCGACTCCAAAGTCGGCACGACGATCGCGGTCACATTCCCCATTTCGCTCAAGAGAGCAATGAGGCCCGTCTGACGAACGGTGGACGCAGGGTGACCGGATCGCAGTTACTTCGTCGTTCAAGACCGCCGCGGTTGCGTTCCATTGTCGGATCACCGATGTCAACAGGTCTGCGTCGTCGTAGCGACCTCACCGAACTGCCGGTTCGCCGGTGTTGGTCGGCGCGGTCGTCGTGTTGGTTGTGAACGACTACGTGTTGAAATGGCCCACTGGCCCGATGATGAAACGGTGACCGCACCGATCTCCCGTGACCACCCACCCAGAAAGCTGAACCCGTTGACGAAGGCATCGCCGCCGTCCGGGTGGGTGTTGTGGCGAGTGTGACCGTCACGTCCCATCGGCGTGGCTACGACCCGCCATGCGGCCAGATCCTGAGTCAGGTCGATCGAGCCACACGAGCACCTCGGTGTTGCCCTGCAAGAAGAGTCGGCGGCGCAACACCTGGTTGCCGGCAGATTGGCTTGCGTGGCACGAGATCGCCTCGCGTTGCATGGTGCGATCCACGTCGAGGGTGATGTCAATCTCGGAAGGATCGCGCCCGACGAAGCCAGCTCGGAACTCCTCGTTGAGCGCGTCGGTGACGGTCCGGGTCAACGTCCAGGCGAGCAGGGGAGACCGCGGCGGTGAGCCACGGTCCGGGCTGTTGCGGTGGCTTGTCGATGGTCGGGGTGACCGGTGATGCCGCCTTCGTCAAACGCGAGCAGACAGTCGAAGCGGCCGGCGTCGACGAGCGACTCGAGCCGATCGCTCAGGTTCTCGACGGGCACTTCCGTCAGGTGACCGTCCGGGTATGAGTGCAGGCTCACCGAACCCAGTCCGAGGACGTTGCAGGCGGCGGTCAGCTCGTCGGCTCGTCGCCGGGCCAGATCGTCGATGCCGGCGTCGAGTGTGGAGGCTTCGCCGTGAGTGAAGCACAGCAGGCTCGTGGCTATGCCGAGCGCCCTGAACGCGGAGATGACCGCGCCGAGTCCGAACGATTCGTCATCGGGGTGCGCGCATACCGCCAGTAGCGATCGGTACGGGAACAATGCAAGCGGATCGGCGTCCATCTCAGGTAATTCCTCTCTGCGCTGTCAGCGGAGTGGGATTTCGGTGAGCTCGCAGCGCGACGAGGGCGAGGCCACCTGCGACTGCCGGGAGTAGTGTCCCGGCGGCCCGGTAGACCAGTGTGGCAGCAAGTGCGTCATCGAGTGGGGCGCCGAATCGGTGCAGGATCGCTGGGATCGCGATCTCGACGACGCCG
>JBBQTC010000112.1:0-4213 GCA_038234785.1 Acidimicrobiales bacterium
GTGCCCCATGCTCCCAGCAGGATCGCGAGGTCAGCGCCGTTCACCGCGCCGTCGCCGTTGATGTCGCTCGGGTTCGGCAGGGCACAGGCGAAGCCCCGCACCACGACGTCGTCAACGCCCGCCTCGACGATCGACGGCCCCCCGGCGTCGCGCGCGATCCAACGCAGCTTCATGGTGGCCGTCGGCGCCACGTAGTCGTTGATCCTGAACGACTTGAATACCCACGCATGGGCGTTGGTGTTGACCAACTCGACCGTGATCCACGAGACGCCGTTGTTGTTGGAGATCTGGACCGGCATCGTGTCCGTGTTGGGGTTTGACCCCTGATCGTTCGAGTACCAGCGCCAGTAGCTCACGTCGACGGCGTCGAATCCAGTAGCGTCGAACGAGGGCGATGTGAGCGTCGTGGCGCCGCCGTCGACGTCGTCCGTGCCGAAGACGGTTGCGAGGTTGCTCTGTCCGGTGATCCAGCAGAGCGTCCCGGGCGCCGCGGTGTGATCCTCCCACGGCTGGGCGTAGTTCCAGACCGGAGCGACGCGCGTCCAGATCCCGGCTGTCGCGGTGTCGCTCGGCGCGCCCACCGTCCAGCCCGTGGCGGCGCCTTCCATGTCGTCGCTGAAGGAAGTCGACGTCGACCCCGCCGAGATGGCCGTGTACACCGATGCTGGCGCAGCGCTCGGGTTGTTGGCGACCACGCCAGTCGTCGTCAGCACCTGCACGTAGAACTGCATCGTGCTCAAGCACGCGCTCGCAGGCACCTGCACGTCGTACTGGTTTGGCGCGGTCTGCGTCATTGGCGCCGTGGAGAACGGTCCGGTCGTGGCGTTGCGCCAGAAGAACGTGCCCGAGTCGGGCTGCGGCTGGGCGGCGAGGGGCGACACGTTCACCTTCAGCGTCGTCGTGCCGTCGGGCAGCACGTTGACGGGGACGCCGTTGGGATACGTGAACTGGAGTGCCTGCGAAGGCAGCGGATTGAGGCCGTGTTCACTGAAGGCGCTCACGATGTCGGCCGAGTGCGGCGTTCCGTCCGTGATGTCGGCGTTGTCGTCGTCGAGCGTCAGATAGTCGACGGCGATGTCGGCTTCGATCGTCGAGGTCGGGCCATGCAGGGGTATTGCGTTGACCACGATATTCCGCAGCATCGCCTGATAGTCGTCCGGAAACTGGGCTTGCCAGCGGTTGCGCAGATCCCACACGCAGCCGGAGAGCAGCATGCCGCAGGAGTGGAGCTCGTAGCCGCAGCTCGAGCAGCCGTTCGGGTTGTACTGACATGCGTTGTTCGCGTCGCGAGCCCCCGCGCCGCAGTCGTTGGCGTAGCCGATGCCGATCACCGACTCGTCGGTGACCAGCAGGCTCATGGAGTCGGCCATTCCCTCGCCGTAGGCCCCTTGGCCGCTGCCACCCGAGGCGATGACGTGATGGCCGTACTCGTGGTGGACGACGCTGGCGAACGCCATGTTCGCGCATCCGCCGCCAGCCAGAGAGAAGTTGATGGCGCTGCCGTCGTAGAACGCGTTACAGGTCAGACCGAGGTTGACCCGGATCTGGAACGCCGTCGGTCCCGATTGCATCGAGATCGTCGGGTAGCTGGGATTCTGTTCGAGCACGAGGTCGCGCATCACATTGGCGTGGAGGTACGCGTTCACTTGCGCTCGCACGAGCGAGTTCGTGTTCGCGCCGTTGTGCAGCAACGACATCGCATCACCGATCGGTGCGGAGACCATCGAGACGGGGCCAGCCTGGTCGGCGACCGTGAAGTACAGGCCGCCCATTTTTGAGGTTCCGATCGTGGCGCCGTCGGGGACGTCCAACGCAACGAAGGTGCCGTCGGCGTCGGCGTAGTAGGTATTGCCGTCGATCAGGATGGATGCGTACGGCAGACCCGTTGCAACCTCCGCGGCGCAGAGGTCGGCCGCCCAGCCTTGCGTCGCCATGCCGAGCACCTGTCCACCGGCGTCGAAGTCGTTGATGAGGCTCTCCTCATGGAGCACCTCGCCGGTGCTGGCGTCGACGATGTACCGCACCTTCCTGAACGAGGCCGGCGCGAGCGTTGAGCCGCCGGTCGCGACGAACTCGTGCGCGAGGCGCGGAGCCTCGAACGAATTGTCGGTGCCGGCCCAGATGACGGTGCGCTGGTCGGAGATCGTCGGCCGCGCCTCGAACTGAGCACGAACGTTTCTCAGCAGCAGGTCGGCGTTGATCGATCTAGGCGGCCTCGCATTGCGGGCGAAGCTGGTGGCAAAGGCGCCGAGGTCGCGAAGCGAACTGCTCACGAGTACCGCGGGGAATCCCGGCTCGTTACGCACGAGCACACGGAGGTCGCTGCGGAAGACCGGCACGCCGTTGCATTGCTGCGTGTAGCACACGAGCGTGAATTTCGACACACCGGTGACCGCGTCGTAGACCAGCGGCAGCAGGTGCTCGCCCGATGGGAACGGACCGACGGGCGAGAGGTGGTTCGGCGCGATGCCGAACATGGCACCGTGATCGTGGATGAAGGTCTCGGCGCTGTCGTGAGGGGTCGCACCGGAGGAGAACGATCGGCCGAAGACGCGGGTGATGCCAAGGTCGCGCATCATGAACGCGGCGTTGGGGTGTGCCGAGGCGAACGCGGCGCGGGCCGCTTCCACCTGGGCCGAAGGGCGAGCGAGCGGATTCGCCTGGCCCGGCGCTGCCGCCGGCGCGGCGAGTGGATTCGTCTCTCCAGGTGCGGCCTGCGGCGCGGCGAGCGCAGCAGAACCGACGAGCACGGTCGCGACGAGCCAATTCGCGACGAGCCCGGCGACGACAAGCGCGGGTGCCGGACACGCACGGCGAATCACCGTGCTGCGACTGGCCCAGCGGTGCAGCAGCTCGGCGACGTCGGCGCGGAGGCCGGCCCGCGGGAGCGATGGGCGGGCGGGGAGGGCGATGCACGCATTTCGGGCGGTCATGGATCGAGTTCCTTCTGCACAGGGTGTTCAACGCGCCGGAAGGGAACAAACCCTTCGGCCAAGCGCCACGACAGGTGACGCGGCCCGAGGCCGAGCGCCAGGAATCTCTAAGAAAGACCGATCGATCCCGTCGACGCCCCACAGAGGCAGGCCTTTCTCGGCGAACCTCGCTCACGAAGGGAAGCCACAGTGGCCCAGTGGCCACCACCCATTGGACTGAAGCTCGGCGCTCGGCGCATGCACCCACCCAGACATAGCGGACACACCCCTGCGCCCAACCACACCAGAAAAAAATCATCACTTTCGGGGTCGCGCGATTTTGTCGTTGATGACCTCGCGTCATCGCAACTCCGCGCAAGCACATCTTCGATCCGGCCAAGCCCGTCACCTGCCACTGCATCTCCCGGTGCGTCCGGCGCTCGATTATCGCCTCGTTGAGCTCGTCGTCTCCTTCGCTATCGATGTCCTGAAGTGCCCCTCTGTCGCGGCGCGACAGAGGGGCGTTCACCAATCGATAGCGGCTGCGGAACAAGATCCACAAGTCGCTTCCCGCGCAACCCGAGGAGATTGCCGCCGCGCTCGCCGATCCGGCTCTGATCGCTCGTTGGCGACGTGATTTGGCCGACCTCTCCACCTTCCACAAGTTCCTGAAGGAGCGGATCGCCCACATCATCAACCTCAAGGACGACGTCACCGGGCACTGCTGGGAAGAGCGCTTCAAATCCATCGTCGCACTCGACGAGGAGGCGATCGTCGCCCACATGGTCTACGTCGCGCTGAACCCCGTCCGCGCGTCTATGGCCAAGGCACTCGACGAGTACGAGTTCTCCTCGATCGCCGAGCGCATCGACGAACTGAAGCGCCGCATCGCCGTGGGCGAATTCTCCGGCGAGGTCGAGACGGCGCGGGAGAAGCTGCGATCCGCGCGACTCGGGCGCAGCGAAAGCCGCTGGGCGGACACATGGCCAGACCCGTTCGGCGGCACGACGCCACGGAACCATGACTGTCGCCGTCTCATTGCCAGAAAGGGTTCGCTCAGCTAGCCAACCGCGTGTACCGACGCCTCTTCCATCGGGACTGCACCGTGGCCAGCGAACCCGCCACGACCCAACATCGGCCAACAGTCCTACGCCTCGGCCAGCGCCGGGGCGTTTTCTCGGCCCCGACCCGCTCACCGCACCGCTGGCGATTCGGCCTCAAGCCTTGCCTCCCCTCGGCCGAGGTATATACTCCGTAATGACGGTGTGTCACCAATCCCCCATGCACACCGGGAAGGACTC
>JBBQTC010000113.1:0-3593 GCA_038234785.1 Acidimicrobiales bacterium
TGGTAGTCCCGCGGCACGACCAATCCGCGACGCGTGAGTTTCTCGGTGAGCAGGCTGTCGTGCGAGAGCCAGCTGGCGACGAGTGTCGCGAGCACGGTGGCGAGCATCAGCGGCAGGATGGCGTTGTAGTCGCGTGTCAACTCGAACACGAACACGATTGCGGCGAACGTTGCCCGGGTTGCCGCACCGAAGGTGGCTGCCATAGCCACCAACGCAATGGAGCCCGATGAGATCTGGAGGCTTGGAACGAGACGATGCAGGATCTCGCCGAGGGTGCCCCCGAAGCAAGCGCTGATCATCAGTACCGGGGCCAGCGTTCCACCCGATGTCCCTGACGCGAGCGCCAGCCACCAGACCACGAGCTTCACCACGCCGATGATGGCGAGCGAGGCGAGAGCGAGCCGCGTGGCCAGCGCGTCGTCGATGACGTCGTAGCCGACTCCGAGCGTGCGCGGTTCCAGCAGCGCCACGGACACGAACAGGACTGCGCCGATCGGGGGATGCCAGAACTCGCTGACCGGCAGCCTGCGATAGAGCCCCTCGACGAAGAACAGGCCGCGGCAGATGAGAACAGCCAGCAGGCCACAGAGCAGACCGAGCACGGCGAACACGGGGAGCTGGCCGAGGCCGGAGAAGTGGTGCGCAGGTACGGTGAACAACGGTCCTGAGCTGAACAGTGTCGAGTGGACGCCGGCGGCGACGCTGGTGGCGACAACCAGCGGGATGAACGAACGAGTCGAGAACTCGAAGAGCAGGAGCTCGATTGCGAGGATCACCGCCGCGAGCGGCGAGCCGAACACCGCTGCCATGCCGGCGGCGGCGCCGCTCGCCAGCAAGATCTTGCGCTCGTTTGGGGTCACGTGGATGACCTGGCCCAGCAGCGATCCAATCGCACCACCGGTCACGATGATCGGACCCTCCGCGCCGAACGGTCCGCCGGTGCCGATCGCAACGGCGGCCGAGAGTGGTTTGGCGATCGCGGTCCGCGGGGCGATTCGGCTCTGCTTGGTGAGGACAGCCTCCATCGCTTCCGGAATGCCGTGTCCGCGGATCACCGGCGACCACTTCGCGAGCAACGACACGACCAACGCACCGCCGATCGCGACGGCGTACGTCGACGGACCGATCGAAAATCTATCCAGCGACGGGAGGTCCCAGCCCCACCGGTGCAGCAGGGCGAGGTTGGTGAGCAGACCTATCGCATGCACGAGCACGAACGCCACTCCGCCGGCCGCGAGGCCGACTGCGGCGGCACATGCCGTGAGTGTCACCAATCGACGCTGCGCCGTGATGGCCCGCGTCCCGCCAGTCTGTTTCGTTCCCCTTCTTCGAGCCATGAGCAGAATATATCGTGTTACGATCTATCTAATGGTTTCGTCCGCTGACTACACCCGACTTCTCGAGTTCCGCGATGGGCTGCGCCGGTTCCTGCACTGGAGCGAGGAACAGGCACGCGCTGCGGGCATCACCGCCGCTCATCATCAGTTGCTGCTCGCCATCCGCGGCCATGCCGGGGCTGGCGCACCCACGGTTGGCGACATTGCCGACCACCTGATGTTGCGGCACCACAGTGCGGCTGAGCTGATCGGTCGCGCCGAGTCAATGAGTCTGGTCGAGCGCTGGAGAGACGACACCGACCATCGGATGGTGCGCCTCCGGCTGAGCGCCGAGGGGCAGAGCCGCCTCGACGAGCTCAGCGCGCTGCACCTCGAAGAACTGCGTCGATTGGCACCGAGGATGCGCCCGATCTGGGCTGACCTGGAGTGATGTGTGCTGTCAGACGATGGCCGTCGAGCGCGGTCGGAGTTCGGCCAGGGACGCAAATGTAACGAGCGATAGATTGCATTTCGTTACGTTCGTACCAGGTCGAACCTGGCGTCGGTTGCCGCCACCGGCGCATCGGGGTAGGTGTCGATGCGTTGGTTGGAGATGTGTGCGTGGCTCGACGACTAGTCGGTGCTCGTCAAGGACCGAGTCAGGCGCGCACCCCGAAATTGCTCGTGGCGCCAGGGGGCTACGATTCGACGACCTGCGCAATTCGGACGGGATCCAGGAACATGGAGGGCATCGTGGGGGAGAAGGGCAACGTGGTCGCGGCCGCGCAAGCGACCACACAGGACACACTGGGGCGGGTAACGACGACGGTGACAGGAGTTGCCTTCGAAACGGCGACAATGACCGGCGACGCATTGCGCGACAAGGCGATCGAGCACACGATCGATCACGCCATCGCCGAGGTCCGCGATCGTGCGCATGAGCGCGATGAAGCGGAGCACATCGATCCGGACACGAGTCCGGAACCACCTGCTCAGTGAATCGGCCGGGACGTACGGTCGCCAGGCGCTCCACGGCAGCTCAGATCAGTGCGGAGTTCGCGCGCACTCTCAATGATGCATGCCCACCGTCCGGGGTGCGACGTCGATACATCGGGATCGAGCACGAGTACGTCGTGCACGTCGCCGGAAAGCGGGTCGACTTCCGTGAACTGATTCGCCGCCTCGACATCGACGGCGCAGCGATCGACCCGGCCGACGCCCTCGCGCGCCGGTGCAGGTGGGGCGGCGTGGTGACCGCGGATGGTCCGGAAGCCGAGATCGCCACACCTCCGGTCGCGCTGGACAGTGGCTTCAGCGAACGCGCCGACCTTCTGGCTCGGGTCGGGCGGGCCGAGCTCGAACGCTGTGCACAGGGTCACCAATTCGAGGGATACTCGACCCACATCAGCGTCTCCATGGACGATCACGTCGTGCGGGCCGCAGCCCAGGTGTACGTCGAACGTTTTGCCGCGGCGCTCATGCTGCTGCTGGATTCCCCATCGTCGCCAGGGTTGCTGGTTCGGCCGCGGCCCGGACGTCTCGAACTGTGCGGCGACCATGCCGATGGCGAGCGGTTGCGCGCCGCGTCGTTGTTCGCTGCGGGCAGCGCTCTCGCGGCCGAACGCGCCGTGACGGATCGCGCCTTTCGCCGCGAGCTGCCACCACGCCTGCGAGTCGAGACGGTGCCGTCGGTCCAACGATTCGGGCTCTACGTCGACCGCGCTGCGTTCGGCTGCGACCTGTACCGGCACGGTCGGTCGAGCATGTTGCGCAAGCGTCGCGGCGGCCGGGTC
This sequence comes from Acidimicrobiales bacterium, assembly GCA_038234785.1. Lineage (GTDB taxonomy): Bacteria > Actinomycetota > Acidimicrobiia > Acidimicrobiales > Ilumatobacteraceae > UBA668. The sequence goes on from JBBQTC010000113.1 coordinate 3,110, forward strand.
TCCGCTGACGAACACCTTCGGCTGAGTTGGCAATGCGCACGCTCGAGTCTGGCTGGAGTGGTCGACGATGCTGAGCTGCACACTGTCGACGCCCTCGTCGGCGCGACCACGCCACTGCCGACAGATCAGCCGTCGACAACGTCGTCGTCCTCCTGCCAATCCGTCGGCGACTCGGCCTTCGGGCGAGCTCTCAACCGACGTGAACGCCCCGACTTGTCGGTCGCGTGCACGTGGCTGGCATGGCACGTGGCGGTCTTCACCGTCAGCAACGGCCATCACAACGCCTTCGCGGTCGTTCCTGCGGCGGTGCTCGAGCAATTCCTCAGCGAGCTCGACGCCGGCACGCTGGACGGGGTGCTAGAGGCGTACTTGGACACGTCATCGACGGGGCGAGTCGTGGCGAGCACCGACACCGCCGGACTGTACGACGACCTGGCCGACGCCGGTGCGTTGAACCTCGACGAACTCGGGCGCGACGGCGGGC
>JBBQTC010000114.1:0-3359 GCA_038234785.1 Acidimicrobiales bacterium
GATGATTTGTCGGACGCCGCGAACCAACTACTCAAGGTGGGCGTCGACGCCGTCGTCATCAAGCGTGGGGCGCGCGGCGGCCTAGTCGCAACCCCCGACGGGCTGCACCCGTTCGGGCCGGTCCCGACGGTCACGGTCGACCCGATCGGGTCCGGTGACGCGTTCACTGCCGGATTCACGCGGGCCTGGGCGGTCGACCACACAGAGCCAGTCGCAGCGGCCCGCTTCGGGTCTCGCGTCGCAGCCGCACACTCACTCGTGGGTGCGGCCGCGTTCAACAGCCACACCCTGTCTACCGTCGGTGACCCCGTTGCCTTCCAGCCGATCGTCGAACCACGCGTCTATCTCGCCGGACCCTTCTTCAGCGTCGCGCAGCGCAACCTCATCCGAGTCATCCGCCGTGCACTGCAGCACCTCGGCGTGAGTGTCTTCTCCCCCCTTCACGAGATTGGCCTCGGCGGCGACGAAGTCGCCAACAAGGACCTCACCGGACTGCGCTCCTGCTCAAGCGTCCTGGCGGTCCTCGACGGATCGGACGCTGGCACGCTGTTCGAAACTGGGTGGGCCACGCAGGCCCGCATTCCCGTCGTCGGTCTCGCAGAGAGTGCCGACGACCACGCCTGGACGATGCTGCGCGGCACCGGCAGCCTCGTCGTGAACGACCTGTCCACTGCGATCTACCAGGCGGCGTGGGCGGCGCTTGACAGGGCTGGCCGAGAATGACGCGTCTGCTGCTCCTGTCGGGTGGGCTCGACAGCACCGCCGTGGCCGCGTTGACTCGACCGGACCACTGCATGGTCGTCGACTACGGGCAGATCCCCGCACAGGCTGAGGCCCGGGCCGCCCAGCACGTCGCGCAACTGCTCGGTCTGCCGTGTACAACGATCCGCGTCCCCGCGACGGACGTCGGCGCTGGCCTGATGGCCAACAAGGCAGCCTCGACGACCGGCCCAGCGGGTGCCGCGCCGGTGTGGTGGCCCTTCCGGAATCAGCTCCTAATCACCCTGGCTGCGGCGTGGGGTGTCCTGCGTGAGTTCACTACCATCCAGCTCGGCACCGTAGCCTCGGACGGCGCCCGGCACATCGACGGGACCAGGGGCTTCCTCTCCGCGATTGACAACGTCGTGGCGCTCCAAGAAGGGCACATCCGAGTCGAAGCGCCGGCCGCCGAGATGAGCGCCACCGAACTGCTCCGCGCTTCGGGCGTGCCGGAGTCGGTGCTGGCGTGGACACACTCATGCCACCGAGCAAATCTGCCATGCGCTCACTGCCCTGGCTGCGTCAAGAGGGCCGAGACGCTCCACGCCGTGGGCCTGTTGGAGTGAGTACGAGGAGACGGGCGTGGTACGCCGCCACGGGCTTGTGGGTGGCTGTGTTCGTCGCCTGCATCGTCCTGGCGAACTGGTCCCTCGTGCACATCGGCATCGACAATGGAGCTGGCCAACCGCGCACCATCCCGGTCGGGTTTGGGCTCTACGCACCGTCCGGAGTCGTCTTTGCCGGCGCCTTGCTCACGGTGCGTGACGTCATCCACGACCGCATAGGGCTGACCGGCACGATGGCGGTGATCCTCGGCAGTGCCCCTGTCACGGCCGTCACCTCGACGCCTTCGCTCGCCATCGCGTCCGTTGTGACGTTCGTCATCGCCGAAACCGCGGACCTGGTCGTGTACACCCGGGTGCGACGACATGGACGGGTCGCCGCCGTCCTCGCCAGCAACACCGTCTCGAGTCTCATCGACTCGTTCGTCTTCCTGACGATCGCGTTCGGACTGACAGCCGCAGCGCGCGGGACAGTCACGATGACGATCGGCAAGCTCGGCGCCTCGGTCGCTACCCTGGCGCTAGTCGCGGCAGTTGCGGCGCTTTCCAGGACTCGAGCCCTTACCGCCTCGCGCGAAGGCAGAGGACTCCGTTGGCGCGGCGAGGGCATGCCTGCCCCTCGCACGCAAGGCCCGCCTGCAAGTCGTTGACTCGGGCGGGCGCGGCCGGATCATCGCGGCGGCTGCGCGCCCACGAGATGAATCGGTGGCCCGGCGCCGCCGCACCGAGCGAGTCCGCTTCGGCGTCAGCGCGCCCCAGCTGGTGGCCCGGTCGGCAGGCCCAGGCCGTCCCGGCGTGCGTGTGCCGACGGCTCGAGGGCAGCAACTCCCGGACCAGACGCACGAAGAGGGGACAACGGCTCTGTCTTGCGGGCACACTCGAACCGTGACGTCGCACCCTTGGCCCGCGAACGCCGTCGTTGACGTCACCTCGGTCGACGAACTCGTGGGCTTGATCGCGAAGGGCAAGCTCGACCAGTACACGATGGTGTGGCGCGGAGTGGCGAACATATCGTGGCCTCTCGACTCGAGTCTCTTCCGCAAGCTCGCGGTGCAGCACGGCCGTGACCACGTGACTGAAGCGATGATGCAGACGGCCGAGCAGGAACTCATCGCCGAAGCGCGACGGCTTCGGTTCGATCGCATGCCAGATGGTGAGGTACTAAGCGATCTCGCGCTGCTTGCGACGCTGCAGCACCAGGGCGCTGCCACTCGATTGGTGGACGGCACGTTCAATCCGCTTATAGCAGCCTGGTTCGCGGTTGAGGACGAACAACAGGATGGGGAAGACGGCGCTCTTCTTGGCATCGACATGACGGATCGGAGTCTCGATCCCCAGGTTGCCGAGCGGGGCGGGCCGATGAGGGACGTGCTCTCCAAGGGCGACTTTCGTCTGTGGCGTCCACCACCGGTTGAGCAGCGAATTCGCGCTCAGCAAGCCGTGTTCATCCTCGGGAAGGTGCCGGCCCTGGTCACCGAGATGTCGAGTCTCGATGTCAAGATCAGGAACAGGCGTGCCGATCGACTCTTCGTCGACAACCCTGGCAGCGGCAGATATGCCAAGCGCCCGCTCTTCGTCTTGCGCGTACAGGCAGGCGTGAAGCAGCAGCTCCGCAGGTTCCTGACCGGGCGACTCGGGATGGACGCCGTGAGCATGTATCCCGACCTCGCCGGATTCGCGCGTGCCCGTCGTGCATAGCGAGCGCGCCCGGTTTGTCGGCTCGGGTGGTCGTTCAAGACCCGCAGTACGGGCCTGATGACGGGGCCGTGTCCCGAGACCGTCAGCCACCTACCGGGGTCACGGTGTCCAGCATCAACCGGGACCGCACAGCTGCCGCGCGGCACAAGGCTGCCAGATGGCTGCCAGCGCGCCTCCCGCCGACGTGCGAGGCAAGGCGCCCAACGCCCTGACCAGCGCTAACACGGTGGGCCCCGCGAGGATCGAACTCGCAACCCGCGGATTAAAAGTCCGCTGCTCTGCCAATTGAGCTAGAGGCCCGGGACGTGCGGACATTAGTCGGGAGCACCCTGGGGAGAA
>JBBQTC010000115.1:0-3146 GCA_038234785.1 Acidimicrobiales bacterium
CCACAGCGACGGTCGCGGAGTCCCCGGCGCGCGCGATCACGTCCGCGGCGTACGCCGTCTTGCCGACGCCCGCCTCGCCTGCGACGAACAGCAGCCGCCCGTGCCCGTCCGCGGCCTCGCCCAGGTAGTCGAGCGCGGCCCGGGTGGCCTCCCCGCGCTCGACCAGGATCACGGATCCCATGCTAGGCAATGGCGGCTGGTGACCGCACGATTCTGCTTGTTGACCGCGCAGATGAATTCTCGGGCGGAGTCTTGATCAAGCCGGGGTGTGGGACCGGCGTCGGGTGAGCGCCGATCGAGGAAATGGCCGGAACCTGCTGCCCGAGCTCGGGTTGCAGGCCCGGGGCCATCGATCAAAGGTGAAGTCACCGGTGCCGATCCTCAGCTGAACCAGGGACAGACCTGATCGCGCGTGTGCAGCGCGTGCCTGCGTGCGGGGTCGCGCAGCGGTGGAGTCCGCTTCTCAACGACACCCGCGGGAGCCAGCGCACTCACCCTCGCGTCAGGGGGGGTGTCAACGTCCCGAGGCACAGACGCCGAGGTCTCGAGGGGCGCCAGGTCGACGACGACCTCGCTCAGTCCGGACCCCAGGTCCTCCACGGTGGCGTGGCCAAGGCGACGTAGCATCGACAGGGAGGCCCGGTTGTCGTCGAAGACCTGGGTGACGATGCGGTCGACACCCATGGGGCGCCCGCGCATCAGCACCTCGAGCAATGCGGTGGCGACGCCGCGACTTTGCCACGCGTCCTTGACGGTGACGGCGAGGTCCGCGGCGTCGGGGACGTCGGTGTAGCGCACCATCCGGCCCAAGGCCACCGGGTCGTAGACGTCGGGACTCGTCTCCACGCAGAGCACCAAGGCGACGTGGTCGATGCCATCGACGTCGTCGACGAGGTGCTCCAGCATGGTGTCGCTGAGGTGCATCATCGGTGCCAGGAACCTCCGACGGCGGGACTCGGGCGCCAGCGTCTCGAACTCCGCGGCCAGTGTCGCCTTGTCGGTGCGCTGCAGGGGCAGGACGAACGCGTCCGTGCCGTCGCGCAACCTGACCTGCTCGATCATCGAGCCTCCCGTCCCCGGTTCTCGAGCCTACTGCGATGGAGTCCCGGGCGTCGGACGCTGGGGAGTGTGCGTCCAGGTCCGTGCAGCGACTGGTTCCCGGGCCGATACGTTTGGCGCAGTCGCATCCCCCGTCCCGCGACAAGGAACGTGAGGAACGCCGTGTCGGCTCAACAGCCCCTGTGGGCAGACTCCTACGCGCCCGGAGTGCCCGTGCACCTCGACTACGGTGACACCACGGTGCTCGACCTGTGGGAGAGGGCGGCGCAGCAGTACCCCGACCGGCCGGCGCTGGACTTCCTGGGCCGTGTCTCGACCTACGCCGAGGTCGCCGAGGAGGTACGCCGCGTGGCGGGCGGACTGCACGCCCTCGGCGTACGTCCTGGCGACAACGTCGCCTTGGTCATGCCGAACTGTCCGCAGAACGTGATCGCCTTTTTCGCGGTGCTGCGGCTCGGCGCCGCTGTGGTGGAGCACAACCCGCTCTACACCGCAGCGGAGCTGCGTCGCCCGTTCGTCGACCACGGTGCCCGCGTCGCGATCGTGTGGGACAAGGTGGTGCCCGTCATCGAGCAGGTCCGCGCCGGTTCGGCTCTCGAGCACGTGATCGCCGTCGACATGACCACCGAGCTGCCGTGGACCAAGCGACTCGCGCTGCGTCTGCCGATCGCGAAGGCGCGCGCTGCCCGGGACCAGCTCACCTCCCCGGCCCCCCGGGCCATGCCGTGGGCCGAGCTGGCCTCCGCGGCACCCCTGGATGAGTCGCATCCGCGCCCCGTCAAGGACGACGTCGCGCTGCTGCTCTACACCTCAGGCACGACCGGCGTGCCGAAGGGGGTGCCGCTGCTGCACCGCAACCTCGTGGCCAACGTGATCCAGGGCCGGGCCTGGGTGTCGGGCCTGGAGGAGGGCAAGGAGTCGTTCCTGGTGGCACTTCCCTTGTTCCATGCCTACGGGGTGACCGTGAGCGTGCTGCTGGGCGTGGCCCTCGCCGCCAAGCTGGTGCTGCTCCCCAAGCCGGAGATCGGCCTGATCATGGATGCCGTCGCGCGAGAGGTGCCGAGCTTCGTGCCGGCAGTGCCGCCGCTCTACCAGCGCATCGTCGACGAGGCGGAGCGCCGCAAGGTCTCGATACATGGCATCCGTTACGCCCTGTCGGGCGCAATGCCGCTGCCGGCTGCGCTCGTTCAGCGTTGGGAGAGTGCAACCGGGGGGCTGCTCGTCGAGGGCTACGGCCTGACCGAGACGTCGCCGGTGATGGTGGGCAACCCGATGACCAAGGCGCGTCGGCCCGGCGCGATCGGGGTGCCCTTCCCCGACGTGGAGATCCGCATCGCAGACCCCGAGGACCTCGACCGCGACGCCCCCCAGGGGGAGCGCGGCGAGCTGCTGGTGCGCGGTCCGCAGGTCTTCTCGGGCTACCGGAACCTGCCGGAGGAGACGGCTGCCGCCTTCCACCACGGGTGGTTCCGCACGGGGGACGTGGTCACCATGTCGCCCGACGGGTTCCTGACAATCGTGGATCGGATCAAGGAGATCATCATCACCGGCGGGTTCAACGTCTACCCCTCAGAGGTGGAGGCCGTGCTGCGCACCCACGCCGGGGTCGTGGACGTGGCGGTGGTGGGCCTCCCGCACGAGGACGGTGGCGAGGAGGTCGTCGCCGTGGTGGTGCTCGTGGAGGGCGTCCCGGTGCAGCCGGATGAGCTGAGAGCCCACACTCGCCTGGGGCTGACGCCGTACAAGGTGCCGCGCCGGGTCGTCTTCGTGGACGAGCTGCCGACCAACCCGATGGGCAAGGTCCTGCGCCGCGAGGTGGCGGCCCGGCTCCGGGAGTCCTGAATGTCGTCGCTCAGAGCTCGATGATCTGGCGCAGGGCCGTGCCGGCGGCGGGCTCATCCATGGCCCCCGTTGAGGTCATCGGGCCGATGCGGGAGGAGACCAGTGCCCGAGGTGATCGTGCACCGGGCCTCCCTCGCGGGTGAATCGGCGTGGACGAACTAACGCGCCCACTTCACCCACAATGGGCGTGTCCCACCTCGCCCAGATGGACGCACCGGCAAGACAGCGGAGGTGCCAAGCGCCAA
>JBBQTC010000116.1:0-3038 GCA_038234785.1 Acidimicrobiales bacterium
CGCTGACGGTCGGGCGACGATCGTTCGATTGGCCCCACGAGCTCATCTGTTGGGTCGCGATGCGGCGATCATCAGCGCCCGGCTCGAGGCCGAACTTGCCCGTCGCATCGGAGCTGAAACCGTCACCCAGCTTCATGCGGCGCTCGAAGCCGACTGGGGTGATCCGCCGTCCGGCGGCCGCGTGCTGCGGACGGCACCTCTGCCCAAGCCCTGAAGCGGCGAGCCTCGAACGGTGGCAGAAGTTCTTTGGCTATTGGTCGACGAGCTCGCCGTCGATGAACACCTCACCCGTCGAATTGTCGACGATGACCGGGGTCTCGAAATACAGGATCTCGGGACGAGCGCCCGTCTGGCGTTCGATCTCAGCGGTGGCCTGCGCGTAGAACGCCTCGGCCAGTTCACGATTTTCCCACAGGTACACGCCGTAGCCATAACGCTCTTCCCAGTTGAGGCAGATGTACTTGCGGATGCAGCCCTCGCGACCCTTGTACCACCCGATCGTCTCCTGGATCTCGTCCAGGGCCATCTCCTGTGTGAGTTCCGGTCGCAGCTGGAACTTCGAGAACACTGTGATCATCGCTTCTCCTCTCGAGTGTCGTCGCGTTGACGACCGTCATCGAATCGCCTCACCGTAGACCAACGTACGGCTCAATAGGAGCCGGCGAGCAATTGTCGTGGGATCGGTCGATCAGATGGTGGCGATGCGCAACCAGAGCGCCGCTGCCGACAACAGCACGAGCGGCAGGGGGAACAGCACCTGGCGCAGTGCGTGGCCGGCTCGCAGGTGTGCAGCCACAGCCCCCGCGTAGTACAGCAACAACCCTGTCGACGCAGCGATACCGATGGGAGCGACGGCGAACCCGACGAGTACACCGACGGCTCCTGCGAGTTGCAGCGATCCGAGTAGTCGCGCATGGCCCTGCGCACCGACACTTCGAAGGAGCTCGCGCATCTGGGGGATGCCTTGCAACTTGCCCATTGCGGATCCGAACGATGCGAGAACCAGAACGACCGACACGACGAGACAGGCGATGAACACATTGACAACCTACTTGCTCAACGCCGAACGTGCTCACAGAGTGGTGCCCCGGTTGCGGCGGTCCACTGTGTGGACCGATCCACTGGTCCCGCCGATGGATCGCACGCGACGATGGGCACCGGGTCCGATCGAGGGGAACGAAATGTCCACAGAGCACACCACCGTCGACGTACCGGAACGACTGCGCACGAGAGCCAGGGCGGACGGCCAAGCGAAGTACCACACTGGCAAGGCCGACTGGTCGGCGTGGCCGGTTTACGACGGCGCCGACTTGGGTCTGCGCAACTACTGGTACCCGGTGCAGTGGTCGTCGCAGGTCACGAAGGAGCCACAGCAGATCGAGCTGTGCGGCGAGAAGATCATGGTCATGCGAAATGCTGAAGGTCGCGCTCGCGCGCTACACGACCGGTGCCCACACCGTGGCGTTGCGTTGTCGGAGGGCATCGAAGAGTTCCCCGGCACTGTCAGCTGTCCCTACCACGGCTGGACGTTCGACCTCGACGACGGAGAACTCGTCGCTGTGATCACCGACGGCCCGGATTCGCCGATGTGCGGCAAGGTCGCTGTCAAGACCTACGCGGTCGAGGAGCGCATCGGGCTGGTGTGGATCTTCATCGGCGACCGTGAGCCGCATCCGATCGACGATCAACTCCCCGAGGAACTGGTCGACGCTCCACCGATGGCGGTCGGCGGCCGTATCGAGAACCGCAACGGCGACTACCGACTGTATGCCGAGAACGGCTTCGACGAAGGACACGCCAAGTATCTGCATCGCACCGCGCTGTGGCGCACGTTCAAAATGATGCCGGCGTGGAACAAGGTCCACATCGAGCAGCACGGCCGCTGGATCTACCGGATAGAGGACGAACGCCACTGGGACGCCGAGTTCCCGGGCCTTGGAACGTGGACCAACCGCCGCTGGTGGAAGATGAAGCCAAAGCAGCAGCAGGGAAAGTTCCTCGGCAACACCGGCGGCAACGAGGCACCCGACCCGTACATCGCCTCTCAGAACTACCCCGGCTTCGCCTCCCTCTCGGCACCAGGCGTGCTGCGTATTGCGTACCCGCAATTCATCCACTACGAGTTCTACGTGCCGATTGCCGGGGGCCGCACGAAGTACGTCGGCGTGATGGTGCAGTTCAAGTCGGGGCGCCAGCGCTTGTCGTTCTTCGCCCGCTACCTGTTCGGTATCCGTTGGCTTTTCCACGGCCAATTCTCCGGCCAGGACGGCTGGATGGTCGAAGCCACCGACGCCCCACCTGAGCGGCTCTACCGACCCGACGTGTCCTTGCTCGAATGGCGGCGCCTGATCGAGTCAGGCAATTCTTTCGACCCGACGCTCGCCGGCACGCCCGTGCAGGTGACCTCCGACGTCGGCGGCCAGGCCGAACGAGTGGGGAGCTGAGATGGCGCGACGCCCTCAACCGCTCGTCCAGCCGACCCCCGTCCTCGCTGAACCCGAGGGGCGCCGCCTCGTCGCCGGTGACGGCAACGGTTACCACGTCGTCACCGTCGACGGTGACGCAGCGATGTCAGACGTACCAGCGGTGTTCCTCCACGGCGGAGGCCCCGGCTGCACCGGTTGGAGCGACTTCGGACAGGTGGCGCCGCTGTTCGCGCAGGACCGACCAGTGCATCTCGTCGACCTCCTACAGTACGGCCGTTCCGACAAGCACCCGATCACAGGACCGCGCTGGAGCTACCTCGCGAGTTCCATGGTGTCGCTCTTCGACACGATGCAACTCGACCGTGTCGACCTGATCTGCAACTCGTGGGGTGGCACCATCGCAATCGCTCTTGCGGCGGAGCACCCCGACCGGGTGCGGGCGATGTCGATCACCGGGTCAATGCCCGTCTTCTATGGGCCACTCGCCCCGTTGCCCGAAGGCGGGACCCGCGGTCGCCGGGCCCGCAACGAGTACTTCGGCGGCGCTGGCCCGACCCGTGAGAAGATGCAAGCGCTGATCGCCGGGCTCGAGTGGTACGACAGCACCAAGAT
>JBBQTC010000117.1:0-2435 GCA_038234785.1 Acidimicrobiales bacterium
CGCCCGGCTCCATTCCGAACCCGGAAGCTAAGCCTCTTTGCGCCGATGGTACTGCACCGGGGACGGTGTGGGAGAGTAGGTCGCCGCCGAACATTCCTTCAGAAAGGGCCACCCCGGAAACGGGGTGGCCCTTTCTGCGTCCTACCGGGCATCAGCTGATCTCGTGCCCTGTCGGTTCTCCTGGTTCGTCGTGTGCACCTTGGTCGCGTCGTATCGCGTCGCGCGCGTCCTGCGTCCCAATCGGCTCGGGTGATGCGGCATGACGGTCCTGAGGTTCGACGTTGTTGGGGCGGTGGTGATCTCCCAGCTGTGTTGAGCCCGTCCGCGACCCGAGTCTGCGCGGTCGGGCTCGAGGCGTGATGCGTGCACCCCTACGCGGTGCGGGGCGTCGGCGGCGGGCACTCGGCCTGAACGACGATCGCTGACACGCCTGCCGGCCAGCTCGCGCACAGCCTGGCTCGCGTGGAGCGCCTGGCCTGACCGTCTCGCGGCCTTGTCGGTGAGCCGTCGGAGGGCGAGGTGATCGTCGCTCGACGCTGCGGGAGACGGCCGTCGACCAAGTCCTGTTGCTGCGTTCCTGCACGGCCCGGATCCGGGCGGCGGAGGCGGCGCCGATCACGTGTGGCGGTAGGGCCCCGGCCCCGGCCCCGGCCTGCTAGGCGCCGGCCGTCGATCGGGAACACCCATGCGTCGACGCTGCAGGCTCGCCGTGGCGAGGCGGTGCCTCGGCGTGCAGCCGCTGGCCGGCGTCGGCATGCGTATCGGTGCGGCGCGGGCAGCGGGCTCGTCGTCCACGATGCTGGGGGCTGCCTCACCGGCTGTCCCCGTGGCGGTGTCGGCAGCTCTCGTCGCGCAGGTCCAGTGGTCTGCTCGAGTGGTCTTCCTCGAGGTGTGCGGCAATCCTTCGTGGAGCGGGCACTCGGTCGCCTGCCACCGTGGAGTCGATCCACTCATTGCAGCCATTGCAGCGTGGGCCGACAGGTGGTGGGCAGGTGGTGCATCGTGCTGAGACGGGCGGGTGTGAAGGAGTGCTGGCATGAGGATCGGCATCGCCGGTGCCTGCATGTCCGAGCTCGACCCGCTGGCGTGGCGTCGACCCACCGCCTCCCGCTGCGACGCGGCAGTGTTCCGCGTCAACGTGCCGCGGAGACCCGCTGCTGGTTGGTCGACAGCTAGTTCCGCTCAATCGTCCACGTGCAGCAGCAGGTGGCCCGACGGGCAAGGGCCGGGGGCCTCCTCGAGGTGGTGCTTCAGGTGACGGCTTCCGGCTGCGTGACCGCTGGGTACCGATCGATGCAGTCGGCCGGAGTCGGGGTTCCTCCGGAAGGTGAGCCCGGCTTCGGGCGCGACGGCGGTGCGACTTGGGCAGGCGCGTGGCGGGGTCCGGCGGACCCGCTGCAGGGGTCACGCCTTACGTCCAGGTCGAGCGCGCGATCCTGGTCCACGTGTCTCGGGACCGGCTGGGCGCCGGGTACCACGCGGGTGGTGCCCAAGAACCGGCGGCACAGCCCGCGATCACCGCGGAGTCTGTCGATCGCGGTAGGCGCTGAAGGCCCCGGCGCAGGAACTCGGACCAGTGCCCAGGGCTGCACCGATCTCGATCGAGCGGCGTTGACCGCTGGCGAGCAGGGCGCTCGGACTGCGAGGTCCGGCCGAGCGCAGAGATCCCGGTGTGGGATGCCTCCGGCACGGACGGGCGACCGTGGAGATCACGCGACCCGGGCGCCGGCCGCAACCCGAGGGTCCGCGCGCGACCATCCGATGAGGGATCGATGGCACCCCTCGCGGTGAGTCTCCCCACCCGTCGATGGTGCCCGGGCTCCGGGCTCCGGTGTCCGACGTCAGCGCCGCAGCTGGAGGAGGTGCAGTCAGGGCCACGACTGCCGCGTCGCGGGACGACGCGCGCGAACGTGTCGTCAGGGCGACGTCGTGGACGACGTCGCCGGGGACGAGTACGACTCGCCAGCGGCGACGGACGCCGAACGCCGCCTATGCAACGGAGGCAGTGCATCGACGCGTTGTGCGCGGTGTGCAGGCTGCGGTCGTGCGACGAGACATCCCTGGCAGCTCACGCCTGCTCGCTCACCTCGAGAGGCATGCGGCCGGAGTGCGGGCATCCTCTGGCAGGGACGCACCGCGCTCCGCGGCTCGCGACGTGCACAGCGCACGGTCGGCCATCCGGCGAGTGTCGCATCAGGGCCGTCACCGCAGGTCACGGGCGCTCCTCGAGACATTCGGGCGTGTCGCGCCGAGGCGACTTGACGACCCCCTGCTGTCTGCGTACTGTTTCGACTCGTTGCCCCGACGGGAGGAACGGACAGGCCTGCGGAGGATCGCGGCCGGCCGGTCTCGTGGGTTGACCACCCCGGTAGGATGATCAGGCGCTTTGGCGTCCGATTGGTGTGCCGGTGGTTCCTCTGGTTCTGTTGGGCCGA
>JBBQTC010000118.1:0-2293 GCA_038234785.1 Acidimicrobiales bacterium
TTCGCTGAAGACGGCGAAGTTGCTGCCCGAGCCGTCGTAGGTGGCACCCAGCGGGTAGGCCTTACCCCGCCACATCTCCCGCAGGACCGAGTCCCGGGCTGGGGCGTCGGGCTACGCGGCCGGCATGACGGCAGGCGATGCGGTGTCCTTGGAACTGGCGGCGGGGGTCAAGATGCACCCTTCTGGTGGAAGCGTCCTTTGGGACTCGAGATGGTTCAAGGTGACGATACGGCGCGGGCGGGGTGCACGAGCAGGGCGGGCGAGGTGCGCGCATTGGCGGTACGTCCGTTTGACAACCGGCTCTGAACTGCCCGGTTACCGCGCGTCGCAAACTGACGTCGTCACGGTGTGGTCACCATCACCCTGAATCGCCCCTTCGCGACTTGTGCACGTATACCCGCGCTCACCGCGGCTCACTGTGCACAAATCGCCGAGCCGGGGGTCACGCGGTGGCGACGCCGGCGGCGCGTAGCGACTCGACGGCCTCCGCGGTCGTCGTCGGTGACACCCCTGCGGTCAGATCGAGGAGAACCCGGGTGGTGAAGCCAGCAGCGACCGCGTCGGCGGCCGTGGCCTTCACGCAGTAGTCGGTGGCGATGCCGACGACGTCCACCGCGTCGACGTCGCGTTGGCGGAGCCAGTCGGCCAGCGTCACGCCGGACTCGTCGGCCCCCTCGAACCCGCTGTAGGCCGCCGAGTACTCACCCTTGGTGAAGACGGCCTCGACGGCTGCCGGGTCGAACGCGGGGTGGAAGTCCACCCCTTCGGTGCCGACGACGCAGTGTCGCGGCCAGGAGTCGCGGTAGTCGGGTTCGTCGGAGAAGTGCGACCCCGGATCGATGTGGAAGTCCATCGTGGCCACCACGTGGTCGTAGTCGTGCTCCGCGAGCAGTTCGGTGAGCCCCTGCGCGACGGCGGCGCCGCCCTCGACGGCCAGCGATCCGCCCTCGCAGAAGTCCCTTTGTACGTCGACGACGATCAGTGCACGCATGGGTCGAGTATCCCCGCTCAGCCGTCGAACAGCAGGTGCAGCCCGGTGGACGTCAGCGCCCACGCCGGGCCGATCAGTGCTTAGGTATCGGGAATCGGCAGATCGTTGGAGCCGCCCAGACCGTGAGCGAGGACCGTGGTCGACCGCTCGCTGATCACTGCACGGCGATGGAGGCGATCGTGCGGTTCAGCTGGTGCAATTCCACGTCGACCTTGCCGGGAACGGTCACGGTGAACTGAAAGGACTGACCGGACTTCGGCTCGATGTCGAAGGTGTGCTCGGGGTTCGAGTGGACGTGCAACTGGTCGGCCGCGTCGCTGTCGACCGTCACCACGACGGGATCGCCCACCTTGGCCTGGAGCTGCTCGTTGGTGGGTGTCACCTCGCCACCCTTGATGGTGACGTCGACGACCAACCGTTCCGGCGGAGCCTGCTGATCGGACATCTGGGGGACGCCGGTCGAGCTCGGGCTGGCTGGCGAACCGCTCGCGTCGTCACCTGATCGGTCCGACCCGCCGCAGCCCGCGACGAGCAGTGCGGCGGCGGTCAGGGCAACGAGGGCCTTCGAGGTCGTCTGCGTGATCACGGTGGACCATTTTCGTCGGCCGATGCTGAATCGTCGCTGTGAGTCTGGGGAAGATCGGCACGCCTGCCATGGTGCGGCCGTCCTGGACCCGGAGCAGGGTCTTCCACGAACCCCAAACCGGGACGGGTCGGGTCGATAGTGTCCCGGGCACAGACCGTGGTGTGCGGCAAGCCTGATTCCCTCAAGAAAGTCGGCCTCTCGACTGAGGCGGGAGGGGCCGATCCTGCTCCGCCGCTGATGCCGTCGCGCTACCTTCACGATGCGGCGCCCTGCTGACTGCCGCCGTCTGGGCCGGCATTGGCGCCTGCTTCGGGCGCGGCCTCCGTACCGGCTGTGTCACTGCCCTGCCCGGCGGAACTCGTACCCGGTACCGCCTTGTTGCCGTCCTTCAAATCGGTCGCGCCATTGGACGCGACAATTGGCTCGACCGAGGCTTTGGGCGCCTCGACGTCCGTGCCTGTGGTGACAACGGCCTCGGCGGTCTGGACGCAGACGGCACCGACAATGGCCGCCGTGCCCAACGCCACAGCGGCTCGAACCGACGCTTGCGCTCTACAGGCACGTCCTTTCCCATGAGCGCTTTTGCAGTACGGAGTGGATCCCGAGATGCGCGATCTTCATCGAATCTTTGTCGAACCAGTACTGCAGCCTTATCGATCACGGGAAGGCTGCTCGATGGAGGCGCCCGACCGCCTGATGGACGCGATGTCGGGATG
>JBBQTC010000119.1:0-2039 GCA_038234785.1 Acidimicrobiales bacterium
GCGAACCCGCGGAACCTCCCGCTTCACCACCGCCATCATCGAGCGCAGACTCGGCCGAACTCCGACCCGATGAGAGCCGCTGCATCGTCGACTGCGCGTAGTACTGAAACTGCATGCCCGTCGACGCCGCGCGCAATGGACCAGACGCAACGCCGGCGGCGACGGTCGCTGCGGCGACCACCGGGATGAGCCGGTAGACGAGGTACGGCATGAATGCAGCGAGGCCGAAGGTGATGATCCCGACGACGAGCGTGCCGAACTCAGCGAGACCGTTGTCGATGACGCCGTCGCCCGGTGTGCCCGTAGCGCCGACACCGCCAAGCGCGCCGACACCGACCGATAGCGCAAGGGCGATCACGGGCTTGGCGAGGATCAGCGCAGCCAGCAGCTCGATCGTGTGGCGGGCCATCCCGCGAAGGGTCGGCCACACCATCCCCGGAAGCCCGAACGCGATCGCGAGGACGACAACGAGGTAGATGAGCGAGTCGCGCAGCATCAGCACGAACCACAGGAACAACAACGCGACCATCAGAACCAGTAGGACCAGCGGGGCGAGGAAGGTCCCGCCCGGCACGGTTGTTGTGATCCGACCGATGCCGTCGAACACGCCGACAGCGTTGGCGCGCATCCCTTCCCACACGGAGTCGCTCATCGCGTCGGTCAGCCCAACCGCCGCCTGCGTCAGCGTGACGAGCGCCAGCATCACGAACACCGTCAGCGGCAGATCAGCGAAGGCCCGACGCATCACGCCGCCGACGTCTCCCGTCGCGACGCCATGCGCGATCGAGACGAAGAACACGCCGAGCAGCACGAGGCCCCCGATGCGTGCAGCGAGCTGATACGGGCTATTCGCAGTGCCGGAGAACCACTCGGCGTCGAGGTGTGGCGAGGAGGTTCGGTCCATCACCGACCACACGAAGCCGAGCAGCTGCAGGCAGCCCTTCGCGATCCAGTTGGTGATCCCCTCGAAGATCTTGTCGCCGGCCCACCCGACGAGGCTCTCGAACGGCGAGGTGACAAAGTCCCACAGGTCGTCGAACGGATTGCCGATCGGAAACGCCAACATCAACCCTCACCTCCTGAGGCCGGCTGCCAGCCAGCGACCGCGGCGAAGCTGTCCCAATCCGCTGGCAGCGCATCGGTGACGATCGGCGTCGGTCCCTCGACGGCGGTGAACCCTGCAAGCTTCCACTCACCTCCCTCGATGACCAGCACGAGTTGGCTCGTGCGGAACACCATCCTGGGTGCGCCGAGGTCCTTCGCCCCGAAAACGACGACGCTCCACACCTGCGCTCGCGCCTGGCCCGTCGCGGCATCGACGGAGACGTCGACCGTGAGCGGTGTCTCCACCAGACGCAGTTCGGTCGATGGGATCGGCAAACCGTCCGCAAGCTTGGAGAGATCGGAGTTGAGGTTCTCAGTCATCGTCTCTGCCGACGCCGATGCCACCTGCTGGCGGAGAAGCTCACCGCGCGCAATTGGGCCCATCTTCAACAGCTCTCCCGTTGAAGCGACCCACCGCAACGCCACGTTGCGTGCGTCGTCAGTCGTCGGGGCAGGCACCGTCGACGCGGTGGGAGACGAGGCCCTCGTCGTGCCACCTGCGGCGGTCGCGGGCTGCGTCGAGCCGACGGCCGGCGTCTCTCGGTTGGTGGTTGAGGAACTCGGTGTGCAGCCTGCGCCGGTAACGGAGAGTAGGACGATGAGGGCGAGCCGTCGCACAGCGTTCATCCACCTTGTCCCGCGTTGAAGAGCAGGTTCACGATGGTCGGCCCGAGGCCGATGATCAGGGCGCCGATCGCGCCGCCGAGGACGAACTGCTTGCCCTTCGACGCGCCGCCGTAGCTACCGGTCGATGCCGACACCCACCAGCCGCCCGCGCCAAGCACTATCGCGGCGAGGGACAGCCACAGCCCCCACTGCATCATCCACCCGAGTACCTGGTTCCACAGCGCCGCACCGGGCATGCCATCCGTCGATGGCGTCGGGTTCACCGGGTCAGCGAACGCTGCTGACGCCGGTAGCACGGCGACGGCGAC
>JBBQTC010000120.1:0-1916 GCA_038234785.1 Acidimicrobiales bacterium
GCCATCGACGAGAACATCACGAACGCAGCGACATTCGTCTCGAGGCTGATCTCGTGCAGGTTCCATGCCGCGTCGACCTTGGCCCGCAGCACGGGATCGATGCGTTCGGGTGTCAGGGATCCGACGACGGCGTCGTCGAGCACACCGGCCGCGTGGATCACTGCCGATAGCGGATGGGTGGAATCGATGGAGCCGAGCGCGGCGCGCAGCTCCGAGCGGTCGGCGGCGTCCGCCGCAAGCACCCGAACGTGCGCACCGGCGGCAGTCAGCTCGGCGACGAGTTCACCTGCGCCAGGGGCGTCGGCCCCGCGGCGCGAGAGCAACGTCAGGTGGCGCACGCCGTGGTGTTCGACGACATGGCGAGCCACCGAGGCGCCCGCCATGCCGGTACCGCCGGTGATCAGCACGGTGCCGCGCGTCCACGCCTCGGGCATCGTCATCACGATCTTGCCGATGTGGCGGGCCTGGCTGAGGTGCCGCAATGCCGCCGGTGCCCGACGGATGTCCCATGTCGTCACCGGCAGGGGCCGCAGAATGCCCTCTTCGAACATCTTGGACATTTCGACGATGTACTCGTGCATCCACGGGCGACCGGGCTCGAAGAGGTCGAAGGCGCGGTAGCGCACGCCGGGATGCGCGGCGGCGACGGTGTCGGCGTCGCGGATGTCGGTCTTGCCCATCTCCAGGAACGAGCCACCGCGCGGCAGCAGGCGCAGCGAGGCGTCGACGAAGTCGCCCGCCAGCGAGTCGAGCACCACGTCGAAGCCGCGGCCGTCGGTGACCTCGGCGAACTTCTGCTCGAAGTCCAGGCTGCGCGAGTCGCCGATGTGGTCGTCGTCGAATCCCATGGCCCGCAACGTGTCCCACTTCGGACGGCTGGCCGAGGTGAAGACGTCCAGACCCCAGTACCTGGCCAACTGCACCGCGGCCAGGCCCACGCCACCGGTCGCGGCGTGAATCAGGATCGACTGTCCCGGCTGCACGTCGGCCAGTTCGCGCAGACCGTAGTACGCCGTGGTGAACACGACCAGCGTCGCGGCCGCCTCGGCGTCCGTCCAGCCGGTCGGGATGGGCGCCACCAGTCGCGCGTCGGCCTGAACGACCGTGCCGGTGCCCTCGGGGAACAGCCCCATCACGCGGTCACCGACGGCGAAGTCCGTCACGCCCTCACCGACCTCGACCACCACACCCGCACCCTCACTGCCGAGCAGCGCGTCGTGGGTGAACATGCCGAGCGTGATCATCACGTCGCGGAAGTTGGCCGCGACGGCGTTCATCTCGACGCGGACGTGCGCCGGTCGCAGCGGTTCGTCGGAGCGGGGAACCTCTTCGAGCGCGAGGTTGTCGAACGTGCCCGCCGTGGCGATGCCAAGGCGCCACGGCTTGCCCGACGTCGGGGGCTGCAGCACCGAGTCGACGCCGCGGCTGCGCACCACCCGCGCGGTGTGGGGCACGCCAGCCCGCAGCACGACCTGCGGTTCGCCGACGGCCAGGACGGTCGGGACGTCCGGCTCGCCGATCGCGTCGACGAGAACGATGCGGCCGGGGTTCTCGGTCTGGGCGGCCCGGACCAGACCCCACACCGCCGCACCGGCCAGATCGGTGACGTCTTCACCGGGCAGGGCCACCGCCCCGTGCGTCACGATCACCAGCGTGGACGGGGACGTTTCGGCAAGCCATGACTGCAACCGTTCGAGCGCACGGTGCGCCGTCGCGTGGACCTGCGCCGCAACATCGGTGGAATCACTTCTCACGGAGGCTGATTCGTAGACGGTGAAGGCGTCGATGGTGGTCTGTGATACCTCCGGTGCCGCGACCGCGGACCACTCCACCTCGAAGAGCTCACCGTCGCCGCCCGCCCGACCTACCAGCGCGAGCTGCTCGGCGCTGACCGGGCGGGTCGTCATCGATCCCAC
>JBBQTC010000121.1:0-1889 GCA_038234785.1 Acidimicrobiales bacterium
TCTCGTGGGCGGTGCCGACACCGAGCAGGAGGTGCAGGCATGCGTCCGCCAGCAAGCCTTTTCGTGCGCTACGAGGTGAGCAACGGCGCGGCCGTGCTGACCCTCGACTCGCCGCACAACCGCAATGCGCTGTCGGACCGCCTCGTGGCCAACCTGCTGGACGGCCTGCGCCGGGCGGGTGAGGACGACGACGTGCGTGTGGTGGTGCTGACGCACACAGGGTCCACCTTCTGCGCCGGCGCCGACCTGTCCGCGGCGTCGTCCGCAGGCCCCGGCGATGTCGACGCCGCCCGTGCTCGCGGAGAGCAGCTGCTGGCCGTGCTGCGGCGGATGGTGACGTTCGGCAAACCGGTCATTGGCCGCATCGACGGGCACGTGCGCGCCGGGGGCATGGGCCTCGTGGGCGCGTGCGACATCGTGGTCGCCCGGACCACGGCGACCTTCGGGCTGACCGAGTCGCGGCTGGGTCTCGCGGCATCCGTCATCTCGGTGACGCTGCTCCCACGGCTCGCGCCGCGGGCGGCCTCGCGACTGTTCCTGACGGGCGAGACGATCGATGGGACCGAGGCCGCCCGGATCGGCGTCGTCACCGAAGCTGTGGAGGACACCGGTGCCGCCGTCGAGGCCGTGACGGCGATTCTGCGCAAGGCGTCACCGCAGGGTCTGCGGGAGTCGAAGGCCCTGGTCAACCATGATCTGGTGGCCGGCCTGGACGCTGCGACCGAGCGAGTCCTGGGGCAGTCGGCCCGGCTCTTCGCCAGCGATGACGCGCGTGAAGGCATCCTCTCCTTCCTGGAGAAGCGGGCGCCAAGGTGGGTATCTTGACGGCCGTCGGCGCCACCAGCGGTGAGTCAACTGTCCCGGACTTCCGTGGCCGCACCATGGTCATGTCCGGCGGTAGCCGGGGCATCGGCCTGTCGATTGCGGTCGAGGTGGCTCGCGGCGGTGGTCAGGTCGTCCTGCTCGCCAAGACCGACACCCCCGACCCTCGTCTGCCGGGCACCATCCACTCCGCGGTCGCAGAGATCAAGGCCGTCGGCGGTGCGGGGGTGCCGGTGGTCGGTGACGTTCGCAACGACGAGGACGTCGCGCGGGCGGTGGCCACCGCGATGGACCTGTTCGGCGGCATCGACATCGTCGTCAACAACGCCAGCGTGCTGGGCCTGTCGCCGACCGGCCAGGTACGGATGAAGCGCTTCGACCTCATGCAGCAGGTCAACGTCCGCGGGACGTTTGCGCTGACGCAGGCGGCGCTACCCGCACTCCGGCGTTCGTCCCGCGCGCACATCCTAACGCTGTCGCCACCGCTGAACCTCGCGCCGACGTGGATGGGGGCGCACCCCGCCTACACCGTCGCCAAGGATGGCATCAGCAGCAACGCGCTGTGGCCGCAGAGCACGATCGCGACGGCGGCAGTGGCCAACGTCCTCGGTGGTGACGAATCGGTGCGACACTCACGGTCCTCGCAGATCATGGCGGACGCTGCGATGCGGATCCAGTCGACGCAGCCGGGGGAACTGACCGGACGATGTCTGCTGGACACGGAAGTCCTGGCCTGGCAGGGCAGCACGGACCTGAGGCCCTACGGCGGTGAGGAGCCGATCGCCACTGATATCTTCGTCGACGCGTGAAGGTGCCCCTTGCCACGGTGGACGTGGGGCCGCGCAGCCCCTGGAGGTGGTGACAGTGACGGCGCAGGCCGAGTCCGTCGCCACCCGCGAGCCAAAACAGGAGCGCAGTCGAGTCACCCGTCAGGCACTGCTGGAGGCGGCGACGACGTGCCTGGCGACGAAGGGATTCTCGGCCTCGACGGTGGCGGTCATCGCCGCGGAGGCGGGTATCAGCCGCGGAGCCGCGCAGCATCACTTCCCGACACGGGAGGCGCTGCT
>JBBQTC010000122.1:0-1785 GCA_038234785.1 Acidimicrobiales bacterium
GTGCTGGTCGACGTGGTCAATTCACCGTCCTTCGAGGACGAGCCGGTCCTGAAGTTCTTCACCGCCTCGTCGTCCAACCTGGTGGCCGCTGCCAAGGGGGCCGGGGTGGGGCACTACGTCGCGCTGTCGATAGTCGGCGTCGACGGTCTGCCGGACAGCGGTTACATGCGCGCAAAGGTGTTGCAGGAGAGGACGATCATCGCGTCGGGCCTGCCCTACACGATCGTGCGGGCCACGCAGTTCCAGGAGTTCGCTGAGGCCATCACAGGATCGCTGATCGTCGGCGACGAGGTGCACGCCCCCGACGCGCTCATCCAGCCGATCGCCGCCGCTGATGTCTCGGCCGTAGTGGCGCGTGCCGCGGCTGCCGCGCCGGTGAACGGCACGTTCGACGTCGGCGGCCCGGAGAAGATCTCGTTCGCCGAGATGGCGCGGGCCGTGCTCGCGAGCCAGGGCGTCGACAAGCCCGTCGTCGTCGATCCCACGGCCACGTACTTCGGTACGCGCGTCGACCAGACGAGCCTGGTCACCGGAGACGGCGCCGAACTCGCTCCCACGCACTTCGTCGACTGGCTGGCGGCCCGATGACGCAGTGGAGCTGGGCGGCCGGACGGCACGGGTCACGGGAGGCACCACAGGCATGGGGCCCCGCTGTGCGGGTCGAGCGGGGGTGGCCCGCGACGATGCCGAGGGGCGGTGGAACGCCCAGTTGCGCAACGGGAGTTCTTCGATGCTCCGGTGGCGAGTGTGGCGTGCATGCACCGCGACCTGGACTGGCGGTCGGCTACCCGGATCCCGACTTCCCGGCCAATCAACTGGACATACCGCGCAGCCTGCCGGTGTGGACGTCCGTGGTGGGGATCGTGTCCGGGTCGGATTGCGGCCCTGCGACATTCACGTCCTCGGTGATGCCGGGCAGGGCGGCGCCGGCGCGGCACGGCTGATGGGCACGGTGATCCTGGCCGAAAGGCTCGGTCGCAATATCGAGTTGACGGTGGACATGGGTGGCGAGCAGTTGATCGTGCTCGCGTCGGGCCGGGAAGGCGTCGACGAGGGTGCCGAGGTGTCGATGACCGTCTCCAACGAGGACGTGCACGTGTTCGCCGCAGGCGAGGGCGACACCCGACGACTGAGTGCAGATGACAAGACCCTGGAGGCAGCGCAGTGAGCGTCATGACAACGCTGGCCAACGGCGCGGCCGGCGGCCAATCGGCGACCGCACAGAGTCTCACCCTGACCGACCTGGTGAACACCTACGCGGCACGCGGCCGGGAGAGCGTCACCGCGGTGAGGGGCATCGACCTGGCGATCGAGCCCGGCGAACTCGTCGCACTGCTCGGCCCGTCCGGTTGCGGCAAGACCACCACGCTGCGGATGATCGCCGAGCTCGAGACGTTGACCAGCGGTTCGATCCGCATCGGTGACCGGGAGATCTCCCAGCTGCCCGCGTCCAAGCGCGGAATCGGCGTCGGCTTCGAGAGTTACGCGCTGTACCCACCGATGTCCGTGTGCGAGAACCTGCTCTACGGACTTAAGGCCCGCAAGGTCAAGGGTGCCGAGCAGATGGTGTCGCCGATCAGCACCCGCCTGGAGATGGACGACCTGATGGACCTGCGGCCCGCTGGCCTGTCCAGCGGTCAGAATCAGCGCGTCGCGCTGGCGCGCGCCCTGGTGCGCAACCCACCCGTGCTGCTGCTCGACGAGCCGCTGAGCCACCTCGACGCCTCGGCCCGCCAACGGGTGCGGCGCGAGCTGAAGGTGCTGCAGCGTGAATTCGGCTACACC
>JBBQTC010000123.1:0-1688 GCA_038234785.1 Acidimicrobiales bacterium
CCCTGCCGTTCATCCGTCGCTACGTGGCCGGCACGGTGTTCATCGGCCTCGGGCTGATCGCGGCCACCGCCTCCGGCACTCGACCATCCTCCACGTCACGCTAGGAACGGCGCGCATGCTCTTCGACGCCGCGTCGTGGCCCGGCCTGGCCGATGGTTCGATCACCGTCACGTTCCGGACCTGGAAGCGGCCTCAAGCCAAGGTCGGCGGCCGCTATCGGGTCGCCGGAATGCTGCTCGAAGCCACCTCGGTGGCCGAGGTGGCGGTCGCCACTCTGAGCGATGCACACGCCAGGGCCGCCGGGACCACAGACCGCGATGCGCTGATCCGCCGACTCGGCCAGCCGACGCCGGCCACGGTGTGGCGGGTGGATCTGCGATACGTCGGCCCGGACGACCGCATTGCCCGGCGCAACCACGACGAGCTCGATGCCGACCAGCTCTCGGTGCTCCGCGCCCGGCTCGAACGCCTGGATCGTGGCAGCCCGTGGACCAGATCCACATTGCTGCTGATCGAGCGCTACCCCGGCGTGGTCTCTACGACCCTGGCCCGCCATGCCGGCAAGGATCGGCCGACGTTCAAGATCGACGTTCGCAAGCTGAAGGAGCTCGGCCTGACCGAGAGCCTCGACGTCGGCTACCGGCTGTCGCCCCGCGGCGAAGCCGTGTTACGCGCCCTCAGCTGAGTCGTCGACAACCTCCGCAGACTCCCGAGTCACCACCGTGGCCGTGGGAGCCGTCGAGCCGATCGCGTAGCGGGACGGCGACTCGCCGACGACGGCTCGGAGTGGCGGATGAGGTGCGACTGATCGACCGACGTCCGGGTCGCAGCGCTCACGCAACGACGGCGACATCGACGCGACACGCTGCCACGCGTCGCGCGAAGTTCTGTGCTGCCGCCTCGTGTGTCTGACTGATGGCGCGGCGGTTCCCCGTGGCCAACAGGTCGAACTGCAGCCCACGCCACAGGGCCACCAACTCACGCGCCATCAGCCTCGCCTCCGCAGCGGGAACGCCTTCGGCACGGAGCACCCCCGTGGTGCGCTTCGACCACGTTCGTCCGCTCTCGATGAAATGAGAGAAACGCTCGGGCTCGCGCACCGCCAATCCGAAGATCTCGAAGAACAGACGGACGAACGGCACGTTCTCATCTGCTGCGATTGAGCGCCACGCGGCCAACACTCGGTCGAGGAACGGCTGGCTCGGGTCCTCCAACGCTTCGAAGACGTGGCGGATCATCGGGAACCGCTGCTTCGCCTCCTCCAACGCCGCGTCGATCATGCCCTCCTTCGTCTCGAAGTAGTAGAGGAGCATCCGATTGTTGGACCCGACCGCAACCGCGACCCCACGCAGCGTCAGGGTCGCAACGCCGTGCTGCAGGCAGTAGTCGGCGACGAGTGAACGCAATCGATCGCGCTCGGAGATCTCGGTGTGCACCGGGCGAGGGTAGCGCTGCCTTCCTTGAGGTTCTGGAAACGCGACCGTCACGAACGGGACACCATTGCGAAATCGGGCCTACCTACGATCGTTGAATCAGGTGGTTCATTCCAGCAGGCCCGCCGGATCAACGTCCCAGGAGGCATCATGTCCCGTACGACCGAAGTCCGATCAACAGATGAACGCGGCTCTCGGAACATGCCTTGATGAGCACCGATCTGCGGGTCTCAGGAGCGACCGACGCCACCGTCG
>JBBQTC010000124.1:0-1678 GCA_038234785.1 Acidimicrobiales bacterium
GACCTACCTCGAGATCGTCAACTCCCAGCTCACCGCCGAAGAGGCCGCCGGGAGGGCGTCGTGAGCGACGACACCGAGGAACTGAAGCAACCACCGCCACCTCCGTCGAGCACGGCCGAGGCGCGCGGCGGTCGGTGGAACACGATCGGTGTCCCGATGGAGAAGTCGAAGGACTTCCGCGGATCGGTTCGCCGCCTCATCGACCGCCTGGGTCCGGAGCGCTCCAAGCTGTGGCTGGTGCTCGTGCTCGCCGGCGCCAGCGTCTCGCTGGTGGTCAGCGGACCCAAAGTGCTCGGCAACGCGACGAACATCGTGTTCGAGGGCGTCTTCCACCTGAACGGAACCCCGAGCATCGACTTCTCCGCGCTGCACCGCACCCTGTGGCTCGCCGTCGGGCTCTACGCCGCCGGGTACGTGCTCTCGTACCTCCAGGCCTGGACCTTGGCCGGGGTCGTCCAGCGATCGATGCAGCGACTGCGTGGAGAGGTCGAGGCGAAGTTGCACGAGATGCCGCTGTCGTACCTCGACGGCCAGTCGCTCGGCGACGTCCTCAGCCGCGTCACCAACGACATCGACAACGTGGCACAGAGCCTGCAGCAGTCGATCAGTCAGTTGCTCACCGGCATCCTCACGATCATCGGCACGATCGCGATGATGCTCTGGATCTCGTGGCAACTCGCTTTGGTCGCCGTGATCAGCGTGCCGATATCGATCGGGGTGATGAAGCAGGTCGCCAAGCACTCCAAGGGTCGATTCGTCGCGCAGTGGCGCCACACCGGCGCGCTCAACGCACAGGTCGAGGAGACGTTCACCGGCCACACCGTCGTGAAGGCGTTCGGCCGTCAGCACGAGGCCCAGCAGCGCTTCGACGAGACGAACGACGAGCTCTACGAGGCCGGGTTCGCGGCTCAGTTCATCAGCGGCTGCATCCAGCCGGCGACGGTGCTCATCGGCAACCTCCACTACGTCGCCATCGCCGTGCTCGGCGGACTCAAGGTGGCCAACCGGGCGCTGGGGCTGGGCGACGTGCAGGCCTTCATCCAGTACTCGCGACAGTTCTCCCAGCCGCTCACGCAGACGGCGTCGATGGTCAACGTGCTGCAGTCCGGCATCGCTTCGGCCGAACGGGTCTTCGAGTTGCTCGACGCCCCCGAGCAGTCGCCGGATCCGGTGCAGCACGGCGAGCCGCACGCGGTGCGCGGTCGCGTCGAGTTCCAGGACGTGTCGTTCCGGTACGTGGCGGACCGGCCGCTCATCGATCACCTGTCGCTCGTCGCCGAGCCGGGCCAGACCGTGGCCATCGTCGGCCCGACCGGGGCGGGCAAGACCACGCTGGTGAACCTCATCATGCGCTTCTACGAGTTGAACTCCGGGCGCATCCTGCTCGACGGTCGCGACATTTCTGAGATGCGTCGCAGCGACCTGCGCAGCCACTTCGGCATGGTGCTCCAGGACACGTGGCTGTTCCAGGGCACGATCCGCGAGAACATCGCCTTCGGGCGCGACGACGCCACCGAGGACGAGATCCTCGAGGCCGCCCGGGCCACCTACGTCGACCGCTTCGTCCACTCGCTCCCCGACGGCTACGACACCGTGGTCGACGACGAGGGTGGCACCGTCAGCGCGGGTGAGAAGCAGCTCCTGACCATCGCCCGTGCCTTCCTGGCCGATCCGACCA
>JBBQTC010000125.1:0-1646 GCA_038234785.1 Acidimicrobiales bacterium
GAAGATCGCTGCCCAGAAGCCGGGGGCGTCGGGGGACGATCGGCATCGGTAGGGTCGGGGCATTGGGGGAGGTTCGCGTGGGTTCGAACGAGGTCGTCATCACCGGGACGGGGCTGTTCACACCGCCGTACTCGATCAGCAACGCGGAGCTGGCAGCCTCCCTGTCCATCGCGGTCACGGCGTGGAACGAGGCGAACGCCGAGGCCATCGCGCGGGGCGACATCACCGGACGGACTCTGCCCGATGCGGAGTTCATCGAGCGGGCGTCGGGGATCAAGTCGCGGTACGTGATGGAGAAGTCCGGCGTGCTCGACCCCGAACGACTCCGCCCACATCTGCCGATGCGTGGTGAGGACGAACTCGGACTCCAGGCCGAGATGGCGCTCCCTGCGATCCACGAGGCACTGGCACAGGCGGGCCGACGGCCCGACGAGGTCGACTGCGTGATCGTCGGGTGCTCGAACCTGCAGCGCGCCTATCCCGCCGTGGCCATCGAGATCCAGCACGCGCTCGGCGCCGGCGGTTGGGCGTACGACATGAACGTCGCGTGCAGCAGTGCGACCTTCTCGATGCAGGCGGGCGTCGATGCGCTGAAGAACGGATCGGCGGATTGTGTGGTGGTGGTGCACCCCGAGATCACTTCCGGCCACAACAACTTCGCACTCCGCGACCACCACTTCATCTTCGGTGACGCATGCACGGCGATGGTCCTCGAACGCGCTGACGACGCCGTGGCCTCCGAGCAGTGGACCGTGCTCGCCGGCAAGCTCTCGACGAAGTTCTCCAACAGCATTCGTAACGACTTCGGCTACCTCAACCCGTGCGAGGACGGCGAGCGCGATCCGTTCGAGCTGGTCTTCCGCCAGCGTGGCCAGCAGGTGTTCAAGGAAGTGGTGCCGATGGTGGTGCGCCACATCGACGAGCAGCTGACCGCGGCAGCGATGGAGACGGCGTCCATCCGCCGGTTCTGGCTGCACCAGGCCAACCTGAAGATGAACCAGCTCATCGCCAAGGGAGTGCTCGGCCGGGTTCCCACCGACGACGAGGCCCCGGTGATCCTCGACACGTATGCGAACACGTCGTCGGCCGGCTCGGTGATCGCCTTCCACCTGCACCGTGGCGATCTCGTCAGTGGCGACATCGGCGTCATCTGCAGCTTCGGCGCCGGCTACAGCATCGGCAGCGTGGTGATCCGCAAGGTCTGAGCGGCTCCGTCACGAGGCGGCTCCGTCACATGCGGATGCGCTCGTTGCGAGGATCGTAGAGCGGGCGCAGCGACACGCTCGCCGGCCACTGACGGTCGTCGATCTCGACGGTCCACTCGGCGTCGTCGAGCCACGCCGTCGTGAGCGGTTCGTCGCCCGACGACACCATCGCCAGCCCGACGGCCGCACCGAGGGTGTGGCCGTAGGAGGCAGCGCGCGTGTAGCCCACCATCTCTCCGTTGCGGCGCAGCACCTCCGCATGGAACATCATCGGACGCGGGTCGGCCACGAGGACCTGCACCAAGCGCTGGGTGAGCGGCCCTGCCTCACGGCGGGCGATGACCGCGTCGCGGCCGACGAACCCCTCCGGCTTGTCGAGCGCGAGCGCGAACCCGAACCCGGCCGACAGCGGGTCGTCGGTGTTGTCGATGTCGTGCCCGT